>NZ_JBIVCU010000025.1:0-83687 GCF_044746785.1 Pseudomonas sp. NPDC090208
CCTTCACGATCACTGAGCACCCAGTCGATCTTTTCGCGGCGCGCCTCGGCGATGTCGTCGATCGCCTGACGCACATGGCCTTCCCAGGCCTGGCGGGTGAACACGCCGGGCACCCCGGCGGTGGTGGAAAACAGCGCCCAGGCATCGGTCTCGCCGAGCAGGTCCTGCAAGTCCAGCGGTGAATAATGCGATGCGGCCGTATCCAGCACCTGACGGTAGAGGCTGGTTTCGGCATTGCGCCGGCCCATCTGGCCGATCAGCACCTGCCGCGCCTGAGCCAGCAATTGTGGGTCGACCTCGATGCGCCACTCGGGATGGTCTTTCAACTGTTCGGCGTAAAACTGCCACATCGGCGCTGACAGCGTGGCCCAGAGCATGGATGGAACGCCGTCGCGCTCGGGCTCGGCCTCCAATAACACCTTGCTCAGAAAAGCCGCATCGACCTTCTCCGGTCGAGCCATCATCAGATAGGCCTTCAACTGCTCATAGGCCGCTGGCGCGCGCTCATTGCGTTCAGGGCTGTCCGGCGGCAAGGCAACCAACGCCGCCAGATGCCGTTGCAAATTGGCTGCCGCTGGGTCGCGCATCAGCCGCTGATTGGCCTCGACATAGCGCGGCCACAGCGCATCCATCGTCGCCTGATTCTGGCTCAGGCCGAAACGCAGGTACCACGGCTCGCCGTTCTTTGCGCGATGGTCCAGACGCCCCAGTTCGCGCATCAACTCATGCAACGCGAACACCTGTTGCTGCTGATTGCCGTCCGGCTGCACCGCCGCCAGATGGCTCTGAATCTCCAGCACCTGCGCGCGGTTGCTGACAAACGAGAGCAACAAACCGGCGCCCCACAGCGCCGCCAGACTGATCATCGCCACATAGGCGATGCGCGTCGGCGGCCAGCCGATCCGCCGGGTGCGACCGGGCTTGTCCCCCAGAATCCCCAGCCACGCCGTGTCCATCAGCCAGAACGACGACGCCTCGCCCGCGGCCTTTATCGTCGGCGCCACTGGCTCGCCGAACCACAAGCCGCGCAACGTCACCCCCGGCACAAAACGCCCGAACAACGGCGTCAGCGCCTGCGCCCAACGGGCAATGCCCTCGGCAGCCAAATCGCGGGATAACCGCAGCAGAAAATCGTGATGCTCCTGCCCCTGCATCTGCGCCCAGCCCATCTCGCTCATTGGCTGAACCAGCCCCTCCAGCGCCTCGCTCAGGGCTTTCGCGGTCGGCGGCGACGGCAGCACACACCCCACCGGCTGCGTCTTGCGACCGCTCTGCGACCACTGCCCCGGCGTCACCTGCCAGACATGCAACGGCAACTGCCAGCGCAGCTTGCGAGCCAATTCACGCAAGTGACGCACGCCCTGAGTCATGGCGGACGCGTCACGGCTCTGGGTTTCGTTCAAGGCCCAGACCACACCGTCGAGGGCGCGCCAGCGGCAGAGGGATTGCCATTGCTCAAACAGCGATTTATCTGGCATTCCTTGCACGCTGCCGCCCCAGATCAATACCAGCCCTTCGCCTTCCAGCCATTTGCTTTCAGGCAGGTCAGGAGCCAGGGCCTTGATCTGTTCAGGCTCGCCGAACACCAGGAGCAGGCGGAATTTGCGGCGCCAGAACGGGCCGTGGATCTGCCTCAGCTCGGATCGAAGGGTGCTGAGCTTGTCGGGCGTTATGGGTTCGGTCACACCGGGTACAGGAACAGCCGACTTGCTCCGCCAGCGAGAGAGAAGCTCCATATCTCCCAGCACATTGATCATCCAGCGGTCGGCGCCATTGAGTACGCACAGCAGCAAGAGCCCGGCGCACAGGAACATCGACCACTTCCATTGCTCAACCTCGGTTTTTTCGCGGATCACCGGGTTGTCGACCCAGATCAATAACCCGCCGATCAGCGCCAGACAGACGATCAATATCCAGATGGAGATTCGGTTCTTCTTCACAATCAATCCCTTTTAATGTTCAAACCGGCTGAATCACGCAAGCCTGCACGCAGCTATCACGCAGCAGCACCAACTGGGCCCTGCGTTCGGCTTTCGCCTGCTCGCTGGCGACGACCAAGGCCATGTTGCCGACCGCACACTTCGGCACGCCAAACCCGTCCATCGAAGACCAGTGAGCACCGTCAGGCGAGCGTTCAAGCGCGTGCAGATCAACGCTGACTTCGGCCAGAAACTCGGAGGACAACTGGCTGTGCCAAATGTGGAAATCGTTGCTGGTGGGCGGGACCTGCCCCCAAAGCAGCGCCCGCTGGATCGCCGTTTTTGCCTCGGATACCTGCACGGGGCGATGCACCAATGCCAGGGCGGGCAGGTCTTTTTCAGCGCTCCACTGCGCAGGGGCCAGCAGCACCGCCGAGGCCGATTCCGCCTGACCGGCCACCGGCATCAGCAATGCGTCGAACTGCACCGACAATATCGGTCGGGCTGGCAAGGGGCTGTCCAGCCAGGCATCCAGCCAGAGAAGGCCGTCATCTTCGGAGGCAAACGTAAGCTGATCGGCGAGCGTTTGGTCACCGCGGCAGGAGCGCCATAACGCCTCAATCTCGTCATTACCGAAGACCGCGTTGTGCCTGATACGAACCTGCAACGCGGCATCGTCGGCACAACGCTGCAGATCCGGCGTAATACCTGCCAGCAACTGCTGAAGGTCCGCCCGTAAACGGGCTTCGCACCGCGCTTTCCAGTTGGGCTGCTCAGTCTTGTCCAGCGGCTGCCCGTCGAATGCCAGCTCTTGATGGTCAAGAGCCTGCAGCGGGCGGCTGCCGTTGCGCAGCGTTTGTGCAATCTGTGTGGAACCTGTCGGCGAGCAGTAGGCACTGGCCAGAATCGCGACAGCCTGCTGCCCTTGTTGAATCAGCAACTGCTCATACTTTTCCTGGCTGGCATTCCAGCTGTCGGCATAGTCCCGGTTTTTCTCATAAGCCAGTTGCCGCAGGGCAAAGAGCATCAGGCCGGAAACCGCAGGCAGGATCAGTACACAACTCCAGAACCAGGCCGACAGGCGCCAGCGCTCGCCCGGCCAGAACAGGAAAGCCAGGGCGCCACCCAACAGCGCACAGAGCAGAACGACAAAAACCCAACGCGCCAGTCGCGGAGGATCCGGCGGCAACAATTTTTCAGGCAGGGCATCAAGATCGACAGGCATGTCACTCCCTCCCGACCTTCGGCAGCGACGTGATCAGCGTACAGCCGCACAAGCACCGATGACCATCCAGCGCAAAAGCCCGGCCCAAGTAGTTAGAATCCGGATCCCCCTCGGCTACTGCATTTAACCCGTGGCCCAGAATCGGACACACCACCGGGTCACCGACACAGGCCACCGCAGCACCATTAATGACAACATTGCCGGTACCGGAAATGACGACACCACCGGACGACAGTTTGTCGCCCGCACGAATAACGGGTTCCATAAACATCACCTGAACATAAAATGTGAAATCAGCTAATCAACTCGCCACTTCCGGCAGAAATGAAACATCGACGTAATACACCCTCAAATTGCCAGGTTTGACATAGACATCGATGGTTTCACGAGTGATGTATTCAGAAGGATCGAACCAGATGTTTTCACTTTCAAACCTGTGAATGGCGTAGGTTTCAGGGTTGGTCCACTGGCAAGTAATAATGTACGGATTGCGTCCATTCATGGAAAAGCGGCCATTACGTTCGACAGATTGCAATTGTGCACCGACCGTAACTCCGATTTTCATCAACTGCTCTTTCCTTTTGCGCTTGAAGCGTGCCATCAGAAACATCAGCGCGCCGACGGAAGAAAAGACGGTGCCCAGTATGGCCGAAATTACGACGCCACCCCATAACTCGAAAAAGCTATTGATCGTTGCCTCCTCTGGAGCGTGGGGAGCATAGAGCACATCGACAGACTCTCCTTTTTTATAGGCAGGCGGATTGCTCCCGGTGGAAGATACAAAACTACGTTTCTCACCGTCGCGGTCGGCAAATTCCACTACAGGGTTGTAATAAGTAGAACCGTCCGATCTTTTGACTTGAAAAGACACGACAATGCCTTCAGCAGGCAGTGCGCTATCCAGAAAATCATTCCTTCCTTGGTACGTCACTGCCGTGATCACCAGGGTAACAATACCCAAAAATAGAAAAATGTATTTGATTAAAGAAAACACTCTCATCGTCGAAGCTCCTTTGAAACGATTTAAAATACCTGCTCAGCAGGAATGTTAGAATTGGCACCGCCGTGCTGAAGATGGCTCTACAGCATTTTTATTGGCCTATCGGTGTCGAGCTATTAACGACACAGCGCGCGGTTTTATCGTGAAGAAAAGGTTCACCACTTTTGACAATGCTGCCCAAAGGGTCCATTTTTCTCCTGAATACGTTAGCGCCTCCACCCCAATAGGGATCAGCGCTGCTTTGGCCACGCAGTACCTTGGTATAGCGACCAAATAGGTCTTTAATAACGGGTTTCTCTGGTCCCTGTGGATCTTTCAACGGTGAGTACGCGTAATATTCTGGATCGTACCAATCCTTGACCCATTCATAGCCATTGTCTGTCATGGAGTAGAGCCCCAATGGGCTAGGTGGAAACATGTCGATCGGCAAAGGCGATACATCATCAGTCGACCACCCCATTTTTTTGCCGAATTCAATTTTATTTCCGCTGCTTGAGATGTTTATACCTTTGGGGTAGTAATTCTCAGTCACCAGATCGTATGGTTCTGCCTTATACGTGCCGTCATCGGTAGCAACCATCAAAAACTGTCCTCGGCTACGAGCCGCATATTCCCACTGAGCCTCTGTAGGTAGCGCAAACGGAAGATCTGTCACCTTTGCCAGCCAGTTGCAATAGCTTTCCGATTCATACCAATCGACATGAGCGGGAGTATTGGGAAGGCTGTTCATCTGATCCCATTCAGATTTTGGAGACGTACCTTTTTCCCTTAACTTAAGCGAATTGGCTTTGAGATAGAACTGAAACTCAGAATTAGAAACCTTGTACCTACTAATTGAATAGCTGCCCAACTCGACTCTGTGCAGTGGCCTGCTATGTTTTTTCATGTCATAGGGTAGCCGCTCAGGGGCATGTTCCAGACCAAAATCCCCCATTAAAAACTCGCCACCCTCAACAAATACCAAGTCCGACTTCAACTTTGTGATGAATGACTGCAATTCATTTACTGCAATATTATTCGAATTGGAATTTTTCAGACCTTCTTTATTTTCACAGCCTTGCAACACCAAGGCCAGACATAGCGTAAATTTCAGTGCATGCTTGTTCACGTTTCATGTACCTTTAAACAATTTTGTTGCTTGATTCGGCAAGGTCGCCAAAATCGCAACGCACAGGATAATGCGGATTGGCATCACAGTTGAGCTGGTAGTAATAAGTATTATTCATTGACAGCGCATACCCCAAGGCAGGCTCTATTTTCAATCCATTGTATATATTCGCCAACCCATTGCGTATATCGCGCAGTTCGACATCGCGATTGCGCCCTTCTTGCAAGAAGCGTATCAAGTGCTCTTTCTGGTCCTCGGACACTTTCTCAGAATTGCCCGGCAACTTGGAACCATCGACTGTCATACGGCACATGACCTTGCGCCATTCCGACTGGGTCTGAATACTGTTTAATATCAATATTATTGCTTCTTTACGTCGATGATAGATATCACCTACCCAAGAGCGGTTAGCTAAGTCGATATGATCAATCATTCCATGACGTGTTAATAAATACAAAAAAATCCCTTTTGTCTCTGGGGTGTAAGTCAATAAGTCTTGCTTTTGTTCGATGATGACGTTGGCGATTTGGTTACGCGCCTCAGATCCGTTGGTGCCATTTGTTTTTTTGTTTTCCAAGTCATCTATTAGGGCTTTAAGCATTCGCGCGACATCTTTCGGTGCGTCCATCGCCCACTCAGCACCTTGATAGGCTATTTCTTTTCCTGCAATAACTTTCAGAGCACAATATTGATAATACGTTCTAAAGGCATCTTCATTGACATACTCAAGTATTCCATAATTATTCAAATACAGCTGATAAATTATCCATCTTCCAAATTCAATAATATCTTTTGCACCCACCTCAGCAATAAACCCGCCTTTAGCCCCTACCCCCACACAAAGACTGGCCGCTACATGCAGGCAGAACTTGCCGTTGAGAAAGGTGCAGAAGAACTTCCCACCCGCGCCGATACCGGCCATGCCAGCAATGCTGGAACCGATGGTGGCGAAGTCGACATAGCCTCCGGCGTCCGGATGTCTGTTGGACGGTGCCGCGTCGGGGCTGTCCGGTGGAGGTGCAGGCTTGAGCCATTGCAGGGTGCTTTTACCAAGGATCTCCACCTTGGCGCCTGCAAATCCACCGGCGGTGATGGTCGTGCCTTGATCCTGAGCTTCCATGGCTTGGAAGAAGTCTCGGCCTTTGTCCTTGCGCGTACGGAAGCGCGGCTTCGCGCCCGATTGGCCGGTGATGATTTGTTCATCACCTTTAACCATGACCTGTAACTGGGCTTCGAGCTGCAGTGAGGCACCGAGGAAGCCAGAGGTCTCACCTGCAAGGCATATACGCAACAGGCCCAGATCCATGGTTTTGCCGCTGCGAGCCTGCAGCGTCAGTGGCCAACC
Source organism: Pseudomonas sp. NPDC090208 (assembly GCF_044746785.1). Lineage (NCBI taxonomy): Bacteria > Pseudomonadati > Pseudomonadota > Gammaproteobacteria > Pseudomonadales > Pseudomonadaceae > Pseudomonas > Pseudomonas sp. NPDC090208. The sequence goes on from NZ_JBIVCU010000025.1 coordinate 6,598, forward strand.
GAATCGATCCGGCACGTAACCTTTGATGTCCGCATAACCGGAGGCCAGCGTCAGAGTGGCCTGGGCTTCACCTTTGAAAGCTGCCGCACCTTTCTCTACGTCGAACTCGGCATTAGCACCGAGGTTGGCTGTGAAACGCATGAATTGCGCAGCCCCTGACACATCGACGTTGTCGGTCAGTTTCTTTTTGCCGAGCAGGCTGTCATTCCAGCTTACAGCCCACTCAAACAGAGTGGCGTCTATCTTGAGATCTTCCGGGTCGAAATCCGATCCGGTCCAATCCAATATGTCTTTCAACTCCAGCTTGATCTTCGGCCACTCCAGCGCCGTGAGCTGCTCGGTAAGTTTGCTGGTGGATACCAGCAACTTGCCGCTTTCGTCTCGGCTGAGAAAGCTGTTCTGGCCACTCCTGCCGCCACCCTTACCGCCCCCCGGGCGAAGAGAAACATTGTGCAGACGGCGCTTGGATTCAGCCTCGGTAAAGTAACTCTGTTTCACGTAGGCGTAGGGCATACGCCTGGCCCCAACCTGCGCGACCATTGGAATTAGCTCGACGACGTTGTCGTAACCAAAACCACTGGCAGAACCCGCCAGTTTTTCCTTGATTTCCTCGCGCGCCTTTTCCAACTCGGTTTCGGCGCTGTCGATGGCTGTAAGGCTCTTTTCCATCTGCCGCGAGGAAACTGCCGCCTTGGCGCACTCATCGTAGTGCTTCAGTGCACTTGAATAGTTCGCCTGCGCCTGATGAAACTTGTCCATGCCATCGGCCATGCCTCGCCAATGGGTTTCAAACTCTCCCGCCTCCTTGCCGGCGAGAAAAACAAACTCTTCAGTTTCCGGGCGGAAGTAACAGCGCAGCGCTGAGCGCTGTACATCGACAACGGGCGCGTCCTTGCCCAGTCGGTTGACTGCCAGAGGGGTGGTGTCTTCGCTCATCGTTCAAGCTCCATAGAGTTCGGCATGGCTCCATGCCTGCTGACTGAGTACTGGGTTTGCGGCGGGTTTGATTCCCACTTGTGAAAACGCGGTCGCATTACCAGCTGCCATAGGGAATACCGTGTTCCTTGATCCAGGCTTGGGCGGCCGGACTGGGGGCGCGGTAATACAGGCCCCGGTTATTCAGAAAAGGGCCGCGTGGCTCGATGGCCGCCTGATAACGGCCAACCTCCTTGAAGCCGATGCAGGCCCCGCCCAGCCAGACCTTGACGATGCCGCCAGGGGCCATGCCCAGGGTGATCATTTCCCGGTAGTCGTCGATCCACTCTTTGGAGCCCTGGCAATACACCCGATGCGGCTTGACCATTTCGTCGCGTACCCATTGCGGGATATGCAGGCGCAGCTTGTAGACCTGGGGTTCGACCAGCGACTGCCAACGCAGAAAGATCCGTTCTGGCAAGTCAACGCCATAGAGGGGCTTCATTTTCCCGACGCCGTTGTGCCAGCCCTCGACCTTGCCGGTGTAACTGGCGACACCGCCGAAAACGTGGAAAAACGGCAGGCCCTGCTGATCGAGCACGTCAATGGTCTCGACCCACACTTCCATGTGCATGGGCGCGGCGAGACCGATGTACCAAGCCGGATACGGCAACCTGGGGCGTGACGGCGCGTCAGCGTCACTGGTGCAGGCGCTCAGGCCAAGCAGCAACGCGAGCAGCAGCATCAACCGCTTCATTGCGGATAGCCCTTCTGCGGCTGATCGGGGTGAACGATGCGGCGTTTGCCCGGAGCCGGTTTGTTCAGCATCAAGGATTTGGTAGGTGTCCAGTGGGCCGACTGATGAATGTAGTGAGCCCGTAGCAGGCGCTCTTGCTCTGGCTCAAGGAGTACCGCAGAACCGGCCAGAACCTGTTTCAGGATTGCCTCGGCGATGGGTTGCAACTCCGAGTGCAGCCTGAATCGCTCATCTCGGTCATTTATTTCCTCAAACGGAATGTCGAAGCGCGTGCCCAGCTCGCGCATCACCCGTAATGCGATCAGAGACAGCTCATGGCGCACTGGCCGTTCAAGCACCACCGTCAGCCAGTAATGCTGTTCTTTGTTGTCGCGGAATGGCCGTATCGCCGCTGGCCAGGCCTTGGCTTCGATCACGCCTTTCTCGGCCAGGCCACCAGCTTTCAGGGCCTCGGCCTCGGCCACCGTGATTGCCCACTGTGGATGAGTGTCCGGCTGTTTCCCTTCAGGCAGGGTGATACGCACAGGTTGGGTCAGCCACAACCGCTCTTGGGCATTTGGCAGGTAGCCGCCACCAATATTTGAATGCACACCGGGCAGACTGACCCGCAGGTGGTTGCTCAGCACATCGTTGAGGGCAAAGTTGAGCCGGTGCTCGTCGCGAGCCTCCAACTGGATAACCTGGCGGGCGCAACGCGGCGGTAGGTAGAGGTTGACGCCGGCATTGGCGGCGTTGGCGGGCGAGAGGTCGCCCTGTTCCGGTGTCGAGATGGCTGCGACGGTGTCGAACAGGCCGATCAGGTTGAGGCTGACATCCACCGCGGGGTCGAAACTGTCGAGCAGTCCGGATTGCCCTGCTTGCAGCAATTGTGCGAAGACGCCACATCCTGGTTTGAGAAATTCATTGGCACAGTGCCGGGCCGCCGCAGCACCACGACTGAAGCCAAAGATGTCGACTTCAACTTTGCGAATGCGCTTGCCGGGATTGATCTGTTGAAAAAGGCTCAAGCGCTTTTTGAGCAAATCCGGGACCTGTTTGACCCGAGCAACGACGCCCGTGGTTCCGCGCCCTAGTGCCTGGCCGATCATCACGGCATCTTGCCCACCGCTGCGGGTACCGATGCCTTCTACATACGTCGATAAATAGCCAGTCTCCGCTTTTACTTGCATTGGTTTGGCGGAGTTATCCGGATACAGCTCATACAGATAGGCAATGTTGGTCGGCGCGTTGCCGTAACTGTTGTCCGGGGCCTGGGTAAAAGCAGAACCGTCGTACTTGGTAAAGTCGCGGTTTCTGCACACTTCCATGATGCTGTCCAGCTCGTCCGAGCTGTACAGCTCCAGGTCTTCCCGCCGGCACTGTTCAGTGGCCGCCGAGTTGGCCATGTTGTTGCCGGTGCCGTCGAAAAACAGGCCCAGGCGCAAGGTGATGCCTTCGGCCAGTTCTTCTTCCTCTTCCTCCTCTTCGCGGTCGTCGATGCTCTCTTTTTTGAGGTCAGGTTCAAGGCTGATCGGGTCGGCACCATAGCCATAAGCGCGCTCAGTCATGCCTTCGCTGTTGGTCACCCCCTCCAGGACGCTGCCGTCAGGCAAGGTCATGCGGTAGGGCACAAAAGGTTGAGGCTGATTCGTGTCCTTGTCGATGACACGGAAGCTGCCCTGCATCGGGTACAGGTAGTTGGGGTCTTCCTGCTTCCAGGGCTTGAGTGCCTTGTCCAGCGATGCCGAACCGCCCCAGGTGATACTGTCGTTCTTGATATTGACTTTGTCGGGGGCGCCGATCTCGACACAACCATTGGCGATCTTGATATAGGCGCCGCCGCTGACCAGCGTGATGCCGTTCTTCGCATTGAGAACGATCTCGCCGTTGACGCTGTCCAGGTTCAGATCTTTGTTCGCTTTGAGGCGCATGGCGTCCCCCTGCGCCTCGATGTCTACCGGGCCTTTGGCGGCAAACATTTTCAGGCCGAGTCGCTGTGCGAACAAACTGATCGCTTCACCGGCCGCCACACTGAATCGCTTGCGTACAGTGATATCGGCGCTGTTGCCTGCGGTGGCTGTGAGATTGTCTTTGGCGGACAGCTGCAGGCTGGCCCCCGTGGTCAGTGCCATGCCATCAGGCGCCGAGGCCAACAGGCCCGCTTTCCGGAGCCCGTTCAGTGTGGTTTTCAGTGCGCGTTGAGAAACCTCATCGGCAGGGAGTGAGCCCGATAACGACGCACTTTGAGCCAGGGTCTGGACCAGCTTCAGGGCATCTTCCAACTGCGCCAGCGCGGCATTCATGCTCAGCGTGTCGCCTTGCGCTTTCGGTTGTTCATCGGCGCTGATAAACAGCCCCTTGCCACCCCGAATCGCGCCCCAGCCATCCGTGCGCAACTCAAAACCTTCACCGCGCTTCTTCTTGTTCGAGTCCACCAAATGCCCAAGATTGAGCTGACTCTTGCCGCTGTGTTCGGTGCTGAGCTTGACGTGCTCCTTGCCGCGCAAATCTTCCATGCGCAGTTTGTTGTTGGCCGGGGTGCGCAGGACGTTACGGCGGTAATCCTCGCGCGCCAGGGTGACGTGGTCCGGATGCTGGTTGTCGTGCAGGGCGTGGGCGATATACGGGCGGTCGGGGTCGCCCTGTTCAAAGGCCACGGCCACTTCGGTGCCGCAGATCAGCGGCAGGTGCAGGCCGTATTTTTCACCGGCATACGGACGAGCCAGTCGAAGCCACAGGCTTTCTTCGCCAGTGGTCCAACTGTCGCGGTCGAACAGGAAGTTGACCTTGTAGCGGCCCTCCTGGTCGATGTGGCTGTAGGGGTCGTATTCGCGGTTGCTGGTGACGCGGGCCGGGAGCGTGCCGGCGATGCGTGGTTTTTTCTGCAGTGGCGGGCGGAAGCAGATCCGGTCCGCGAAGGGAATGGCCTCGAACTCGACGGTCAGGCTGCGGTCGCGGGCGGCGGTGAGTGTCAGGGTGGTGATCACGGTGCCGCGGTGGAACGCCTGGGGCGCGCCTTCGATGTCCAGCACCTGAGCCAGCGCCAGCGACGCGCTGTTGCTGGTGCCGCTCAGGCGGGTCTGGTCGTTGAGGTAGCGTTCGTGGCGCAGGCGCGCATAGAAATAACCGCTCTCGCTTTCGAGCTTTTCGTCCTGATCGAATTTGTCGCCCAGCACGGTGTAGTGCTCGGCGTAGTGATAGGCCTCGCCGTAGGTGGTGGTCGCGCCGTTGCTCAGGATCGTGCCGTGGGCGCTGAAGGTGCCGCGGCTCTGGTCGACTTCGCTGGTCAGGTGCGCCGTGATGTTGCGCGGGTCGTAGGCGCGAAAGGCGATGTTCTTCTCGACCACCGTGTGCCGCGTCTGCAGGCTCCACACGGCGTCTTCGTCGGTGTTGCTCAGGCCGCCGGGGGGACGGCACGGGATGGCCAGTTGCGGGCGCAGGTTCTGGTAGTGACGCTGGTCGTCGTGAAACTCGACCACGTCGATGTCCAGCCGCTCGTCACTGACGAAGCGGAACCAGATGCCGACCTCGGCGAGCAAACGGGTGATAAACGCCAGGTCGCTTTCGTCGTACTGCATGACCTGCTGGCGGCGCGGGTACTCGCGGATGACGTTGAAGTAGAAGTCCTGGCCCCTGAAACCATGGCGGGTACGCAGCACGTGCTCGACAATCTGCGGCACCGACTTGTGCTGGTAGAGGCGGTATTGCTGGCCGCGACTCAACAAGGCCAGACGCGGCTCAAGGGTGACTTCGTAGCGCGCTTCGTCCTTCGACGCCGACAGCCGGCGAAAGCCGGTGATCACGCCATTGAGCGTGCGCAGCGGCTTGATCTCCGGCACCGGGTAGCCGGGGAACACGAAGGGCGGCGGCTTGGGTTTGGCGTAAAGGCTGAAACGCGCGGGCTGCCCGAGGATCTGCTCCACCACGATGTCTTGCACCGCGGAGGTGAACTCGATGGTGTAGCTGAAGGGTTTGCTCAGGCACTCCTGGCCCGTGAAGGTCAGCACGTCGAGGGGCGCATCGAGGTCGCGGACCCAGAGTTTGTGGCGGGAGTGGTCGAAGAAAATACGGGGCGAGCTAGGCATGTGCGGGCATCCATGACAGGCAGCAGTCACCCGGCGCCTCCATGGCATGGTGGTCAGAGTGACTGGGGATCGACGACGAATGTGTCGGTTTTTTCAGAGGGGACGGACGATGCGGGATTTCAAACTTTGACTCCAGAGGGTGGAGCGAGAACAGGACCGATAGGACTTGATTCGCAGACGTTTCCTACAAGATCGAGAAATATTTAGTGCGTGCAGTCACAAAAGCGAAACCGCCAGCATGAAAGCTGGCGGCTGTTTGAGTGGACTCAGATGAACGTGCAAGAGGGCGGCGGAGAAATATGCGCTTCCACCGCCTCCAACGCATCACAGCCATCGCTGAGCAGCATCAGCGCGCAGTTGGCGAGGTAACGGACCTCCTGATCTTCGACGCTGTCCAGGCATTGCAGCAGTTGGCGCGCCATGCGGATGCGGCGGTCGGCGCTGGCGTAGAGATAGTCCAGCGGCGCTTCGGTATCGATGTGCAGGACGGGGCACGCGGAATTGTTGCTTTTCAGGGGGATGAAACGGGTCATGCGGCACCTCCGGCGTTTGCGGTTGAAACGGATCTGGAGGCTGGGGGATTGGGAGTGATTTTGAACATTTGCTAGGCCCTAGAATTAAGTGGAGCCGCCAGCATTCACTTCCACATGAATGGGTGGTGGCTGTGCGAGGGTGTGGAAGACCAGGGATCTAGGAACCCGGCGCACCCGAAGATGCCCCAGCGCACAGCCACCATAAACCTGACGCTACGCCAAAACGTAGACAACAGGATACGAACGCTGATGCGCCTAGATCGATGGCGGGCTTCCACACCCGGTCGCTGAGTTTGCAGCGACGGCGGGCACACTAGCCGGGAGCTTTGGATCGAACAAGCGCTCAGGGGCTGATCCACTAAGCATCGCTGAATTTTCAGAAATGTCCTACATCACGATCCCAATTGTCGGGAAAGTCACGAGAATTCTCAGGTCTTTCGTAGCCGTCCGGCTTGCCGGCGGCGGCGTCCATGAAATCACCACCGCCAGCAAGCCGGCCTGCTACAACCTCAAGACAACCCACCCTCGATCACGCGCATCACGGTCACGCGCTTGCCGGTGTTGTGGGCGATCATGTCGCTCAGGGTCGCCTGCCACTTCTCGATGTCCTTTTCCTTGGACAGGGCCATCAGTTGTTCCCAGCCCATCGGGTGCTGCACGGCCGCTTTCGCGTTGGCCTCCTCGGTCATGCGTTCACGTTTCAACAGGTTTGCTGCAATTTCCGAGAGGGTACTCACGATGGGCTCCGTGGCGCGCTGATCAGAGGCGCCTGATTCATGACTGAGGGTGGGGGTGCAGAAGTGGCCGGGCGTCAAAATTCGGTGATGGTTGCACCCTGCCACGGGGTCTTAGCAACGTTCACACCAGCGGCATGACCCGGCGGTGGAATTCCGACCAAATACATTCACTTGCGTGCGGCACGGGTCCACGGCGCCAGCATTGGCTGCCAGCGTCTACGCTTTATGCAGTCGTAAAGAGAACCGGCCACGTCGCTTTTGTGCCAGCAAACCGGATGCGGCGTGCCAAGCTGCCCTTTCTGCCCGATCCAAGGTGCGACGAAGATCGCACCGGGCACAACAAGATGCCCGACAAGGGTGCCCTGGCCTCGGCCTGAAAATCCACGAGCCCGTGACGTGGTACCTGCGCCGCAGCCGACACTTTCGGACAACCGACAGCCGCCTGGTTTGTCCGTGACCGTGAGGAATGCTGTATGCCTGATGAGATGTCGCTTTTGCCTATGGTCAACCGCCTGCTGGAGCACCACAAAGGCTCCCCGGGTGCACTGCTGCCGATTCTGCATGGCATTCAGGACGGTCTGGGTTATATCCCCGACGCGGCCATCCCTGAAATCGCCCACGCCCTCAATCAGAGCCAGGCCGAGGTGCGCGGGGTGATCAGTTTCTACCATGATTTTCGTACTGCGCCGCCGGCCCGGCACATTCTGCGTCTGTGTCGGGCAGAGTCGTGCCAGAGTCGCGGTGCCGAGCAACTGGCGGCGCAATTGCGCGAGCGTCTGCAACTGGACGACCACGGCAGCAGCGCCGACGGCAACATCAGCCTGCGTCCTGTTTATTGCCTCGGCGCCTGTGCCTGTTCACCGGCGCTGGAGCTGGACGGCCAGGTGCATGCCCGACTCGACGCCAAGCGCCTGGATGCGCTGCTGGATGCCTGCCGGGAGGACGCACAATGACGCGTCTCTATTTACCCATTGATTCGGTGGCCCGCGCAGTCGGTGCCGACCGGGTTGCCGTGGCGCTGGCCAGCGAGGCGCAAAAGCGCAATCTGTCGCTGGATCTGCACCACACCAGTTCGCGCGGCCTGTACTGGCTGGAGCCGCTGCTGGAAGTGGACAGCCCGCAAGGGCGCATCGGTTTCGGCCCGCTGACCGAGGCCGACGTGCCCGGTCTGCTCGATGCGCTGCAAAACGATCCTGTCAGCCATCCGCTGGCGTTGGGGCTGGTGGAAGAGTTGCCTTATCTGAAAAGCCAGCAACGCCTGCTGTTCGCCCGCGCCGGGATCACGCAGCCATTGTCGCTGGACGATTACCGCGCCCACGGCGGTTTCGAAGGCCTGGCCCGCTCCATCGCCATCGGCGGCGAACAGACCGCCACCGAGGTGTTCGACTCCGGCCTGCGCGGTCGCGGCGGTGCGGCGTTCCCCGCCGGGATCAAATGGCGCACGGTACGTGGTACTCAGGCCGCGCAGAAATACATCGTCTGCAACGCTGACGAAGGCGACTCCGGCACTTTCGCCGACCGCATGTTGATGGAAGGCGACCCCTTCCTGTTGATCGAAGGCATGACCATCGCCGGCCTCAGCGTCGGCGCGACTTACGGCTATATCTATGTGCGCTCGGAATACCCGCAAGCCATCGCCACGCTGCATGAGGCGCTGAACATCGCCCGCGCGGCGGGTTATCTCGGCGCCGATGTCTGCGGCAGCGGCCAGGCCTTCGATCTGGAAGTGCGGGTCGGCGCCGGGGCGTATATCTGCGGTGAGGAAACCGCGCTGCTCGACTCCCTCGAAGGCAAGCGCGGGCTGGTTCGCGCCAAGCCGCCCATTCCTGCCCTGAAGGGCCTGTTCGGCCAGCCGACGCTGGTGCATAACGTGCTGACCTTGGCCTCGGTGCCGCTGATTCTGGCCAAGGGCGCGCCGTTTTACCGCGACTACGGCATGGGCCGCTCGACCGGCACCATGCCTTTTCAGTTGGCCGGCAATATTCGCCACGGCGGTCTGGTCGAGCGGGCTTTCGGCCTGACCCTGCGCGAGCTGGTCGAAGACTACGGCGGCGGCACTGCCAGCGGTCGGCCACTGAAAGCGGTTCAGGTCGGCGGGCCGTTGGGCGCCTGGGTGCCACCGCAGCAGTTCGACACGCCGCTGGATTACGAAGCCTTCGCCGCCATCGGCGCAATGCTCGGCCATGGCGGTTTGGTAGTGGCTGACGACACGATGGACATGGCGCACATGGCGCGCTTCGCCTTGCAGTTCTGCGCCGAAGAATCCTGCGGCAAATGCACGCCCTGCCGGATCGGCTCGACCCGTGGTGTCGAGGTCATCGACCGCCTGCTGGCTGCGCCTGACCAGCACGGTCGTGACGAGCAGGCAATCATCCTCAAGGACCTGTGCGACACCCTGCAGTTCGGTTCGCTCTGTGCGTTGGGCGGCATGACTGCCTATCCGGTCGCCAGCGCGCTCAAGCACTTCCCCGCCGACTTCGGTCTGCAAGCCTCGGAGGCCGAGCAATGATCACTATTTTCGATCCGAAAACCGACATGGACCTGGGCACCCCGGCTCGCCAGAGCGACGTTCAGGTGACGCTGACCATCGACGGCCGCAGCATCAGCGTGCCGGAAGGCACTTCGGTGATGCGCGCCGCGGCCCTGATGGGCACCACCATTCCCAAACTGTGCGCCAGCGACAGCCTGGAAGCGTTCGGCTCGTGCCGAATGTGCCTGGTGGAAATCGACGGCATGCGCGGCTACCCGGCGTCCTGCACCACGCCGGTCAGCGAAGGCATGAACGTCCACACCCAGACCTCGAAACTGGCCACGCTGCGGCGCAATGTCATGGAGTTGTACATCTCCGACCACCCGCTCGATTGCCTGACCTGCTCGGCCAACGGCAACTGCGAGCTGCAAACCGTGGCCGGTCAGGTCGGCCTGCGCGAAGTGCGTTACGGCTACGCCGGCGAGAACCATCTGGCGGACAAGAAAGACACCTCCAACCCCTACTTCGAATACGACCCGAGCAAGTGCATCGTTTGCAGCCGCTGCGTGCGAGCCTGTGAAGAAACCCAGGGCACGTTCGCGCTGACCATCACCGGGCGCGGCTTCGACTCGCGGGTGGCGGCCGCCGGCGGCGAAAACTTCCTCGACTCCGAATGCGTGTCCTGCGGCGCCTGTGTGCAGGCCTGCCCCACCGCCACGCTGATGGAAAAGAGCGTGGTCGAAATGGGCCAGCCGGAACGTAGCGTCATCACCACCTGCGCCTACTGCGGCGTGGGCTGCTCGTTCCGCGCCGAGATGAAGGGCGACCAACTGGTGCGCATGGTCCCGGACAAGAACGGCCAGGCCAACCATGGCCACTCCTGCGTGAAGGGCCGCTTTGCCTGGGGCTACGCCACCCACCCGGATCGCATCACCAAGCCGATGATCCGCAAGCACATCAACGACCCGTGGCAGGAAGTCAGCTGGGATGAAGCGGTGACCTACGCCGCCAGCGAATTCCGCCGCCTGCAGAAGACCTATGGCCGCGACTCCATCGGCGGCATCACCTCCAGCCGCTGCACCAACGAAGAAACCTATCTGGTGCAGAAACTGGTGCGTGCTGCGTTTGGCAACAACAACGTCGACACCTGCGCGCGGGTCTGCCATTCGCCGACCGGCTATGGCCTGAAACAAACCCTGGGCGAGTCCGCCGGCACCCAGAGTTTCGACTCGGTGATGCAGGCCGACGTGATTCTGGTGATGGGCGCCAACCCCAGCGATGCCCACCCGGTGTTCGGTTCGCAGCTCAAACGCCGCCTGCGTGAAGGCGCGCAACTGATCGTCATCGATCCGCGCCGCATCGACCTGGTGGATTCGGTGCATGCCCGGGCAAAAATCCATCTGGCCCTGCGCCCCGGCACCAACGTCGCCATGCTCAATGCTCTGGCCCACGTCATCGTCACCGAAGGCCTGCTCGATCAGGCGTTTATCGACGCCCGCTGCGAAGGCAACGATTTCGCCCGCTGGAGCGAGTTCGTCAGCCGTGCGGAAAACTCGCCGGAAGTGCTGGGACTCATCTGCGGCGTCAACGCTGCCGATATTCGCGCCGCCGCCCGGCTGTATGCCAGCGGCAAGAACGCGGCGATCTATTACGGCCTGGGCGTCACTGAACACAGCCAGGGCAGCACGGCGGTGATGGGCATCGCCAACCTCGCCATGGCCACCGGCAACATTGGCCGCGAAGGCGTCGGCGTCAACCCGCTGCGCGGTCAGAACAACGTGCAGGGCTCCTGCGACATGGGCTCCTTCCCTCACGAATTGCCCGGCTACCGGCACATCTCCAACGAGGTCGTGCGCACGCAGTTCGAGCAGGCGTGGAACGTCACCCTGCAACCCGATCCGGGCCTGCGCATTCCCAACATGTTCGAGTCGGCGCTGGCAGGCAACTTCAAGGGCCTGTACTGCCAGGGCGAGGACATCGCCCAGAGCGACCCGAACACGCAACACGTCACCGCCGCCCTGTCGTCTATGGAATGCGTGGTGGTGCAGGACATCTTCCTCAACGAAACCGCCAAGTTCGCCCATGTGTTTCTGCCGGGTGCATCGTTCCTGGAGAAGGACGGCACCTTCACCAACGCCGAGCGGCGTATCTCGCGGGTACGCAAGGTCATGGATCCGCTGGGCGGCAAGGCCGACTGGGAAGGCACGGTGGCGCTGGCCAATGCGCTGGGCTATCCGATGAATTACCGGCACCCGTCGGACATCATGGATGAAATCGCCAGCCTGACGCCGACCTTCACCCACGTCAGTTATGCCGCGCTGGACGCCCATGGCAGCCTGCAATGGCCGTGCAACGCCGCAGCGCCGGACGGTACGCCGACCATGCACATCGAGCAGTTCGTGCGCGGCAAGGGGCGCTTCATGCTCACCGGTTATGTGCCGACCGAGGAAAAGGTCAACACCCGCTATCCGCTGCTGCTGACCACCGGCCGCATCCTCAGCCAGTACAACGTCGGCGCCCAGACCCGGCGCACCGAGAACGTTGCCTGGCACGAGGAAGACCGTCTGGAAATCCACCCGACCGACGCCGAAAGCCGGGGCATCAACGAAGGCGACTGGGTCGGTATCGGCAGCCGCGCCGGGCAGACCGTTCTGCGCGCGCGGGTGACCGAGCGGGTGGCGCCGGGCGTGGTCTACACCACGTTCCACTTCCCGGAATCGGGGGCCAACGTGATCACCACGGACAACTCCGACTGGGCCACCAACTGCCCGGAATACAAGGTCACGGCGGTAGAAGTCAGCCGGGTCTATCACCCTTCCGAATGGCAGAAACGCTACCAGGCCTTCAGCGACGAGCAGCAACGCCTGCTCGATGAACGCCGCCATGCCCGTGCGGCCGAAGGCAAAGCGGAGGTGCGTCGATGAGCGATGCCAACCTGATCAAGATGGCCAACCAGATCGCCCTGTACTTCGCCACCGAGCCCGACGCGCAAGCCGCCGTGCTCGGCGTGCGCAACCATATCCAGATGTTCTGGACGCCGGGGATGAGAAAGGAGCTGCTGGCGTTGCAGGCGGCCAATCACGGCGCGGATCTGCATCCGTTGGCGCAGGAAGCGGTCAGCGGCGCGGGTTGGGGATAACCTGTAGGAGTGAGCTTGCTCGCGATGGCGGTAGGTCTGAAGCATATCTGGGACTGACACGACGCTATCGCGAGAAAGCTCACTCCTACACAGTCAACGCCTCATCATCGCTGAGTCCCCCGAACCCGTAGGAGCGCGCTTGCCCGCGATGGCGGTGGGACTGATGCATATCCGGGACTGACACGACGCTATCGCGGGCAAGCGCGCTCCTACAAAAGCGACGCTTTGCCATCGCCTAATCAGCGCCTACAAAAGCGACGCCTCATCATCGTTAAGTCCAACAGGAATCGCGTTTGCCTTACGTTGGTCGGTAGCCGCCTCTCGCGGCATCGGCCAGGTCTGTCAGCGTCGGTGTGTTGCGCTCGGCGGTCATCTGCCCTTCCATCTTGTAACCCACCGGTTGATGCTGGCCCTGGGCGTAGTCGAAGGTGATTTCGCCGCGCAGCCGTTCGACGCTCAGGTTGCTGCCGCTGCGGTAGTTGACCCACACCCCGGGCAGGGTGAAAGCGTCTTCCTTGCCGGCGTTGCGGAATACCGAAATGCTCTTGATCCGCAAGTTCTGCGGATCGCCCAGAATCTGCTTCAGGCTCGCGTCGTTGAGGCTGCCGGCAATGGCTTCCCGATCGATCCGTGTCTTGGCATCGTCAGTCACTTCCATCTTGATCTCGGCCCGCGTGGCGCCGTTGCGGTTTTGCAGTTCCTTGATCAACCCGCTCAGTTGCGCATCCTGGGCCATGAACGCGGCGACCTTCTCGGCGTTGCCGGGGTTTGTGTGGCCGCTCAGCCACTGGCGCACAGGGTCGGTGGCGCGCTTGCTGTAACTGGCGTGGTCGATGCGGTTGACGTTGCTTTGCTTGGTGATGAAATCCATGGTCGTCATCAGCCGGGTGTTCTGTTGCGCCGCCTGATCCTGACGCTGGGTCTGTCTCAAACTGTTCAGCGCCGAATACTGCGCATTGGACAGCGGTGACGCAGGCGCCGCCGTGTTGTAGGCCCCCTCCAGCGTAGCCAGTTGCTGCCGCGCGTTCTGGCCGGCCAAGTCCGGCGCGGCAATCAGCGGGAAGGCCTTTTCCAGTGAGCTGGCGAGCGCTTTGGTTTCGGCCGTCAGCACCGGCAAGGTGTCCTTGAAGCGCACGTCGAAGGCCTTGCCGGTCTTGTTGTCCAGCGCCACGTTGACGCTCACGCCCAGCGGTACGCCGCCGGAAATGAACACGTGGTTGGGCTGCGAACTGAACGCCGCATCGAACAGGCGGGCATAGGCCGTCACGCCGCCCTTCTCCAGAAAACGCACACGGTTGTCGGTGCGGATGTCCGTACGCAGTCCATCGGAGCCGCGCCCCTGAACCCGCTCGCGCTCGAAACTGGCGAGGTTGGCGTTGCCGGTCGCGCCCGCCGAAAACCGCATGAAGCCTTTGACCGGTTGCGCGCCGATTTGCCCGTCATTGAGCCGGTATTCGGCACCGAGGTTGAGGTCCAGGTCGGCGTTGTGTTTCGACCCGGTACGCAGTTCCTGCTCGGTGCTGTCATCGAGAAAGTCCAACGGGTGCATACGGTCGGTCACCGCGCGTTCGGTTTCGCCGCTTTTTTGCAGCGGCGTGCTTACCAGGTTTTGCACGAACGCCTCGATGTCTTCGTCGCGGACGAAAAAGCTCATGGCGTTGCTTTGCGTGTATTTGTATTTCAGGTCGGCGCTGATCCCGAACCAACTGCTGTTCTGCAACAGGTTCGCAGTAGTTTCCTGTTTGGGTGCCTGATGATCGGCAATACCGGCACCAAAGCCAACGTTACCGCCGCCACCAAAGGCGCCGTCGCGGTTGATCGCCACCTTGAGTCCGCGCTCATAGCGGGTGAAGGTCAGGCCGTAGGTGCGCTCGGGTTCAAGGTTGAAACGCCCGCCGAGATAGGCCGGCCCAGTCACCGCTCCGCTGACCCCGCCGTTGACGTTGCCAGCGTAGTTGCGGCTGATCTTCAGGTTTTCCCGTGGCTTGAGCTGACGCAGCGCGGTGGTGAGTTCTTCGCCTATGCGCGCCGGCGCGACGTCCATGCCGACCCGCAGGTTTTGCGTCAGCGGATGCTTGGGGTCGCGGAAGTATTTGAGCAGGGTCTTGCTCGCGTCATAGCTGGCTTCCAGCTCGCGATGGCTGCGGAAACCGGCGTCGGTGTATTTGCGCAGCGGGTCGTCGAGATAGCCCTTGGCGTAGGTCTGTTCCAGGGTGTTGGCCATGCCGTCGAGCAGGCTTTCCGAGGTGTTGCCTTCGCGGCTCGCCCTGCTCAGCAGTTCCAGTTGTTGCTTGAGTTGAAACAGCACGTCGGCATTCAGCGCCAGCCGCGCCTTGGCCAGCGCCTGCGGATCGCCAGCGTCACGCCCTTTTTGCGGGTCGCGATGGCCTACCTGAAAGCGTTGCGTGCGCAACTCGCCGAGCAAACGGTTCAACCCGCTGCCGGCAACGCCAGACGCCGCCAGCGAGTGTTCCAGCTTGAACAGCAAGTCATTGGCGACCGGCTTGGCTGGCCGGTAATCAGGGTTGACCTGACCATTGGAGCCGACCGCTCCGTGATCCTGCGCCAGTGAACGCAACACGCGCTCGGTGTCCTCAGTCACGCTCTTCGAGACCTGCTCAATGACGTCGGTCAGCAACTCGACCTTGGGATTCATGGCGAAGCGCGCGTTGCCACGAATCTCCGCCAAGTGCGTCGCCATCGCCGGCACGCCCGTCGCGTTCAGGCGGCGACGCTGGTCGAGCCGTGTCAGCAAATCTGCCTCCTGCTGGTAGACATCGGCCAGCCCCTGTCGGCCTTTGATGGCGTGGGTGGCCTTGTCGAACGGCTTCTGCAGCGCCGCCTTGAGCCGCACGTGGGATTTCACGTATTGCAGGGAGGTCGGTGCTGCCTCCTTGGGCTTGACCGTTTCCATGCCGTTGCGGCCAAACACGCTGGCGCCGACTTTCAGGTTGCCGTGCCGGGCGAGACTACCCAGGGTCTGCTCACGCTCGGCCAGCCGCTCATGCAACGCGTGCTGGGTCGTCAATCTGGGGTTGTCGGCGGTGGCCGCGCCCAGGCTGCCATCCGCTTCCAGCCGTTGCTCGGTCCCGCCGTGGCGCACCAGCAATTCACCGTGGGTGGAAGTGCGGATGCTCTCGGGCGTCACCCCGCCGGGTAAATCAATCGGCGTCCAGGCGGACTGATCCTGATGATGGACACCCACGCCCTGCTTGCCGCCCTGCCAGTGCCCGGCGTCCATGCGGTATAACGTCCCGGCCTTGAGTACGTAGAGATTGCCGTCGGCGATGCTCAGATCCTGAATGTGCCGTTGATCGACATCATGGGGATCGGGAATGCCCAGGGTTTCGTAGTCTCCCAGCCCCGGCAACGGCGGCAGCTCCTGCACCGTACCCCGCTGATCGTGGGTACGCAGGTGGCCGTCGCTGAGGGTGACGTAACGGTCGTCATTGAGCACCGCGAGCTTTTCTGCCACCACATCGTGGGCGCCGCGCAAGGTCGCGCCGGCCTTGGCTTCGGTGCCATGACCGACGGTGAGGTCCGGGCCGCTGCCGAGCGTGCGCGACAGGGCCTGCGCCTGCACCGCCAGACGCTTGACCGCCCCCTCCTTGCTGACGATATACGCAAAGC
The DNA here is from genome assembly GCF_044746785.1 of Pseudomonas sp. NPDC090208. NCBI lineage: Bacteria > Pseudomonadati > Pseudomonadota > Gammaproteobacteria > Pseudomonadales > Pseudomonadaceae > Pseudomonas > Pseudomonas sp. NPDC090208. Next base: position 22,843 of record NZ_JBIVCU010000025.1, read on the forward strand.
CGTCGTTGCCTTGATGCAGGTCTTGCAAGTCTGCCTCCGAGCCCTTGCCCCAGGCTCCGGTGCGCGGGTCATGCACCAGCAGTTGCCCGTCTTTCTGAGCGACGCTGCCGCCGTCCAGATGAATCCGCTCGTGGGCATCGGGGGTGATGGCCGGCAAGCCGTTCTGCTTGACCACCGCGGTCGACTGACTGAGGTTCCAGCCCGACTCGAAATCACCCAGAGCCGGGTTCCACTGCGCCGTGTGCTCCTTGCCGTGGCCGTCCTTGAAGCGTGCGTGCAGGTTGCCTTCCAGATCGTTGAACAGTGCGCTGAAGGTCATCTGCCCAAAGCCTTCGGTGGCCAGACGTTCGGCCGCGTGCGCCCTGAGATTCAGTTGCGCCGGCCATTGGCTGCGATGGGGAAACGCACCGATGTGCAGCCGCCCGCCACCGTCGATCATCAGCAGATGGCGCCCCGCCAGGCCAATCGCCGACGGCTTGTCGGCCTTGGCATCGCCGATCTGCCGGCCGCCAACGGTCAGCTCGGTGGCGCGTCCGTTCGCCCCCGACTCATGCAGATGAAACGAGTCGCCGTGGGCAGCCACACCCAGCCAATGCTCGCCCTGCGCCGCAATTGCGCTGACCGGATGGGCAAACGGCACCTGCGCAGGCGTCGCGCCGCCCAGTTGCCAGACACTGCCCTGTTCGTCCATGGCAAAGACGTCATCGCCCTTCTGCGTCAGCGCCTTGAACTTGCCGTCGTGCCCTTCAGGAAGAGCGTCTGCCTGCCAGCTGCCGGCGTCATCGAAACGGTACAGCCGCTTGTCATGCAGCGTCCACGCCTGGCCGTCGGCGCTCTGGAAAATGCCGCTTTTCTGCCCCTGGTGGGTACGGTCGAAAACACCGACAGGCTGCGCTCCGGTCTCGGCGCGATGCGGCCGCGACGACACAAAGGCGTAGACCGAATGACCGGCGGCATCGGCCTTGACGGTAAAACCCTGGCGGTCGATCAGCCGGCCGTCACGCTGGTAGCGCTCGAACGACTGACCCGGCTTGTTGAGGATTTCGTCCAACAGGCGCTGCTCATTGCCCAGGCGCCCCCCTTCCGAGCGGTCGGTCAGCTCGACCCGGCCACCGCCCCCGATCGACATGCCGATATTGCGCCGCGGCCCCAACGGCTGTAACTCGGCGCCGGCGTTCGGCCCTTCGTCCGGTGGGCGCACGCCCTGACGGCCCATGATCGAAGCGCCCAGTTGCTGCATGGTCGCGCGGGAAGGAAGGAACTGGAGTGGCATGAGCAATCATCCATGGAAACCTGCTGCTGAGTGGCTGGCAGGGGCTGATGGGTTCCATGGGGATTTCAGGGGTGTCGCTCACGCCGCCTTGAAATGCGCTGCATCACCGACATTTCCAAATATTTTGAAAATCCATCAAGCACAAGCTCAATTATCAAATGCACGCCCGATTTGCAGAATGAGATCACTTCATTCGTTTATCGGTACACCGTCATGCATCTGGACCACGCCAACATCGTCACCCCGGATCTGCCGCAGACCGTCGGTTTCTTCACCCAGGTCCTGGGATTTACCGCAGGGCCCCGCCCGAGCTTCGGCGTACCCGGTGCCTGGCTTTATCACGAAGGCCGAGCGCTGATCCATCTCACCCAGGCCACCGGCGGATCACCGGCCATGCGTGTTGCCCCCCGCATCGACCACATCGCCCTGCGGGTCGCCAGTCTCGACGAGTGGGACGCACTAGTCGATCGCCTGCACGGCCACGGCATCGCCTACCAGCTCAGCGCCAGCGATGACCGCACGGATCGTCAGCTCTGGGTCACCCTCGCTGCCGGCCTGACCATCGAACTGATCGTTACGCACTGAAATCACCCCACCTGAAAGGACACCACCATGAAAGACTTCACCCAAGCCAAGGTTCTGATCATCGGCGGCAGCTCCGGCATCGGCGCCGCCACTGCCAGCGCATTCGCCCGCCTCGGCGCGCAGGTCACCATCGCTTCACGCAATCAGTCCCGACTGGATACAGTGGCTGCCAGCATCGACGGCCGCATTCAGACCGTGGTGCTCGACACCACCGACGAAGCTGCCGTCAGCCAGTATTTTGCGACCGCCGGATCGTTCGACCATGTAGTGATTTCGGCGGCGCAGACACCCGGCGGCCCGGTTCGCACACTGGCACTCGACGATGCCTATGCGGCGATGAACAGCAAATTCTGGGGCGCCTACCGCGTGGCCGCGGCGGTGCAGATCAACGCAGGTGGCTCGCTGACGTTTGTCTCGGGCTTCCTCAGCGTACGCCCCAGCAAAGCGTCGGTGCTGCAAGGCGCGATCAACGCGGCGCTGGAAGCCTTGTCCCGCGGGCTGGCGCTGGAATTGTCACCGGTGCGCGTCAACACCGTCTCCCCCGGCCTTATCGCCACACCGCTGTGGTCGAAGCTGTCCGACGACGCCCCTCAGGCCATGTACGACAGCGCCGCTGCACGCTTGCCAGCGCAAGTGGTCGGCCAGCCCGAAGACATCGCCAATGCCATTGTCTATCTGGCCAGCACGCCTTACGCGACAGGCTCTACCCTGTTGGTCGATGGCGGCGCGAGCATTGCCTGAAGACGCACAAGCCAGGGAAGGCCAGTGGGGCGATATCACGGCGATCACCCCACTGCACATATCTCCTGTGCTGCGCTATCAAGTAATGGGAGCCGCTGCCTTTGCCCGCAAGAACGACCAGTTTTTACTGGCAAGAATGCACGATGAAAAAATCAAGATGCCCCCTATCCAGCTTTGAACGGTGATGGGCTCATTGAGCCAGAGCATGGCAAATATCCCGCCAAATATGGGTTCGCTGCCCATCAGCAGTGAGACCCTTGTAGGGTTGCTCCGCTTTATCGCGTAATTCTGGGCAAAAAAAGCGAAGAGCGTACATGCCAGGACCAGGTAGCCCACGTAGCCCCAAAAAGCCGTGGGATCGGAGACCTTGGCAAGGCTCTCCATCGGCGCAGGCATGGTGACAAACGTCAGCAGCATGCAGCCTGATGCAACAACCCCAGACTGCAGTGCAGTCACAGACAACGCGGGAATCTGGCGGGCCTGGACGACGCGTTTGATCAGGCAGACCTGCACTGCCCTGCACAACGCAGCCAGCAATATCAGGGCATCACCGGCGTTCACTTCGAACTGACCGTGCTGGGTCATCAGTACAGCACCGATGACGGAGATGCCCACCGCCAACCACTCCTGTTGGGTGGGCTTTCTTTTCAGCCAGAACCACTCGACCAAAGGCGTGAGCATCACACAGAGGCTGATAAGAAATGCCGCGTTTGTGGCGGAGGTGTAAAGCAGCCCGAATGTCTCGCTCAGGAAAATCGCCAGTAGCAGCAACCCCGTGCTCAACAGCCCCAGATATCCGCGCAGCGGTAATCCAGCAAGCTGCCGCAGCGCCGGGCTCAGGATGATGAAGGTGATTGCAAATCTCAGGGCCAGCAATCCCAATACCGGGTAAAACACCAGAGCGGATTTCACGACCCCATAGCTTGTGCCCCACACCACTGCTACGGCTAGAAGCATGACGTCGCTGATGAATAACGATTGACTACGGCTGATCATTGGTACGCCCCTTTGTGTAGGCGGGCAGTATTGAACCGCACACAGGGCAAGACAACGCATCCGGGTGACACATCAGTTATGCTGCGGTTGCACAAATGACCCTGATGAAATGCTCATGACCCCTGCCCAGCTACATGAATCACTGGCCGACATGGCGCTTTTGGTACGCGTCATCGACGCGGGTAATTTCTCGGAGGCGGCGCGCCAGCTCGGTACTCTGCCCTCCTCGGTGAGCCGACAGATCAAGCGTCTGGAGCAATCCTTGGGCGCACAGCTGCTGGAGCGCACAACACGGCGGGTTCGTCCGACCGAGTCCGGGATGGAGGTGTACCGCCACTGCACCCGAATGCTTGAAGCCGCCAACAGTGCAGTGGACGTAGCGGGAGAGCTCGCCTCCTCACCTCGAGGGCGGGTCAGACTGAGCGCGCCCACACAGTTTGCGCGGACCGTATTGCACCCGCTTGTGCCGGCATTTCTGGATCGCTACCCGCAGATTGATGTGCAGCTGGTATTCAACGATCTCGACGCCGACCCTCTCGCGGATGACGTGGATCTCGTGATTCGTCTCACCCATCGCCCGCCGCAAGGGCTGGCCGGGCGACCGCTGGGAATGGTTCGTTGGCTGCTGTGCGCGTCACCCGGGTATTTGGAACGTCATGGCGTCCCAACCGTACCATCGGACCTGGCGCAGCATCAGTGCGTGTATCTGGGGGAAACACCCGATGACAGTCACTGGAGGCTAAGACAGGGAGATCGCACGCAGTCTGTTCAGGTCAAAGGTCGCTACATTGCCAATCACGCTGGCGCGCGATTGAGTGCAGCCGAGAACGATTTGGGCATCGCCAATCTTCCAGATTTCATCGCCAGAGACGCCCTGCAGAGCGGGAGAATTCTTCATGTTTTGCCCGAGTGGGAGCTGGATCCAGGCAAGTATCAAGGTGAGATCTGGTTGCTCTACCACCCGACGCGCTTCCTGCCTGCGAAAGTACGCGTACTGATCGACTATCTGATCGCTCATGTCAACGAACAGTTATACCCTTCAAAGGCCCACCGGTAGCTTGTCTTCTACCTGCAAACACGGACACGGCGTTTTAATGCCGATTGATGTTCCTATCTACCCGCCTGCTGTTGGCGAAACTGGACATTCGCCTTCAGCCGACTGGGGAAGACTCTCTACAACTTCCGCATTGTCGGGCACCGCTTCTGTCAGTTCGATGTAAAGACCATGTAAATTATTGTTTTATATGGCTATTCAATCAGGCCACCTTCCGAACTTTTCTTTTATCTCAGGTCTATTTGATCAGGTCAGTTGGCTGCTGCCCGAGCCTGAAGGCTCTCTGGGCTGTTACTCATGCCTTCAATCGTTAATCTGAGGTTGCCCTGAATGAAATCCTACTTCCCCCAACTGCTGCTGGCTGGTCTCTTCTCGCTCACAGTGGCGAGCAACGTATCCGCCGTGCAGATGCAGCACATCCCTGAAACTGCGCCGGCGATTCAGCCAGCCACCCAAGCCATCTCCCATCCCGTAGAAAACCCGTGGCCTGCCCTGGTCAGCCTGAACACTTCTACGTCCGGACCACTGCTGGCCCAGGGCGACCGCTACTGGCACGATGGTCGGTGGCACTCCCGCCAGGAAGAGATGCGTCGAGCCCATTGGCGAAGGGAGCAAGCCCGCAGAGAAGCTGAACGCCGTAGAGATTGGGAGCGTCATCATCCACACCCAGTCCACCATCGCTATCGTTAAGTGCTGATCGCATCTTTGATGCTTCCAGAAACGCAGGGGCGCACGTTGAGCCCTTCATGATCTGGCGCGGCAAATCGAAGCAGCAACCGTTGTAGGAAAAGGCTTACACAACGACGAGCAAACCAGCCATTTACGGGCAAGGTGCGAAATCATAAATTGGATCCCATCAACCGAGGAGCAGGAAGTCCCTCGGAGATCACGGATGATCTGCCATTGCTCGGAATGCTGCTGACAGGACGTTGGATGGATTTGATGGCAAAGAACCCGCTTCGGCGGGTTTTTTATTGCCTGCCATTCGGAGGTGCCAGACGAACGGCCAAAGGCCAGACGCGGGTCATGTGAGACGGCCGAAAGAAACAGCTACATCGATTTGACGGAGACCACCTCTACATACCGAAACTTCTTCCTGGCTGCCTTGGTGGCCTCCTGCTCGGCAAGCAGCGTGCTCAGAGTGTCGGCTTCGTGAATCAGCTCAAACGATTTGCCTTCAAACTCATTGCCTACACGGAGCGTGACTCGCAGTCGGGGCGTGAACGACTTCGCCGCTTTTTTCTTCACTGCCGGCGCCGCGGGTTTCACGAACACTACTTCGGCAACGGGTTCCGGTATCGCGGCAGCCGCGACCTGCGGTGCAGGCTCAACGTTACCGAAAAGCGCGCGGCGCATTTCTTCTTCAGTCAATTCTGGGTTCATGCAAAATCTCGGCGGGGGTTACATCATCTGGCCCGATTGTACCAGCAGGGCCGGAGTATCCCCAACGGCGATCCGCGAGTGCATGCACTCCCCTCCGTCGCTTGCTGCTTTCTGCCGTTTTTGAACGAGAGTTGGTCAGCGACATGGCGTTCCTGCCTGGCGTAGACATGTACAGCTTTCACATTGAGACAATGAGGAAAATAGCATTGGGCAACGAATCACAATCACGACTGTTCTTTGCGCTTGGCTGCCCGCCCGCGCTGAGGAAGGCGATCTCCCAATGGCGGACATCGCTTTCTCTGCGTGTTGGCCGTCCGGTACCGGCGGCCAACTTTCATCTCACCCTGCTTTTCCTCGGTGCTGTTGATACGGCTCGGATCGCCGAGATTTGCGATGCAGCTTCCAGCATCACGGTGCCTGGAAGGTCGCTAACCGTAGAGTTGGATCGCCTGGAGGTCTGGCGCAGGTCGGGCGCTTTGGTGCTTGCCCCAGCGGACCCACCACCGGAGTTGATGCGGCTGTCGTACGCGCTGGAACAGGCCATGTTGCCGTTCGGCCACGATCAAGATCAGAAAGAGTTTCGACCTCATCTGACGCTGACACGTGACTATCGCCTCCCCGTTCCCGAGGCGGATAGCCCGCCAGAATTTCTCCTTCATGCCGACCGATTCATCCTTTATCAATCCCATAAGGGCCAGTATCGAGCCATCGGTGAGTGGCCGCTGATTTGAAACGACTGAGGAGCGAGACCTGGAAAGCGCTCGCAAGTTGGGTGGAGTTCAAGAGCGGTCGGTAAGGCATCGTACAAAAGCGCTTGCTCTCTATCAGGAATGCGGACTTTACGTCATACGCTAACCTGACTACCACAGGCGCCCATGGCCGCCCTCCACTGTCTCGGAGCAACGAAATGCGAAAACTGATTCCAGCCGTACTGATGGTTGCGCTGGCGTGCTCAGCCCTCTCCATTCAAGCAGGCGAGCGGTATGTGGATGAAGCCATGAAAGCGCCGACGCGGCAGGCCGACACAGCCATCGATAGCGTCCGCCATGGCGCGGAAATCACCTCGTTCGCCGGTATCAAACCCGGGCAGACGGTGGTGGACTTCATCCCTGGTGAAGGTTACTGGACACGCATCTTCTCGGGCGTGGTCGGGGCCAAAGGTAAAGTGCTTGATGTCTGGCCAGCGCCGCTGGTGGCTCCGGGCGCCAAGGCTGAAAACGCCATGAAGGCGTTGGTGGCAGAGAAAGGGTCGGGAAAAGTCGAAGCCGTCCCCATCGACCTCAAGGCATTCTCTCTACCCACTCCGGTGGATGTGTTCTTCACCTCTCAAAACCTGCATGACCTGCCCACTCCCTTCCTGGGCGGCGTAGACATCACAGCATTCAGCAAACAGGTCTACAAGGCGCTCAAACCTGGCGGGCGTTTTGTCGTGGTTGATCATGCCGGTGCTGCAGGAACCGGGATTACCCAAGTCGATACGCTACACCGCATCGAACCTGCGGCAGCCAAGCAGGCAGTGCTCGCAGCCGGCTTTGTCTACAAAGGCGAAAGCAAGGTGCTGGCGAACCCTGAAGACAATCATCAACTCAAGGTATTCGACCCGGCTATCAAGGGGCATACCGACAAGTTTGCGTATGTATTCGAGAAACCAGCCCACTAAGCCAAGCCAGCGGACTGGCGAACGGAACAAGACCAGACGTGTCTGGTTCACCACAGCCATTCGCGCTGGCGATTCACCCGAAACTACTTAGCCCTTTGCAGTTCCCATCGGAACGTTGAAAAGACCACCGATCGCGACGATCAAGACACTGTTGATTCATCCAGTATCAAAGATTACGCTATGGAGAACATCTGTACTCCTGACGGTGCTTCCCATGTCTGATTCCATCCCACCCCACGAGGACTCACCTTTCGACCTTGGCGTCCCAACCGAGCTCGAAAGCTATCAACATCAATGCCTGATGCTGGTGGATGAACTGCATGAAGCCTGGGCAGACATCAGAAGATTGAAAGGCGATGCTCGTACGTTGGTAGCCATGAACGACGCGCTCATGGCGGAAGTGAAAGCATTGAAAGCACGCGCCAGGCAGATCGGGCTGGAGAAGAATTAGACGCTGCTGGGAACGGATCAGCTGAAACTGATACCGACCGAATAGTTGTGGCATAGAGCCAACTGAGTCGGAAATATTTTAGAAATGGGTGACACCATGAATTCACTCACGCAACCCTTGAGCCTGTCGCTTGTTCAGAATGATCTGTTCGGCGATGACAACGCTGCATTTTCAGTCGATACATCGTTCAGCACTGCGAAACGCATCGAACTGGATGAGCATTCCTGGATCGAGATCGTGCCAGGTTGGGCGTCCGGTGCCGCCCTGCTCTTTGAGCAAATGTTGAAAAGCGTTCCCTGGGCAGAGCATGAGCGCCGGATGTTCAACAAGAACTTTCTTGAGCCGCGCTTGACCGCTGCATACACAGACCTTCAACAAGTAACAGAGCAAGGCATCCTGCAAGCGGTCGCCTCCTTATCTGAACACTATGGTGTTGACTATGACGGTGTCTGGATGAACCTCTACCGTAGCGAAGCAGACAGCACCGGCTGGCATCGCGACTATCCATCCTGTCGTAGACCCGAATGCGTTGTCCCGGTGTTGACCTTGGGCGCCACACGCCGGTTTCAGATCAAACCGTATTCAGGCGGTCGCGCGATGACGTTCAAACCTTCTTCCGGCGACCTCATCGTGATGGGAGGACGGGCTCAACAAGACTGGCTACATTGCGTACCAAAAGAAACGGGCACCATTGGAGCACGGGTCAGCGTCAACTTTACGAGTAGCTTTCAAGCGGGGCGATGATCGAAGCGTCCAGCGGCTGCATGATCATTTCGGACCGCCGTCACTTGTGCAGCGACATGCTGTCGTACGCAATGATTGCGCGCGACAAGTACGGGAGCTGGAATGCCTGGGCAGCATGGGGATAGCTACAGGGGGCAACCGCCAGAAACGAAAAAACCCTGAATAATCAGGGCTTTGACGTACAAAATATGGCGGAGGCGCAGAGATTCGAACTCAGGGACCTGTTACAGTCGGCAGTTTTCAAGACTGCTGCCTTAAACCACTCGGCCACACCTCCAATTGCGTTGCGGGCGCCATAATACCGTAATGAAACAAGCTGTCAAACTCTGCGGCTCGCGTGCCATCACGGCTCTGTTATGATCTTTGCAACTTGAGATTTCAAACCACCGGGAGTAGCGCCATGCGCGAACAGGATTACGCAGTCAACAACCGCGTGCAGGCTGAGCAGCTAGAGGTTAGCCGCGTCCTGCGCAACACCTACGGCCTTCTGGCCCTGACCCTCGCTTTCAGCGGCATCATGGCATTCGTGGCGCAGCAGATGCACGTGCGCTATCCGAACGTATTCGTGGTGCTGATCGGTTTCTACGGTCTGTTCTTCCTCACCAACAAGCTGCGCGATTCGGCGTGGGGTCTGGTGTCGGCGTTCGCTCTGACCGGTTTCATGGGCTTCATCCTCGGCCCGATCCTCAACCGTTACCTAGGCATGCAGGGCGGCGCAGAAGTGGTTTCTTCCGCGTTTGCCATGACCGCTCTGGTGTTCGGTGGTCTTTCGGCCTACGTGCTGATCACCCGCAAGGACATGAGCTTCCTCGGTGGTTTCATCACCGCCGGTTTCTTCGTCCTGCTGGCGGCGGTGCTGGCGAGCATGTTCTTCCAGATCAGCGGCCTGCAACTGGCGATCAGCGCCGGCTTCGTGCTGTTCTCGTCGGTGTGCATCCTGTTCCAGACCAGCGCCATCATCCATGGCGGCGAGCGTAACTACATCATGGCGACCATCAGCCTGTATGTGTCGATCTACAACCTGTTCATCAGCCTGTTGCAGATCTTCGGCATCATGGGTCGCGACGACTGATCGCCGTCACGCTTCAACAAAAAGCCCGCTTCGGCGGGCTTTTTGCTGTCTCGCGTTCGTGAATTCTTTATCATTGGCGCCATTGCCCCTACCCGTTCGCTACAGAGCCTTCCATGAAGTTCGCCATCGCTCTCTATTCGCCCGCCCATGCGCCTTCGTCGCGCCGTGCGCTGCTGTTCGCCCAGGCCGTGCTGGCGGGTGGCCACGAAATCGTGCGGCTGTTCTTCTATCAGGACGGTGTGCACAGTGCCTCGGCCAACGTCGTTGCGCCGCAGGATGAGCTGGATGTCGCTGCGCAATGGCGCAAGTTCGTCACGGATAATCAGTTGGACGGCGTGGTGTGTATCGCCGCCGCCCTGCGTCGCGGCGTGCTGAACGAAGAAGAAGCCCAGCGCTATTCCCGTCCGGCGGCAAATCTGCCGGCGCCGTGGGATCTTTCAGGCCTCGGCCAGTTGCACGACGCGGTGCAGGCCGCAGACCGCCTGATCTGTTTTGGAGGGCCTTGAAATGCCCAAGTCATTGCTGATCATCAGCCGCCAGTCACCCTGGTCCGGCCCGAGCGCTCGCGAGGCCCTCGATATCGCCCTGGCCGGTGGTGCATTCGATCTGCCGCTGGCCATGCTGTTCATGGACGATGGCGTGCTGCAATTGCTGCCCGCGCAACAAGCCAGCCAGTTGCAGCAGAAAGACCTGACCGCCAATCTGCAAGCGCTGTCGATGTTCGGTGTGGACGATCTGTTCGCCTGCGGCAGCAGCCTGGCCGAGCGTGGCATGCAGCCGGCCGGGCTGAGCGTCGACCCGCTACAGATCCTGAACGATCAGGACATCACTGCGCTCATTGACCGTTTTGACCAGGTGATCACGATCTGATGTCGACCTTGCACGTGTTATCCCACTCCCCCTTCGCCGACTCGCGCCTGAGCAGCTGCCTGCGCCTGCTCGGCAGCAACGACGCGCTTTTGCTGTGCGGTGACGCCACCTATGCGCTGACACCGGCAACGGCCGCTCGCCAGAAACTGGACGACAAGGCCGGCCAGCTCAAGCTGTTTGTTCTCGATGAAGACGCCAGAACGCGTAATCTGCCTGTGCCGGACTGGGCGCAGAGTGTCGATTACCCCGAATTCGTCGCGCTGTCGTTGCAGTACGACAAGGTCAACTCATGGCTATGAAACAACTGATCGTCGATGGCGCCAGCATCGCGCTGGACAAGGACGGTTATCTGGAAGACCTGAACGACTGGTCGAACAGCGTCGCCGAGGCGCTGGCACTTGAAGAAGATATCGCCCTGACCGCCGAGCATTGGGAAATCCTCGAATTGCTGCGAGCGTTCTACGCCGAATTCCAGCTGTCCCCGGCCACCCGCCCGCTGGTCAAATACACCGCGCAGAAACTGGGCGCGGAGAAAGGCAACAGCCTGCACCTGAACCGCCTGTTCAACGGCACTCCCGCCAAACTCGCCGCCAAGCTGGCGGGCCTGCCCAAGCCGACCAATTGCTTATGACCGAATTCGCCCCCCTCGTCACCGAAACCCCAGCCGAGCACCCGTTCGCCCAGTTCGTGCGCATCCTTGGCAAGGGCAAGCGCGGCGCGCGCAACATGACCCGCGAGGAAGCCCGCGAAGCCATGGGCATGCTGCTCGATGAAAAGGTCGAAGACACGCAGTTGGGTGCCTTCCTCATGCTGCTGCGGCACAAGGAAGAGAGCGCCGAAGAGCTGGCCGGTTTCACCGAAGCCGTGCGTGAGCGCCTGACCGCGCCGCCCATGACCGTCGATATCGACTGGCCCACCTACGCTGGCAAGAAACGCCACCTGCCGTGGTATCTGCTGGCGGCCAAATGCCTGGCGCAGAACGGTATTCGGGTGTTTCTGCACGGCGGCGGCGCCCACACGGCCGGGCGCCTGTACAGCGAGCAATTACTGGATCTGCTGGGCATTCCGCTGTGCCGCGACTGGCAGGCGGTGGATCAGGCGCTGCAACAGCACAACATCGCCTTCATGCCGCTGGGTGACTGGGCGCCGCAACTGCAGCGCATGATCGACCTGCGCAACACCTTGGGGCTGCGCTCGCCGATCCATTCGTTGGCGCGCATCCTCAATCCGCTGGATGCCTGCTGCGGCCTGCAAAGCATTTTCCACCCTGGCTATCAGGCGGTACACCGTGATGCCAGCACGTTGCTGGGCGATCACGCCATCGTGATCAAGGGCGACGGCGGCGAAGTGGAAATCAACCCGGACACCATCAGCCATCTGTACGGCACCACCGGCGGCCAACCGTGGGACGAAGAGTGGCCGGCGCTGTCCGAGCGCCGCCACGTCAAACCGGCCACTCTCGATCCACAGCAGCTCGTCGCCATCTGGCGCGGTGAAGAGCAGGACAGCTACCCGCAATTGGCGCTGATTTCGACCATCGCCCTGGCCCTGCGTGGCCTTGGAATGACACGCGCCGAAGCCTTTGCCAAGGCCGAGCAGTACTGGGCGAAACGTAACACATCGATTTAATCGATCATTACCCCCGACTCTTTGCGCTATTTCTTCGAACGATTGTCTTTAGACTGACCTCCAACGTACAGACGTACACACTTTTTTGGAGTCAGACATGGGCCTTCTCGTAGAGGGACGCTGGCAGGACCAGTGGTATCAGAGCAGCAAAGACGGGGCGTTTCAGCGTGAACAGGCACAACGCCGCAACTGGGTGACCGCCGATGGTCGCCCGGGTCCTTCCGGTGAAGGCGGCTTCAAGGCTGAAGCCGGTCGCTATCACCTTTACGTCTCGCTGGCCTGCCCATGGGCCCACCGCACGCTGATCGTGCGCAAGCTCAAGGGTCTGGAAAACCTGATCGATGTGTCCGTGGTCAGCTGGCTGATGCGCGAACACGGCTGGACCTTCGACAAACAGACCGGCTCCAGCGGCGACCCGCTCGACGGCCACACTTACATGTACGAGCGCTATCTGGCCGACACCGCCGACTACACCGGGCGCGTCACCGTGCCGGTGTTGTGGGACAAGAAGCTGCAACGCATCGTCAGCAACGAGTCGTCGGAAATCATCCGCATGTTCAACTCGGCGTTCGACCACCTGACCGGCAACACGCTGGACCTGTATCCCGAATCGCTGCGTCCGCAGATCAACCAGCTCAACGACCGCATCTACCCGGCGGTGAACAATGGCGTGTATCGTGCCGGTTTCGCCACCTCCCAAGGTGCCTATGAAGAGGCCTTCGACGACCTCTTTGCCGAACTCGATACGCTCGAAGAACTGCTGGGCGAGAAGCGCTATCTGACGGGTGAATACCTGACCGAAGCCGACATCCGCCTGTTCACCACGCTGATTCGTTTCGACGCGGTGTACCATGGCCACTTCAAGTGCAACCTGCGCCGGATCGCCGATTACCCGAACCTGAGCAACTGGCTGCGTGAGTTGTATCAGTGGTCAGGCGTGGCCGATACCGTGGATTTCCAGCACATCAAGAACCACTACTACGCCAGCCACAGCACCATCAACCCGACCGGCGTGGTACCGAAAGGGCCTGAGCAGGATTTCAGCGGGGAGCATGATCGTGGGCGCCTGAGCGGACGTGGGATTTTGCAGAACGGTTGACAGTCCCAGGCTCCGGAACCGCCATCGCATGCTGTAGGAGCCGGCTTGCTGGCGAACCTGCCAGATCAGTCACCAGAAAGGTGAATGACCTGACGCGTTCGCCAGCAAGCCGGCTCCTACCGTTGCGTTTCTATCCAGGATATCCGGTCAAACGCTGCCCTGGGCCCCTTCGAACCAGGCCAGTTTGTCCCGCAGCGTCACCACTTCCCCCACGATCACCAGCGTCGGCGCATGCACTTCATGCTCCGCCACCAGTTGCGGCAGGTTGGCCAGGGTGCCGGTGAAAACCCGCTGGTTGGCCGTGGTGCCCTGCTGGATCAACGCTGCCGGGGTGTCGGCAGAACGGCCATGCTTGACCAGTTCACTGCAGATGATCGGCAGACCGATGAGGCCCATGTAGAACACCAGGGTCTGCGCCGGTGACACCAGATCGTGCCATGGCAAATCGGAGGTGCCGTCTTTCAGGTGCCCGGTGACGAAACGTACGGACTGCGCGTAATCACGATGGGTCAGCGGAATGCCGGCATAGGCCGCACAACCACTGGCCGCCGTGATGCCCGGCACCACCTGGAACGGAATGCCGTGAGCCGCCAGTTCCTCGATTTCTTCACCACCTCGGCCAAAGATGAACGGGTCGCCACCCTTGAGGCGCAGCACGCGCTTGCCCTGCTTGGCCAAAACCACCAGCTGCTGGTTGATCAGGTCCTGCGGCAAGGCGTGATCGGCGCGCTGCTTGCCGACATATACACGGTCGGCATCGCGGCGGCACAGTTCGAGAATTGCTGGCGCCACCAGACGGTCATACAGCACGACGTCAGCCTGCTGCATCAGGCGCAGGGCACGGAAGGTCAGCAGATCCGGATCACCCGGCCCTGCGCCCACCAGATACACCTCACCCGGCGCTTGCGGCGCATCACCGTCGATCTTCGCCTGCAACAGACGCTCGGCCTCGCCGCCCTGCCCGGCCAGTTGCCGTTCAGCGATGGGGCCCTGAAAGACGTCTTCCCAGAATGCCCGGCGCTGCTGGACATTCGGGAACAGGTTTTTCACCTGATGACGAAAACGTGCCGCCAACCCCGCCAACTGGCCGTAGGCCGGCGGAATCCAGGTTTCCAGCTTGGCCCGGATCAACCGCGCCAGGACCGGCGCATCGCCGCCACTGGAAACTGCAACCACCAGCGGCGAACGGTCGACAATGGCCGGGAAAATCACGCTGCACAGGGCAGGCGCATCCACCACGTTGACCGGCACGCCACGCTGGCGAGAGTCGGCAGACACCTGGGCATTGAGCGCTTCGTCGTCGGTGGCAGCGATAACCAGCACGCAACCGTGCAGATCAGCCTCGCTGTAGCCACGCAACAACTGCTCGCCGCTGCTGGTGTCGATCAGTTCCCGCAGCTCTGTTCCGATCTCGGGTGCCACCACCCGAAGGACCGCACCGGCATCGGCCAGCAGGCGGGATTTGCGCAAGGCAATCTCGCCGCCGCCGACAACCAGCACTCGGGCGCCCTGAAGTTTGTGGAACAGCGGCAGGAATTCCATTTAGCCGATGACCTCGATCCCGCCCATCCACGGTTTCAGCACTTCCGGCACGCGGATCGAACCGTCGGCCTGCTGGTAGTTTTCCAGTACGGCTACCAGCGTGCGGCCAACGGCCAGGCCGGAGCCGTTCAGGGTGTGTACCAGTTCCGGCTTGCCGGTTTCCGGGTTGCGCCAGCGTGCCTGCATGCGGCGCGCCTGGAAGTCGCCGCAGTTGGAGCACGACGAGATCTCGCGGTATTTGTCCTGGCTCGGAATCCACACTTCCAGGTCGTAGGTCTTCACGGCACTGAAGCCCATGTCGCCGGTGCACAGCGCCAGCACGCGGTATGGCAGCTCCAGCAATTGCAGTACGCGCTCGGCGTTGCCGGTCAGGCTTTCCAGGGCTTCCATGGATTTTTCCGGCTCGACGATCTGCACCATCTCGACCTTGTCGAACTGGTGCTGACGGATCATGCCGCGAGTGTCGCGGCCCGACGCACCGGCCTCACTGCGGAAGCACGGGGTGTGGGCGACGAATTTCAGCGGCAGCTGTTTCGGATCGAGGATTTCACCGGAGACGATGTTGGTCAGCGACACTTCGGCGGTCGGGATCAGGTACAGGTCGGCTTCGCCGTCGCGGCCGATCTTGAACAGGTCTTCTTCGAATTTCGGCAACTGGCCAGTGCCCTGCAACGCAGGCGCCTGCACCAGATACGGGGTGTAAGCCTCTTCGTAGCCATGCTCGTTGATGTGCAGGGTGATCATGAACTGCGCCAGGGCACGGTGCAGACGGGCGATCGGGCCACGCAGCAGTGCGAAGCGTGCGCCGGACAGCTTGGCGGCGGTTTCGAAATCCAGCCAGCCGTACTTTTCGCCCAGCGCGACGTGGTCCTTGACTTCGAAATCGAAGGTCGCCGGAGTGCCCCACTTGCGCACCTCAACGTTTTCTTCTTCATCAGCACCGACCGGCACCGACTCGTGCGGCAGGTTCGGCACGTTCAGGAAAATGGCGTCGAGCTCGGACTGAATGCCGTCCAGCTCTTTCTTGCCGCTGCTCAGCTCTTCGGCCATGCGGTCGATGTCAGCCATCAACGGTGCGATGTCTTCGCCGCGCTGTTTGGCCTGGCCGATGGATTTGGAACGGGCGTTACGCTCGGCCTGAAGCTGCTCAGTGCGGGTCTGCACGGTCTTGCGCTGGTTTTCCAGCGCTTCGATGCGGGCCACGTCCAGTGTGAAACCACGGGAAGCCAGGCGATCCGCTACGTCCTGAAGCTGGGTACGTAACAGTTTGGAATCGAGCATATCGTTCTCTCGTCTATTGAATTCGGGTGTACTAAGTTCGTGTGTACAAAATCGGGGCTATCAAATGCGAGTCAGTGACAGGCCAGCCCAGGTCGCGAGCAGCCCACCCAGCACGCTGATCAGAGCGTAACCAATCGCCAATGGCGCCTGGCCGCTTTCCAGCAGACGGATCGTGTCCAGTGAAAAGGACGAAAACGTCGTCAGGCCACCCAAAAAGCCGACGATCAGGCCGGCACGCACTTCGACCGGCACTTCCGGGCGGATCAGAAACAGCCCGTACAGGAAACCGATGAGCAGGCAGCCCACCAGGTTGACCGTCAGCGTCGCGGTATAGAAGTGGCGCGGCCAGTTCGCTGAAACATAGTTGGCGGTGGCGAAGCGCAATAATGTACCAGCCACGCCCCCGACAGACACGGCAAGAATCACTGGAATCACTCTTTTCTCCGCTGACGGGGGCTGGCGCGGTCCAGGGCCGCCAGATGTTTGAGTTTTTCGCCGATTTTCAGCTCCAGACCACGGGGCACCGGCTGGTAGTACTGGCGAGGTTCCAGTTCTTCCGGGAAGTAATCTTCGCCGGCGGCATAAGCGTCCGGCTCGTCGTGGGCATAGCGGTATTCTTCGCCATAGCCCAACTGCTTCATCAGCTTGGTCGGCGCGTTGCGCAGATGCAGCGGCACCTCCAGCGAACCGTGCTCGGCCGCGTCGCGCATGGCCATCTTGAAGCCCATGTACACCGCGTTGCTCTTCGGCGCGCAGGCCAGGTACGTGATGGCCTGGGCCACCGCGAGTTCGCCTTCCGGACTGCCCAGTCGCTCCTGAACATCCCAGGCCGACATGCACAGCGGCAATGCACGGGGGTCGGCGTTGCCGATGTCTTCACTGGCCATGCGTACCACCCGCCGCGCCAGGTACAACGGGTCGCAGCCGCCGTCGATCATGCGGGCGAACCAGTACAGCGCCGCGTCGGGGTTGGAGCCGCGAATGGATTTGTGCAGGGCGGAAATCTGGTCGTAGAACGCCTCGCCGCCCTTGTCGAAACGCCGGCGGCTGTCACCGAGCAGGCTTTGCAGCAGTTCGGGGCCGATTTCGCTGTCGTCCTCGGCAAGATCCGCTGCGTTCTCCAACAGGTTGAGCATACGCCGGCCATCGCCGTCGGCGGCGGCCAGCAGGGTCTTGAAGCTTTCTTCACCGAGGGACAGATGACGCTTGCCCAGCCCTCGCTCTTCAGTGAGGGCACGGTCAACCAGCTGACGCAGCGCAGCTTCGTCGAGGCTTTTCAGCACATAGACACGCGCCCGGGACAGCAAAGCGTTGTTCAGCTCGAACGACGGGTTTTCCGTGGTTGCGCCGATGAAGATCAGCGTGCCGTCTTCAACGTAGGGCAGAAACGCATCCTGCTGGGATTTGTTGAAGCGGTGTACTTCGTCGACGAACAGGATCGTGCGACGCCCGTATTGACCGGCCTGTTGCTTGGCGACTTCGACGGCCTGACGGATTTCCTTCACCCCGGCCAGCACCGCAGACACGGTTTCGAAATGGGCGTCGGAGACTTTCGCCAGCAAGCGCGCCAGCGTGGTCTTGCCCACGCCGGGCGGCCCCCAGAAGATCATTGAATGCAGCGCACCCTGCTCCAGCGCTTCGCGCAGGGGCTTGCCGTGGGCGAGCAGATGCTGCTGACCGACATACTCATCCAGGTTGGTCGCCCGCAAACGGGCGGCCAACGGCTGGGCAATCGGCTCACTGCTGAACAGGTCCATCAACGACGCTCTTACCTCTTATTCCTGAATGACGTCAGCGCCTTTCGGAATCTGGAACTGGAATTTGCTCGCCGCGACAGGCTCGTTGGCCTTGACCCCGGTAAACAAGATATTGGTGCGCTGGCCAACGCTGTCGATCAGTTGCATGTCGTTGATCATGCCGTTGCGGAACGACAGGCGCAGGTTGTCGAACAACGAGTCCTTGGACTTTGGCTTGAGCACGAAGTCGACCACGCCGCCGGCTTCCTTGGCGGTGATGTCGAAGCTTTCGCTGATTTTCGACACGTCGCCGGACAGCAGCAGCGCCGGGGTCTGGGTCAGACGCTGATCCAGAGTCTTGATGGTGACCTGCTCCAGATCCGGGTCCCACAGCGAGACTTTCTTGCCGTCGGACACCATCAGTTGTTCCTGCGGTGCATCGGTGTGCCAGTAGAACAGGCCCGGACGCTGCAGGGTCATTTCGCCAGAGGTTTCCTGCAACTGGGTGCCACCGCCGTCCAGCGTCAGTTGCGAGAAACGGCCGCTCAGGGTCTTCGAGTTTTCCAGCAACTGCGTCAGACGCGCGACATCCTTGCTGTCGGCGTGGGCGGATGCAGCAGTGAAAGCCAGTGCAGATACCAGCAACATGCGGATAAGACGCATGGGAGTCCTCTTTGAATTTCAGTTAACGCTGAATGGCGCCAGAAGGCGCCATTCAGTCACTTGCGACGAACGCAGTGTCAGTCACGCATGGGGGCTGGCGCAATCACTTCCCGCGAGCCATTGGTGTTCATGGCAGTCACGACGCCGGCCATTTCCATGGCTTCGATCATCCGTGCCGCACGGTTGTAGCCGATCTTCAGCTTGCGCTGCACCGCAGAGATCGATGCACGACGGCTTTCCAGCACGAAATTGACCGCCTCGTCATACAGCGCGTCGGTTTCGCTGTCTTCACCGTCGCCGCCACCACCACCGCCGCCTTCGAAGCCGCTGCCGGCCTCTTCGACGCCATTGAGGATATCGTCGTTATATTGCGGCGTGCCGCGCAGCTTCCATGCCTCAACCACCCGGTGCACTTCATCGTCGGAGACGAACGCACCATGGACACGGATCGGCAGGCTGGTGCCCGGCGGCATGTACAGCATGTCACCGTGCCCCAACAGTTGTTCGGCGCCACCCTGGTCGATGATGGTCCGGGAGTCGATCTTGCTCGACACCTGGAACGCCATACGGGTCGGGATGTTCGCCTTGATCAGACCGGTGATCACGTCCACCGACGGACGCTGTGTCGCGAGGATCAGGTGAATACCGGCAGCACGGGCTTTCTGGGCGATACGGGCGATCAGTTCCTCAACCTTCTTGCCGACGATCATCATCATGTCGGCGAATTCGTCGACCACCACCACGATAGTCGGCAGCTTGGTCAGCAGTGGCGCTTCATCGTGGATGCTTTCACGGTGATACAGCGGATCGGCGATCGGCGTACCGGCGTCCTCGGCTTCCTTGATCTTGTGGTTGAAGCCCGACAGGTTACGCACGCCCATCTTCGCCATCAGCTTGTAGCGACGCTCCATCTCGGCCACCGACCAGCGCAGGGCGTTGGCGGCGTCCTTCATGTCGGTCACCACCGGACACAGCAGGTGCGGAATGCCTTCATAGATCGACAGTTCAAGCATTTTCGGGTCGATCATGATCAGCTTGGCGTCTTCAGGGCCCGACTTGAACAGGATCGACAGGATCATGGCGTTGACCCCCACCGACTTACCGGAACCGGTGGTACCGGCGACCAGCAGGTGCGGCATCTTCGCCAGGTCGGTAATGACCGGCTTGCCACCGATGTCGTGGCCCAGAGCAAGGGTGACCGGCGACTTGGCGTCGTCGTATTCCGGAGTCGACAGCACTTCGGAGAAGCGCACGATCTGCCGGTCTTCGTTGGGAATCTCGATACCGACGGTGGTCTTGCCCGGAATCACCTCGACCACACGGACGCTGGTCACCGCCAGCGAACGCGCAAGGTCCTTGGCCAGGTTGGCAATGCGGCTGACCTTCACGCCAGCGGCCGGCTGAATTTCATAACGGGTAATGACCGGGCCAGGGTGGATCGAATCCACCGACACTTCAACGCCAAACTCCTTGAGTTTGATCTCCAGAAGATGTCCGACAGCATTCAGCGATTCCGGCGAGTAGTTGAGTGCCTTTTTCTGCGCGACATCCAGAATCGAGATCGGCGGCAAGGTGCCTTCTACCGCGCTGTCGACAAACAGCGGCACCTGTTTTTCCTTCTGCACTCGCTTGCTTGGCTCTGGCGGACGCGCCGGGGCCGGGGCAATCACGGCAGGGACGTGGGTTTCACGGGCGGTCATGTGCTGAGCGAGCGCCTGTTCGCGCTCGATGATGCGCTCCTTGGCCTTGACCTGCTCGCGACGGTCCGGCACCACCGGGGCGACGACTTCTTCCACACGCAGATCGACTTCACGCAGTTGCGCGACCATCTGCTTGCGCTCGTTGCGCTCGGCCCACCAACGGTTGATGGCGCCCTGGAACAGCTCGAAAAGATCGAGAGTGATCTTGCCGGTGGTGTCCATCACCTTGAACCATGACAGGTCAGTGAACACGGTCAGGCCGAACAGGAACAGGGCGATGAACAGCAGCGTGCTGCCCTGCACGTTCAGCGCACGTTTCGCCAGATCGCCGAGCACCTCGCCCAGCACGCCGCCTGCCGATCCCGGCAGGCCCGAAGCCGAGTGAAAGTGAATATGCGCCAGCGCAGCACCGGCCAGCACCAGAAAGACCAGGCCGATCATGCGCCAGGAGAACAGCCAGCCACTCCATTGCCACGGATCATGGCGCTGGCGGAATACCTGCCAGGCCTTGACGGCCAGCAACAGCGGGAAGATATAGGCGAAGTAGCCCAGCACCATGAACAGGATGTCGGCACAGAACGCGCCGGCACGGCCCGCGGCGTTCTGCACTTGCATGGAGCTACTGGTGTGGCTCCAGCCTGGATCGGTCTGATCGTAGGTCAGCAAGGCCATCATCAGGTACAGGCACAAGGCGCCGAATGCGATCAGCGCACCTTCCTTGAGTCGGTAGTGCAAGTGCTGCCGCCAGAGCGGAACGGGGCTGGGTGCTGCGGTGGATTTCTTCAAAACGCTTCAATTCCTGCGCGTTGGCGCGAACATCTGATGGTTGACTATAAACGACCGCATTGGCGCAGCTGCACTGACGTTATAGTGCCGAACCAATCCCTGACAGATCCCTGACGGCCTTGAGACGACAACAACGTTGAACGCACGCTCGACAGGTGACTTGAAAAGAGGTTAAACAACATCGGGCATTGTACGGATTTGCACGCTGCACGCCACGATTAGTCTGGCGTGGACCTTGCAGTTCTTCAAGCCACAACGAGAGCTGCCAATTTGAGCACGCATTTTCTTTACTGACAAAGGCTTATGACGCGTTGTTGTCACCCGGACCTCTCTTCGCCGAACATCTGTCGAACGCTGCGAACGCCCCCACGGCCAGCCGTGGGGGATCGCGCAAATGCGCCACCGATCAACGGCGTGTGACCGCGCTCCGCGCCCGGAGTTGCAGTGCGGCCCGTGCTCCCCTCCCCTTTCGTGAAGTCTGGACACCATGCTGACCTGGTTACAACGCGACAATTTCGAATTTCCACCGCTGGAACGGGCCATGCGCGACCCCAACGGCTTGCTGGCGGCCGGCGGTGATCTGTCGGCCGATCGCCTGATCCACGCTTACCGTCACGGCTGTTTTCCCTGGTACCAACAGGGCCAGCCGATTCTCTGGTGGTCGCCGGATCCGCGTACGGTGCTGTTCCCTGCCGAGCTGCATGTGTCGCGCAGCCTGGCCAAGGTTTTGCGCCAGCAGCGCTATCGAGTGACCTTCGATCAGGATTTCCCCGCCGTGATTCAAGCCTGCGCCGCTCCCCGGGACTACGCCGACGGCACCTGGATCACCGGCTCGATGCAGGCGGCTTATATACAGTTGCACGAGCGAGGCTTCGCCCACAGTGTCGAGGTGTGG
The DNA here is from genome assembly GCF_044746785.1 of Pseudomonas sp. NPDC090208. Taxonomy (NCBI): domain Bacteria; kingdom Pseudomonadati; phylum Pseudomonadota; class Gammaproteobacteria; order Pseudomonadales; family Pseudomonadaceae; genus Pseudomonas; species Pseudomonas sp. NPDC090208. The sequence continues at coordinate 45,003 of NZ_JBIVCU010000025.1, forward strand.
GACGGCGATACGCTGGTCGGCGGCCTGTATGGCCTGGCGATGGGCCAGCTGTTCTTTGGCGAGTCGATGTTCAGCCGTGCCGACAACGCCTCCAAGGTCGGCTTCGTGACCCTGGTCGAACACCTCAAGGCCTGGGGCTTTGTCCTGATCGACTGTCAGATGCCCACGCGCCATCTGCACAGCCTCGGCGCCCGCTCGATTCCGCGCCAGCAGTTCGCCGAATACCTGCGCGAACATCTGGATTCCGTCAACTGCGCCGACTGGCTGCCTAGGCGAGTTTGACTCGCCTGACATACACTCTTAGCTAAAGTTTTTCTCGAGGGTTGATCATGACCGAGCTGGCGCGGCTTAAGTTTTATGCCACTCAACCCCACTCCTGCAGCTACCTGCCCGAGGAACAAGCCACCACGCTGTTTCTCGATCCCAGCCAGCCGATGGACGTGCAGGTCTACGCCGACCTCTCCGACATGGGGTTTCGCCGCAGTGGCGATCATCTCTACCGCCCGCACTGCCAGAATTGCAGTGCCTGCGTGCCTGCGCGCATTCCTGTAGGGCTGTTCACTCCGGATCGCCAGCAAAAACGCATTTTCAAGAAAAACGCCGATATCGAAGTCACCAGCACCAAGCCTCACTTCAGCGAGGAATACTTCGATCTTTATCAGCGTTACATCGAAGAGCGCCATGCCGACGGCGACATGTACCCACCCAGCCGCGATCAGTTTTCGACCTTTCTGGTCCGCGACCTGCCCTTCTCGCGCTTTTACGAGTTTCGCGTCGAGGGTCGGTTGCTTGCCGTCGCCGTGACGGACCTGCTGCCCAACGGCCTGTCGGCGGTATACACCTTTTATGAGCCGGCCGAAGAACGCCGCAGCCTCGGGCGCTATGCCATCCTCTGGCAGATCGCTGAAGCGGCGCGTCTGCAACTCCACGCGGTGTATCTGGGTTACTGGATAAAAAACTGCAAAAAGATGAACTACAAGACCCAATATCGCCCCATCGAGCTGCTGACCAACCAAAGATGGGTCACTCTTTACTGAAGCCCTTGGCTTGACCCCCACTTTTCGGGCACAATGCAGCCCGCTTTTGCCTGGCTGCCGTTTGCACCGGGCCATTCATTGGATACCGAGGGCTTTACTGCATGTCGAAAGAAGACAGCTTCGAAATGGAAGGCACTGTCGTCGACACCCTGCCCAACACCATGTTCCGTGTGGAGTTGGAAAATGGGCACGTCGTTACCGCGCACATCTCCGGCAAGATGCGCAAGAACTACATTCGTATTCTGACCGGTGACAAGGTCCGCGTTGAACTGACGCCGTACGACCTGAGCAAAGGGCGCATCACCTACCGCGCTCGCTAATTCAGTTTCGACAAGAAAGCCCGGCACATGCCGGGCTTTTTTGTGGGTGCGAATTGAGCCTCTCCTGCAGGAGCGCGCTTGCCCGCGATTGCGGTGTGCCAGCCAACGCATTGGAAACCGGTAGATTGCAATCGCGGGCAAGCGCGCTCCTACAGACAGCAAAAAGGCGCCGATTGGCGCCTTTTTGCTGTCTTGCGGTAAACGTCAGGCCAGTTCGGCCGTCGTTTCGTACTCGAACGTGATCTCGCCGTCCTTGAAGTCGATGTGTACCACACCGCCATGCTCGGACAGTTCGCCGAACAGAATCTCCTCGGCCAACGGACGCTTGATCTTGTCCTGGATCAGACGCGCCATCGGGCGAGCCCCCATCTGTGCGTCGTAACCGCCTTCCGCCAGCCAGCTGCGCGCCGCGTCGGACACTTCCAGCAACACGCGCTTGTCTTCCAGTTGCGCCTGCAGTTCGGTGAGGAACTTGTCCACCACGCTCTTGATCACCTCATGACTGAGGCGACCGAACTGGATAATGGTGTCCAGACGGTTGCGGAACTCCGGCGTGAAGCTCTTCTTGATGACTTCCATCGCATCGGAAGAGTGATCCTGATGCGTAAAGCCGATCGAAGCACGCGCCGCCGTTTCGGCACCGGCGTTGGTGGTCATGATCACGATCACGTTGCGGAAATCCGCCTTGCGACCGTTGTTGTCGGTCAGCGTACCGTGGTCCATGACCTGCAGCAGCAGGTTGAAGACTTCCGGATGCGCCTTCTCGATTTCATCGAGCAGCAGCACACAATGCGGTTGCTTGGTGATGGCTTCGGTGAGCAGGCCGCCCTGGTCGAAACCGACGTAGCCCGGAGGCGCACCGATCAGACGGGACACGGTATGCCGTTCCATGTACTCGGACATGTCGAAGCGAACCAGTTCGATACCCAGCGCCTTGGCCAGCTGACGCGCCGCTTCGGTCTTGCCGACGCCGGTAGGACCTGCGAACAGGAACGAACCGACCGGCTTGTCCGGCGACTTCAGACCGGCACGGGACAGCTTGATCGCCGTGGCCAGGGAATCGATGGCCGCATCCTGACCGAACACGGTCAGCTTGAGGTCACGCTCCAGGTTACGCAGCAGCTCCTTGTCCGAGCTGTTGACGTGTTTTGGCGGAATCCGCGCGATCTTCGCGACGATGTCTTCGACCTGAGCCACCTCGATGCGCTTGACGCGCTGATCGGCCGGCTGCAAACGCTGGAAGGCACCGGCCTCGTCGATCACGTCGATGGCTTTGTCCGGCATGTGACGGTCATTGATGTAGCGCGATGCCAGTTCGGCAGCGGCACGCAGCGCCTCATCGCTGTATTCGATGTTGTGGTGCTGCTCGAAACGGCCTTTCAGCCCGCGCAGGATGCCGATGGTGTCTTCGACCGAAGGCTCGGTCACATCGACCTTCTGGAAGCGACGCGCCAAGGCACGGTCTTTTTCGAAGATGCCACGGAATTCCTGGAAGGTGGTCGAGCCGATGCAGCGAATATCACCCGACGATAGCAGTGGCTTGAGCAGATTGGACGCATCCATGACCCCGCCCGACGCCGCGCCCGCACCGATGATGGTGTGGATTTCGTCGATGAACAGGATCGCATGAGGGCGTTTTTTCAACTCACCGAGCAGCGCCTTGAAGCGTTTTTCGAAATCGCCGCGGTACTTGGTGCCTGCCAGCAGCGCACCGAGGTCCAGCGAGTAGACGACGCTGTTGGCGAGCAGATCCGGGACCTGGCTGTCGACGATGCGTTTGGCCAGGCCCTCGGCGATGGCGGTCTTGCCGACACCGGCTTCGCCCACCAGCAGCGGGTTGTTCTTGCGACGACGGGCGAGAATCTGAGCGACACGCTCGACTTCCAGCTCGCGGCCGACCAGAGGATCGATGCGACCCTGACGGGCCAGTTCGTTCAGGTTGCTGGCATAGGCATCCAGAGGATTGCCTGAAGAAGAAGACTCGCCGCCCTCATCGTCCTGCATATCTTGCTCACCTTCGGAGTGTTCGCCATGCCCCGGCACTTTGGAGATGCCGTGGGCGATATAGTTGACGACATCGATACGGGCAACGCTCTGCTGTTTCAGCAGAAACACTGCCTGGCTTTCCTGTTCACTGAAAATGGCCACCAGCACGTTGGCGCCGGTGACTTCACGCTTACCGGAACTCTGCACATGGAACACGGCACGCTGCAGCACGCGCTGGAAGCCCAGGGTTGGCTGGGTTTCGCGATCTTCGTCGTGGACAGGGATCAGCGGCGTGGTGGAGTCGATGAACTCCTGAAGGTCGTGTTTGAGTTTTTCGAGGTTTGCGCCGCAGGCACGCAGAACAGTCGCGGCGGCCTCATTGTCCAATAGGGCCAGCAGCAGGTGCTCGACGGTCATGAATTCATGACGTTTTGAGCGAGCCTCCTTGAAAGCCAAATTGAGGGTGACTTCGAGCTCACGGTTTAACATAGCTTCACCTCATACCCAAGTGTCCGGCGTTAACCGTCCTTCTCGATCTCACAGAGTAGCGGATGCTGGCTTTCCCTGGCGTATTGGTTGACCTGCATTGCCTTGGTCTCGGCGATGTCGCGGGTAAACAATCCACACACTGCCCGTCCCTCTGTATGGACGGCCAGCATGACCTTGGTCGCCAGCTCTCTATTCAGATTGAAGAACACCTCGAGCACTTCGACGACAAAGTCCATCGGGGTGTAGTCATCGTTGAACAAAACCACCTTGTACATCGGTGGCACCTGCAATGTCGGCTTGGCTTCCTGCACCGCGATGCCCGCCGCTTCGTCCTCGTGGGACTGCGGGTCATCCTGATTGAATGTTAGTCGAATCTTGCTCATTGCATGCATGGTAAAGAAGGTTCGCAGGGGACGAAATTAAATAGATTGGTCATGATCATGCACGTTATCGATTGGACCGCCGCATGACCTTGACTATCGGCTAATCGGTGTTACAAACAATAGAACCCACATTGGGTAAAAAGGGTCCGCGCAGTCAACCAAAATTTTTTAGGTCCGGCGGATGAGAGGTGATGATACTCCCATCGGAGTCCTTTGCAGAGGGATGTGACTATGCTAAGCGGTAAGGTCAAGTGGTTTAACAACGCCAAGGGGTATGGCTTCATCGTTGAAGACGGCAAGTCCGAAGACCTGTTCGCGCACTACTCGGCGATCGAAATGGACGGGTACAAGACGCTCAAGGCTGGTCAGCCGGTTCAATTCGAAATCATCCAAGGTCCCAAAGGTATGCACGCAGTCAAGATCAGCGGGCAACCTGCGGCCAATAAAGAGCACGTTCAGCAACCAAACACGCAACACGAACACAGCAAAGATCACGCCTGAGCCGGACCGTTCATGCGCGAGACCTGAAAGACCGGTCAGCCCCCACCCTGGACTGACCGGTTTTTTTTCGCCTGCGAAACTACATGTGTGAAATCAGCGCATCACCGAAGGCCGACGAAGACAGTAATTTGGCTCCGTCCATCAGTCGCTCGAAATCATAGGTCACAGTCTTCGCCGAAATGGCGCCGTTGGTGCCCTTGATGATCAGATCTGCCGCCTCGGTCCAGCCCATGTGCCGCAGCATCATCTCCGCGGACAGGATCAGCGAACCAGGGTTGACCTGGTCCTTGCCGGCATATTTCGGTGCGGTGCCGTGGGTCGCCTCGAACATTGCCACGGTGTCGGACAGGTTGGCCCCCGGCGCGATGCCGATGCCGCCCACTTCCGCCGCCAGCGCATCGGACAGATAGTCACCGTTAAGGTTGAGCGTGGCGATCACGTCGTATTCGGCAGGCCGCAACAGGATCTGCTGGAGCATGGCGTCGGCGATGGCATCCTTGACGATCACGTTGCGCCCGCTTCTCGGGTTCTTGAACTGCATCCACGGGCCGCCATCGAGCAGCGTCGCGCCGAACTCCTCGGCCGCCACCTCATAGGCCCATTCCTTGAAGGCGCCCTCGGTGAATTTCATGATGTTGCCTTTGTGGACGATGGTCAGCGAGGACCGGTCATTGTCGACCACATATTGCAGGGCCTTGCGCGCCAGACGCCGGGTACCTTCGCGGGAGACTGGCTTGACGCCGATGCCGCAGTTTTCGTCGAAGCGGATCTTGGTCACGCCCATTTCTTCTTTCAGAAACTTGATGACCTTGGTCGCTTCGGGAGAGCCGGCTTTCCACTCGATGCCGGCGTAAATGTCTTCGGAGTTCTCGCGGAAGATGGTCATGTCGACGTCACCCGGCTTCTTCACCGGGCTCGGCACGCCTTCGAACCAGCGCACCGGCCGCAGGCAGACATAAAGGTCCAGCTGTTGGCGCAGGGCCACGTTGAGCGAGCGGATGCCGCCACCGACCGGCGTGGTCAGCGGCCCCTTGATCGACACCACGTAGTCGCGCACGGCATCCAGGGTCTCCTGTGGCAGCCAGGTGTCCTGGTCGTAGACCTGAGTGGCCTTCTCGCCGGCGTAGACCTCCATCCACGAGATCTTGCGCTGGCCGCCATAGGCCTTGGCCACCGCTGCGTCGACCACCTTGATCATCACCGGGCTGATGTCCACGCCGATACCATCGCCTTCTATATAGGGAATGATCGGATTGTTCGGCACATTGAGCGAATGATCGGCGTTGACCGTGATCTTCTCGCCCTGGCCCGGCACCTTGATCTTCTGGTATCCCATGCTTGACTCCGCTTGTTTTTGTGACTGGAGATTCGCGCTGCATCGAGCGTAGCTCAGTTGCCGGGGGCCAGGAAAAAATGCTCCTTTAGTCGAAAATCACCACCTGAGCATGCGCCACGCCTCATCGCCAGCCACAACTGCGTCAGGTTGCCGCAGGCCCCGTAGTACGCGGCATTGCCGCCATTCGGCATTTTTCCGAAGCGCAATTCGGACCGCTGAATCGATCCACGCCCTTGCAAACCGTTCACACTACTATCGTATTAATGGCCGGGACCGGTGGTATACTCGCCGCCGGTGACCATTGGGTCATTGGGGGCCAAGCCATCTGATACGAGACTTTCAGCCCTCGGTAGCCTGGATTGCCAGGCTCTGTACGGAAGGTCGCTAGGCGAGCCGCAGTCATTTTCCGTACAGCGCCTGCGCGGTCCAACTGCTTGACGCTCGATGATGATGTATCCCATATCACGCGACGAAATTCTCGACTTTCGGCTCATCGATACCTTGGGCGAAAGTGCCTACCCTGCGCATCTCGAAATTTTGTGTACGCTCAGCAAAGAAGAGAGTTATCCCGAAAATGTCCAACCGCTCGAAGATCATCTATACCTTCACCGACGAAGCTCCTGCCCTCGCCACCTACTCACTGCTTCCTATCATCGAAGCCTTCACCGCCTCCGCCGACATCACCGTTGAAACCCGCGACATCTCTCTCGCCGCCCGTATTCTGGCCAGCTTCCCCGAGCAGCTGGGCGACAAGAAGGTTTCCGACGATCTGGCAGAGCTGGGTGAACTGGCGACCACGCCGGAAGCCAACATCATCAAGCTGCCGAACATCAGCGCCTCGGTTCCGCAACTGAAGGCCGCGATCAAGGAACTGCAAGCCAAGGGCTACGATGTTCCGGACTACCCGGATGAAGTGGTCACCGAAGCAGACAAGGCCGCCCGGGCTGGCTACGACAAGGTAAAAGGCAGCGCCGTGAACCCGGTTCTGCGCGAAGGCAACTCTGATCGCCGCGCACCGCTTTCGGTGAAGAACTACGCGCGCAAGCACCCGCACAAGATGGGCGCCTGGGCTGCCGACTCCAAATCCCACGTTGCCCACATGGACAACGGCGACTTCTACGGCAGCGAAAAATCCTCGCTGATCGAAACCGCCGGCGCCGTGAAGATCGAGCTGATCGGCAAAGACGGCAGCACCACCGTACTGAAGGACAAGACCTCGGTACTGGCCGGTGAAGTCATCGACTGCGCGGTCATGAGCAAGAAAGCCCTGCGCGCTTTCGTTGCCAAAGAGATCGAAGACGCCAAGAAGCAAGGCGTTCTGTTCTCCGTTCACCTGAAAGCCACCATGATGAAGGTCTCCGACCCGATCATGTTCGGCGAGATCGTTGCCGAGTACTATCAGGACGCACTGAACAAGCACGCTGAAGTCCTCAAGGAAATCGGCTTCAACCTGAACAACGGTATCGGCGACCTGTACGCCCGTATCAAGGATCTGCCGGCTGACCAGCAGGCGCAGATCGAAGCCGACGTCAAAGCCGTCTACGCCACCCGCCCTGCCCTGGCGATGGTCAACTCGGACAAAGGCATCACCAACCTGCACGTACCGAGCGACGTCATCGTCGACGCCTCGATGCCTGCGATGATTCGTGATTCCGGCAAGATGTGGAACAACGACGGCGTCCTGCAGGATGCCAAGGCACTGATCCCGGATCGCTGCTACGCCACCATCTACCAGGCTGTCATCGAAGACTGCAAGAAGCACGGCGCCTTCGATCCGACCACCATGGGCAGCGTACCGAACGTTGGCCTGATGGCGCAGAAAGCCGAAGAGTACGGCTCGCACAACAAGACCTTCCAGATCGAAACCGATGGCGTGGTCCGCGTGACCGACGACAAAGGCCAGGTGCTGATGGAGCAGAACGTTGAAGTCGGCGACATCTGGCGCATGTGCCAGACCAAGGACGCGCCGATTCAGGACTGGGTCAAACTGGCCGTCAACCGCTCGCGCCTGAGCAACACCCCGGCCATCTTCTGGCTGGACCCAGCGCGCGCCCACGACGCCGTGATGATCGGCAAGGTCGAAAAATACCTGAAAGATCACGACACCACCGGCCTGGACATCACCATCAAGTCGCCAGTCGAAGCGATGAAGACCTCGCTGGAGCGCATCCGCGCCGGCAAGGACACCATCTCGGTGACCGGTAACGTACTGCGTGACTACCTGACCGACCTGTTCCCGATCATGGAACTGGGCACCAGCGCCAAGATGCTGTCGATCGTTCCGCTGATGAACGGCGGCGGTCTGTTCGAAACCGGCGCCGGCGGTTCGGCTCCGAAGCACGTCCAGCAGCTCAATGAAGAAAACTTCCTGCGCTGGGACTCGCTGGGTGAATTCCTGGCGCTAGCGGCGTCCCTGGAGCACCTGGGCAACGTCTACAACAACCCGAAAGCACTGGTACTTGCCACTGCCCTGGACAAGGCCACCGGCCAGTTCCTGGACAACAACAAGTCGCCATCGCGCAAGGTTGGCGGCATCGACAACCGCGGCAGCCACTTCTACCTGGCCACCTACTGGGCTCAGGCTCTGGCGGCACAGACCGAAGATACCGCACTGCAAGCCAAGTTCACCCAGCTGGCAAAAACCCTGACCGACAACGAAGCCACCATCGTGGCCGAGCTGAACGGCGTACAGGGCAAGCCACTGGACATCGGCGGCTACTACTTCGCCACTCCAGAACTGGCCAGCAAAGCCATGCGTCCTAGCAAGACCCTGAACGACGCGATCAACGCGCTGAAGTAAGGCTTGCCGGATCGGCGGCTCACCCCGCCGAACGCAACAGGAAAGCCCCGGCCATGTGCCGGGGCTTTCTTTTTCAGTGGCACCAACGCCGCCCCGTATCCACAATCACATACCTGCCAAGACTGTGGGAGCGAATTCATTCGCGAAAAATCGATCAGCCGCCGAAATGTCCCGGACGCACCACCGCATCGCGAATGAATTCGCTGCCACATGGCAAGCGGCGTTCATATCATCCCCGCACACCCGTCCCAACAAAGAGCCCCACCATGACCTGGCAACCCCACATCACCGTCGCCACCATCGTCGAAGACAACGGTCGCTTCCTGTTCGTCGAAGAAGTGAAAAACGACAAACGGGTACTCAATCAGCCCGCCGGCCATCTGGAGGCCAACGAAACCCTGCGCGAAGCCGCGATTCGCGAAACCCTTGAAGAAACCGGCTGGGACGTCGAGCTGACCGGCGTGGTCGGCATCTACCTGTACACCGCGCCCAGCAACGGCGTGACCTATCAACGGGTGTGCTTCGCCGCCAAAGCGGTCAAGCATTACCCCGAACGCGAACTGGACACCGGTATCGTCGGCGCGCCGTGGATGACCCGTGAAGAACTGGTCGCCCAGCCACAACGTTGGCGCAGCGAGCTGGTGCTGCAGTGCATCGACGACTACCTGCGCGGCCCCGTCCACAGCCTGGATGTCGTGCGCAATTGAATAGCTTTTAGCCTTGGCGCCGACTCCCTGCTAGAATCGCGTCCTTTTCCAGACGACCCAGCGACCCCCTATGTCTGATTCAGCCTTTTCCAATCCAGAAAAGAAACGCGTCATTGTCGGCATGTCCGGCGGCGTGGATTCTTCGGTCTCCGCCCTCCTGCTCATGGAGCAGGGGTATCAGGTGGAAGGCCTGTTCATGAAGAACTGGGAAGAAGACGATGGAACGGAATACTGCACTGCCATGGACGATCTGGCCGACGCCCAGGCCGTGTGTGATCGCATCGGCATCAAGCTGCACACGGTGAACTTTGCAGCCGAGTACTGGGACAACGTCTTCGAGCACTTCCTCGAAGAGTACAAGGCCGGCCGCACGCCCAACCCGGACATCCTGTGCAACCGCGAGATCAAGTTCAAGGCGTTCCTCGACTACGCTTTCATGCTCGGCGCCGACCTGATCGCCACCGGTCACTACGTGCGCCGTCGCGACATCGATGGCCGTACCGAACTGCTCAAGGGCCTGGACCCGAACAAGGACCAGAGCTACTTCCTGCATGCCGTTGGCGGCGAGCAGATCGCCAAGACTCTGTTCCCGGTCGGCGAGCTGGAAAAACCGGAAGTGCGCGCGATCGCCGAGAAATACCAGCTGGCGACCGCGAAGAAAAAGGACTCCACCGGCATCTGCTTCATCGGTGAGCGCCGCTTTACCGATTTCCTCAAGCAGTATCTGCCCGCCCAACCCGGCGAGATCCGCACCACAGAAGGTGAAGTGATCGGCCGCCACGCCGGCCTGATGTACCACACCATCGGCCAGCGCCAGGGCCTGGGCATCGGCGGCCTGAAGGATGCCGGCGACGAGCCGTGGTACGTGCTGAGCAAGGACCTGACCCACAACGTGCTGGTCGTCGGCCAGGGCAACGAACACCCATGGCTGTTCTCGCGTGCCCTGCTCGCTTCGGAGATCTACTGGGTCAACCCGATCGACCTGAGCAGCCCGCGCAAGCTGACCGCCAAGGTCCGCTATCGCCAGGGTGACCAGAGCTGCACGCTGGAACGCACCGCCACCGGCTACCGCGCGATCTTCGACGAACCGCAGCGCGCGGTAACACCGGGCCAGTCGGTGGTTTTCTATGAGGGTGAAGTCTGCCTGGGTGGCGGCGTCATCGAAGTTGCCGAACCGTGGTACAGCAAGGACGCCGGCTGATGAGCCCGACTCAGGAACAACTCACCGCCCTGGGCGGTGTCTTTCAGGCCGCCGTGCTGGTCGACCGCATCGCCAAGACCGGCCAGGCCAGCGAAGCCGCCGTCGGCTGCCTGCTGGGCGGCCTGCTGGTGATGGACCCCAAAGACACGCTGGATGTATTCGGCGGTGACGACCTGAACCTGCGCGAGGGCTACCGCGCCCTCGCGAGCGCCCTGGAGCGCGACCCCGGCACCCTGCAACGTGAACCGCTGCGTTATGCCCTGGCCATGCTCGGTCTCGAACGTCAGTTATCCAAGCGCGACGACCTGCTCGACACCATCGGCAGACGCCTGCCGCAGATCAAATCCCAGGTCGAACATTTCGGCATCGTCCACGAGAACGTGATCGCCGCCAGCGGTGCGCTGTACCAGGACACCCTGAGCACCCTGCGTCAGCGTATTCAGGTGCATGGCGACATGCGCAACCTGCAGCAGCCCAACAATGCCTCGAAAATCCGCGCCCTGCTGCTGGCCGGCATTCGCTGCGCGCGACTTTGGCGACAAGTGGGCGGTCATCGCTGGCAACTGGTGATCAGCCGTCGCAAGTTATTGAAAGAACTGTATCCGTTGATGCACGGCTGATCGCCAGCACCACGGAAAACACCCCTGGAAACACCCGCTGCGCGATCCGCGACGGCCATCCGACCTCGGCTGAGCCGTTTTTTCATGTATGATACGCGCCCCTTTTCGTTGCCCGACTGTCCGAGAGCACCCCATGCAGCTTTCTTCGCTCACTGCGGTTTCCCCTGTAGACGGCCGCTACGCCGGCAAAACCCAGGCCCTGCGCCCTATTTTCAGCGAATACGGCCTGATCCGTTTCCGCGCCCTGGTTGAAGTGCGCTGGCTCCAGCGCCTGGCGGCCCACCCGCAAATCTCTGAAGTGCCGGCGTTTTCCGCCGAAGCCAACGCCATTCTCAATGCGCTGGCCGATGACTTCGCACTGGAACACGCCGAGCGTGTGAAAGAGATCGAGCGCACCACCAACCACGACGTCAAGGCGATCGAATACCTGCTCAAGGAGCAGGCGGCCAAACTGCCGGAGCTGGCCAAAGTCAGCGAATTCATCCACTTCGCCTGCACCAGCGAAGACATCAACAACCTGTCCCACGCGCTGATGCTGCGCGAAGGCCGTGACACCGTGCTGCTGCCGCTGATGCGTCAGATCGCCGAGTCGATCCGCGAGCTGGCGATCCGCTTCGCCGCCGTACCGATGCTGTCGCGCACCCACGGTCAACCGGCCTCGCCGACCACCCTGGGTAAAGAACTGGCCAACGTCGTCTACCGTCTGGAACGCCAGATCGCTCAGGTCGCCGCCGTTCCGCTGCTGGGCAAGATCAACGGCGCCGTCGGCAACTACAACGCACACCTGTCGGCCTACCCGGACATCGACTGGGAAGCCAACGCCCGCGCCTTCATCGAAGACGAGCTGGGCCTGGGCTTCAACCCGTACACCACGCAGATCGAACCGCACGACTACATCGCCGAGCTGTTCGACGCCATCGCGCGCTTCAACACCATCCTGATCGACTTCGACCGCGATATCTGGGGTTACATCTCCCTGGGTTACTTCAAGCAGAAGACCGTCGCTGGCGAAATCGGCTCCTCGACCATGCCACACAAGGTCAACCCGATCGACTTCGAAAACTCCGAAGGCAACCTGGGTATCGCCAACGCGCTGTTCCAGCACCTGGCGAGCAAACTGCCGATCTCCCGCTGGCAGCGTGACCTGACCGACTCCACCGTACTGCGCAACCTCGGCGTGGGCTTCGCCCACAGCGTGATTGCCTACGAAGCGAGCCTGAAAGGCATCGGCAAACTGGAACTGAACGAACAGCGTATTGCTGCCGATCTGGACGCCTGCTGGGAAGTCCTCGCCGAGCCGATCCAGACCGTGATGCGTCGTTACGACATCGAGAACCCGTACGAGAAGCTCAAGGAGCTGACTCGCGGCAAAGGCATCAGCCCGGAAGCACTGCTGACCTTCATCGATGGCCTGGACATGCCTGCCGAAGCCCGCGCCGAGCTGAAAAAGCTGACCCCGGCCAACTACATCGGCAACGCCGTGGCACAAGCCAAGCGTATCTGACGGCAGCCTGCACGCTCTGAACGCCCGGCTGAGCCGGGCGTTTTTATTCCAATCAGAAAAACACGTTTTTTCAATAGGTTACACATGAATCCCGATATTCCTCTTCAGCTTCTCGGTGGCATCACAGCGCGTGAATTCCTGCGTGACTACTGGCAGAAAAAACCGCTGCTGATCCGTCAGGCGATCCCGGATTTCCAGAGCCCGCTCGACCCTGACGAACTGGCCGGCCTGGCACTGGAAGAAGAGGTCGAATCGCGCCTGATCCTCGAACATGGCGAGCGTCCATGGGAAATGCGCCGCGGCCCGTTCGCCGAAGACGCTTTCAGCGAGCTGCCGGAGCGTGAATGGACCCTGCTGGTGCAGGCTGTCGATCAGTTCGTCCCGGAAGTCGGCGAATTGCTGGAGCAATTCCGCTTCCTGCCGAGCTGGCGCATCGATGACGTGATGATCAGCTACGCCGCACCGGGCGGCAGCGTCGGACCGCACTTCGACAATTACGACGTGTTCCTGCTGCAGGGCCACGGCAAACGTCACTGGCAGATCGGCCAGATGTGCGATTCGCAGAGCCCGCTGATCGAACACGCCGATCTGCGCATCCTTTCCGAGTTCCAGACCAGCGAAGAATGGACCCTGGAACCCGGCGACATGCTTTACCTGCCGCCGCGACTGGCGCATTGTGGCGTGGCCGTGGACGAATGCATGACCTACTCGGTCGGCTTCCGTGCACCGAGCGCGGCCGAAGTGCTGACGCACTTCACCGACTTCCTCAGCCAGTTCATTCCGGATGAAGAGCGCTATACCGACGCCGACGCGCAGCCGGTCAGCGATCCGCACCAGATCCAGCACGACGCACTGGACCGCCTGAAGGCGCTGTTGGCCGAACACATGGGTGACGAGCGTCTGCTGCTGACCTGGTTCGGCCAGTTCATGACCGAGCCGCGCTACCCGGAACTGGTGGCTGGTGCGGAACTGGACGATGCCGAGCTGCTCGACAGCCTGGAACAAGGCGCGGTGCTGATTCGCAACCCGAGCGCACGCCTGGCCTGGTCCGAAGTCGACGACGACCTGCTGCTGTTCGCCAGCGGTCAGAGCCGTCTGCTGCCGGGTCAGTTGCGCGAGTTGTTGAAACTGATCTGTGCCGCCGACGCGCTGCACATTGAAAATCTCGGCCAGTGGCTGGCGGATGACGAGGGTCGTCACCTGATCTGCGAACTGGTCAAACAGGGAAGTCTGGGGTTTGCAGATGAATAAGATCCGTATCCGGATTGCCGACTGGCACAAGGACAACGCCGACATCCGGCGTATTCGCGAGGCAGTCTTCATTGCCGAGCAGTCAGTGCCGCCGGAGCTGGAGTGGGACGCAGAAGATGCGGGCGCACTGCACTTTCTCGCCCTTGAAGGTGACTACCCGATCGGCACTGCCCGGTTGCTGCCGGATGGCGAAATCGGCCGACTGTCGGTGCTCAAGGACTGGCGCGACCTGAAAGTCGGCGACGCCCTGCTCAAGGCCGTCATCACCGAAGCGGAAAACCGCGACCTGAAGGAGCAAAAGCTCAGCGCCCAAGTGTACGCCACACCGTTCTATGAGCGCTTCGGCTTCACCGTGGTCAGCGAGGAATTCCTCGAAGCCGGCCTGCCCCATGTCGACATGGTGCGCAGTTCACGCTGAACCTGGTCGCTTGCGACACACCTGAACGCCCCGTCGTTATCGCTTCAGCTGGCTATGCTGAAACGCAAACACGGGGCGTTCTGCTGTCTGCAATTCAATTTGGCCCTGCCGGCGCCGACAAACTGGCAAACTCCAGGTTGTGTACGAAAAGTTCTGAGACGAAGGTAGGGCAAGGCGAAAACAGGCGAGGAAGCGGAGTCTGCTGGTTGTAAATGAGCATTCCGAGCCTGTTTTCAACGCCGCACTATCAAGTGTCAGGACATTTCGAACATAACCGTACTTTGATGCGCCCCTTCGCGGAGACCACACCGATGTCGTTACGCACCCTGCTCGCTTCCCTGCTGTTGGCTTGCAGTTTCACGGCAGCCGCCGCTACCGAAGTCATCCCTCTGAATTACCACACCAGCGACGACCTGCTGCCGACCGCCAAGTCGTTTCTGGGCAGCGAAGGCACTGTCAGCGCCTACGGCAACAAGCTGATCGTCAATGCTGACCCCGGCAAGATCAGTGAACTTCGCGACCTGCTGTCGCAACTCGACACAGCGCCCAAACGCCTGTTGATCAGTGTCGACACCAGCGACAACAGCGTTCAGAACGACCAAGGCTACTCGGTCAATGGCACCGTCCGCTCACAGAACGGCCGCGTCACCGCCAACGGCCAGACCCGCATCATCAATTACGGCACGGCCAGCCGCGACGGCGGCGTGCAACAAGTGCAAGCCAACGAAGGCACCCCGGCACTGATCCAGGTCGGCCAGAGCATTCCGATCACCGATGTGCAGACCGACTCCTACGGTTACGCCCAGACCAATACGCAATATCGCAACGTCACTCGCGGGTTTTACGTCACCGCAAGGGTCACCGGCGACAGGGTTCAGCTCGACATCAGCACCAACAACGACCGCCTGAGCCAGCAACGCGCCGACGCGATCAAGGTGCAGAGCACTGACACTCAGGTCAGCGGCCGACTGGGTGAGTGGATCACTCTGGCGGGCGTCAGCGATCAATCCCGTGCCGATGAACAAGGCGTTACCCGCCGCTACTCCACCCAGGGCCGCGACGACATGACCCTGCGAGTCAAGGTCGACAGCCTCGACTGAATCCCACCACTCCTCCTGCAGCAGCCCGGCTCGCCGGCGACAGCAATCTTGCAGGCCCTGCCTGCCAGCCAACCGGACTGCTAGCCGGTCATTTGACGCCCCGAATCCAATAATTATGTAGTGCCGCAAATGGCACTACATCGCGCACAGAAATGTGACCAGCCGGTGCCAGGCCTGACTCGCCGACTCCAACACCCAAGAGCCCTAAACTGACTGATGAGTCGTATTAGACAAAAGATGTAGTGACGCAAAAATATCACTACAAAGTGTTTGACGAAGGAAATAGGCCAAGGCATGATGGCCTCGCTCCCACTGATTCGAGGCTGTGGAAGAAAGCCTCATGATCGTGCTTGAACTTAACGAGTTCGATACGGTTCGCGTCATTTCTGCCCAAAAGGCAACGCTATCGCTTCACTACCGTGACAGCGAGAAAATCCAGGTTTGAGAACACATGCTTTCCGATTCAGTGAGCAGCCTTAAGTGCGCCTTCAAGAAAGCCGGGCGCTGGCGGAGCAAGGAGCTTCACCTCAAGACTCACAAGACCAAGCGACGAGGTTTACCCCATGGCACTGACACGCGAACAACAAATTGCAGCCATCGAGAAAGACTGGGCCGAGAATCCACGCTGGAAAGGCGTGACCCGCACCTACTCCGCTGCTGACGTCGTCCGCCTGCGTGGCTCGATCCAGCCTGAACACACGCTGGCGAAAATGGGCGCTGAAAAGCTCTGGAATCTGGTCACGCAAGGCGCCAAGCCGTCCTTCCGTCCAGACAAGGATTTCGTCAACTGCATGGGCGCCCTGACCGGGGGCCAGGCAGTTCAACAGGTCAAGGCCGGTATCCAGGCCATTTACCTGTCCGGCTGGCAAGTGGCGGCGGACAACAACTCCGCAGAGTCCATGTACCCCGACCAGTCGCTGTACCCGGTGGACTCGGTTCCGACCGTGGTCAAGCGCATCAACAACTCGTTCCGTCGCGCCGACCAGATCCAGTGGAAAGCGGGCAAGAACCCGGGCGATGAAGGCTACATCGACTACTTCGCACCGATCGTGGCCGACGCCGAAGCCGGTTTCGGCGGCGTGCTCAACGCCTACGAGCTGATGAAAAGCATGATCGAAGCTGGTGCGGCCGGCGTGCACTTCGAAGACCAGTTGGCCTCGGTGAAGAAATGCGGTCACATGGGCGGCAAGGTGCTGGTACCGACTCAGGAAGCAGTACAGAAACTGGTCGCCGCTCGCCTGGCAGCAGACGTCGCCGGTGTGCCGACCATCATCCTGGCCCGTACCGACGCCAACGCCGCCGACCTGCTGACTTCGGACTGCGACCCGTACGACAAACCGTTCGTCACCGGCACCCGCACCCCGGAAGGCTTCTATAAAGTGCGCGCCGGTCTGGATCAGGCCATCGCTCGCGGCCTGGCCTACGCGCCGTACGCCGACCTGATCTGGTGCGAAACCGCCAAGCCGGATCTGGACGAAGCCCGTCGCTTCGCCGAGGCGATCAAGAAGGAGTACCCGGACCAGCTGCTGTCGTACAACTGCTCGCCTTCGTTCAACTGGAAGAAGAACCTGGACGACGCAACCATCGCCAAATTCCAGCGCGAGCTGTCGGCAATGGGCTACAAGCATCAGTTCATTACCCTGGCAGGCATCCACAACATGTGGCACAGCATGTTCAACCTGGCGCACGACTACGCCCGCAACGACATGACTGCCTACGTGAAGCTGCAGGAGCAGGAGTTCGCTGACGCCGCCAAGGGCTACACCTTCGTGGCTCACCAGCAGGAAGTGGGCACCGGCTACTTCGACGACATGACTACCGTGATCCAGGGTGGCCAGTCTTCGGTGACCGCACTGACCGGCTCCACGGAAGAAGAACAGTTCCACTGAGTGTCATGCATCAGACAAAGGCCGCCTTCGGGCGGCCTTTTTTGCGTTCAGGGACGGGAAATTCCCTACAAATAAAGTCAACTATTACCTGATAGACACACCGAATCGACGCGCAAAAGTTAATTAGTACACAGCCAATATAAAATTTTCCCGGGAAGCCGCTTTTACACCAACTTCGTCACCGTGCAGTGACACACCCAAAAACGCCACTCAAATGATATTAATTATCATTTAACCCACCCAACTTTCGTTACCGTTTGTGGGAAACATAATTAACAAAATGTGCCGTAATGCCCGTGCGGCGCGGCCTCGCTCACCAAAAGCGTGACTTATCTCATTAATCCTACGAATAAATTTGATGTAGAAAATTTACTTGCCCTACTTTTGCACATAAAATCCCAGCAATTGATCGCACTGCGACATATCGTCACTGCTTCCACCTCTTTCAAGCTCAGAGACCGTTGCTCTCTGTTAAGGACTGCCAGCATGCCCGAATCGACAGGTTTGATTGCCCACAACTGGGGCTTCGCCATTTTCCTTTTGGGCGTCGTCGGCCTGTGCGCCTTCATGCTCGGCCTCTCCAGCCTGCTCGGTTCCAAAGCTTGGGGCCGCAGCAAGAACGAACCGTTCGAATCCGGCATGCTGCCTACTGGCGGCGCCCGTCTGCGTCTCTCGGCAAAATTCTATCTGGTCGCGATGCTGTTCGTGATTTTCGATATCGAAGCCCTCTTTCTGTACGCCTGGTCTGTGTCCGTCCGCGAAAGCGGCTGGACCGGCTTCGCCGAAGCTCTCGTTTTCATAGCAATTCTGTTGGCAGGTCTTGTCTACCTATGGCGTGTAGGGGCGCTCGATTGGGCTCCCGTAGGTCGTCGTAACCGGCAGGCGAAGCTAAAACAATGAGGCTTTGGCAATGCAATACAATCTCACCAGAATCGACCCTGATGCTCCTAACGAGCAGTACCCCATCGGCGAACGGGAGACCGTTTCCGATCCGTTAGAGGATCAGGTCCACAAAAACATCTTCATGGGCAAGCTCTCGGACGTCCTGAGCAATGCTGTCAACTGGGGTCGCAAGAACTCCCTTTGGCCGTATAACTTTGGTCTGTCCTGCTGCTACGTGGAAATGACCACCGCCTTCACGGCGCCCCACGACATCGCGCGCTTCGGCGCCGAAGTCATCCGGGCCTCACCGCGTCAGGCGGACTTCATGGTTGTTGCCGGTACCTGCTTCGTCAAGATGGCACCGATCATCCAGCGTCTCTATGAGCAAATGCTTGAGCCCAAGTGGGTCATCTCCATGGGTTCGTGCGCCAACTCCGGTGGCATGTATGACATCTACTCTGTCGTTCAGGGCGTGGACAAGTTCCTGCCTGTGGATGTCTACGTGCCCGGCTGCCCGCCCCGTCCAGAGGCATTCCTGCAAGGCCTGATGTTGCTGCAGGAGTCCATTGGCCAGGAGCGTCGCCCACTTTCCTGGGTCGTCGGTGATCAGGGCGTGTATCGCGCCGAGATGCCGTCGCAGAAGGAACAGCGCCGCGAACAGCGTATCCAGGTCACAAACCTGCGCAGCCCCGACGAAGTCTGATCCAGTTTTCTTTTACAAAAAGAAGCCTGAACCTGGGTTCATTCTGTACGTTGACCGATAGCGATCGAGACCTATGACTGCAGACACCGCTCTGTACATCCCGCCTTACAAGGCTGACGACCAAGATGTCGTCGTTGAACTACATAACCGTTTTGGCGCCGAAGCATTCACCGCGCAATCCACCGTCACTGGCATGCCAGTGCTGTGGGTTGCCCGTGCGCGACTGTTCGAAGTCCTCACGTTTCTGCGCAATGTATCCAAGCCGTATTCGATGCTGTACGACCTGCACGGCGTGGACGAACGCCTGCGTACCAAGCGCCGTGGCTTGCCGGACGCCGACTTCACCGTGTTCTACCACCTGCTGTCGGTAGAGCGTAATAGTGACGTAATGATCAAGGTCGCCTTGTCCGAGGGCGACCTCAGCGTACCGACCGTCACCAGCATCTGGCCGAACGCCAACTGGTACGAGCGTGAAGTGTGGGACATGTTCGGGATCGATTTCCCGGGCCACCCGCACCTGAGCCGCATCATGATGCCGCCGACCTGGGAAGGTCACCCGCTGCGCAAGGACTATCCTGCCCGCGCCACCGAATTCGACCCGTACAGCCTGACGCTGGCCAAACAGCAACTGGAAGAAGAAGCCGCGCGCTTCCGTCCGGAAGACTGGGGCATGAAGCGTTCCGGCGCCAACGAGGACTACATGTTCCTCAACCTGGGTCCGAACCACCCTTCCGCTCACGGTGCGTTCCGTATCGTCCTGCAACTGGATGGTGAAGAGATCGTCGACTGCGTTCCGGACATCGGCTACCACCACCGTGGTGCCGAGAAGATGGCCGAGCGTCAGTCCTGGCACAGCTTCATTCCGTACACCGACCGTATCGACTACCTCGGCGGGGTGATGAACAACCTGCCGTACGTGCTGTCGGTCGAGAAGCTGGCCGGCATCAAGGTGCCGGAGAAGGTCGACGTCATCCGCATCATGATGGCCGAGTTCTTCCGTATCACCAGCCACCTGCTGTTCCTGGGTACCTACATCCAGGACGTGGGTGCGATGACCCCGGTGTTCTTCACTTTCACCGACCGTCAGCGCGCCTACACCGTGATCGAAGCCATCACCGGTTTCCGTCTGCACCCGGCCTGGTACCGCATCGGTGGCGTCGCCCACGACCTGCCACGCGGCTGGGACAAGCTGGTCAAGGACTTCGTCGAATGGCTGCCCAAGCGCCTGGACGAATACACCAAGGCCGCGCTGCAGAACAGCATCCTCAAGGGTCGTACCATCGGCGTCGCCCAGTACAACACCAAAGAGGCTCTGGCCTGGGGTGTTACCGGTGCCGGTCTGCGTTCTACCGGTTGCGACTTCGACCTGCGCAAGGCTCGCCCTTACTCCGGTTACGAGAACTTCGAATTCGAAGTGCCGCTGGCCCACAACGGCGATGCCTATGACCGCTGCATGGTCCGCGTCGAAGAGATGCGTCAGAGCATCAAAATCATCGACCAGTGCCTGCGCAACATGCCGGAAGGCCCGTACAAGGCGGATCACCCGCTGACCACGCCGCCGCCGAAAGAGCGCACCCTGCAGCACATCGAAACCCTGATCACGCACTTCCTGCTAGTTTCGTGGGGCCCGGTCATGCCGGCCAACGAATCCTTCCAGATGATCGAGGCGACCAAGGGCATCAACAGTTATTACCTGACGAGCGACGGCGGCACCATGAGCTACCGTACCCGGATCCGCACTCCGAGCTACCCGCACCTGCAACAGATCCCTTCGGTGATCAAAGGCAGCATGGTCGCGGACTTGATCGCGTACCTGGGTAGTATCGACTTCGTTATGGCCGACGTGGACCGCTAAGCATGAACAGCACGCTCATCCAGACAGACCGTTTCGCTCTCAGCGAATCCGAGCGCTCGGCCATCGAGCACGAAATGCATCACTACGAGGACCCGCGCGCGGCGTCCATCGAAGCCCTGAAAATCGTCCAGAAAGAACGCGGCTGGGTGCCGGACGGCGCCATCTACGCCATCGGCGAAGTGTTGGGCATTCCTGCCAGCGACGTTGAAGGCGTGGCCACGTTCTACAGCCAGATCTTCCGTCAGCCGGTCGGTCGCCACATCATCCGCGTCTGCAACAGCATGGTCTGCTTCATTGCCGGTCACGAAGACATCGTCAGCGAGATCCAGAGCAAGCTGGGCATCGGCCTGGGCCAGACCACCAGCGACGGCCGCTTCACCCTGCTGCCGGCCTGCTGCCTGGGCAACTGCGACAAGGCACCGGCGGTCATGATCGACGACGACACTTTCGGCAATCTGCAGCCGGCTGGCGTTGCCCAGCTGCTGGAGGGTTACGTATGACCATCACTTCCTTCGGCCCGGCCAACCTGATCAAACGCACACCGGAAACCCATCCGCTGACCTGGCGTCTGCGCGATGACGGTGAACCGGTGTGGTTTGACGAATACGTGGCCAAAGACGGCTACGCCGCTGCACGCAAGGCTTTCGCCCAGCAATCGCCGGACGAAATCGTGCAGTCGGTCAAGGACTCCGGCCTCAAGGGCCGCGGCGGTGCAGGCTTCCCCACTGGCGTGAAGTGGGGCCTGATGCCCAAGGACGAATCCCTCAACATCCGCTACCTGCTGTGCAACGCGGACGAGATGGAACCGAACACCTGGAAAGACCGCATGTTGATGGAGCAACTGCCCCATCTGCTGGTAGAAGGCATGCTGATCAGCGCCCGCGCACTGAAGGCCTACCGTGGCTACATCTTCCTGCGCGGCGAATACGTCACCGCCGCCAAGCACCTGAACCGTGCCGTGGAAGAAGCCAAGGCCGCAGGCCTGCTGGGCAAGAACATCCTCGGCACCGGCTTCGACTTCGAGCTGTTCGTCCACACCGGCGCCGGGCGTTATATCTGCGGTGAAGAAACCGCACTGATCAACTCCCTGGAAGGCCGTCGCGCCAACCCGCGCTCCAAGCCGCCCTTCCCTGCCGCCGTTGGCGTGTGGGGCAAGCCGACGTGCGTGAACAACGTCGAGACCCTGTGCAACGTGCCGGCCATCGTCAACAACGGCAACGACTGGTACAAGTCGCTGGCCCGCGAAGGCAGTGAAGACCACGGCACCAAGCTGATGGGGTTCTCCGGCAAGGTGAAGAACCCGGGCATCTGGGAACTGCCATTCGGTCTGCCGGCGCGCGAGCTGTTCGAAGACTACGCCGGTGGCATGCGCGACGGTTACAAGCTCAAGTGCTGGCAGCCAGGCGGCGCCGGTACCGGCTTCCTCCTGCCTGAACACCTCGACTGCCTGTTCTACGCCGGCGGCGTGGCCAAGGTCGGCACCCGTATGGGTACGGGTCTGGCGATGGCGGTGGATGACAAGGTCAACATGGTTTCGCTGCTGCGCAACATGGAAGAGTTCTTCGCTCAGGAATCGTGCGGCTTCTGCACCCCCTGCCGCGACGGTCTGCCGTGGAGCGTGAAGATGCTGCGCGCCCTCGAAAAAGGCCAGGGCCAACCGGGCGACATCGAGACGCTGCTGGGCTTGGTCAACTTCCTCGGCCCGGGCAAGACCTTCTGTGCCCACGCACCGGGCGCCGTGGAACCTCTGGGCAGCGCGATCAAGTACTTCCGTCCGGAATTCGAAGCCGGCATCGCACCTGCGCGTGCAGGCGGCCTCGTTCCTGGCAAGGCTCCGACTATCGTCGGCGCATAACAATAGACTGACCGGTCGGTTGTCCCGTCAGGGTCGCCGACCTTTGCCCCGGTTGCGCCACTGAACGTCAAACGTCAGCGGCTGTTTGAACCGGAGCAGCACCGAGATTCCATTAGCCACGCCCGCTGACACCGGGCCAACGAAGAACTTTGAACCATGGCTACTATCCACGTAGACGGCAAAGCGCTCGAAGTCGATGGCGCAGACAACCTGTTACAGGCATGTCTGTCGCTGGGCCTCGACATTCCTTATTTCTGCTGGCATCCAGCCCTTGGCAGTGTTGGCGCCTGTCGCCAGTGCGCGGTCAAGCAGTACACCGACGAGAACGACACCCGTGGTCGTATCGTCATGTCCTGCATGACCCCTGCCCAGGACAACACCTGGATCTCCATCGACGACGAAGAGTCCAAGGCGTTCCGCGCCAGCGTCGTCGAATGGCTGATGACCAACCACCCGCACGACTGCCCGGTCTGTGAGGAAGGCGGTCACTGCCACCTGCAGGACATGACCGTGATGACCGGCCACAACGAGCGCCGGTATCGCTTCACCAAACGCACCCACCAGAACCAGGAACTGGGGCCGTTCATCGCTCACGAGATGAACCGCTGCATCGCCTGCTATCGCTGCGTGCGCTTCTACAAGGACTACGCCGGCGGTACCGACCTGGGTGTCTACGGCGCCCACGACAACGTGTACTTCGGTCGCGTTGAAGACGGCACGCTGGAAAGCGAGTTCTCCGGCAACCTCACCGAGGTCTGCCCGACCGGTGTGTTCACCGACAAGACCCACTCCGAGCGCTACAACCGCAAGTGGGACATGCAGTTCTCGCCGAGCATCTGCCACGGCTGCTCCAGCGGCTGCAACATCAGCCCCGGCGAGCGTTATGGCGAAATCCGCCGTATCGAAAACCGCTACAACGGTTCGGTCAACCAGTACTTCCTGTGCGACCGCGGCCGTTTCGGTTATGGCTACGTCAACCGCAAGGACCGTCCACGTCAGCCACTGCTGGCCAACGGCAACGTCAAGCTGAGCCTGGACGACGCCCTGGACAAGGCCGCCGACCTGCTGCGCGGCCGCACCATCGTCGGTATCGGTTCGCCACGCGCCAGCCTGGAAAGCAACTTCGCCCTGCGTGAACTGGTCGGTGCCGAGTACTTCTACTCCGGTATCGAAGCCGGTGAACTGGAGCGTCTGCGCCTGATCGCCCAGGTCCTGAAAGACAGCCCGCTGCCGATCCCGACCCTGCGTGAAGTCGAAGAGCACGACGCCGTGTTCATCCTCGGTGAAGACGTCACCCAGACCGCCGCGCGCATGGCGCTGGGTCTGCGTCAATCGGTGAAGAACAAGGCCGAAGACATGGCCGCTGCGATGAAAGTCCAGCCATGGCTCGACGCCGCAGTGAAGAACATCGCCCAGCACGAGCTGAACCCGCTGTTCATCGCCAGCCTGGCTGAAACCCGTCTGGACGATATCGCCGAAGAGTGTGTACACGCCGCTCCCGACGATCTGGCCCGCATCGGCTTCGCCGTGGCCCACGCCATCGACCCGAGCGCCCCGGCCGTCACCGGCCTGGACAGCGAAGCACTGGAACTGGCGCAACGCATCGCCGATGCGCTGCTGGCCGCCAAGCGTCCGCTGGTCATCTCCGGTGCCTCGCTGGGCTCCAACGCGCTGATCGAAGCCGCCGCCAACATCGCCAAGGCCCTGAAGCTGCGTGACAAGCAAGGCTCGCTGAGCCTGATCGTGCCGGAAGCCAACAGCATGGGTCTGACCCTGTTCGGTGGCGACTCGGTCGACGCCGCCCTGCAACAAGTGATCTCGGGCAAGGCAGACGCCATCGTCGTGCTGGAAAACGATCTGTTTACCCGTGTCGATGCCGCCACTGTCGATGCCGCCCTGAAAGCCGCGAAAGTGGTGATCGTGGCCGACCATCAGAAGACCGCGACCACCGACCGTGCCGACCTGATCCTGCCAGCCGCCAGCTTCGCCGAAGGCGACGGCACCCTGGTCAGCCAGGAAGGCCGCGCCCAGCGCTTCTTCCAGGTCTACGATCCAACCTACCTGGACGCCAGCATCCTGGTTCACGAAGGCTGGCGCTGGCTGCACGCCCTGCGCGCAACCCTGCTGAACAAGCCGGTGGACTGGACCCAACTGGACCACGTCACCGAAGCCTGTGCCGCGAGCAACGCGCAACTGGCCGGTATCGTCGGTGCCGCACCGTCCGCTGCGTTCCGCATCAAGGGTCTGAAACTGGCGCGCGAACCGCTGCGTTACAGCGGTCGCACCGCCATGCGCGCCAACATCAGCGTGCATGAACCACGCACTCCGCAGGACAAGGACTCGGCGTTCTCCTTCTCGATGGAAGGTTACTCGGGCTCTGCCGAACCACGCTCCCAGGTGCCATTCGCCTGGTCGCCGGGCTGGAACTCGCCACAGGCGTGGAACAAGTTCCAGGACGAAGTCGGTGGTCACCTGCGTGCTGGCGACCCGGGCGTACGCCTGATCGAAAGCAGCGGCGACAAGCTGAGCTGGTTCGCCGGCGTACCGCGCGCCTTCTCCCCTGCCCAGGGTACCTGGCAGGTCGTGCCGTTCTTCCACCTGTTCGGCAGCGAGGAAAACTCCTCGAAAGCCGCGCCGGTTCAGGAACGCATCCCGCAAGCCTACGTCGCACTGGCCAAGTCCGAAGCGGATCGCCTGGGCGTCAACGACGGTGCCATGCTCAACGTGACCGTTGCCGGCCAGACCCTGCGTCTGCCGCTGCACATCAGCGAAGAGCTGGGCGCGGGTCTGGTGGCGCTGCCATCGGGTCTGGCCGGCATTCCTCCGGCACTGGCCGGGAAAACCGTTGAAGGTCTGCAGGAGGCAGCACAATGACGTGGTTTACCCCTGAAGTGATCGATTCGATCATCGCAGTCCTCAAGGCCATCGTGGTGCTGCTCGCCGTGGTGGTCTGCGGCGCGCTGCTCAGCTTCGTCGAACGCCGTCTGCTGGGCTGGTGGCAGGACCGTTACGGTCCTAACCGCGTCGGCCCGTTCGGCATGTTCCAGATCGCAGCCGACATGCTGAAGATGTTCTTCAAGGAAGACTGGAACCCGCCTTTCGTCGACCGCATGATCTTCACCCTGGCGCCTGTCGTGGCCATGAGCGCACTGCTGATCTCGTTCTCGATCATCCCGATCACCCAGACCTGGGTGGTCGCCGATCTGAACATCGGCCTGCTGTTCTTCTTCGCCATGGCCGGTCTGTCGGTTTACGCGGTGCTGTTCGCCGGCTGGTCGTCGAACAACAAGTACGCCCTGCTGGGCAGCTTGCGTGCTTCGGCACAGACCGTGTCGTACGAAGTGTTCCTGGGTCTGTCGCTGATGGGCATCATCGTCCAGGTCGGTTCGTTCAACATGGGCGACATCGTGCAGTACCAGGCCGACCACCTGTGGTTCATCATTCCGCAGTTCTTCGGTTTCTGTACCTTCTTCATCGCCGGCGTCGCCGTGACTCACCGTCACCCGTTCGACCAACCGGAAGCGGAGCAGGAACTGGCCGACGGTTACCACATTGAATATGCCGGCATGAAATGGGGCATGTTCTTCGTCGGCGAGTACATCGGCATCGTGCTGATCTCGGCGCTGCTGGTGACCCTGTTCTTCGGCGGCTGGCACGGTCCGTTCAACATCCTGCCTCAGCTGTCCTTCATGTGGTTCGTCCTGAAGACCGCGTTCTTCATCATGCTGTTCATCCTGTTGCGTGCGTCGATTCCTCGTCCACGCTATGACCAGGTGATGGATTTCAGCTGGAAGTTCTGCCTGCCGCTGACCCTGATCAATTTGCTGGTGACCGCTGCGGTCGTCCTGGCGGCTCAGTGAGGATTTGACCCATGTTCAAATATATTGGCGACATCGTTAAGGGTACCGGTACCCAGTTGCGCAGCCTGGTCATGATCTTCGGTCATGGCTTCCGCAAGCGCGACACCCTGCAATACCCGGAAGAACAGGTGTACCTGCCGCCGCGCTACCGCGGCCGCATTGTCCTGACCCGCGACCCCGACGGCGAAGAGCGCTGCGTGGCCTGCAACCTGTGCGCCGTGGCCTGCCCGGTCGGTTGCATCTCGCTGCAGAAAGCCGAGACCGAAGACGGTCGCTGGTACCCGGACTTCTTCCGCATCAACTTCTCGCGTTGCATCTTCTGCGGTCTCTGTGAAGAAGCCTGCCCGACCACCGCAATCCAGCTCACCCCGGATTTCGAGATGGCCGAGTTCAAGCGTCAGGATCTGGTGTACGAGAAGGAAGATCTGCTGATCTCCGGTCCCGGCAAGAACCCTGACTACAACTTCTACCGCGTTGCAGGTATGGCGATCGCTGGCAAGCCGAAAGGCTCTGCACAGAACGAAGCCGAGCCGATCAACGTCAAGAGCTTGCTGCCTTAAGGAAGAAAGATGGAATTCGCTTTCTATTTCGCATCCGGCATCGCTGTTGTGTCCACCCTGCGGGTGATCACCAACACGAACCCGGTGCACGCCCTGCTCTACCTGATCATTTCGCTGATCGCCGTGGCGATGACCTTCTTCAGCCTCGGCGCGCCGTTCGCCGGCGCCCTGGAAGTGATCGCCTACGCTGGCGCCATCATGGTGCTGTTCGTGTTCGTGGTGATGATGCTGAACCTTGGCCCGGCCTCGGTTCAGCAGGAACGCGCCTGGCTCAAGCCCGGTATCTGGCTCGGCCCGATCCTGCTGGGCGGCCTGCTGCTGGCTGAACTGATCTATGTGCTGTTCGCCAACTCCACCGGCGCCGGCATCGGTCACACCACCGTGGACGCCAAGGCCGTCGGTGTCAGCCTGTTCGGTCCGTACCTGCTGGTGGTCGAACTCGCGTCGATGCTGCTGCTCGCGGCAGCTGTGACGGCGTTCCATGTCGGCCGCAACGAGGCAAAGGAGTAACGCCATGAATGCAATTCCCCTCGAACATGGCCTGGCGGTTGCCGGTGTCCTGTTCTGCCTCGGCCTGGCGGGCCTGTTGGTACGCCGCAACATTCTGTTCGTGTTGATGAGCCTGGAAGTGATGATGAACTCTGCCGCACTGGCCTTCGTCGTGGCGGGTAGCCGCTGGGCGCAGCCTGACGGCCAGATCATGTTCATTCTGGTGATCAGCCTTGCGGCTGCCGAGGCCAGTATCGGCCTGGCGATCCTGCTGCAGCTGTACCGCCGCTTCCACACTCTCGATATCGACGCTGCCAGCGAGATGCGCGGATGAACCTACTCTTTCTGACTTTCGTATTCCCTCTGATCGGCTTCCTGCTGCTGTCGTTCTCGCGCGGCAAATGGTCGGAAAACCTGTCCGCCCTCGTCGGCGTCGGCTCCATTGGCCTGTCGGCCATCGTCGCCGCCTACGTGATCTGGCAATTCAACGTCGCACCGCCTGAAGGCGGTCACCTGACCCTGGTGCTGTGGCGCTGGATGTCGGTGGACGGCTTCGATCCGAACTTCGCTCTGTATATCGACGGCCTGTCCGTCACCATGCTGGGCGTCGTGGTCGGGGTCGGCTTCCTGATCCACCTGTTCGCCTCGTGGTACATGCGCGGTGAAGATGGTTACTCGCGCTTCTTCGCCTACACCAACCTGTTCATTGCAAGCATGTTGTTCCTCGTTCTGGGCGACAACCTGCTGTTCATCTACTTCGGTTGGGAAGGCGTGGGCCTGTGCTCGTACCTGTTGATCGGTTTCTATTACAGCAACCGCAACAACGGCAACGCCGCACTGAAAGCCTTTATCGTCACCCGCATCGGCGACGTGTTCATGGCCATCGGCCTGTTCATCCTGTTCCAGCAACTGGGCACGCTGAACATTCAAGAGCTGCTGGTGCGTGCACCGGAGCACTTCAAGGTCGGTGACTTCTGGATCGTGCTGGCCACCCTGATGCTGCTGGGTGGTGCTGTCGGTAAATCCGCACAGCTGCCGCTGCAGACCTGGCTGGCGGACGCGATGGCCGGTCCTACCCCGGTTTCCGCACTGATCCACGCGGCAACCATGGTGACCGCGGGCGTTTACCTGATCGCCCGTACCCACGGCCTGTTCGTCCTGGCGCCAGACATCCTGCACCTGGTCGGCATCGTCGGCGGTGTGACCCTGGTGCTGGCCGGTTTCGCGGCACTGGTGCAGACCGACATCAAACGTATCCTCGCCTACTCGACCATGAGCCAGATCGGCTACATGTTCCTGGCGCTGGGTGTGGGTGCATGGGAAGGCGCGATCTTCCACCTGATGACCCACGCCTTCTTCAAGGCCCTGTTGTTCCTTGCTTCCGGTGCGGTGATCGTTGCCTGCCACCACGAGCAGAACATCTTCAAGATGGGCGGTCTGTGGAAAAAACTGCCACTGGCCTACGCCAGCTTCATCGTCGGCGGCGCGGCCCTCGCGGCCCTGCCACTGCTGACCGCCGGCTTCTACTCCAAGGACGAGATCCTCTGGGAAGCCTTCGCCAGCGGCCACATGAATCTGCTTTACGCAGGTCTGGTCGGCGCGTTCATGACTTCGCTGTACACCTTCCGCCTGATCTTCATCACCTTCCACGGTGAAGCGAAGACCGAAGCTCACGCCGGCCACGGGATTTCCCACTGGCTGCCGCTGAGCGTGCTGATCGTGCTGTCGACCTTCATCGGCGCCTGGATTCATCCGCCACTGGCCGGCGTACTGCCGGAAAGCGCGGGTCATGCCGGCGGCGAAGCCAAGCACAGTCTGGAAATCGCCTCGGGCGCCATCGCTCTGGCCGGTATCCTGCTGGCTGCGCTGCTGTTCCTCGGCAAGCGTCGTCTGGTCACTGCCATCGCCAACAGCGGGCCAGGTCGTTTCCTGTCCGCCTGGTGGTTCGCGGCATGGGGCTTCGACTGGGTTTACGACGTGCTGTTCGTCAAACCTTACCTGGCCATCAGCCGCATTCTGCGTGGCGACCCGCTCGACCACACGATCGGCCTGATCCCTCGCCTGGCCAAGGCCGGCAACGGCCTGATGAGCCGTTCCGAAAACGGCCAGCTGCGCTGGTATGCCGCTTCGATCGCCGCAGGTGCCGTACTGGTACTCGGCGCGATCGTGTTGGTCTGATGAGTCGATCTGACATGAACCTTGCGACTTTGCGAAAGGAATTGAGCCCGTCATGATTCTGCCTTGGCTAATCCTGATCCCCTTTATCGGCGGCCTGCTGTGCTGGCAAGGTGAGCGCTTCGGCCCTACCCTGCCGCGCTGGATTGCGCTGTTGACCATGTCCCTGCTCACGGCCCTGGGCCTGTGGCTGTGGACCACCGGTACTTATAGCTACGCACCGACTCCAGGCGCGGACCCAAGCTGGGCCCTTGAATTCAAGGCCCAGTGGATCCAGCGCTTCGGCATCAGCGTGCATCTGGCACTCGACGGCCTGTCGCTGCTGATGATCCTGCTGACCGGCCTGCTGGGTATCCTCTCGGTACTCTGCTCGTGGAAAGAGATCCAGCGTAACGTCGGATTCTTCCACCTCAACCTGATGTGGATCCTGGGCGGTGTGGTTGGTGTGTTCCTCGCCATCGACCTGTTCATGTTCTTCTTCTTCTGGGAAATGATGCTGGTGCCGATGTACTTCCTCATCGCGCTCTGGGGTCACAGCTCGGCAGACGGCAAGAAAACCCGGATCTACGCAGCGACCAAGTTCTTCATCTTCACTCAGGCCAGCGGCCTGATCATGCTGGTGGCGATCCTGGGTCTGGTGCTGGTGCACTTCAACCAGACCGGTGTCATCACCTTCGGCTACGCCGAACTGCTGAAGACCAAGCTGGCGCCGGGCACCGAGTACATCCTGATGCTGGGCTTCTTCATCGCCTTTGCGGTGAAGCTGCCGATCGTGCCGCTGCACTCCTGGCTGCCTGACGCTCACGCCCAGGCGCCGACTGCAGGTTCCGTGGACCTGGCCGGTATTCTGTTGAAAACCGCTGCCTACGGTCTGCTGCGCTTCGCCCTGCCGCTGTTCCCCAATGCTTCAGCGGAGTTCGCGCCGATCGCCATGGTGCTCGGCCTGATCGGTATCTTCTACGGTGCCTTCCTGGCCTTCGCCCAGACCGACATCAAGCGCCTGATCGCGTTCTCCAGCGTTTCGCACATGGGCTTCGTGCTGATCGGTATCTACTCCGGCAGCCAGCAAGCGCTGCAGGGTGTGGTGGTTCAGATGCTGGCTCACGGTCTGTCGGCTGCGGCACTCTTTATCCTCAGCGGTCAGCTGTACGAGCGCCTGCACACCCGTGACATGCGCGAGATGGGCGGCCTGTGGAACAAGATCGCTTACCTGCCGGCCATCAGCCTGTTCTTCGCAGCCGCCTCTCTGGGTCTGCCAGGTACCGGCAACTTCGTCGGCGAGTTCCTGATCCTGATCGGTACCTTCGTCAGCGCACCATGGATCACCGCCATCGCCACGTCCGGCCTGGTGTTTGGTTCTGTCTACTCGCTGATCATGATCCACCGCGCCTACTTCGGCCCTGCCAAGACCGAAGAGATTCTCAAAGGCATGGATGGACGGGAATTGATCATGGTGCTGGGCCTGGCCGTGTTGCTGGTGCTGCTGGGTATCTATCCGCAGCCGGTTCTCGACACTTCCTCGGCGACCATGCATGGCGTGCAGCAATGGCTCGGCACCGCCTTCACTCAACTCGCTTCGGCCCGGTAAGAGCGCTATGGACCTGACGATTCAACACTTTATTGCGCTGGCGCCGCTGCTGATCACCAGCATCACCATTGTGGTGGTGATGCTGGGCATCGCATGGCGTCGCAACCACTCGCAATCGTTCCTGCTGACCGTGGCGGGACTCAACCTGGCTTTGCTGTCGATCTACCCGGCTCTCAAGGTCGCTCCACTGGTGGTCACGCCGCTGTTGCAGATCGACAGCTTCGCCTGCCTGTACATGGCGATCATCCTGGTAGCGACCCTGGCGTGCGTCACCCTGTCCCACGCCTACCTGGGTGAAGGCAAGGCGGGCTATCCGGGCAACCGCGAAGAACTGTACCTGCTGATCCTGATGGCCGCTGCCGGCGGCCTGGTGCTGGTCGCGGCGCAACACCTGGCGGGCCTGTTCATCGGTCTGGAACTGCTCTCGGTACCGGTCTACGGTCTGGTCGCTTACGCCTTCTTCAACAAGCGTTCGCTGGAAGCCGGCATCAAGTACATGGTGCTGTCGGCCGCCGGTTCCGCGTTCCTGCTGTTCGGTATGGCCCTGCTGTACGCCGAAGCCGGCAGCCTGAGCTTCAGCGAGATCGGCAAGGCCATCGCGGCTACCGGCCTGCCAAGCCCGATTGCCAGCCTGGGTCTGGGCATGATGGTGATCGGTCTGGGCTTCAAGCTGTCGCTGGTGCCGTTCCACCTGTGGACACCGGACGTGTACGAAGGCGCCCCTGCTCCGGTGGCGGCGTTCCTCGCCACCGCCAGTAAGGTTGCGGTGTTCGGCGTGCTGGTTCGCCTGTTCCAGATCTCGCCGGCAGCGAGCAGCGGTGTGTTGAGCGACGTTCTGTCGGTCATCGCCGTGGCCTCGATCCTGATCGGTAACCTGCTGGCCCTGACCCAGAACAACCTCAAGCGTCTGCTGGGTTACTCGTCCATCGCGCACTTCGGTTACCTGATGATCGCGATGGTCGCCAGCAAGGGCCTGGCGGTCGAAGCCATCAGCGTTTATCTGGTGACTTACGTGCTGACCAGCCTGGGTGCGTTCGGTGTGATCACCTTGATGTCGTCGCCGTACAGCGGCCGCGATGCTGATGCGATGTTCGAATACCGTGGTCTGTTCTGGCGTCGTCCGTACCTGACCGCCGTACTGACCGTGATGATGCTGTCGCTGGCCGGTATTCCGCTGACCACCGGCTTCATCGGCAAGTTCTACATCATCGCCACCGGCGTCGAAGCCCATCTGTGGTGGCTGACCGGTTCGCTGGTCGTGGGTAGCGCCATCGGCGTGTTCTACTACCTGCGTGTGATGGTCACCCTGTATCTGCAAGACTCGAAGATCCAGCGTCACGATGCCCCGTTCAACTGGGCGCAGCGTGCAGGCGGCGTCATGCTGCTGGCAATCACCCTGCTGGCGTTCTTCCTCGGTGTCTACCCGCAGCCGCTGCTGACCCTGGTTCAGCACGCCGGCCTGTAAGGTCCGCCGAAACACAAAAAACCCTGCTTTCGAGCAGGGTTTTTTATTGCCGACAATCCGCCCTACCCCGGCAGCCTGACCGTTCTTTTGGTACTGCCAAACAGGCCCCAGGTCGACATGAACAGTGCCGCAATCATCGGTCCGATCACGAAACCGTTGAGCCCGAACACCGCCATTCCGCCCAGCGTCGAGATCAGAATCAGATAGTCCGGCATGCGGGTGTCCTTGCCCACCAGAATCGGTCGCAGCAGGTTGTCTACCAGACCGATCACGAATACGCCAAACAGGCCGAGCACAACGCCTTGCCAGAGCATGCCGCTGAGCAGGAAGTACGCCGCCACCGGCGCCCAGACGATCCCCGCCCCTACCGCCGGCAACAGCGACAAGAACGCCATCAACACCGCCCACAGCAGCGCGCTGGGGATATCCAGCACCCAGAAGATGAAACCGCCCAGCGCGCCTTGGGTCACAGCCACGACGACGTTACCTTTGACTGTCGCCCTGACCACCCGGGTGAATTTCAGCTGCAAACGGCGCTTCTGCGGTTCAGCCAAGGGAATAGCGATGCGGATCCTGCGGGTGAGCTCCTGACCGTCGCGCAAGAAGAAAAACAGCAGATACAGCATGATGAAGAAGCTGACGATGAAGTCGAACGTGCCTTGGCCAAAGCTGAAGGCCTGTGTCGCCAGATACTGACTGCCTTGCATGGCGCCCTTGGCGATCTTGTCCTGTAGACCGTTGAAGTCACCGACGCCCAGCCGGTCAAGCCAATGCTGCAGCAAATGCGGCAGCAGAGATTTGAATTGCGTCAGATAGCGGGCAACATCGAGCTGGCCGCTTTCAACGTTCTTGTACAGTGCGGCCCCTTCCTGAACCATCAACAGGCTGATGATGATCACCGGCAGGATCGCGATCATCAGGCATACCAAGAGCGTGCACAGCGAGGTGAGGTTGCGCTGCCAGCCAAAGCGCGCCAGAAGGCGGCGTTGCAGCGGCGCAAAAATGATCCCGAGAATCACCGCCCAGAACACCGCACCGTAGAACGGCAGCAAAATCCAGATGAACGCCAGGGTCACCAGGATCAGCAGCACCATCAGGGTTTTGTTTTGCAGAGTGGATTCGTTCATGTTCCGTCCCGATCACCCGGCCACGCAAAGCGCATGACCTAATGATTAGTCCGTTGAACATGGCAGGAGTGCCACCGCCACCTGACTTACGGGACGATGCGTTCAGGCAGCTCGATCACCACCTGCAAGCCGCCCGATGGGCTGTCTGACAGCCGGATCTCACCGGCCCACGACGCGATGATGTCCTTGACGATGCCCAACCCAAGGCCATGCCCGTGAACCTGCTCATCCAGCCGGTTACCGCGGGCCAATACGTCCTCCCGCTGCGCCTCGGGAATGCCCGGGCCATCGTCATCGATCAGCAACCGATAACCCTGAGGGACTTGCCCGATCGTCAGGCGCACCTCACTGTCCGCCCACTTGCAGGCGTTATCCAGCAGATTGCCCAGCAGTTCGAGCACGTCTTCCCGGTCCCACGGCAACGTCAATTCCGGTGGCGCCTGCCAGGACAGCGCCAGATGCTCGCCATGGATCATTTTCAGCGTGGAGAACAGGCCCGGCAGCTCGGCATCACAGTCGAAACGTGCGCCGGGCAAGGCATCGCCGGACAAGCGAGCACGATTCAGCTCGCGCTCCAGCCGTTGTTGAATCTGCTGCAACTGATCGCGCAGGGTGGCCTGTATCTGCGGGTGCTGATCCAGCCTTTCACTCTCAGCCAAGCTGATCAGCACCGCCAATGGCGTCTTCAGGGCGTGGCCCAGATTACCCAAGGCATTGCGGGAGCGCTTCAGGCTGTCTTCGGTGTGGGCCAACAAATGGTTGATCTGTGCCACCAGAGGTTCAAGCTCAACCGGAACCTGATTGTCCAGTTGCGAGCGTTGTCCTTGCTGCAGTTGCAAAATCTGCTCACGGGCCTTGTCCAGTGGGCGTAGTGCACGCCGCACGGTGACCCGCTGCAGAATCAGGATCAGCACCAGCGCAGCCAGTCCGAGCCCCAGGCCTATACGCTGGACGAGGACAAAACTGGCGTTGACCGGCGTGTAATCCTGCGCGACGGTGATGGAAATTTTCTGGCCGAACTTACGGTAATCCGTGTGCAGCAACAGCAGTGACTGATTGCTCTTCTCCAATTCGAGATTGGCATGCAACCCTGGTTGCTCGGGCTGCGGCAATTCAAGGTCCCACAGCGAGCGCGAGCGCCAGTGTCCGCCATCGAAGTCGATGCGGAAGTAATGCCCGGAATAGGGTCGTTGATAGCCCGGAGAAAGTCGGTGCTCGTCCAGTTGCAGGCCGTTGGGGCCGCGCACCAGTGCCACCAGCAGCAGCTCGCTGTCGTTGCGCAGACCCGACTCCAGGTAGCGCTGTAATCCCACTTCGAAGAGCCATAGACTGACTTGCGCCAGAACCAGCCCGATGATCAGCAGTACGCTGATCAAACCAAGGCTCAAACGACGCTGAATCGACCTCACCCGCCCGCTCCGCCAAACCGGTAGCCCTGACCGCGGCGGGTTTCGATGGCCTCGCGGCCCAGTTTGCGGCGCAAGTGATTGACGTGAACTTCGATCACGTTGGAATCGCGTTCGTTCTCACCATCATACAAATGCTCTGCAAGGTGGCTTTTGGACAGGATCTGCTCAGGGTGGAGCATGAAATAGCGCAACAGTCGAAACTCTGCCGACGTCAGCTGAATGTCCTGCCCGTCACGGATGACGCACTGCCGTCCTTCGTCCAGATGCAGACCGGCAGCCTCCAGCGTGGGCTGATTGGCCAGCCCTCGAGCCCGGCGCAACAGCCCCTGGATGCGTAACTGCAACTCTTCCGGATGAAACGGTTTGGTCAGGTAATCGTCGGCACCAACTTTCAGCCCCTCGATCCGTTCGGCCCAGGAGCCCCGCGCCGTCAGCACCAGTACCGGAGTAGACAAGCCATCGGCGCGCCACTTTTGCAATACTTCAAGCCCGGGAATCCCCGGTAGCCCCAGGTCCAGCACGATCAGGTCGTAGGGCTCGCAGGCGCCCTGATGAATCGCATCCCTGCCATCGGCCAGCCAGTCGACGGCGTAACCCTGACGACCCAGTGTCGCCATCAGTTCGTCGGCCAGCGGGACGTGATCTTCTACCAATAACAAACGCATCAATCATCTTCCTTGTCTTGCAGCAGACGGCTGTCTCGCGCATCGAATTTCAGCTCTCTGACTACCTGATCGGCAGTCAGCAGCTCGATCTCATAAACCAGCACGTCATGTTTCTCCTCCAGCTCCGCTTCCAGAAGCTTTGAGCCCGGATAACGCCCCAGTGCCTGGGTGATCAGTTGCTCCAGGGGCAGAATAACGCCCTGGCGCCGCAACTCGAGCGCTTCGTCCTGATTCAGATCCCGAGCCTGCGCCGCTGCGCAGGCCAGAAGAATGCAGGCTGCGATAACACCGGGGGCAATGCGTTCACCGGGGCGTTTATTGGCGATCATCAGGTGTCCTGGTGGTCTTTGAGTATCTGACCGTTGACCGCGTCGACTTCAACGTCCCATTCGACACCTTTGGCGTCGCGCAGCTCGATCTGATAAACATATTTGCCATAGTGTTCTTCCAGTTCAGTGTCGGTAATGCTGGCCTCAGGGTGTTTGGCCAGCGCCACCGCATTGAGTTTTTCGAAAGACTGAATAGTACCCGCATCCCGCAGCCTGAGCGCTTCATCCGGGCCAAGGTCCTTGGCCTGAACGTAACCAGCGGTGACAGCGATGGCAGAAGCAGCAAAAAAGGCAGTCAGGGTTTTCATGTTGAATCTCCGTAGTCGTGACGATGTTTACGGGTCCCACAATAAACACCCGAACTTAATTGAAGCTGAATTTATCTGGCTAGATGCCATCACCCAATGAATCAGCAAGCTGCGTTGGCGATATCCCGGCAGGTATAATCGCGAGCCTGTTCAAAACGGGGTGCCCATGAGCGCCATCAAGATCAAGTCCGCAGCACTGACCATAAAAGCCGGAAAGCGCGCACTGGCTCGCATCCGTGAACACGGCCTGGTGCCCGCAGACGTCGGTACGATTCCCGGCGCTGCCGGCGGTCCCAAAGCCTTGGGCATTCAGGGGCTTGACCTGGCACTGTTCGGCGAATGGCTGCCGAGAGCGCCCCGTGAACGCTCGTTGATCGGCGCTTCGATTGGCTCGTGGCGTTTCGCGAGTGCATGCTTGCCCGACCCGGTCGCAGGGTTGGTGTTGCTTGGGCGTCTGTACAACGAGCAGAGCTTCGCCAAAGGCGTGACCATGGCGGAAGTCAGTCGTAGCTGTGAGAAGATGCTCGACGGCCTCCTTCAGGGCCGTGATGCCAGCGTGCTGAATAATCCGCACTATCGGCTGAACATCATGATCGTCAAAAGCCATGGGTTGCTGG
Source organism: Pseudomonas sp. NPDC090208 (assembly GCF_044746785.1). Classification (NCBI taxonomy): domain Bacteria; kingdom Pseudomonadati; phylum Pseudomonadota; class Gammaproteobacteria; order Pseudomonadales; family Pseudomonadaceae; genus Pseudomonas; species Pseudomonas sp. NPDC090208. The sequence continues at coordinate 82,432 of NZ_JBIVCU010000025.1, forward strand.
CACAGGACCATCGAGGAGGCTTGGGGCTCGGACTTTCCTCCGTGATCGCCAACAACCTGTTGGGTCGCTCCCGTTTGTCCCGCCATTTTGAGCGGTTGATCATGCACGACGCACGCCTTGCCCCTCCCCTCTTGGCGCTGACCGACTTTCCGTCACGCTGCCTGCATCTGCAAACCGGCAACCTGCGGCAGGCATTGTTGGCGTCGGGCTCCATACCCATGGTGATGCGAGGCGTGATAGATATCCCGGGAGCCGGTGCAGGCACGTTCCGCGACGGTGGACTGCTGGATTACCATCTGGATCTTCCCTACAGCGGCAGCGACATCGTCTTGTACCCCCACTTCACGGACAAGATCATCCCTGGCTGGTTTGACAAGGCTCTGCCTTGGCGGCGAGGTGATCAGGAACGTCTGCAAGATGTGGTGCTTCTGGCTCCGTCTCGCGACTATCTGGCGAGTCTGCCGTTTGGAAAACTGCCGGATCGAAGCGACTTCAAACGGTTCATGGGCCGGGACAAGGAACGCCAGCAATATTGGCGTACGGCGATGGACAGCAGCCGCAGGATGGGGGACGAATTCATTGAACTGGTCGACAGCGGCCGTTTCGCTGAACGGTTGCAGCCACTGACTTAACCATCTGGTCAGGTTCTGTTTGTCCGCTGACAAACCATTACTGGTAAACTCGCCGTCTGTTTTCATCGCCTTGGCGATCGCCACCCATTAAGGCTCACAATACTGTGGAAATCTTCAAAGAATTTACCTTCGAATCAGCTCACCGGCTTCCTCACGTTCCAGAGGGCCATAAGTGCGGCCGCTTGCACGGTCACTCGTTCCGGGTGGCGATTTATCTGCAGGGCGAACCTGACCCACACACCGGCTGGATTCGTGACTTTTCGGAGATCAAGACGATCTTCAAGCCGCTTTACGAACGTCTGGACCATAACTACCTGAACGACATTCCTGGCCTGGAAAATCCGACCAGTGAAGTGCTGGTCAAATGGATCTGGAATGAGCTGAAGCCGCTGCTGCCCGAGCTGTCAGCCATTCGCATTCATGAGACCTGCACCAGTGGCTGTGTCTATCGCGGAGAGTAATAGGCAAGCGTTATCGACAAGCCACCTTCGGGTGGCTTTTTTGCGGGCATGTATTTTAACTGAACGCGGAAAAGACAAAACCCCGTCTGCTTACGCAAACGGGGTTCTGCAATTTAATCTTGACGATGACCTACTCTCACATGGGGAAACCCCACACTACCAT
>NZ_JBIVCU010000026.1:0-20742 GCF_044746785.1 Pseudomonas sp. NPDC090208
GCGATGCGCAGTGGCGCCGAGCGGCATGGATGCCGCGAGAGCCGCGTGGGCCATGGATGGCCCATTCGCGGCGGGCCCACGGAGCATTGCCGGAGGGAGGGCATGCCGAGCCTGTGGCGAGGCACCGTATGGCGGGGTATAGAGCCCTTGGTTACTTGGGGCTTTTCCAAGTAACTCGCCGCCAGGCGAAACCCAGCTGCGTTAGCAGCTACAGCGCAAGACCAGACAAACCGAGTGCACAGGTTTTACGACGACTTCGTCGCCGATCGCGGGCAAGCCACGCTCCTACAGGGCCACGCATTTCGCCGCCAAGCGAAATGAGGCTGCGTTAGCAGCCCGGCAATGCAGTCGCGTAACCCTCACCCCTCCAGCACTTTGCAATAAAACGCCCACTCGGTCTCCAGTGCGTGGGCCAGGTTGCTGGCCTGGCGGAAGCCATGGCGTTCTTCGGGGTAGAAGTGGCCTTCGGCGGGGATGCCTTTTTCCTGTAGGGCGTTGAGCATGTCGCGAGTCTGGGACGGGACGACCACGGGGTCGAGTTCGCCCTGGAAGAAGATCACCGGCACCTTGATCCGGTCGGCGTGCCGTAGAGGCGTGCGTTCGCGGTAGCGGGCCATGTCGATGTCGGGGTCACCGATCAGCCAGTCCAGGTAATCCGCCTCGAACTTGTGGGTGGCTTCGGCCAGCGCCAGTGGATCGCTGACGCCGTAGAGGCTGGCGCCGCCGCGGAATACATCCCTGAATGCCAAGGCGCACAGGGTGGTGTAACCGCCAGCACTGCTGCCACGGATGAACGCCTTGCCCGGGTCGATCAGGCCGCGCTGGCCCAGGTGCTCGACCACCGCGCAAGCGTCTTCGACGTCTACAGCGCCCCATTCCAGAAACAACGCCTGCCGATAGGCCCGGCCATAGCCGGTGCTGCCGCGATAGTTGACGTCGGCCACAGCGAAGCCGCGCTGGGTCCAGAACTGGATGCGCGGGTCGAGTACCGGGTAGCAGGCCGACGTCGGGCCGCCGTGGATGAACACCACCAACGGCGGTTTCGCTTCGTCGGTCATGGCCGGATAGAAATAGCCGTGGGCTTCACCGTCGCCGCTGGGGTAGCGCAACGTCTGCGGACGGCTGATGCGTTCGGCGGGCAAGGGAGCGACGCCGCCGGCCAGTACCTGCACCTGCTTGTCGGAACGGCGGATCGCCAACACCGCAGGCGGGCTGATCGCCGACGCAGCGACGCAATAGAGGTACTGATCATCCTCGGCCAGATTGCGAAAACGGCTGTAGTCGCCGCTGAAATCTTCCACCGAACCGTCGGACGAATGCACGCCCAGCACGCCGACGCCGTGTTCCGACCAACTGGCCACATAACCGCCGTCGTTCAATGGCAACCAGCTGCAATTGCCCATCTGCCATGGCGCGGACGCGTGATCGGCTTTGGCGGCGGGCAGCGCTTGCAGGCCGTCCAGGGTTTCCACCCAGGGCTGCCAGAAACCACCACGGTCGGTCAGGCAACACAGTCGACCTTGCTGGTCAAAACACGGTTGTTGCAAGGCTTCCAGACCCAGGCCGCCCGCCAGGCAATGCGGCCGGCCCCAGTTGCCGTCGGCCATCCGTTCGACGCTGAGCAAGCGTGTGGCGGTCCAGGGTTGGTGCGGGCGCCACCATTCGATCCACGCCAGCCGCTGGCCGTCTGGGCTCATGGTCGGTGACGCATAGAAATCGGCGCCTTCAGCCAGCACGGCGCGTTTGCCGTCGACAAGGTCGATGCTCACCAGGCGGTGGGTGTCCTGTTCTTCCTCGACCGCCAGAATCTGCCCTCGCGCATGACGGACATCGCCGTAGCGTTTGTCACCTTCGGTCAGTGCCTGCGGAGTGTCGGAGTCGAACGGCTGAACGTACAGCTGCTGGTCAGCCTCGTTGACGAACACCACGGCATCGTCGCTCAGGCAGAACGAACCGCCGCCGTATTCATACACCCGACCGCGCACGCTGAAGCCGTCCGGGGTCAGGTGAGTCGTGGCGCCATCGCGCCAGCGGCAGATCCGCGAAACGGCGTCGTGGGGGTTGAATTCGATCCAGAACAGCCCGGCAGGGCTGACGCTCAGTTCAGAGAAATCTACGCCAGCGGCCACCGCCTGGGCGGCCGAAAACAGGTCAGGATTTGGCGATGAGACGCGAGTTTCGTTCATTGCGGAACGCCAGTTGCTCGATGGTCTGGCTAGCATACTCGGCTTCGTCGCGAGCCTGGGTGATCAGGTGGTGCTGTGGGGACTTGCTGCACACCGGGTCGGCGTTGCTGGCGTCGCCCGTGAGCATGAAGGCCTGGCAGCGGCAGCCGCCGAAGTCCTTTTCCTTCTCGTCGCAGGAACGGCACGGCTCGGGCATCCATTCGTAACCGCGAAAACGGTTGAAGCCGAACGAGTCGTACCAGATGTGCTGCATGCTGTGGTCGCGCACGTTGGGAAACTGGATCGGCATCTGCCGCGCGCCGTGGCAGGGCAGGGCGGTGCCGTCCGGGGTGACGGTGAGGAACAGGTTGCCCCAGCCGTTCATGCAGGCTTTCGGCCGTTCTTCGTAGTAGTCGGGGGTGACGAAGATCAGTTTGACCGGGTGTTGCTCGGCGGCCAGTTTTTCCCGGTATTCATTGGTGATGCGCTCGGCCCGCACCAGTTGCTCCTTGGTCGGCAGCAGGCCGACGCGGTTCAGGTGCGCCCAGCCGTAGAACTGGCAGGTGGCCAATTCGACGAAGTCGGCTTCCAGCGCCACACACAGCTCGATGATCTTGTCGATGCGGTCGATGTTGTGCCGATGGGTGACGAAGTTGAGCACCATCGGGTAGCCATGCTTTTTCACCGCGCGAGCCATTTCCAGCTTCTGCGCGAAGGCCTTTTTCGAGCCAGCGAGCATGTTGTTGACCTGCTCGTCGCTGGCCTGAAAGCTGATCTGAATGTGGTCCAGACCGGCTTCCTTGAAGTCGATGATTTTCTGCTCGGTCAGGCCGATGCCGGAGGTGATCAGGTTGGTGTAGTAACCCAGCCGCCGCGCCTCGGCGATCAGCTCGGCCAGGTCTTGACGCACCAGCGGTTCGCCGCCGGAAAAACCGATCTGTGCCGCGCCCATCTGCCGGGCTTCGGCCATGACCTTGAACCACTGCTCGGTGCTCAGCTCCTGGCCTTGTTTGGCGAAGTCCAGCGGGTTGGAGCAATACGGGCATTGCAGCGGGCAGCGGTAGGTCAGCTCGGCGAGCAGCCACAGTGGCAGGCCGACGGGCGGCGTCGGTGGAATATGCACGCTGGACTCGCCTTGGGTAGGCGCTTCAGCCGGCGAATCAGGCAAGTTCGATCCAGTGTTCGGCACGCGCGACCTCCATGAATTGCTCGACGTCATCGCCAAGTTCGGGAACGCCGGGGAATTTCTCGTCGAGCAGGGCAATGATCGCGCCGACGTTGCGCTTGCCGTCGATCAGCCCGCCGATCTCGGCAGCGCTTTCGTTGAGCTTGATCATGCCTTCCGGGTACAGCAGGACGTGACCGTTCTGCGCCGGCTCGAACTGGAAGCGGTAGCCGCGGCGCCAGTTGGGGACTTGTTCGCGATTGAAGCTCATAGGGCAATTCCTTTGTGCCAGACGCGCTGGTCGGTCACGCTGTGATAGGGCGGGCGATTCAGCTCGTACGCCATGCTCATGGCGTCCAGCATGCTCCACAAAATGTCGAGTTTGAACTGCAGGATTTCCAGCATGCGCTGCTGGCTTTCCCAAGTGGTGTAGTGCTGCAGTGTGATCGTCAGGCCGTGTTCCACGTCGCGCCGAGCCTGGCCCAGGCGGGTGCGGAAATACTCGTAGCCGGCCGGGTCGATCCACGGGTAATGCTGTGGCCAGCTGTCCAGTCGCGACTGGTGGATCTGCGGGGCGAACAGTTCGGTCAACGAGCTGCTGGCGGCTTCCTGCCAGCTGGCACGGCGGGCGAAGTTGACATAAGCGTCGACGGCGAAGCGCACGCCGGGCAGCACCAGTTCCTGCGAACGCAGCTGATCCGGGTCCAGCCCCACGGCCTGACCCAGCCGCAGCCAGGCTTCGATGCCGCCGTCTTCACCCGGCGCACCGTCGTGGTCGAGCAGGCGCTGAATCCACTCGCGACGAATCTCGCGGTCCGGGCAGTTGGCCAGGATTGCGGCGTCTTTCAGCGGGATATTCACCTGATAGTAGAAGCGGTTGGCCACCCAGCCCTGAATCTGCTCGCGGGTGGCGCGGCCCTGATACATCGCCACATGGTACGGGTGATGAATGTGGTAGTACGCGCCCTTGGCACGCAGAGCCTGTTCGAATTCGGCGGGGGACAGCGGCGTGTGTTCGCTCATGTCGTCACTCTTTCTTGCACGTGGGATGCAGCTTCTGTGGGAGCGAATTCATTCGCGATTGGCCGCTGCATTCGACACATCTGCGTCGGCTGAAACATTTTTCGCGAATGAATTCGCTCCCACAGGTTCAGTTGGCTGCGCCTTACAACTCGATGCTCATGCCATCAAAGGCCACTTCAACCTCACGCCGGGCCAGTTCGGCGCGCTCGGGCGAGTCTTCGTCGAGAATCGGGTTGGTGTTGTTGATGTGGATAAGCACCTTGCGTTGCTCCGGCAGCTTCTCCAGCACTTCCAGCATACCGCCGGGGCCGTTCTGCGCCAGATGGCCCATTTCCGTGCCAGTGCGGGTGCCGACGCCGCGACGTTTCATCTCGTCGTCGTCCCACAGGGTGCCGTCGACCAGCAGACAGTCGGCGCCGCGCATTTTTTCCATCAGCGCCTCGTCGACCTTGCCCAGGCCCGGCGCGTAGAACAGCTTGCCGCCGGTCTTCAGGTCTTCGACCAGCAAGCCGATGTTGTCGCCCGGATGCGGGTCGAAGCGGTGCGGCGAATAAGGCGGCGCAGCGCTGCGCAACGGGAACGGGGTGAAACGCAGGTTTGGGCAGGCCGGAATCACGAAGCTGCCTTCCAGCTCGATGCGATTCCACTGCAAACCGCCGTTCCAGTGCTTGAGCATGTTGAACAGCGGGAAGCCGGTGCTCAGGTCTTCATGAACCATGTCGGTACACCAGACCTGATGCGGGCAGCCTTCGCGCAGGCTGAGCAGGCCAGTGGTGTGGTCGATCTGGCTGTCCATCAGAATGATGGCGCTGATGCCGGTATCGCGCAGGCCGCGATTGGGTTGCATCGGCGCGAAGCCTTGCAGTTGCGCGCGGATGTCGGGGGAGGCGTTGCACAGAACCCAGTTCACGCCGTCGTCAGAGAGCGCGATGGACGACTGGGTGCGAGCGTGGGCCCGCAGGCTGCCGTCGCGAAAGCCTGCGCAGTTGGCGCAGTTGCAGTTCCATTGAGGGAAACCGCCGCCGGCGGCTGAGCCGAGAATCTGGATGTGCATGGGGTCTCCGTGCCGAGTGGCCGTCTGCGAGGCCGAAAAAACTCAAGTCCTGTAACAAAAAAGCCCCGGCGAACCGAGGCTTTTCACCGCGCAGCAATCAACGGCTTGCGAAGTACATGGTGACTTCAAAGCCGATACGCAGATCAGTGTAAGCAGGTTTAGTCCACATAAAAGACTCCTTCTGGGTGAATGCAACGGTGGATAGGTAGTTCTTTAGTACGCCACCGTGGGCATACGTTCAGAATCATTAGGGAGCTATGTTACTAAAAATGACGCCACGGCAATGATGAAATATCCGATAAAGATTTTTGCATCGAACGCAATGATCAGGCCGAGCCGTCTGGATCGGGGCGATTGGCCAGGTGCAGCGACGCTCTGTCGCAGCCTGTCAGACGATCGGCGGCGTGGATTAACGTGGATTTCTGCAACGGTGCCAGCGCTTTTCGCAGCCGTGGCAGGTAGTCCGCGCCGTGCCCGGCCAGGTGCGCCTGCCAGAACATTTCGGCTGCCTGCGCCGGGTCCATGACATTCGGGTCAAGCTGAGCCAGCAACGCGCCGACCGAAGCCGGCAGGTCGGCCTGTTCGATCAGCGCTGGCAGCGTGTGCAACACCTCGTCGATATGGTCACGCAACTGCCCGACGCTGGCGCCGGGCGATTGCACGCCGAACAGCAGGCCGCTCTGGCCGTCGATCTGTCGGAAACCGCTGAACACCGCGTAGCCCAGTTGCAGTTCGACACGCAGACGTTGATAGAAAGGCCCTTGCAACCATTGCGCGAACAATCGCCAGATCGCCTCATCTTCGATAGTGGACGAGGGCGTAGGACAGAACAGCAGCAGGGCGTTTTCCGCCGACGTGGAGGGTTCGCTTTGCCAGCGCTGGCCTGTTGTTTTCGACATTGCACCCGGTGTATCGAGAGGCTGGCCGGGGATACGCTGTCCGACATGACACAGCGCTGTCCGGGTCGATTCGTTCAGGCCGATGGCAAAACCGCTCCAGCGCGTTTGCGCCCAGACACTCGCAAGCTCGCGGGTTTCTGCGCTAGGCCATATGTTCAAAAAATGATCAGGCAGCACTTTGAGCAATTGCCGGATCGGAATTGGCGCGGGTTCGTTGCTGGCCTGGCCGTAGCGCGCCAATGTCTGCGGCGTGGGCTGGGTGAGTTGTTGCAGCGCGTGATTGAGCACGGCAGGCATCGGCTCGGCCAGCCCGCTCAATTTCAACTGCCAGTGGCTGCCGATTGCAGCGAAGGTCAGGGTCACACCCGCTTCCTGCGCGTCGGCGATCAAGGGTTTCAGGCTGTCGCCGAGCATTTGCGCCAGCGTCGGTTGCGGGGACGGCAGCGTCCAGCGCAGGTACAGCGTGCCGTCGTCGCTGTCGGCGAGCGCCTCGCTGAAGGTCAGCGCGGGCAGGGGCGTCGGTGTCGTGGCCGGCACGGCGGATGGAAGCAGAAACGGGTTGGCGGCCGGCAATTGCCAGGCGATGTCGTCGATGGGCGAACAGTGCGCTGGAATGAGCCGGTCGAGCAGCGCATCCAGCGCCGTGATGGCCGCGCTGGACAGTCCTGGCGTGGCGTCTGTTTCGCTGAAGTGCCTGGCCAGCGACAGCGCGCCGCTGACGTCCAGATGACGTTGCTGCAGGCGAGCGTATTCGGCGAGCAGGGCGTGGAAGCGGGGTTTGAAGAAGGTGAGCCAGTTGTGGAGCAGAGCCGAGCGTTGTGCTGTCTGTTCTGACGCTATCGCGAGCAAGCTCACTCCTACAGGTGGACGCGCCTTTTCTGTAGGAGCGCGCTTGCCCGCGATGGCTTCACCCGGTTCAACACGGATCTCCAACAAAACCTGCCCTGCAAACCCGTACACCATCTCGGCCTTGAGCGATTCCGCCAACCCGCGCCGCCGCAACTCTGCGGTCAGCCCACCGTCTTGCGTGTTGTTCAGCCAGGTGCAGAGAAACGCCGCCGCCTGTTCGTGCCCTGGCGGCAGGTCTTCACAGGCAAACAGCAGATGCGTTTGATCTGTAGAGATAATCGAATCGTCGCGTTCCACGAGGGCGGGCGGCCTGGTCTGTTCGACCCGCGTTCCCGTGGCGAAACAGCCTCCGAAGCGCTCGGCCAACGCCTGTAATTCATCCAGCGACTGCGGTCCGCTCAGGCTCAAGGTCATCTGCCCGGCTTGATAGAACCGTCGGTAAAAGTCTTCCAGTGCCTGCTGAAATGCCTGACGCGGCACCGGCAGGCTGAAGCGATTGCCGGCATGAAACCCGCGCAGCGGATGGCGTGGCGAGAGCACCTGTAGCCGTTTCAGTTGATCGCGCGACGCAGCGTCCCGCGACCAGGCGATGAACTCGGCGTGCAGCACCTCGCGTTCGCGCAACTGGTCTTCAAGGGCCATGCGCGGATGGGCGAGCATGTCGCACAGACGCTCCAGACCATCGGCGAATACGCTCTGCGGCAGTTCAAAAAAGAAATCGGTGGTGCGCTCGCGGGTGCTGGCGTTGACCTGTCCGCCGTGGCGCTGAACGAAGGCCATCAGGTGTTCGCCAGTGGGGAAGCGCTCGGTACCGAGGAAGAACAGATGCTCAAGAAAGTGCGCCAGCCCCGGCCATTGCGGATCGACATCATGGCTCCCCGCCGCCACCCGCAACGCCGCCGCACAGCGTTTCAGACGCGGCGCCGAATACAGCGACACGCGCAGGCCGTTGGGCAGGCTCAGGGAATGGTGGCGAGGTGAAGCGGTGGCAGGCATGACGGGGTCCGAGGCACGGCGGTGTGACGGGTCATGCTAGCGGATATGTCGGCGGTTGGCGCGATATGCCGGCCAATACCGGCCCTGTGGGAGGGAGCTCTGCTCGCGAATGCTTTTTGTCTGCCAGCACTGCATTGTCTGAATTGACGCTTTCGCGAGCAGGGCTCCCTCCCACAGGTTTTCTGTGTGTCACCCCTTTGCAAGGCTCCCATAAAACCCCGGCCGGCGATCCTTGAAGTAGGTATTGATCGCCTGCGATTCGCTCATCAGCGCCCGGTCCAGGTCCGCGATCACCAGGGCTTCTTCCTGCCCGGCCAGGCCGATCTGTTTGCCGTCCGGCGCGCAGATGCTGCTCAGACCGCAGTAGTGAATCGCACCCTCGCTGCCGCAGTAATTGGCGTAGACCAGATAGCACTGGTTCTCGAAGGCGCGGGCGCGCACGGTGACTTCGGCAACGAAGTCGTAGGGCGCCATGTTGGCGGTCGGCACCAGGATCAGATCGGCGCCGGCCAGGGCCAGACGCCGGGTGTTTTCCGGGAACTCGACGTCGTAGCAGATCAGAAAACCCAGCTTCCAGCCGTTAAAATCCACCACTGGAAAGTGTTCGTCGCCGGCGCTGAACATTGATTTATCCAGATCGCCATACAAGTGCGTCTTGCGGTAATTGCACAGGCGCTGCCCCTGCGCATCGATCAACTGCACTGCGTTGTAGACCTGCCCGTCGGCGCTCAGGTCGGGGTAGCCGTACAGGACGGCGATGCCGAACGCCTGCGCCATTTCGGCAATCGCCTGCGCTGCTGCACCATCGCTGGCCTGCGCCAGATCATGGGCCGCTTCGGCCCCGATGTTGTAGCCGCTGAGGAACATTTCCGGGCAGACCAGCAGCGCCGCGCCCTGATCCGCCGCGGCTTTTGCCTGGGTGCTCAGCCGATGCAGGTTGCCGCTGACATCCAGCGGCAGCGGCGGGCATTGATAGAGAGCGACGCGCATGGCGACTCCTTATTCCGGCAGGACGATGGGGCCGATCTCGTCGAACACGTCGCCGGGGCCGGGGTTTTCCGCATGGGTCTTGCCACCGAAGTGGGTCATGATGCCCCACACCGCGTTGAGCGACGTCTGCACCGCGCCCTCGACCCAGGCCGGGGTCCACGACACGTCGTCACCGGCGATGAAAATGCCGCGCTGTTCGTCAGGCATGTCCTTCTGCATGAAGTGCGCGTACATCCGCTGGTTGTAGCGGTAATGGCCGGGCAGCGCGCCTTTGAAGGCACCGAGGAAATGCGGGTCGGCCTCCCACGACACGGTGATCGGGTCGCCGATGATGCGCGCGGCGATGTCGACTTTCGGGTAGATCTTCTTCAGCGCGCCGAGGGCCAGGCTGACGCGCTTTTCCACGGGATGCGGCAGCATTTTCAGCGCGTCGCTCATCCACGAGTACGACAGACAGATCACCCCCGGCTTGTCCTCGCCATTGGAATAGGTGCCGTTGTCGAACAGGTAGGTGCCACGGGTCAGGCGGTCGGTGAGGGTCATGCTCATCAGGTCGCGTCCGGTTTCCGGATCCTTGTCCTTCCAGAACGGCCGGTCGACCATCACGAAGGTTTTCGACGACTGCATGTAGCGCGTGCGGTCCAGAGCCATCCACATCTTTTGCGAGAACAGCGACTCCTCGCATTCGATCTGCGTGGTCAGCAGCCAGCTCTGGCAGGTCGCCAGCACCGCGTCGTAATGGCGGGTGTCGCCCCAGTTGTCGGTTACGGCGAACTTGCCATCGGCCGCGCGGGCGATACGTTTCACCCCGGTGCGCGGCGCGCCGTGGTGCAGCGACGACAGGCTGGTGCCTTGCGGCCAGTGTACGCAGCGCTCCGGCACATGGCGCCAGATGCCCAGCGGCACCTGCTCCACGCCGCCAACGATCAGGTGTTGGTGATCGTCGCAGTTGGTCATCACCACACGGAAGATTTCCAGCATCGAGTTGGGGAAGTCCGAGTCCCAGCCGCCGGTGCCGAAACCGACCTGGCCGAACACTTCGCGGTGGTAGAACGACAGCTTGGCGAAGGCCTTGGAGGTGGCGACGAAGTCATAGAACGTGCGGTCGTCCCACAGCGGTACCAGGGTGTTCCACAGCGCCTTGAGGCGTGGCACGTCGCGGTCGCGGATGGCCTGTTGAATGTCGGCGAACTGCGCGCCGTCTTCCAGTGCGTCGGCCCAGGCGTCAGCCACTTCTTGAAACAGCGCAGGCAGGTCCGACAGCTTCTGTGCGTAGTGGGTAGTGCCTTCCAGATCGATCACCGTGCTGCCGGAGGCGGCGGTCAGCGGGTTGGGGAAGGGCTTGGATTCCAGGCCGAGCTTGTCGACGTAGTGATAGAACGCGGTGGACGAGACCGGGAAACGCATGCCGCCCAGCTCGGCGATGATGCCTTCGGCGCCTTCGAACTGTTGCGAGCGCAGGCGACCACCCATTTTCGAGGCTTCGTAAACGACCGGCTTCAGGCCCAGCTTCATCAGCTCATAAGCCGCCACCAGCCCGGCGATCCCGGCGCCGACGATGGCGACTTCCTTGCCATGGTTCTCGGCAGGAATGCTGCCCAGCCCGGCCGGATGCTCGATCCAGTCATCAAAGGCGAACGGAAAGTCCGGGCCGAAAATCGTGATCGGTTTCTTGCCGTCGGCGGGGTGGCGATTGTTGTTCATGACTGACCTTAAATTCGACTGGGGCGCGAAAGTGGAAAGTCTAGATAACAGTTGAGACGTTAATAAGACGCAGAGTGTCGTCGTTATGCAGAGATGTTAGTCAATGTGACGAGGCGGATGTACATTTTGAGATGTGAGAGTGTTTCCGGTAGGAGCTGGCTTGTCCTGCGACCGGCTGCGCAGCAGTCGCGAACTCTGACAACCCTTTATACCTGACACACCGCATTTATCGGATTTACGACGGGTTTCCCGCCGGTCGCAGGGCAAGCCAGCTCCTACACGTATCGAATGGCTCTGCTAAACCGGTTGCCCCCGATCAATCTTGCTGCTGAGGATGATCGAGGTGGTGGTCTTCTCCACGCCGTCGACACTGCCGATCAGATCGAGCAGTTGGTCCAGCTGTTCCGGCGAATCGGTGCGCAGCCAGGCCACGTAGTCGAACTCGCCGCTCACTGCACACAACTGTTGGACCTGGGCCAGCGCCGTCAGGCGTCGCAGCACTTCCTTGCCGGAACGCGGTTGCACGGTGATGCCGACATACGCCTGCAAGCCGCCATCGACCACCCGCTGACTCAGCCGCACGCCATAACCGGTGATGATTTTGGCCTTCTCCAGACGAGCCAGGCGCGACGTCACCGTGGTACGGGCGATGCCCAACTGCCGCGCCAGATTGGCCACCGGTTCACGGGCATTGATCTGCAGCGCGGCAATCAACTGACGGTCGATTTCGTCGAGGGCGGGAGGGCGGGTGTCGGACAAGGGTGGATCTCCATTCGGCAAGCGGGTGATGTTACCCGCTGCCACGGGCATTACCTATCCGTAGCCGGCTGGCTGATGCCTTGTGGGAGCGAATTCATTCGCGAAACGGTGTGTCAGGCGACGGTGATGATGGATGTACCGACGCTATCGCGAATGAATTCGCTCCCACAGGTGGCGTGTCCATCATTCACGCCTACAGGGCCATGCTCAGTGCTTGTAATCCGGCGCCACCCGATCCAGCAGCCGCAACAACGCCGCCCAGGCGAAATCCACCGCATCCGGGTCGTTCAATTCACCTTCCGCCGCCGGTTTGCCCGGCTCGTTGAATTGCCGCTCGGTGCGTCGGCACACCTCGTCCGACGGGATGACCAACTGACCGCCCGCCTGGGCGGCGATCTGGATTTCGCAGGCTTTCTCCAGGTAATACATGCGCAGAAACGCCTGCTTCACGCTGTCGCCCACCGCCAACAACCCGTGGTTGCGCAGAATCATCACCGAGCTGTCGCCCAGATCCGCGACCAGCCGCTGCTGCTCGCTGAAATCCAGGGCGATGCCCTCGTAGTCGTGGTAGCCGACCCGGCCATAGAACTCCATGGAAATCTGGTTCACCGGCAACAACCCGGCTTCCTGCGCAGCCACCGCACAACCAGCCTTGGTATGGGTGTGCAGCACGCACTGGGCGTCTTCGCGGGCACTGTGGATGGCGCTGTGAATCACGAAACCCGCCGGGTTCACCGGGTAATGCGAGGCTTCCACCTTGTTGCCGTCGAGGTCGATCTTCACCAGATTCGATGCGGTGATTTCCTCGAACATCAGCCCGTACGGGTTGATCAGAAAATGATGCTCGGGACCGGGGATCCGCAGCGAAATGTGGGTGAAGATCAGGTCGGTCATTCTGAAATGGGCGATCAGGCGGTAGCAGGCCGCCAGTTCCTGCCTGAGTTGCCATTCCTGCGGGCTGTAAGCGTGAGACATGCTGGGCTCCAAAAAGTGTGTTCGGCAGGACTTGCAGCCTGCCAGCCGCCTCGTCAGCCGTCGAGTCTTGTAGGAGTTTTCTCCGTTGTCACCGTGCTGTCATTCTGCTGTCACCCGTTGCGTGCCTAAATTCTCTCCCAGACTTTCTTGAATCCGCGTGGGAGCCCCGTCATGACCGATAGCACGTCGTTGGACTTTTCCGAAACCGCCCGCTACATCCACGCCGATATTCTCGACAGCTTCGATGAAGAACTGGAGATGGAATACGACGACGCGCGCCTGGACGGTCTGCTGTCTGACCTTGGCGAAGAAGTGCCGAAAGGCATCGATCGTCGGGTGTATTTCCGCGAACTGCTGCGTCTGCAGGGCGAGCTGGTCAAGCTGCAGGACTGGGTCGTCAGCCAGAAACTCAAGGTGGTGGTGCTGTTCGAAGGCCGCGATGCGGCCGGCAAGGGCGGTGCCATCAAGCGCATCACCCAGCGCCTCAACCCGCGGGTCTGCCGCGTGGCCGCGCTGACCGCGCCGACCGAGCGCGAGCGTACCCAGTGGTACTTCCAGCGCTACGTGTCGCACCTGCCGGCAGCGGGCGAAATGGTCCTGTTCGACCGCAGCTGGTACAACCGCGCGGGCGTCGAGCGGGTCATGGGCTTCTGCGATAACGAAGAATACGAAGAGTTTTTCCGCACCGTGCCCGAGTTCGAAAAAATGCTGGTGCGCTCGGGGATCATCCTGATCAAGTACTGGTTCTCCATCACCGACGACGAGCAATATCGCCGCTTCCTGATGCGCATCCACGACCCGCTGAAACAGTGGAAACTGTCGCCGATGGACCTGGAGTCGCGCCGTCGCTGGGAAGACTACACCCGCGCCAAGGAAGAAATGCTCACCCGCTCGCACACCGACGTGGCGCCGTGGTGGATCGTCGAAGCCGACGACAAGAAGCGCGCGCGGCTCAACTGCATTCATCACCTGCTGGAGCAGATTCCACGCGGTGACACCGAGTCGCCGCAAGTGGTCCTGCCTGAGCGCGTCTACAACGCCAACTACCTGCGCGCCCCGGTGCCGCGCAACATGGTGGTGCCGTCGGTCTACTGACCGTTCTTGATGGCAATGACGGCGAAGATCAGATCTTCCACTTCCTCGCCGTCTTTGCCAGCCGCTGCTGCAGGCCTTCGAGGTTGAGGGTGAACTGCCGCGTCATCAGTTGATAACCCAGCATGTCGGTGGACGCAGTCGGTGCTTCCGGGCCCACCGCCAGGGTTTCGCTCGGCCGTTGCAAACGCTCGGTGGCGCCGGTCTGCAACGCCCGCGCCATGCCGATCAGCAAGCGCCGGATGCGTCGATGTTCGGCGGTCATGGCCACATTGCCCAACTCGGCGGGACGCAGATTGGAAAGGATTTCCAGAGTGCTCAGGCACATGCGGAAATGCCCCTGGATGGCGTCCAGCTCGACGATTGAAATCCGCACTTCCTTGGACACCGACGGCATCAGCGAACGCAGCTGCAGCATGGTGGCGTTGAGCTTGGCCGTCAGCTTGCGGTGCTCGTCGGCGCTGATCGACTGGCCGCTGGCGATGCGGTCATAGACCTTGGCGCAGTTGCGCAGCCCGTTGGCCAGGTTGTAGCGCCAGGAATACACCGCATACAGCGGCAGGGCGAAGGAAAACGCCAGCGCCAGGGCGATGCCGATCAAGATATCCACCGTGCGCCATAGCCCGTCAGTGATCGGGTTATCGCCATGCCCGGCAACGATAAACAGCGTGATCGCCGACAACAGCGCCGTGTAACCGCCCTTGCCGATGGCGTGATAGGCAAAGAAACCGCAGATCGACGACATCAGCACATAGGTCAACAGCGGCAGGCCCAGATAACTCTGCTGCGCCACCACCATCAGCCCCAGCGCTGCGCCGATCAACGTGCCGTAAGCCCGCTCTACCGACTTCTTGCCGATATTGCCGTGGTGCTGCAAGCCGCCAATCACGATCAACATCGTCACCGACGCCCATTCGCCGTGGGGCAGATGGATGCCCGTGGTCAACAGAATCGACACCAGCAAACCGACCACGATGCGCCCGGCGTGGATATAGCGGGCATGACGATAGCGGCGATACGGGTCCAGAAGGGGACGCAGCAGACGACGGAGCCACAAGGGCAGGGAAGGCATATTCATGGGGTAACAGACCCTGGAAGTGGCGAATGTTTCCGATAGTGTCGCAAAAGCCGTGGCGGGATGGCTCGTGCAATCTTCAGCCTTGCGCGAGGGAGGGATGCACCTGAAGCCCGCTTGCAAGACCCGCCGCGAATAGCCGGACATAGGGCTCCGGCGTCAGCACCGTCACTGTCGTCTGCTTTGCAACCGACGCGGCTATCGGCTCATACCCCGCAAACGACCAACGCCACTGACCGCCCCGCCACAACAGCACCGCATCACCCTCCACCTCGATCATCGTCCCGTCCGGCAAGTCACCCAATACCGCCTGCCACGTCCACTGACTGCCATCGGCATTCAAACGAGCGTCATGCAACACCCGATCAATCCCCGCCGCCGACTGATCCAAACCCGGAAACACCTCGGCCCACAACGCCTTGAACCGCTTGAAATCGGCATGCCGACAATAACTGCACGGCCGATGCCCGGCGGCGTAGGCGGTGGGTTCGTCGAGGAAAAACAACTCGGTGTACAGACCGGGCGTCATGACCTTGCGCTGCACGCCCTTGAAGTTCAGAAGGCACGTTATCCAGCGCTGTAGCGCCCAAGGGCGGGTGATGTGTTGATGAGCGTTATGCAACAGCCCGCGATTGCCCATGAAGGTACCGCGGGCAGGGACGGCACAGAGTTGGCCGTGGGGGTTGAGGCGGTTTTGCAGAGGCATGGCGATGCTCCTGAACCGGTTTCCAGACGAAAAAAAACCGCGCATCGCGCGGCTTTTTATATGGTGGGCCCACACGGACTCGAACCGTGGACCAAAGGATTATGAGTCCTCTGCTCTAACCAACTGAGCTATAGGCCCTCAGTCAGGCGGCGGATTATAGCGATGGTTTCCGTGCGGGGCTATCCGAAAAGTCCGAAACCGTCGTGCGAAGAAACGTCGCGCAGAATTCGTCGGGGCGCAGGGGCAGGCTGACGATGTAGCCCTGGATCTGTTCGCAGCCTTCTTCGGCGAGGCAGCGTTGCTGTTCGATGTTCTCCACGCCTTCGGCGATGACGGTCAGTTGCATGCTGCGGCCGAGGGCGATGATGGCGCGGACGATGGCGGCGTCGTGGGGGTCGTCGGGCAGGCCGCGGACGAAGGACTGGTCGATCTTGAGGATGTCCAGCGGCAGGCGCTTGAGGTAGCTCAGCGAGGAGTAGCCGGTGCCGAAGTCGTCGATGGCCAGTTGCACACCGAGTTTTTTCAGGCGGTGCAGCACGGAGAGGGCTTCTTCGGTCTGCGACATGATGAAGTTTTCGGTGATTTCCAGTTGCAGGCAGCCGGGCTGCAGGTGGTGGCGCTTGAGCAGTTGTTCGATGCGGTTGACCAGGTTCGGCTGACGCAGTTGTGCGCCGGCGAGGTTGACCGAGAGCGGCCCGAACACGTCGTAGGTCCGGTTCCATTCCTCAAGCTGGCGGCAGGCTTTTTCCAGCACCCATTCGCCGATCTGCAGGATCATGCCGTTTTCTTCGGCCAGCGGAATGAAGCGCTCGGGCGGCACGTCGCCGAAGGTCGGGTGGGTCCAGCGAATCAGTGCTTCTGCGCCGACCAGACGATGGGTCAGCAGGCTGACCTTGGGCTGATAGCTGAGGCTGAACTCGTTGCGTTCGATGGCGCGGCGCAACTCGTGCTCCAGGGCAATGCGTTCGCTGGCCTGGGCGGTGAGGTCACGGGTGTAGCTTTCGACGCGGTTGCGGCCTTTGGCCTTGGAGCGGTACATGGCTGCGTCGGCGTTCTTGATCAGGGTGGCGACGTCGGCACCGTCGGTGGGGAACAGGGCGCTGCCGATGCTGGTGCTGATGAAGAACTCGTGCTCGCCGGCCTGGAACGGTGCGGAGAAGCTGTTGAGCAGTTTGGTGGCGATGGTTTCCGCGTCGTGCTCCGATTGCAGGCCGGGCAGCAGAACGATGAATTCGTCGCCGCCCAGGCGTGCCACGGTGTCGATGTCGCGCAGGTTCTCTTTCAGGCGCTGGGCGATACCTTTGAGCAGCAGATCGCCGACCGGATGGCCGAGGCTGTCGTTGATGTGCTTGAAGCGGTCCAGGTCGAGGAACAGCACGGCACCGAGGCTGCTGGCCTCCTTGCTGTGGATCAGCGCAGCGTGCAGGCGACTTTCAAACAGGGTGCGATTGGGCAGACCGGTGAGCGGGTCGTGGTGGGCTTGATAGTCCAGACGTGCCTGGGCCTGTTTGAGGCTGGAAATGTCGGCGAACACGGCGACGAAGTGGGTGATGAACTTGTCGCGGTTGCGCACGGCACTGATGGTCAGCCAGCTCGGATAGATCTCGCCGTTCTTGCGCCGGTTGCTGATCTCACCCTGCCAGTGGCCTTCGGCGGTGAGCTGATACCACATGGACGCGTAGAAGGCGCTGTCGTGCAGGCCGGACGCCAGCAGGCGCGGGGTCTCGCCGATGGCTTCGTTTTCGCTGTAGCCGGTGATTTCGCTGAAGGCACGGTTCACCGCGTTGATGCGCTGGCGGGTGTCGGTGATCAGCACGCCCTCGGCAGTGCTTTCGAACACGGTGGCGGCCAGTTGCAGTTTTTCCTGCATCTGATGGCGTTCGGTGATGTCACGGGCGATGGTCAGCATGCAGTCTTCGCCGCCGATGGGCAGTGGCCGCGATGAGATCTCGCAAAGCCGGATCTGCCCGTCGCGACGGCGGATATGGGTGGTGAAGTCTTTGACGAAGCCGTCGCGGTTGAGTTGCTCCAGCAGTTGCTGGCGTTCGTTGAGGTCGACCCAGATGCCCAGATCCAGCGTCGTGCGGTCCAGTGACAGCGAGCTGTGATAGCCGGTAATGCGGCTGAATCCGTCGTTGATCTCCACCAGCATGCCGTCGCTCTGGCGGGAAATCAGTAGGCCGTCCGGCGAGGAGTGGAAGGCCTTGGCGAATTTCTCTTCGGACATCTGCAGCTGTTGCTGCGCTTCCTTGAGCGGGGTGATGTCGCGCACTACCAACACCACCGCCGGAGTGGAGTCCAGGTCGAAGGGCTCGGCAGACAGCAGCCCGGTGAAAATGCGTCCGTCGCTGCGGCGGAAGGGCATTTCCAGGTTGCGGATGCTGCCTTTCTGCAAACGCTGCAACAGGCTCTGGCCAATGTCCGGGATACCCCAGATGTTCAGTTCGCCCGGAGTGCGACCGATCACTTCGTTCTGGCTGAGGCCGATTTGCTCGACGAACGCCTGGTTGGCTTCCAGGAAGCAGCCGTCGGAGAGACGGGCGATCACCAGAATGTCCGGGCACTGGGCGAAGACCGAGGCGAATTTGCCTTCGGACAAACGCAGCGCTTCTTCGGTCTGCTTGGCTTCGGTGATGTCGATCATCAGGCCGCGCATGACCGGTTCGCGGCCATAACCGATCAGGCTGACGATGTCGCGAACCCAGAGAATCCGTCCATCGGCGCAGACCACCCGGTAGTCGAGGCTGTGATCGTTGCCCAGCGCGGTTTCGCGGTCACAGAAGCTCTGCGCGCATTCAAGGTCGTCGGGGTGGACGATGCTGCGCCAGAAGCCGGTCTTGCGCCATTGTTGCAGGGGGTAGCCCAACAGGTTTTCGGCGTGGGGCGAGACGTAGTTGTAGGAGTAGTCGCGGGTATTGGCTTCCCAGGCGATGGCGGACAGGCTCTCGATCATGCCGCGATAGTGATATTCGCTGCTGCGCAGTTCCTGTTCGAGGGCGATGCGCCGGGAGATTTCCGAGCTGAGGCGGCGGTTGATGCGCACCACGATGCCGAGCACGGTGGAAAGCAGGAGCAGGCCGGGGAGGCCGAACAACAGGAAGTCATGCCAGAACTTGCCGGAGTCGATGCCGTGTATCGGCAACGCCAGGGGTTGTGCGCCGTTGTCGAACTCCGTCTGTTCGCCGTCGGACTGGTGCAGGCGCTCGCCCATGTCGGCCAGTCGTACGCTGGCTTCCTGTAACGGGCTGGAATCGCTTGAGCTGCCGGGATCGGGCGACGCAGCATCCATACTGTGCATTGCTTCGTCGTGCGGGTTGAGCGGGGTCGTCTCCACTCGGGAAAGCGCATTGGCCTCTGCGCTGACCGGCCCCATCAAGCACAACAACACAATGGCTGGCTTCCAGAACATCGCAGCCCCAAATAGTTTCACCGATGAGAATGTGTCGAGTGTAGCTGCGCCGGACGCCGCTGACACCCCGACAAAATCTTATTCTTCTGAAACGCAAAACCCCCGGCAAGGCCGGGGGTTTTGGGGTGCAGCGCGAAGCGTTTTACTCGTCCAGGAACGAACGCAGGTGTTCGCTACGGGTCGGGTGACGCAGCTTGCGCAGCGCCTTGGCTTCGATCTGACGGATACGCTCGCGGGTCACGTCGAACTGCTTGCCGACTTCCTCAAGGGTGTGGTCGGTGTTCATGTCGATGCCGAAACGCATGCGCAGGACTTTCGCCTCGCGAGCGGTCAGGCCCGACAGCACTTCGCGGGTGGCTTCCTTCAAGCTCTCCACGGTCGCCACGTCGATTGGCGATTGCATAGTGGAGTCTTCGATGAAGTCGCCCAGATGCGAGTCTTCGTCGTCACCGATCGGGGTTTCCATGGAGATCGGCTCTTTGGCGATCTTCAATACCTTGCGGATCTTGTCCTCAGGCATTTCCATGCGCTCGCCCAGCTCTTCCGGCGTCGGCTCACGACCCATTTCCTGCAGCATCTGGCGGGAAATACGGTTGAGCTTGTTGATCGTCTCGATCATGTGCACCGGGATACGGATGGTGCGCGCCTGGTCGGCGATGGAACGAGTGATCGCCTGACGGATCCACCAGGTGGCGTAGGTCGAGAACTTGTAGCCGCGACGGTATTCGAACTTGTCCACCGCCTTCATCAGGCCAATGTTGCCTTCCTGAATCAGGTCGAGGAACTGCAGACCGCGGTTGGTGTACTTCTTGGCGATCGAGATCACCAGGCGCAGGTTGGCCTCAACCATCTCTTTCTTCGCGCGGCGGGCCTTGGCCTCACCGATCGACATGCGACGGTTGATGTCCTTGATTTCCAGCACGGTCAGGCCGGTTTCTTTTTCCAGGTCGGTCAGCTTCTGCTGGCAACGCTGGATGTCGGCCTGCAGGCGACCGATGGCTTCGGCGTACTTCGCCTTGCCGCGGGCCAGGAACTCAGGCCAGGTCTGGTCGACTTCGTTGCCAGGGAACTGACGCAGGAAATCGGCGCGTGGCATGCGAGCGTCACGAACGCACAGCTGCATGATGGCGCGTTCCTGGGCACGCAAACGCTCCAGAGCGCTGCGAACACGTTCAACCAGGCCTTCGAATTGCTTCGGTACCAGCTTGATCGGCATGAACAGCTCGGCCAGAGCCAGCATCTCGGCAACGGCCTGCTTGTCGTCACGGCCTTTTTTCAGGGCCTTGAGCGTGACAGCCAGTTGCTCGGATACGGCGCCGAAGCGTTGTGCGGCGATGACCGGGTCCGGACCGCTTTCGGCCTCTTCCTCGTCGTCACCGTCAGCGCTTTCCTCGTCTTCGTCATCGTCGGCCGCTGCGGCCTTCTCGGACTTCTGATCGATAGGCAGTGGCGCTTCGGCTGGCGGCGCAATGCCGTCATCCGGGTCGATGTAGCCGCTCAGAACGTCGGACAGACGGCCACCTTCGCTGGTGACACGGTCGTATTCGGAGAGGATGTGCTCGACCGTACCCGGGAAGTGAGCGATAGCGCTCATGACTTCACGAATGCCTTCTTCGATGCGTTTGGCGATTTCGATTTCGCCTTCGCGGGTCAGAAGCTCGACGGTGCCCATTTCACGCATGTACATGCGCACCGGGTCCGTGGTACGACCGATGTCGGTTTCGACCGCCGCCAGCGCTGCCGCTGCTTCTTCCGCAGCGGCCTCGTCGGTATCGGCGTCCGCCAGCATAAGGGCGTCCGCATCCGGAGCACTCTCGTGTACGGGGATCCCCATGTCGTTAATCATGCGGATGATGTCTTCCACCTGCAACGGATCTTAAA
>NZ_JBIVCU010000026.1:20752-77273 GCF_044746785.1 Pseudomonas sp. NPDC090208
TTTATTTCAACCTCTTCGGTTATTCAATATCCTCGGGCAGGTGGTCGTTGACCTCGGCGTAAGTCAGATACTTCTGCTCACGGCCCAGTTTGATCAACTCAATGATACGAGACTGCTGTTGCGCTTTTCCGGACATAACACCCTATCCACTGAAGGTCTTGGCGGGCAAAAAACAAGCCGGGGATTATACCCGAGCTAGGACCTCACGCGCCAGTTGAGGTCGGGGTTTGTGCAGGAACTTTGCGATTTAACAGGCTGAGCAGCTGAACTTTTTCTTCTGCACTCAGCCCGGTCTGCCGTTCCTTCCTGATCAATTGATCCAGGCTTCGCTCGCGTTGGCGGGCGGACAAGCTAGTTATAGTGTCGAAAAACTGTTGTTCAAGGTTATCGGCCGAGATGAGCCATTCCTTCTCGGCCAGCTGTCGCAACAGTCTTCCCTGATCGGTCCCGTGCCAGCGAGCGATCAGTTGCAGCGAACGCAGCTTCGGGTTTTTCTGCAAGGCTTCGAGCAGGGCCACCAGCAACTGCGAGTAAACGTTGTCTTCAGCCGCAAAGTGGCTGGCATCCTCGACTTTCTGCGACAGCTCCGGATGGTGCAGCAAGGTCCGCAGGGCTGTCAGGGTCGGCGGTTCCACCGAAGCGGGCGTGCGTGGCGCGCGAGGTTCGAAGTCGCGGCCCTTGCCATTGCGGTCCCACTTCTTGCCGCCTTTGTCCCAGGGCTTCTTGCCGTCCCACTTTTTCTGCTGGCCGCCCGTTGTCTGCGGTGTCCATTCCTGCTGCGGCTCGTACGCTTCATACGGCTGGTAATCGCCGTAATCGGGCACGGCGTCGTAATCGAAGCCGGGGTCGTAGGCCGGTGGTGCTTCCACGGGGGCCGACTGCGCGATCTGCGCAACGGCCGCCGTGTCCAGGCCAGTGATTTCTTTGAGCCGCCGACGCATCAGTTCGCGCAGGTTGGCGCCAGGCACTTTTTCGATCAGCGGTGCGGCCAGCGTCACCATGTGCGCCTTGCCTTCCAGGGAGCGCGGGTCGGCCTCCTTGGTCAGTTGCTCGAAAAAGTAATCCGCCAGCGGTTGTGCGTGCTGGTTGATCCGCGCCTTGAACGCATCAGTGCCTTCGGCGCGGACCAGCGTATCCGGGTCTTCACCTTCCGGCAGGAACAGAAACCGTGCGCGGCGTCCGTCCTGCAGGCTGGACAGCGTCGCTTCCAGTGCCCGCCATGCTGCGTTGCGGCCTGCCTGGTCGCCGTCGAAACAGAACAACACGTTCGGCACCACGCGATACAGGCGCTTCAAGTGCTCTTCGCTGGTTGCCGTGCCCAGTGTCGCCACGGCGTTGCGCAGGCCTTGCTGGGCCAGCGCGATGACGTCCATGTAGCCTTCGACGACGATGATTTCGTCGAGATTGCGATTGTGCTTGCGTGCCTCGAACAGGCCGTACAGCTCCTGACCCTTGTGAAATACCGGCGTCTCCGGAGAGTTCAGGTATTTCGGCTTGTCGTCACCCAGTACGCGACCACCGAAGGCAATGACCCGCCCGCGAGAGTCGCGGATCGGAAACATCACCCGATCACGGAAGCGGTCGTAACGCTTGCCGGTTTCGGCGTTCTCGATCAGCAGGCCGGCATCGATCATGGCCTTCTGCTGCAGTGTGTCATTGCTCAGATGCTTGTAGAGGTTGTCCCAGCCGGGCGGGGCGAACCCCAGGCCGAAATCACGGGCAATCTCTCCTGACAGGCCACGGCCTTTCAGGTAATCCACCGCGGACTTGCGGGTCGGATGGCTTTTCAGCGCGGCGCGATAAAACTCGGCAGCGGCTGTGAGCAACGGATACAGCGGCGAATCGGTCGGTTGTCTCGGCTTTTGGCCGCGGACACCCTGTTCGCGCGGGACTTCCATGCCAGCGGCTTTGGCCAGTTCCTCGACGGCCTGGGGAAAATCCAGGTTGTCGTGGTCCATGATGAAGCCGAGAGCGTTACCGCCTGCGCCACAGCCAAAGCAGTAATAGAACTGTTTGTCGGGGCTGACGCTGAACGACGGTGTCTTTTCCTTGTGGAAAGGACAGCAGGCGCTGAAATTCTTGCCGGTTTTCTTGAGTTGAACGCGTGTGCTGACCACGTCGACGATGTCGGTGCGGTTCAGAAGGTCGTCAATAAAACCTTGAGGGATCAGTCCGGCCATGGCGTTCTCATCATCAGGCGCCCCGCCAGAAAGTTCGTGGCGAATCCAAAGCGTAACGACGGTTGCCTGGTCAGTGTAGACCGGTCAGCGGCCTGAATCAGGCTGGAAGAATTCGACGGGGGTTGTCTCGGTCGCGTCTGCGGCTTCGACAGCCTCTGTCTGTACGGCGTGAGGCTGAATCTACAACTGCCGGCAGCCCGGCTTTGAGGGCCGGGCGAGGCAGAAGCTTGCGACGAACGTCTGTATTAGTACAGACGAACGGCGCGGCGCTGTTCGCGCTGAACTTTCTTGGCGTGACGTTTGACAGCAGCAGCTGCCTTACGCTTACGCTCGGAAGTCGGCTTCTCGTAAAATTCGCGGCTACGAACTTCAGCCAGAACACCGGCTTTTTCGCAGGAGCGCTTGAAACGACGCAGAGCTACGTCGAAGGGTTCGTTCTCTTTAACTTTGACGGCTGGCATCCAGAGCTACCTTCATTCATTACCGGGGTCAACGCCTCGTGCAACGCTTGCACAAAGTACGTCGGTTTTTAAGGGTTGCGGATGTTAACCCCTCGCCGCGCGGAATGCAAAGCCTCTGATCGAAAAGCGCTAGTCGCAGGCACGAGCGGCGACTATTATGCGCGCCTTCGAATTTGGCCTCCACAAGGCGTAACCCATGTTAGTACTGGGATTGGAAACCTCCTGCGACGAGACCGGCGTGGCGCTGTACGACAGCGAGCGCGGCCTGCTCGCCGATGCATTGTTCAGTCAGATCGACCTGCACCGGGTCTACGGTGGTGTCGTGCCGGAGCTGGCCTCCCGCGATCACGTCAAACGCATGCTGCCGTTGATCCGGCAGGTCGTGGCCGAGGCCGATTGCGCTGTCACCGAGATCGACGCCATCGCCTACACGGCCGGCCCCGGGCTGGTCGGCGCGCTGCTGGTGGGGGCTTCCTGTGCCCAGGCACTGGCATTCGCCTGGGACATCCCGGCACTCGGCGTACACCATATGGAAGGCCATCTTCTGGCGCCGATGCTGGAAGAAACACCCCCTGAGTTTCCGTTCGTCGCTTTGTTGGTATCCGGCGGTCATACCCAGCTGGTTCGGGTCGACGGCATCGGTCAATACGAGCTGTTGGGCGAGACGCTGGACGACGCTGCCGGCGAAGCGTTCGACAAGACCGCGAAGATGATGGGCCTGAATTATCCGGGCGGACCGGAAATTTCCCGTCTGGCGTTGCAGGGTGTGCCTGACCGTTTTGTCTTTCCGCGACCGATGACCGACCGCCCGGGTCTGGATTTCAGCTTCAGTGGCCTGAAAACCTTCGCCCTGAACACCTGGCAGCAGTGCCAGAGTGCTGGGGACGACAACGAACAGACCCGTTGCGACATCGCACTGGCCTTCCAGCAGGCGGTGGTGGAGACTTTGACCATCAAGTGCAAGCGCGCGCTGAAGCAGACCGGTCTCAAGCGTCTGGTGATCGCCGGCGGTGTGAGTGCCAACAAGTCATTGCGCGAATCGCTGGAACAGATGCTCGGCAGCCTGGGTGGCAACGTCTACTACGCTCGTCCGCAGTTCTGTACCGATAACGGCGCCATGATCGCCTTCGCCGGCTGTCAGCGTTTGCAGGCCGGGCAGAAGGAAGATCTGAGCATCACGGTGCAGGCGCGCTGGCCGATGGAGCAGTTGCCGGGGCTGTAAAGGCGGTGGATAGGACGAAAGGGGCTCTGTTGAGCCTCTTTTGTCTTTGGGCGGCTAAAAATGCCGTTCGCGTCCGGCGAACAGGTCGCGTAGATTGCCCCGATGACGCCAGACGATCAGCAGGGTCAGCAGGCTCATGGGCAACAAGGCGTGAGGTTGCTGCCAGGCCAGGAGTGGCAGGGTCAGCGGCGTGGCGATCAGTGATGCCAGCGAGCTGGTACGGGTCAGGTAGAAAGTCAGCAGCCAAGCGGCGATTGCCAGCAGGGCGGCCGGCCAATACAGACCCAGCAGCATGCCGGCGGCCGTGGCCACGCCCTTGCCGCCGCGAAAGCGGAAGTACAGCGGAAACATATGGCCGATGACTGCCCACAGACCAATCCAGGCCTGTTGGCGGGGATCGAGTCCGGCAGCGCTGGCGAGCAGCACCGGGATCAGCCCCTTGCAGACGTCGCCGGTGAGTGTCAGAACGGCGAGCTTCTTGCCGGCCAGGCGCAGCATGTTGGTGGCGCCGGCATTGCCCGAGCCGCTTGCGCGCGGGTCCGGCGTGCCGCTGAGGCGGCTGAGCAGGATGGCGAAGGACAGTGAGCCGAGCAGGTAGGCGAAGATCGCCAGTGACCAAAACATGCTAACCATTCCGGGCGGGGATGCCCTGATTCTAACGGCGCATCGCGCCCTTGTCGTGCAACGGAGAAAAAGGCTTGGACAGAGTTTTCATTGAGGGTCTGGAGGTCGACACGGTGATCGGCGCCTACGACTGGGAGCGTGGCATCCGCCAGGTCCTGCGTCTGGACCTGAGTTTTGCCTGGGACAATCGGCCTGCCGCAGCGGGCGACGACCTGAGCAAGGCCCTCGATTACGCCAGTGTGTCGGCCCGCATCCAGGCTTTTACCGAAGCGGCGCAGTATCAACTGGTGGAAACCTTCGCCGAGCGTCTGGCCGAAGTGCTGATGAGCGAGTTCAACATTCCCTGGCTGCACCTCAAACTGACCAAGCCGGGAGCCGTGCCAGCGGCCAGAGGCGTGGGTGTGGAGATCGAGCGCGGATGCCGCTGACACGGATTTTCCTCGGCCTGGGCAGCAATATCGACCGGGAACAACACCTGCGGGCGGGGCTGGACGCATTGTCCGGTTTTCTCACCGACATGAGCTGTTCGCCGGTGTTCGAAAGTCATCCGGTGGGCATCAAGAGTGGGCCGTTCTTCAATCTGGTGGTGTCGGCGCTGACCGATCTACCGCTGATGGAACTGGATCGCCGTCTCAAGTTCATCGAGGCCGACAATGGTCGCTACGCGCCGGACCGCAAGGGTCTGCCGCTGGATATCGACGTGCTGCTGTATGCCGAACAGGTCGGCAATTTCGATGGCCTGATCCTGCCGCGTGCGGAAATTCTCAAGAACGCTTTCGTGCTCTGGCCGCTGTCTCTGATCGCGCCGGAACGTTTGCACCCTGGTGTTGGCGAGACATTCGCGAGCCTGTGGGCCGGGGCGAATATCGACCAGCAGCTATGGCCCGTTGCGTTCGAGTGGGGTGGGCAACAACTGACGCCCGGCACGTTGCTCCAGAGCAACACTTTGTAGGAGCGTGGCTTGTCCCGCGACCGGCTGCGTAGCCGTCGTAAAGTCGGGGAGCGCGGTATGCCTGATGCACCGCGTTCTCCGGGTTTACTGCCGGTTCCCGGCAGGTCGCGGGACAAGCCGCGCTCCTGCAAGGTAAGGCGTCAGCCTTGATACGACGCCTTGTACACCTTCAGCGTGTCCAGCCGTTCGTTCTTCAGCGCTTCGCCCAGCTCCTGTCCCTGATACCCCTTGTCCAGCAGCGGTTGTACCGCCACCTGACGTGCAGCTTCTGCGGCGCCACGCAGGTAATCGGCCTGTGGGTAACTGCGCTCTTCGAAGCCTTTGCGGCCCCGGGCGTCCATTTCGCAGGCGACGATGAACTCTTCGAAACGCTGCGGGCGACGGTAGACGTCGAAGCTCTGCAACAGGTCGAGCAAGGTCGAGGGTTTCAGTTCCAGGGCGCGATGGCCATGGGTGTGATACTGGCCGACCAGCAGGGCCAGTTCCTGGCAATCCTTGGGCACCTTGAAGCGCAGGTTCACCGCCTTGATGGCCTTGAGACCCTTGTGTTCATGGGCGATGTGCCGTGGCCATTCCTCTTCCGGGGTCAGGCCCTTGCCGAGGTCGTGCAGCAGACAGGCCCAACGCACGCTCAGTGGCTGTTCGTGAATGGCCGACTGGTGCAACACGCTCAATACATGCAGGCCGGTGTCGATTTCCGGGTGGTGAGCCTCTGGCTGCGGTACGCCAAAGAGTGTGTCCACCTCCGGCATCAGCACTTTCAGTGCGCCGCAGTCACGCAGCACCTTGATGAACACTTGCGGCTCGCGCTCCATCAGTGCGCGAGAAATTTCCTTCCAGCTGCGCTCGGGTGTCAACGCTTCCAGTTCGCCCGAGGCGCTCAGCTGGCGCATCAGCTCCAGGGTTTCCGGCGCGATGCTGAAACCGTCCGGCGCATAACGCGCGGCAAAGCGGGCGACACGCAAAACACGCAGAGGATCTTCGGCGAACGCCGGGGAAACGTGACGCAAAATGCGGGCTTCAAGATCGCGCTGGCCATGGAAAGGATCGGTCAGGTGGCCATCCTTGTCTTCAGCGATGGCATTGACCGTCAGGTCGCGGCGGATCAGATCCTCTTCAAGCGTCACGTCCGGATCGGCATGAAACACGAAGCCGCCGTAGCCGCGACCGGTCTTGCGCTCGGTGCGCGCCAGCGCATATTCCTCGCCGGTGAGCGGATGCAGAAAGACCGGGAAATCGGTGCCGACCGGACGATAGCCCTTGATCAGCATTTCGTCGGTCGTCGCGCCGACCACCACCCAATCGGTGTCAGCGACAGGTTTGCCAAGCAGGCGGTCACGCACGGCGCCGCCGACTTTATAGATCTGCATAAGAAAACCTCCGTAAGCGCGACAGGATAAACCTTGTGTCGAGCTTGCGGAGGTGGAAATTGCTCTATGGTCGGGATCTAGAGATGAACGACGGCCAAGTCGAGCCGGGGATATTCACTGTCAGCGTGTTCGCTTCTCGGCGGGACGTGGTGGGTTTTCATGATTTGATCGCCCTGCAGCGTCTCCAGGTGGATATCGAAGCCCCACAGGCGATGCAGGTGCTTGAGCACTTCCTCGGTGGAATCGCCCAGTGGCTTGCGGTCGTGCTGTTGGTGGCGCAGGGTCAGCGAGCGATCACCACGGCGGTCGATGCTGTAAATCTGCACATTGGGTTCGCGGTTGCCGAGGTTGTACTGGGCGGCCAGGGTTTCACGAATCAGTTTGTAGCCCGATTCGTCGTGGATGGCAGGAACAATCAGATCGTCCTTTTGATCGTCGTCGAGAATGCTGAACAGTTTCAGGTCGCGGATCACCTTCGGCGACAGGTACTGCAGGATGAAGCTTTCGTCCTTGAAACTGCTCATGGCGAATTTCACGGCGGTCAGCCAGTCGGTGCCGGCCAGTTCCGGGAACCAGCGACGGTCCTCTTCGGTCGGGTGTTCGCACATGCGACGGATGTCCTGATACATGGCGAAGCCCAGGGTGTAAGGGTTGATGCCGCTGTAGTAAGGGCTGTCGAAGCCTGGCTGGAACACCACGCTGGTGTGGGATTGCAGGAATTCGAGCATGAAGCCGTCGGTGACCAGACCCTCGTCGTACAGGTCGTTCATCAACGTGTAGTGCCAGAACGTGGCCCAGCCTTCGTTCATCACCTGGGTCTGGCGCTGTGGGTAGAAATACTGAGCGATCTTGCGCACGATGCGCACCACTTCGCGCTGCCATGGCTCCAGTAAAGGGGCGTGCTTTTCGATGAAATACAGGATGTTTTCCTGCGGTTCGGCGGGGAAGCGCGCGTTATCCTCCTTGTCGTTCTTGCTGGCGTTTTTCGGAATGGTGCGCCACAGGTCGTTGATCTGCTTCTGCAGGTGTTCTTCGCGATCCTTCTGCCGCCGCCGTTCTTCCTCGGCAGAAATCGGGTAGGGCCGCTTGTAGCGGTCGACGCCGTAGTTCATCAGGGCATGGCAGGAGTCGAGCAGGTCCTCCACGGCATCGATACCGTGGCGCTCTTCGCACTGCATGATGTACTGCTTGGCGAACACCAGGTAATCGATGATCGAACTGGCGTCGGTCCAGGTGCGGAACAGGTAATTGCCCTTGAAGAAGCTGTTGTGGCCATAACAAGCGTGGGCAACCACCAGCGCCTGCATGCAGATGGTGTTTTCCTCCATCAGATAGGCGATGCAGGGATCAGAGTTGATGACGATCTCGTAGGCCAGCCCCATCTGGCCGCGTGAGTAGGATTTTTCCGTGCTGAGGAAGTGCTTGCCGTAGGACCAGTGGTGATAGCCCAGCGGCATGCCGACGGACGCATAGGCGTCCATCATCTGCTCGGCCGTGATCACCTCGATCTGATTGGGATAAGTGTCCAGGGCATAACGCTCGGCGATACGGCTGATCTCCCGGTCATAGGCCTGGATCAGTTCGAACGTCCACTCTGAACCCGTGGAAAGGGGTTGGCGCTTCTGCTCTCTAGCGGTCATGTCACTAACCTGCGCTGGAAGAGTTCACGGAATACCGGATAGATATCACCGGCAGAAACCAGCTGTTGCTGGGCGAACGTGTCGGCGAAGGCTTCGCCGATGCGCTCATATTCGAACCACAGGGCCTGATGCTCGCGTGGGGTAATTTCGACGTAAGTGTAGTACTGCACGAATGGCATGATCTGCTTGATCAGGATGTCGCGACAGATCGGCGAATCGTCGTTCCAGTTGTCGCCGTCCGAAGCCTGGGCGGCATAGATGTTCCATTCGTTGGTGGGGTAGCGCTCAGCCATGATCTCCTGCATCAGCTTCAGGGCGCTGGAGACGATGGTGCCGCCGGTCTCGCGGGAATAGAAGAATTCCTCTTCGTCGACCTCGCGGGCGCTGGTGTGGTGGCGGATGAACACGACTTCGATCTTGTCGTAGTTCCGCTTGAGGAACAGGTACAACAGGATGAAGAAGCGCTTGGCGATGTCCTTGGTCGCCTGAGTCATGGAGCCGGACACGTCCATCAGGCAGAACATCACGGCCTTGGAGCTGGGGTTGGGTTGTTTGACCAGCAGGTTGTACTTGAGGTCGAACGTGTCCAGATAAGGGACACGACGAATCCGCGCCTGCAGGCGTTCGGCTTCGGTTTCCAGTTCCTGAATGTCGCCGAAATTGTCGGGTTCTTCGCGTTTCAGGCGCTCAAGTTCGGCGAGCACCTCCTTGAGTTTGGCGCGGCTGCTGCCGGACAGGGCGATACGCCGCGCGTGGGCCGAGCGCAGGGTGCGGATGATATTGATGCGCGACGGGTTGCCTTCGTTGCTGATGCCCGCGCGGACGGTCTTGAAGGTGTCGGTGCCGGTCAGGTTGCGTTTGACCAGGTTGGGCAGTTCGAGGTCTTCGAACATGAATTCGAGAAATTCTTCCTGAGTGATCTGGAACACGAACTCGTCCATGCCTTCGCCGGAGTTGCTCGCCTTGCCAGGCCCTTTGCCGGCGCCGCCGCCCTGTGGACGGGCGATATGTTCGCCGGTAGTAAATTCCTTGTTGCCGGGGTGGACGACGGTCTGTTTGCCGCCGCGTCCGTGGTGCAATACCGGTTCATCGATGTCGCGACCGGGAATGCTGATCTGCTCGCCATGTTCCATGTCGGTGATGGAACGGCGACTGACGGCCTCTTCGACTGCTTTCTTGATGTGGTCACGGTAGCGGCGCAGGAAGCGCTGACGATTTACCGTGCTCTTGTTCTTGCCATTGAGACGTCGGTCGATCACATAGCTCATAGGCCCTCCGGGCAGCTGCAAGTAAAAAGCAGCTACACGCCGCAGGCTGAGGGCGACCGGACAGTCCGGTCGCTCCAGCTTGCCGCTTGCAGCTTGTGGCTTACCGCTGCTTCACTGCGACTTCCTGACTCGCAGATACCATTCGGAAAGCAATCTCACCTGTTTATCGGTGTAACCCCGCTCGACCATCCGGGTGACAAAGTCATTGTGTTTCTGTTGATCTTCCTTGCTCGCCTTGGCGTTGAAGCTGATGACCGGCAGAAGGTCCTCGGTGTTGGAGAACATTTTCTTCTCGATCACGACGCGCAGCTTCTCGTAGCTGAGCCAGGTCGGATTCTTGCCGTTGTTGTTGGCGCGGGCGCGCAACACGAAGTTGACGATCTCGTTGCGGAAGTCTTTCGGGTTGCTGATGCCGGCCGGTTTCTCGATTTTCTCCAGTTCTTCGTTGAGGGCGACGCGGTTGAGGATTTCGCCGGTTTCCGGATCGCGGTATTCCTGATCCTGAATCCAGAAGTCTGCGTACAGCACGTAGCGGTCGAAGATGTTCTGGCCGTACTCGCTGTAGGACTCCAGGTAGGCAGTCTGGATTTCCTTGCCGATGAACTCGATGTAGCGCGGTGCCAGGTACTCCTTGATGAAGCGCAGGTAGCGCTCGCGGGTTTCTGCCTGGAATTGTTCCTGCTCGATCTGCTGTTCCAGCACATACAGCAGGTGAACCGGGTTGGCCGCTACTTCGTGAGGGTCGAAGTTGAAGACTTTCGACAGGATCTTGAAGGCGAAGCGGGTCGACAGACCGTTCATGCCTTCGTCGACGCCCGCGGCATCGCGGTATTCCTGAATCGATTTGGCCTTCGGATCGGTGTCCTTGAGGTTCTCCCCGTCATAGACGCGCATCTTCGAATAGATATTCGAGTTTTCCGGCTCCTTGAGACGGGACAGCACGGTGAACTGCGCCAGCATCTTCAGGGTGTCGGGTGCGCAGTGGGCCTTGGCCAGCGAGCTGTTGAAGAGCAGTTTGTCGTAGATCTTGATCTCGTCGCTGACGCGCAGGCAGTACGGCACCTTGACGATGTAGATCCGGTCGATGAACGCCTCGTTGTTCTTGTTGTTGCGGAAGCTGTGCCATTCCGATTCGTTGGAGTGGGCCAGCAGGATACCGGTGAACGGGATCGCGCCCAGGCCTTCGGTACTGTTGTAGTTACCTTCCTGAGTGGCGGTGAGCAGTGGGTGCAGGACCTTGATCGGTGCCTTGAACATCTCCACGAATTCCATCAGGCCCTGGTTGGCCCGGCACAGCGCGCCCGAATAGCTGTAAGCGTCGGCGTCGTTCTGTGGATATTCTTCGAGCTTGCGGATGTCGACCTTGCCCACCAGCGCCGAAATGTCCTGGTTGTTCTCGTCGCCCGGCTCGGTTTTCGCCACGGCGATCTGGTTGAGGATCGACGGATAGAGTTTCACCACCTTGAACTGGCTGATGTCGCCCCCGAACTCGGCCAGACGTTTGGTCGCCCATGGCGACATGATGGTGTTCAGGTAGCGGCGCGGGATGCCGTAGTCCTCTTCGAGGATCGTCCCGTCTTCGGTCGGTTTGAACAGGCCCAGAGGGGATTCGAAAACAGGCGACCCCTTGATGGCGTAGAACGGTATTTTTTCAACGAGCTGTTTGAGTTTTTCAGCCAGGGACGACTTGCCGCCGCCTACAGGGCCGAGCAGGTAAAGGATCTGTTTCTTCTCTTCCAGGCCCTGAGCGGCATGACGGAAATACGAGACGATCTGCTCGATGCAGTCTTCCATGCCGTGGAAGTCTTCAAACGCCGGATAGCGCCGGATGACCTTGTTGGAGAAGATTCTGGACAGCCGCGAGTTGGTCGATGTGTCGAACAGCTCGGGCTCGCCGATCGCCATCAGAAGACGTTCTGCGGCTGAGGCGTATGCACTGCGGTCGGTTTTGCAGAGCTCCAAGTACTCCTGTAGCGAGAGCTCTTCCTGGCGGGTCGATTCAAAGCGTTGTTGGAAGTGGCTAAAAATACTCATGACGTCACCTCGCTCGATACGTGGAGCCGGCGGCGGATCGTCAGTCGATGCTGGATGACAGCTGATCACTCAGCAGCCATTTACCCCCCAAACACCATAAAAGTAGCTACCGATGACCCACGCGCCGGTGTACCGGCTCTCCCCTGATTCGGATGGCCTGAGGCTAAGGATAGATCGGATTCGTCCACACAAAGAAGGAATGCGTGTGAAGGTGGGGTGACCATTCGTCAGTTGAGGGCGCGAGCCCTCGTAGAACGCGGGGTCGCGCACATAAAAAATATTTTTTGGTCAGCCTTGCGCGGTTTCATCCGGGTAAGTGTTTTTCCACAACTCGAATCCACCGTCCATGCTGTAGACCTCCGAGAAGCCCTGTCCTACAAGATAGGCTGCTGCGCTCTGGCTGGAGTTGCCGTGATAGCAGACGACGACCAACGGTTTGTCGAGGTCGGCGCTGCGGATGAATTCGGCGACCGAGTGGTTGTCCAGGTGGTGCGAGTCGGGGATGTGATTGCTGGCGAATGTCTGTGCATCGCGCACGTCGACCAGCACCGCGCCTTGTTCGCGCAGGACGTGGGCCTGCTCCGGCGGGATGCGTTTGAATTCGGTCATGGCGTAGGCTCCTGAGGCAGGGCTCCCGAGCGGTCGGGAGCGAAAAAACGCATCTTACCGCGAGCCGCTGGCCGGTGGGGTAGTAGTGGCCGGCTTCTGCAGATTGCCGCGATCGTCGCACTCGCAGCGGTACAGTTCACGGGTGTCGACGTTGAGCATGGTCATCGCGCCGCCCCAGACACAGCCGGTGTCGAGTGCGTACACACCCGGTTCGTCACACTGACCTTCAAGCGCTGCCCAGTGGCCGAAGATGATGTTCAGGCCTTTGGTCTTGCGCTCCTTGTGTTTGAACCAGGGCGCGTAGCCAGTCGGTGCGCTGTCGAGGCCTTCCTTGCTCTTCAGATCGAGCTTGCCGTCGGCGGTGCAGAAACGCATGCGGGTGAAGTAATTGGTGATGACGCGTAACCGGGTGACGCCGTGCAGATCCTTGTCCCACTTGGCCGGCTCGTTGCCGTACATGCCGTCGAGGAACGGCTCGAACAGGTTGTCGTCGCGCAGGGCCTCTTCCACTTCTTCGGCACAGCGCAGGGCCTTTTTCAGTGTCCACTGCGGCGGGATGCCAGCATGTACCAGCGCAATGTCGCGCTCGGCGTCGTAATGCAGAAGCTTCTGCTGACGCAGCCAGTCGAACAGATCATTGGCATCCGGCGCTTCGATGATCTCGCGCAGGGTGTCGCCTTTCTTCAGGCGCTCGATGTTGCGCCAGGCCGCGAGCAGGTGCAGGTCATGGTTGCCCAGCACGCAGACGACGGAGTCGCGCATGGCGTAGAGAAAGCGAAGGGTTTCCAGGGACTGCGGGCCGCGATTGACCAAGTCTCCTACCAGCCAGAGTTTGTCCTTGCCGGGCTCGAATGCGACACGCTGAAGCAGGCACTTCAAAGGTTCCAGGCAACCTTGCAGGTCGCCGACTGCATAAACCGTCATCAGTGCAGCGCCCCCGGCACCGCCAGCCGGAATGGCGCGATGATGGCGTCGAAACGTTTGCCGTCGTCGGCGAGCATCTGATAGCTGCCCTGCATGTTGCCGACCTTGGTGGTCATCACGGTGCCGCTGCTGTAGGTGTGGCTTTGTCCGGCCTGAATCAGTGGCTGTTGGCCGACGACACCCTCACCGCGCACTTCTTCGACGTGGCCGTCGCCGTCGGTGATGATCCAGTGGCGGGACAGCAGCTTGGCTGGCAGCTCGCCGTTGTTCTGGACGGTGACGGTATAGGCGAAGGCAAAGCGGTTTTGCTCAGGCTGCGATTGTTCTGCAAGGAAGCGGGTCACGACGCTGACGTCGACCTGATAACGAGGATCAGACATGCAAGAGGCCTTAAAAGCGAAAGCGGAAAAGCCGGAAGAGCCCGGTGGAGAATCAGTCTAGGACATGTCGCGGGTAAAAAACCAATGACGGCGTTACCCCGACATGTCCCGGCGGTCAGCTGACGACGGGTTTTTCGCTGAGTTTGTCGGCGAGGCGGACGAATGCGGCCAGGTCCAGTTGCTCCGGACGCAGGCTGCCATCGACGCCAGCCTCAGCAATGTCGTCGCTGCTGAGCAGGGCTTTAAGTGTGTTGCGCAGGGTCTTGCGGCGCTGGTTGAAGGCTTCGCGGACGATGCGTTCGAGCAGGCGATGATCCTTGGCCGGGAACGGCAGCGTTTCGTGGGGCACCAGGCGAACGATCGCCGAATCGACTTTCGGCGGCGGGTTGAAAGCGCCCGGACCGACGTTGAACAGGTGCTCCACGCGGCAGTGGTACTGAACCATGATCGACAGGCGACCCCAGTCGCCACCGCCCGGACCTGCGGCAAGGCGCTCGACCACTTCCTTCTGCAGCATGAAATGCATGTCGCGGATCAGGTGGGCGCTTTCCAGCAGGTGAAAGATCAGCGGCGTGGAAATGTTGTACGGCAGGTTGCCGACCACACGCAGGCTGTTGGGTGCTGCGTTGAGGCTGCTGAAGTCGAACTTCAGCGCGTCGCCCTGATGCAGGTTGAAGTTCGGCTTGTCGCGGAACTGGTGCATCAGGATCGGCACCAGATCCTTGTCCAGCTCGACGACGTCCAGTTGCGCGCCGCTGCCCAGCAGACCCTCGGTGAGGGCGCCCTGGCCAGGGCCGATTTCCAGCATGCGGTCTTCGGCCTTGGCACGGATGGAGCGCAGGATCTTGTCGATCACGCCGGCGTCATGCAGGAAGTTCTGGCCGAAGCGCTTGCGCGCCTTGTGTTGGTATTGCTCGGTCATGAATGGGTCTCGGCCATCTGATAGGCGGTTTCCAGAGCGACCTTGAGGCTGCCGGTGTCGATCTTGCCGCTGCCGGCCAGGTCCAGTGCAGTGCCGTGATCCACCGACGTGCGGATGATTGGCAGGCCCAGAGTGACGTTGACGGCGGCGCCGAAGCCCTTGTACTTGAGTACGGGCAGGCCCTGGTCGTGGTACATCGCCAGCACTGCATCGCAGTGCTCCAGATATTTTGGGGTAAACAGAGTGTCGGCGGGCAGCGGGCCACGCAAATCCAGGCCTTCGCTGCGCAGACGCTCCAGGGTAGGTTCGATGATGTCGATTTCTTCGCGGCCCAGGTGACCGCCTTCGCCAGCGTGCGGGTTGAGTCCGCAGACCAGTATGCGCGGCCGGGCGATGCCGAACTTGTTGACCAGATCGGCGTGCAGGATGCGCGTGACCCGTTCCAGTCGCTCGGCCGTGATCGCGTCGGCGATGTCGCGCAGGGGCAGGTGAGTGGTCACCAGCGCCACGCGCAGATCGCCGGTGGCAAGCATCATCACCACCTGTTCGGTCTGCGTCAGTTCAGCGAGAAATTCGGTGTGGCCGGAAAAGGCGATGCCGCTCTCGTTGATCACACCCTTGTGTACGGGGGCGGTGATCATTCCGGCGAAGTCGCCGTCGAGGCAGCCTTGTCCGGCGCG
Organism: Pseudomonas sp. NPDC090208; assembly: GCF_044746785.1. Classification (NCBI taxonomy): domain Bacteria; kingdom Pseudomonadati; phylum Pseudomonadota; class Gammaproteobacteria; order Pseudomonadales; family Pseudomonadaceae; genus Pseudomonas; species Pseudomonas sp. NPDC090208. The sequence goes on from NZ_JBIVCU010000026.1 coordinate 36,019, forward strand.
GGTCAGGGTTTCCAGCACGAAAGGGCCGTTGGCCTTGTTCAATTGCCCGGCCACCACCGGCCCCTGCAACGGGGTGTCCCATACGTACAGGCTGCCGGCCGGGGCAGGGCTGTCAGGCCAGTTGTCCGGCGTGACGGCGATCAGGCTGACGGCCACACCCAGTTGCGCGGCCCGCTCGCGGAGCAGGTCGCAACTGGTGATGGCAATCAGGGGATGGGGCTGGGACTGCGCGGCGAGCAGCAGGCAAAGGTCGGGACCGATGCCGGCGGGCTCGCCGGGTGTCAGGGCGAAACGCTGGGGTTTCACTTGGCAGCCTGGTCGGCGCCAGGCAGCTTGATTTCGACGTAGGCTTCGTCGCGGATCTGACGCAGCCAGGTCTGCAGCTCTTCGTCGTACTTGCGGTTACGCAGAACGGTCATGGCCTGTTGCTCGCGAGCCTGGTTGGTGCTGTCGGTAGAACGACGGCCCAGGACTTCCAGTACGTGCCAGCCGTATTGGGTCTGGAACGGCTTGGACACCACACCTTGCGGCGTTTCGCTCATGACGTCGCGGAATTCCGGCACCAGCGAGCGCGGGTCGACCCAGTTCATGTCGCCGCCGTTGAGCGCCGAGCCCGGATCTTCCGAGAAGCTCTTCGCCAGTTCGGCAAAGTCTTCGCCGTTCTGGATGCGGTCGTAGATGCGCTGAGCCAGCATCTTGGTTTCCGCTTCGCTGCGAATCTCGCTCGGCTTGATCAGGATGTGACGCACGTGAACTTCGTCGCGCATCTGGGTCTGGGTTTCGCCACCGCGCTTGTCCACCAGCTTGAGGATGATGAAGCCGCCTGGCGTACGCGCAGGAGGCGTCACTTCGCCCGGGTTCATGGTGGACAGCATGTCGCCGAACGGAGGTGGCAGTTGAGCGGCTTTACGCCAGCCCATGTCACCGCCGTCCAGGGCGCTTTCGCTGGCCGACGACGAAATCGCCATCTGCTCGAAGTTCGCACCTTGCTGCAGCTTGCCGTAGATGTCCTTGGCCTTGGCTGCTGCGGCCTGAATCTGATCAGACGTCGCGCTGTCCGGTGTCGGAATCAGGATGTTCGCCAGGTGGAATTCCTCGGAGAACTGCGCCTTGCCCAGGTCCGATGCGAGGAAGTTCTTCACTTCCTGTTCCGACACCTGAATACGCTCGGCCACGCGGCGCTGACGCACACGGCTGATGACCATCTCGCGGCGGATCTGCTCACGGGCACTCTGGTACGACAGACCGTCGTGGGCCAGAGCGGCCTTGAACTGGTCGATGCTCATGTTGTTGCGCTGAGCGATGGTGCCAACGGCCTGATTCAGTTCTTCGTCGGTGATGCGGATGCCGGAGCGTTCACCGATCTGCAGCTGCAGGTTTTCCAGAATCAGACGATCAAGCACCTGAGATTCCAGCGCGCTGGCCGGGGGAACGCCCTGGCCGCGCTTGGCGATGGTTTGCTGAACTTCACGGGTGCGCTGGTCGAGCTGGCTTTGCATGACCACGTCGTTGTCGACGATGGCTACAACCTTGTCGATGGAGCGCACTTCAGCGTGCGCTACGGTACCGATGAGCAGCGCGCCCAGCATCAGCGGGCGCAGACAATCAGAAAGCTTGGTCTTCACGTTCACGATAACCTTGGATGCCTTTGTCGAGGAAGCCTTCAACTTTTTGGCCAACTACGCCACCAAGCCCCTTCAACACGATTTGCAGGAAAATGCCGCGGTCGCCTTTCTCGTTTTGCGCAACCTCTTGAGTGGACTCGTCGTAGTCGACCCAGTAACGGTTGATCAGACGCAGCTTCCAGCAGCAGTTGTCATATTCAAAACCACCAAAGGCTTCGAGAGTACGGTCGCGGTTGTAGTCATATTGCCAGCGAGCAATGGCGCTCCATTGCGGTGCCACAGGCCAGATGACCGAGAAGTCGTGCTGCTGGATCTTGTAGTAGTCCTTGATGATCGAACCATCCGGCAGGACGGCGTCGCCGCCACCCACGCTCCAGCGACCTGTTGTCTGGTCGTAGCGAACCTGGTCGTTGCGATAGCGGTAACCGGCGTTGATGATCTTGCCCGGGTTGTCTTCAGGCTGGTAATGGAACATGGCGCTGCCGGAGCGGGTGCTGCGGCTGTCCGGATCCCAGTTGAAGGTCGACGTCGCACGCCAGTCGCGGTTGAAGCGGTACTCGTACTCCAGCGCATACGGCGACACGTCGGACTGTGCGTCCTTGCGGTCTTCAAAGGCGATGCCCGGCAGTTGAACCTTGCGGTCCTTGAAGTACAGCGCCTGACCGATGCTGAAGCGCTGACGTTCGAAGCCGTTGTCTTCGATCCAGCGGTTGGTCACGCCCAGCGACAGCTTGTTCTCGTCACCGATGCGGTCGGAGCCGACGAAGCGGTTGTCGCGGAACAGCGAGGCGTAGTCGAACGTGGTTTCACCCGTGTCGAAAATCGGGATGTCGCTCTGGTCCTTGTAAGGGACGTAGAGGTAGTACAGACGCGGTTCCAGCGTCTGACGGTAGTCTTTGCCGAACCAGTTGGTGTTGCGGTCGAAGTACAGGCCGCTGTCCACGCTGAAGACCGGAATGCCACGGTCTTCCGAGCTCTTGAATTTCTCGTCAGGCAGCAGCGTTGCCTTGCCGGCACCGTCCAGATCCAGGTCGTACTTGGTGTAGACGTATTTCAGTTTCGGCGTGACGAAACCGTAGGACGCCGTCAGCGGCAGGCTGATCGAAGGCGCCAGGTTCAGACGGTTGCCGTTGGCACGGGCAAGGCCGGAGACGTTGTTGTCCAGGCGCGAGCTGATGATGCCGTCTTCGTCAGAGAAGTTGCCGGTACGCAGATCGCGGTCGAAGCGGACCAGTTCGGTCTCGTAACCGAACTTCAGGCCGCCCGGATTGAATGGCAGCGTGCCGTTCAGGGTCAGTTGCGGCAGACGGCCATACGGCGTGATCTGGGTGATGGTCGTCAGCTGGTACTTCTGTACGTTGAGCGTGGCGGTGTAGTCGTCACCACGGTAGAACAGAGCACCTTGTTGGTTGAGGTAGTCGTGAGTGCTCACGCCATCCTGACCGGTTTTCAGGTCCTTGAAGTAGTAAGGATCGCTGACCTTGGTGTAGTCGACCTTGGAGGACAGGCGAGAATCCAGACCGCTTCTGTCCTGCCAGTTGATCATCCAGCGGGTGTCCTTGGAATCGGACTCCAACTTGCGATCGTCGTTGTCGTCGTTCAGGTAGGCCGCACCGAACTGACCTTCGCTGGTCTTGGTCAGGTAACGGAACTCGCCTTCGAGCAACAGGCCGCGTTTGGCCATGTAGGTCGGGTACAACGTGGCGTCGTAGTTCGGCGCCAGGTTGAAGTAGTACGGGGTGAGCAACGAGAAGCCTGTGTCGCTGCTGGCACCGATGGTCGGTGGCAGGAAGCCGGACTGGCGACGGTCGTCGATCGGGAAGTAGATGTACGGCGTGTACAGGATCGGGATGTCCTTGACCCGCAGCGTGGCGTTGGTCGCGGTACCGAAGCCGGTGGCCGGGTTCAGGGTGATGTTGTTGCCCTTCACCGTCCAGGCGTTGCTGTTCGGTTCGCACGTGGTGTACGTACCGTCCTTGAGGCGGATGATCGCGTTCTCTGCACGACGGGCGTACAGCGCGTTACCGCGCACGTTGGACTTGTGCAGCACGTATTCGGCGTTGTCGACTTTCGCTTCGCCGGTGTCCAGTTGCAGCTCGGCGTGGTCGCCGACGATCAGGGCGCCGTTGTCGCGCAGACGGACATCGCCGTTCAGCTCGCCACGGTTTTCCGCCTGGTGCAGACTGGCCTCGTCGGCCTCTACCTGCATGCTGCCCTGACGCATGACGACGTCACCGGCCAGCGTGGCAATCTGTTCTTCCTGCTGATAGCGCGAAGCCTTGGCACCGATGAAGGTCGGCGCATCGCTTTTCGGCGTCTTGTCGTCCATGCCCGGACGAATCGGCTCGATGTAGGCACCGGAGCAATAAGGGCCGGTTTCAGCCAGTTGCGCGGCGGTCAGCTTCTCGCGAGGCACCCAGTCCAGATGGCTGTAGTCTGCGCTACGCGATCTCAGGCCGCGGCCCTTGGCCTCGGTGACCAGCATGGTCTTGGGCACGACTTCGCCGTCGGCGGTCGTAGTGGTGGCTTCGGTTGGCGCTCCGCTGCTGTTGGACGATACGCTGTTGGCATCGTGTACAGGGCGTGGTGGCAACTGGGCTGCATTGGTTTTCGGGGAGCAATCCCAGGAACCGCCTGCCGACACCGAGCAGTCATATTGCTCGGCTGCGACCACAAACTGGGAGGCCAGAGGTTGCATCGCCAGCAAACCGCCGGTCACGAGCAACGGGAATTTTTTACGAAACGCGGGGGATTTCAATGCCATCTTATTAGTCCGGGCTTCCTGCGCGCCATCTGCCCGCGGGGGGGCCGCACGCCTCTCGATGGGCTGAAAAAGATGTCGGATAATAAAGCATGACCCGCTTGACGGCTAGCGCCGTCGGAGACCCTTGCAATGCCAGATCAAGATGTACGCCTGCAACACCTGAAAGTTTGGCTCGATGAGCAACTGCCAGCCCTGTTCGCCGCTCAAGGCTGGGGCGCCGTACCCCCGGCCACGTTGACTGCGGCCAGCAGCGACGCCAGTTTCCGCCGTTATTTCCGCTGGGAGGGTGAGGGCCGTACTTTTGTTGTCATGGACGCGCCACCGCCCCAGGAAAACTGCAAACCCTTCGTGGATATCGCTCATTTATTGAGTGGCTCGGGCATTAATGTTCCGAAAATTTATGCCGAAGACCTGAGTCAAGGTTTCCTGTTGCTGAACGATCTGGGGCGCAAGACCTACCTCGACGTTATCGACGCGGACAGCGCCGATGCACTGTTCGCCGATGCCATCGATGCCTTGCTGGCCTATCAGCAGCTGCCGATGGACGCGCCGTTGCCCAGTTATGACGTCGCGCTGTTGCGCCGCGAACTGGAGCTGTTTCCGGAGTGGTACGTCAAACGGCACCTGGGCGTCGAGTTCGATCAGGCGCAACAGGCCAGTTGGCAACGGGTCAGCGAACTGCTGATCGACAGTGCCCTGGCGCAGCCGAAAGTGCTGGTCCATCGCGACTATATGCCGCGCAACCTGATGCTCAGCGAGCCGAATCCCGGCGTGCTGGATTTCCAGGATGCGGTTTACGGTCCGGTGACCTACGACATCACCTGCCTGTTCAAGGATGCTTTCCTCAGCTGGCCCGAGGAGCGCGTTGCAGGCTGGTTGAAGGCGTACTGGGAAAAGGCCGCTACCGTCGGCATCCCGGTGCAGGATGATTTCGATGAATTTCGTCGCGCCAGTGATTTGATGGGCGTGCAGCGACACCTTAAGGTGATCGGCATTTTTGCGCGCATCTGTCACCGTGACGGCAAGCCGCGCTACCTGGCCGATGTTCCGCGCTTCTTCTCTTATATAGAGGCGGTGCTGGCACGTCGGCCCGAGTTGGTCGAGCTGAGCAATCTGCTGACCAGCCTGGGTCAGCCAAAACAAGAAGCCGTCGTTTGAAGGTATGGATGTGAAGACTGTCTTGAAGAGGGACGCATGAAAGCGATGATTCTGGCGGCAGGCAAGGGCGAGCGCCTGCGTCCGCTGACCCTGCACACGCCCAAGCCGTTGGTGCGTGCCGCCGGTGTGCCGTTGATCGAATACCACCTGCGAGCGCTCAAGGCCGCAGGTTTCAGCGAGATCGTGATCAACCACGCGTGGCTGGGTCAGCAGATCGAGGATCACCTGGGTGACGGTCAGCGTTTCGGCCTGAGCATCCGTTATTCCCCCGAGGGTGAGCCGCTGGAAACCGGTGGCGGTATTTTCCGTGCGCTGCCGCTGCTGGGCGACGAACCTTTTCTGGTGGTCAACGGCGACATCTGGACCGACTGCGACTTCACGGCCTTGAACGGACCGATCAAAGGCCTGGCGCATCTGGTGCTGGTGGATAACCCGCTGCATCACCCCGACGGCGATTTCGCTCTGGTCGGCGGTGAGGTGCGTGACGACGCCAGTCTGTCGCGCCTGACCTACAGCGGCATCGCGGTCCTTCATCCGCAGCTGTTTGCCGGCTGCACGGCGGGGGCGTTCAAGCTGGCGCCGCTGCTGCGCGAGGCAATGGCCGCAGGGCAGGTGACCGGTGAGCATTTCACCGGGCGCTGGGTGGACGTGGGCACTCACGAACGGTTGGCGGAAGTCGAGCAGATCCTTGCGGTGAAATCCTAGATGCTCTGGCCATTCACACTGATCGGCGGTGGCGCCGGGTATGCGGTCGCCAGCATTCCCGGGGCGATGCTCGGCGCCTTGCTTGGTCAGGCGCTGGACCGGCGCCTGCATGTGCAGAGCCTGGCCGAACTGCGTGAGCGGCTGGCCGGGCGTAGCGTGCCACGGGATGACGAGTTGATCTTCATCCTGCTTGGGCGTCTGGCGAAAAGCGATGGGCGCGTAGTCGATGGTCATATCCAGCAGGCGCGGGTGGAAATGCGCCGACTGGATTTGAGCGAGCCGGCGCAGCGCCGTGCGATTCAGGCGTTCAATCGCGGCAAGGACGGCCGTGACAATCTGCGCGTACACCTGACGCGCCTGAAAACCCAGCCCCATGCTGCCGAAGGACTGCTGCGCGCCTGCTGGCGCATGGCATGGGCCGACGGCAAGGCGTCACGCACCGAGCGTGAGCTGATCGTGCTGTGGGGCAAGTGGCTGGGCTGGACGACGGAGAAGATCGAAGCGCTGTCGGCGGGCGAAGATGAGCAACGCGCCCGTGCGCCGGTAGGCAGCGGCGGTGAGTATCAGGAAGCGTTGCGTCTGCTGGGCGTCAGCGCCGATGCGGAGCCGGCGCAGATCAAGCGTGCCTACCGGCGCCTGCTCAGCCGCCATCATCCGGACAAAGTGGCCGGCAGCGGCGCGACCCAGTTGCAGGTGCGCGACGCCACCGAGCGCACCCGCGAACTACACAACGCCTATGCAGTGATCCGGGATCGGCGCGGGTTTCGTTGAAGGTCAGCCTTGATGCCGTCACCTGTAGGAGCTGGCTTGTCCTGCGAGCGGCGGGGAACCCGTCGTAAATCCATTCGCATTGGCCGTTTCAGGTGCACCGCATCTACCGGATTTACGACTGCTTCGCAGCCGCTCGCAGGGCAAGCCAGCTCCTACAGGAGAGGGTGTTCCGGAGATTTCACTCGCTCTCCAACCAACCTCTCACCCGGCGAAACAGCTGATCCTGTTCCATCGCCGGATTCCCCGGAATCGCACTCAGGCCGACCTGGGTGAAGTGCAGGTTCTTCAGGCGTTTGCTGGCATCCAGGCGTTCCTGTGCGCGCTGACGCGAGGTGGCGCGGTCCTTGTTGACGAAGTCGGCTGTCGCCACTTTCAGTGTCGGCAGCACATCCAGCAACGACGGCAGATCCCGGCCGCTGTCCACCGCAGTGACCATCACCAGACGCTGCACTGCCGGCGAAGGTCGGTCGCTCATGTAGCGTGCGGCCCAATAGGCGCCGGTGCCGTGGCCCAGCAGCACGATGCTGCGTGCCTTGTTTTCCTGGGCGTAGGCCACCGCGCTGTCGATGCGGGCGAAGATCCTGTCGGCACGGGACTTGGCCTGTTCAGCCAGCGCAGCAGCCTGGGCCGCCGTGGCAGCGGCTTCAGCTTCGGCGCTGGCCGCGGGATCGGCAGCGTCCTTGGCTTTGTCCTTGTCGGCGGCCGGCTTTTCATCGGCGGCGGGGGCGTCGGCGCTGCGGGCAAACACGCCGTCGTTTTCCGCATCCGGCATGCTGATGCTCAGGCTGGCCCAGGCGACGTCCGGCAGTTTCTGCCGCAACGGCCCCACGGCAATCGGCCAGTCGGGTGATTCGTCGGAACCCGGCACAATGATCACGGCGCCTTTTGGGTCGTCACTGTTGGCCGGTTTCCACAGGGCGAGAAAATGCTCGTCGCCAGCTTGCAACTGCTGCTGTTCGGCAGCGGGTACGCGGCGCTCCAGCGCGGTGGCGTCTTCCTGGCTGCGCGACGGCAGTGCCGCGCGCTCGGCCGGGGTTTCCGCCGGTTTGGCGTCTTTGTCTTGCGCAGGATCAGCCGCCAGTACCGACGAGCAAGGTAGGATCAGCGCCAGACATAGCGCAGGAAACATTGCGCGAAGTGTGTAGGGCATCGAATATTCCAAAGGCCGAAAACAGTTTCGGCAGACTAATGGGTTGATGACGGTTTGTCAGGCTGCCTGCCATGAACGCGCCAGACATCGCACCGCTTGCAAAGGATTCAGGGAAATGGGGACATCGGTTTGAGCGTGCGTGTGCTGTGTCGTCGGGTTATCGGCTGTTCGCCAGTGCTCTTGATGGGGTGGTTGCTGATCGCCGCTTCGTTGAGTGTGCAGGCGGGGGCGGCAAGTGCGCCAACGGATGTTCTGAGCAGCACCCAGCGTGACTGGCTGACCCAGCGCGGCCAGTTGCGGGTCGGCCTGGTGTTGCAGGCGCCCTATGCGCAGCTGGACCGACGTGCCCAGCAGTTGTCCGGCGCCAACGTCGACCTGGTCAACCTGATGACGAAGACCTTGCAGGTGGACCTGCTGTGGCACAGCTTCAATGATCAGGCCGAACTGGAGAAAGCACTGGCCGACGGCCAGGTCGATTTCGCTCCGGGCCTTACCCAGACACCCGCCGGTCTGCGCCTGTGGCTGTATTCCGACCCCTACATGCGCGTACCGCAGCTGGTGGTCGGCGAGCGTGACGGCACCGGCGTGGTGGACCTGGAAAAGCTCGACAGCCAGGTGCGTGTCGCCGTGCGCATGCCCAGCGTGACCGCCGACTATCTGCGCGCCAACTACACCCACCTGAATCTGCAAGGTGTGCCGCTTGAGCGCCAGGCCCTGCAATTGCTGCTCAGCCAGCAGGCGCGCTACGCGGTGATCGACGAGGCGCAACTCAGTCGTCTGTCCCGCGAAGGTGAGTTCGCCGGGCTGGCCGTGGTCGGCGATATCGGTTTTCCGCAATTGCTGCGGGTGGCGTCGCGGCGTGATGCGCCGGAACTGGCCGACATCATCAGCCAGGCGTTGAGCGCGATTGCGCCGAAAGACCTGGAGCAATTGCATGCGCAATGGCTGGCGCCGAAGTACCCGCAGATCAGCGAGTCGCCGGGGCTGTGGAAAAACATCGCGCTGTTGTTGCTGGTGCTGTTCATGGCCAGCGCGGCCATTGTGGTCTGGCAGCGGCGACAGCAGCAGGAACTGGAAAGTGAACTGCTGGCGGCGCGGGACGACATCAACCGCCGTCTGGCCGGCGAAGAGGCGTTGCGCCTGGCGCAGTTTTCCATCGACCAGAGCACGGTGGGCATTCTCTGGGTCAACTGGGACAGCCACGTGCGTTATGCCAACCGTGCGGCGGAAAGCATGCTTGGCTATGGCTCCGGCGGCGTGGTCGACCGGCCGTTGATCGATTTCGAACCCGGCCTGACCATGGACCGCTGGCTCAACCTGTGGAAGATCGCCCGCTCCAGCGAGGAGGGGCCGCAGAACTTTGAAAGCAATTGCGTACGTGCGGATGGCAGCATATTGCCGGCGGATGTCTCGCTGAGCTTTCTGCGCTTTCGCGATGCCGAATACCTGGTGGTGTTCATCAACGACGTCACCGAGCGCCGCCGCTCGCTGGCCGCCTTGCAGGAAAGTGAATCCCGTTTGCAGGTGCTGGCAGAACAACTGCGCGAGCTGTCGGCCCACCTGGAGACCGTGCGGGAAGAGGAAAAGGCGCGGATCGCCCGGGAAGTTCACGACGAGCTGGGTCAGATGTTGACCGTGCTCAAGCTGGAAACGTCCATGTGCGAGCTGGCCTATGCCGATCTCGATCCCGGCCTGCGCGACCGGCTGAACAGCATGAAGCGTCTGATCGCGCAGTTGTTCCAGTTGGTGCGCGATGTCGCGACCGCCTTGCGTCCGCCGATTCTCGATGCCGGCATTGCTTCAGCCATTGAATGGCAGGCCCGGCGTTTCGAGGCGCGCACGCAGATTCCGTGTCTGGTGCAGGTGCCGGATAATCTGCCGAGGCTGGCAGACGCGACGGCCATTGGCCTGTTCCGCATTCTTCAGGAGTCGCTGACCAACGTCATGCGCCACGCCGAAGCGCACACCGTCGAGCTGAATCTGAGTCTGAGCAACGGCGTGCTGTGCATGAGCGTGGCCGACGACGGCAAGGGTTTCGAGACGGGCGCGGAGAGGCCGGCGTCCTTCGGTCTGGTGGGCATGCGCGAGCGGGTATTGATCATGGGCGGACGATTGCATCTGGACAGCACGCTGGGTGAGGGCACAACCTTGCGTGTCTACATTCCGCTGGAACAGGTCGCGCAGGAGCAAGTGCAGTGATTCGTGTATTGGTTGCCGAAGACCACACCATCGTCCGTGAGGGCATCAAGCAATTGATCGGCCTGGCCAAGGACCTGCAGGTCGCTGGCGAAGCCTGCAATGGCGAGCAGTTGTTGGAGGCCTTGCGCCATATCGAGTGCGAAGTCGTGCTGCTGGACATCTCCATGCCCGGCGTCAACGGTCTGGAAGCGATCCCGCGGATTCGCGCCTTGAACAACCCGCCGGCGATTCTGGTGCTGTCGATGCACGACGAAGCGCAGATGGCGGCACGCGCGCTGAAGGCTGGCGCCTCCGGTTATGCGACCAAGGACAGTGATCCGGCGTTGCTGCTGACGGCCATTCGTCGCGTGGCGTCCGGCGGGCGTTATATCGACCCGGAGCTGGCCGACCGCATGGTGTTCGAGGTCGGTCTGACGGACAGCCGGCCGCTGCATTCGCTGTTGTCCGAGCGTGAGTTTTCCGTGTTCGAGCGCTTGGCCCAGGGCGCCAACGTCAACGAAATCGCCCAGCAACTGGCCCTGAGCAGCAAGACCATCAGCACCCACAAGGCGCGGTTGATGCAGAAGCTCAACATCACCTCGCTGGCCGAGCTGGTGAAGTACGCGATGGAGCACAAGCTGGTCTAGGTCCGTATCTAAAAACGACCTTTGGTGGTGCTCTGTAAATCGCTATCGCGAGCAAGCTCACTCCTACAAGTCACGGCGATCTCCCTGTAGGAGTGAGCTTGCTCGCGATAGCGTCGGGACAGGCGAAAAATCTCTCCTGGGCCACATATCTATCCCCGCCATCCGTGTAGGGCAATCCCTACCCCAAGCCTTCCAGCGCGCCTAGGACAATCTCTCCTGCGCCCCGATTTGCGCGGTCTGCAGGCTAATCTAGGCTTGTTCCCCACGGTTGATTAAACAAAGGTGTGGGTAATGAGCAACGTCGATTCAAGCGCTGGGGCGAATGATGTTCTGGTCAGCTTTCGTGGTGTGCAGAAGAGCTACGACGGCGAAGCCCTGATCGTCAAGGACCTCAACCTGGACATTCGCAAGGGCGAGTTCCTCACCCTGCTCGGGCCGTCCGGTTCGGGCAAGACCACCAGCCTGATGATGCTTGCCGGTTTCGAAACGCCGACCGCAGGCGAGATCCTGCTGGCCGGTCGCTCGATCAACAACGTGCCGCCGCACAAGCGTGACATCGGCATGGTGTTCCAGAACTACGCGCTGTTCCCGCACATGACGGTGGCCGAGAACCTGGCGTTCCCGCTGTCGGTGCGCGGCATGAGCAAGACCGACGTGACCGAGAAGGTCAAGCGCGCTCTGGACATGGTCCAGCTCGGTTCGCTTTCCCATCGCTATCCGGCGCAGATGTCCGGTGGTCAGCAGCAGCGTGTGGCCCTGGCCCGCGCGCTGGTATTCGAACCGCAACTGGTGCTGATGGACGAGCCGCTGGGCGCCCTCGACAAGCAACTGCGCGAACACATGCAGATGGAGATCAAGCACCTGCACCAACGCCTGGGCGTGACTGTGGTCTACGTGACCCACGATCAGGGCGAAGCGCTGACCATGTCCGACCGCGTGGCGGTGTTCCATCAGGGCGAAATCCAGCAGATCGCGCCGCCGCGCACCCTCTACGAAGAGCCGAAGAACACCTTTGTCGCCAACTTCATCGGCGAGAACAACCGCATCAGCGGCACCCTGCTCAGCCAGACCGGTGACCGCTGCCTGGTCGGCCTGGCCCGTGGCGAGAAAGTCGAGGCGCTGGCCATCAATGTCGGCCCTGCCGGCAGTCCGGTGACGCTGTCGATCCGCCCCGAGCGCGTGAACCTCAACGGTCGCAGCGAGAGTTGCGTCAACCGCTTCTCCGGCCGCGTCGCCGAATTCATTTACCTGGGCGACCACGTCCGGGTCCGTCTGGAAGTCGCCGGTAAAACCGATTTCTTCGTCAAGCAGCCGATCGCCGAACTCGATCCGGCCTTAAGCGTTGGCGACGTTGTGCCCATTGGATGGCAGGTCGAGCACGCGCGCGCGCTGGACCCGGTGCTGGAAGCACATTGATTCAACCGCAGCAGGCGTTACCCGAAGCACCCAGAGGCGAGACCATCGCCCCATACGCTTAACCAACATTGTTCGTGGAGAGAAAAACAAATGCTCAAGACATTGAAGCTCACCGCCTTATCGCTGGGCATGCTGGGCGCGGCACAAGCCATGGCGGCCGACCTGACCGTCATTTCCTTCGGCGGCGCCAACAAGGCCGCTCAGGAAAAGGCGTTCTACGCACCCTGGGAAAAAGCAGGCAGCGGCAAGATCATTGCGGGCGAGTACAACGGTGAAATGGCCAAGGTCAAAGCCATGGTCGACACCAAGAGCGTGACCTGGGATCTGGTGGAAGTCGAATCGCCGGAGCTGTCCCGTGGCTGCGACGAAGACATGTTCGAAGAGCTCGACCCGGCCATGCTGGGCAAGAAAGAAGACTACGTACCGGGTGCGATCCAGACCTGCGGCGTCGGTTTCTTCGTCTGGTCGACCGTGCTGGCCTACAACGCCGACAAGCTGAAATCCGCACCGACCGGCTGGGCCGATTTCTGGAACACCGAGAAATTCCCGGGCAAGCGCGGCCTGCGCAAGGGCGCCAAATACACCCTGGAATTCGCCCTGATGGCCGACGGCGTGGCGCCGAAGGACGTGTACAAAGTGCTGGCCACGAAAGAAGGACAGGACCGCGCATTCAAGATGCTCGACAAGCTCAAGCCAAGCATTCAGTGGTGGGAAGCCGGCGCCCAGCCGCCGCAGTACCTGCAATCGGGTGACGTGGTCATGAGCTCGGCCTACAACGGCCGGATCGCTGCCGTGCAGAAAGAAAGCAACCTGAAGGTAGTGTGGACCGGCGGCGTGTACGACTTCGACGCCTGGGCCATTCCGAAGGGCGCGAAAAACGCCGAGGAAGCCAAGAAGTTCATCGCCTTCTCGCTCAAGCCTGAACAGCAGAAGACCTACTCCGAGAACATCGCCTACGGTCCAGCCAACACTCAGGCCGTTTCTCTGCTGAGCGCCGAGACCCTGAAAAACATGCCGACCACCCCTGAGAACATCAAGGATCAGGTGCAGATCGACGTGAAATTCTGGGCCGACTTCGGCGAGAACCTGGAACAGCGCTTCAACGCCTGGGCTGCCAAGTAAGCAGTAGGACCGAACGTGTGGGAGCCGGCTTGCTGGCGAATGCGGGAGATCATTCAACCTCGTGGTGTCTGGTCTGACGCTTTCGTCGGAACGCCGCCCGTAACAAGCTGGTTCCCACAGACCGGTTTTCGCCCATCCATTTTGCGTCAGACCCGGATGTGTCTGTTTTTTCTCATCGAATGAACAGCCGCATCCTTTGTAGAAAGTTTTTCGGAGTTCGCTATGGCCACCGCCGTGCCCCTGACTGAAGGCGCCAGCCCGACCTTGAAGCAACGCCTGGCCCGTGCCGAGCGCGTCAACCGCTGGAAGGCTCAGGCGTTGATTGCACCATTGGCGATTTTCCTGCTGCTGGTCTTTCTCGTGCCGATCGCGGCACTGCTCTACAAGAGCGTGAACAACCCTGAAGTGGTCGGCGGTCTGCCGCTCACCGTGACGGAAGTGTCCAAATGGGACGGCAAGGGCCTGCCACCGGAAGCGGTGTACAAGGCGCTGAGCCAGGACCTGGCCGAAAGCCGCAAGAATCAGACCCTGGGTGACGTCTCCAAACGTCTGAACCAGGAACTGGCCGGCTACCGCAGCCTGTTGGCAAAAACTGCCCGCGCGGTGCCGTTCAAGGAAGAACCTGCCTCGTACAAAGAGGCGCTGGAAGGCGTCGACGAGCGTTGGGGCGATCCTGCGTACTGGCAGGCGATCCGTCGCAATACCTCAAGCTTCACCCCTTATTACCTGTTGGCCGCCGTCGACCATCGCATCGATGACCTCGGTGAAGTGGCACCGGCGACCCCCGATCAGGCGATCTACCTCGACATCTTCGCCCGTACCTTCTGGATGGGCCTGGTGATCACCGTGATCTGCCTGTTTCTGGCCTATCCATTGGCTTACCTGCTGGCGAACCTACCGGCGCGGCAGAGCAACCTGCTGATGATTCTGGTGCTGCTGCCGTTCTGGACCTCGATTCTGGTACGCGTCGCTGCGTGGATCGTGCTGCTGCAATCGAGCGGTCTGATCAATGGTGCGCTGATGGCCATGGGCATCATCGATAAACCACTGGAACTGGTGTTCAACCGGGTCGGCGTGTACATCTCGATGGTCCACATCATGCTGCCGTTCATGATCCTGCCGATCTACAGCGTGATGAAGGGCATCTCGCCGACCTACATGCGTGCCGCGATTTCCCTGGGCTGCAACCCGTTCGCCAGCTTCTGGCGGGTGTATTTCCCGCAGACCTACGCCGGTGTCGGCGCCGGTTGCCTGCTGGTGTTCATCCTCGCCATTGGCTACTACATCACCCCGGCGCTGCTCGGCAGCCCGAACGATCAGATGGTCAGTTACTTCGTGGCCTTCTACACCAACACCAGCATCAACTGGGGCATGGCCACCGCGCTGGGCGGCCTGCTGTTGCTGGCCACCGTCGTGCTGTACCTGGCCTATAGCTGGCTGGTCGGCGCCAGCCGCCTGCGTCTGAGCTGAGGAGACTGATCATGTTGAGCCCTTATTCCTCGCCCGCAGAACGGGTCTGGTATTACACCCTGCGCATTCTGTGCGGGCTGATCCTGCTGTTCCTCGTGTTGCCGGTGCTAGTCATCGTGCCGCTGTCGTTCAACTCCGGCAGCTTTCTGGTCTACCCGCTGCAGGGCTTCTCGCTGCACTGGTATCAGGACTTCTTCGGCTCGGCCGAGTGGATGCGTTCGCTGAAAAACAGCCTGATCGTCGCCCCGGCAGCCACCTTACTGGCGATGGTGTTCGGCACGCTGGCGGCCATCGGCCTGACCCGCAGCAACTTCCCCGGCAAGTCGCTGGTGATGGCGCTGGTGATCTCGCCGATGGTGGTGCCGGTGGTGATCGTCGGTGTGGCGAGTTACCTGTTCTTCGCCCCGCTGGGTCTGGGCAACAGCTACACCTCGCTGATCCTGGTGCATGCGGTGCTGGGTGTGCCGTTCGTGATCATCACCGTGTCGGCGACCCTGCAGGGCTTCAATTACAACCTGGTGCGTGCGGCGGCCAGCCTCGGTGCTTCGCCGGTGACCGCGTTCCGCCGGGTGACCTTGCCGCTGATTGCGCCGGGGGTGATTTCCGGTGCGCTGTTCGCCTTCGCCACCTCGTTCGACGAAGTGGTGGTGACCCTGTTCCTCGCCGGCCCTGAACAAGCGACCCTGCCACGGCAGATGTTCAGCGGCATCCGCGAAAACCTCAGCCCGACCATCGCCGCCGCCGCGACCCTGCTGATCGGCTTCTCGGTGGTGCTGCTGCTGGCGCTGGAATGGCTGCGTGGGCGCAGTGAGAAGCTGCGTACTGCGGCGGAGTAATCAGCTTTAAGCGCGTTTTCATGGCTGCACGCGCTCTTTGTAGGAGTGAGCTTGCTCGCGATCGGGCAATGTCTGCAACGAATCCGTTGCCTGATACACCGCTATCGCGAGCAAGCTCACTCCTGCTGGAGAAAGCTGTGTGTCAGATACGCCGCGTCGTCTGGTTCGCCAGCAAGCCGGCTCCTACAGAATCGTGTGCACCGTGCGACCACCGTTTAAACTTCACCGCTCCTGATCCCGCCACGGAGCCCCTCGGTGAACGTCAACGACGCCAGTTTCGAAGAACTGCTCAACGCTTTGCATGATGGCGTGTACATCACCGATGGCCAGGGCACGACGCTCAAGGTCAACCACGCCTATGAGCGGCTGACCGGTCTGAGCGCCGCCGAGTTGATCGGCCGTTCCATGCAGGAGCTGGTCAAGGCCGGGGTGATCTCGCAGTCGGCGTCCTTGCGCGTGTTGCAGGAAGGCCGCCCGGTGTCGGTGATGCAGAGCCTCAGCCAAGGCAAGAAATTGCTGGTCAGCGCCACGCCGATCTTCGACGTCGATCACCGCATTTCTTACATCGTCAGCACCGTGCGCGACATGACCGAGTTGCTGCGCATGAAGCACGAGCGCGACGAGCTGCAACAACTCAAGCAACTGCGCCAGAGCACCGCCCGCCTGCACGCCGGGGAACGCGACAGCCTGTTGCATTCACCACTGATGGCCGATCAGGAAGTTTCCGGGCGGGTCTTCGCTCTGGCCCGGCAGGTCGCCAGCAGTCCGGTCAAAGTGCTGCTGCAGGGGGAGACCGGCGTCGGCAAGACCCTGGTCGCGCAGTTCATCCACAATGCCAGCCCACGTGCCAGCGAACCGTTTCTGGCGCTGAACTGCGGGGCGCTGCCTGAGAACCTGATCGAAGCCGAGCTGTTCGGCTATGCCCCAGGCGCGTTTACCGGCGCTGGGCCGAAAGGCAAGCGCGGCCTGCTGGAGCTGGCCCATCACGGCACTTTGTTTCTCGACGAGATCGGTGACTTGCCGCTGCCGGTGCAGGTGAAGCTGCTCAAGGTCATCGAAGAAAACCGCTTCATCCCGGTCGGTGGCCTGGAGCTCAAGGAAGTCGACGTGCGCATCATCAGCGCCACCCACCATGACCTGAAGCAGCGGGTGGCCGAAGGAAAATTCCGCGCCGACCTCTATTACCGACTCAACGTAGTGCCGATCAGCATTCCGGCGCTGCGCGAACGCAGCGAGGAAATCCCGCCGCTGCTGCATTACTACCTCGACAGCTTTAACACTCGCTATCAGCGTCAGGTGCAGTGGAGTCTCGAAGCGCTGGACCTGATGTGCGAATACGCCTGGCCCGGCAACATCCGCGAACTGATCAACATCGTCGAGCGGCTGGTGGTGACCAACCAGAGCGGCACCGTGGAGGCGCTGGATCTGCCGGAGGAGATCCTCAATCTCGACCCGGCCAACATCGACGACAGCCGTCTGCCGCTGCGCAAGGTGCTGGAGAACGCCGAGCGCTCGGCGATCCGTGCGGCGCTGCGCGTACACAAGACCACCCGTCAGGCGGCCAAGGCGCTCGGCGTGAGTCAGGCGACGGTGGTGCAGAAGATGAAACGCTGGGAACGTTCTGATCAGGATTTCAATCAGTCGCCGGTAAATCGATCAGAAACCTGATCAAGACTGACCGGTCAAAAGCCCTCAAAACCCTGCGTGATTAACGCAAACCCTTCTGGCACAAGGCTTTGCGCCCGTTGGCACAGCTTTCGCTATCTCATCCGGCACGTCTTCCACTAAAACAATGCACACAGGACGAGCCGATGAGCATCTCTGCATTCAAAATCGCCAACAAACTCATCACCGGTCAGGCCGCCATCGAGCAGCTGTCGGCCGAACTGACCCGCCTCAATGTCCATAACCCGCTGATTGTCACCGACGCCATTCTGGTCAAGTCCGGCACCGTTGACCTGGCGCTGGCGCAACTGGGCGGCCGTCGCTACGGCATTTTCGATCAGGTCAAACCCGAGCCGGAAATCGCCATCGTCGAGGACTGCACCCGTGCCTACCGCGAAGGCGGCCATGACGGCCTGATCGGCCTGGGTGGCGGCAGTGCCATCGACATCGCCAAGGGTGTTGCCGCGTTCGCCGGCCATGAAGGTCCGCTGGCCGAGCTGTTCGGTGTCGATCAGGTCAAGCGCAAAGGCCCGGCGCTGATTGCCATTCCGACCACGGCCGGCACCGGTTCGGAAGTGACCAATGTGGCGATCTTCTCCGACAAGCAAGCGCAGCTGAAGAAGGGCATCGTCAGCGATTATCTGCTGCCTGACGTGGCGCTGGTCAGCCCGGTGATGACCCTGACCTGTCCGCGCAGTGTGACCGCCGCCAGTGGCGTCGATGCGCTGGTGCATGCGGTCGAGTCGTACCTGTCGGTCAATGCCTCGCCGATCACCGACGCCATTGCCCTCGGCGCGATCAAGCTGATCGCCAAGGCCTTGCCCAAGGCCTATGCCAACCCCTCCAACCTGCAGGCCCGCGAAGACATGGCCACCGCCAGCCTGATGGCCGGCATGTCGTTCGGCAACGCTGGTGTCGGTGCGGTCCACGCGCTGGCCTATCCGCTGGGCGGGCGCTTCAACATCGCCCACGGCGTCAGCAATGCCTTGCTGCTGCCCTACGTGATGGAGTGGAACAAGATGGCCTGCGTCGAGCGCTTCCGCGATATCGCCGAAGCCATGGGCGTGCGCGTCGCTGACCTGAGCGACAAGGACGCGGCCGATCTGGCGGTCAAGGCCATGGCCGAGCTGTGCGCAGCCGTGGACATTCCGACCGGCATGCGCAGCTTCAATGTGCCGGAAGACGCGATCCCGGCGATGGCCGAGGAGGCCAGCAAGATCGAACGCCTGATGCGCAACAACCCGCGCAAGCTGACCGCTGCCGACATCGAGAAGATCTACCGCGCCGCCTACTGATTCCGAAACACGACGCCCGGTCCTGCGGTCCGGGCGCATGCCGCGACAAGACCAAGAAATAAGACCAATAAAACAGGTAAACACCATGTCCCACACTCCCCAACAGCGGAGCGAAAGCCCGTACATCCCGCTCGGTCCGTTCAAGGTGCGGTTGCCGTTCATTCACTACAAATTCGAAATGCCGGATTACCTGCAAGGCCTGCTGATGTGTGCGGTGGACCTGGCGGCCATCCCGCTGATGATCGAACTGCTGGGCATGCCGTTCGAGGTGGCGCTGGCGGTGGTGATGCTCAACGGCCTGCTGTACCTCACTCACCATCTGCTGGGCGACCCGACCGTACCGGGCTGGATCACCCCGGCGGTGCCGCTGCTGATGGCCTATTGCGCACAATTCCCCGTGGGCCCGGAGCGTGTCCACGCCTTGATTGCCTTCCAGTTGATGCTGGGGGTGTTCTCCATTGCCCTCGGGGCGACCGGTATGGCGAAGAAAGTGGTCGAATACGTGCCGCCGGCGATCAAGTCGGGGATCATCGTCGGCGCCGGTCTGAGTGCGGTGATCGCGGTGTTTCAGGTGGGTGGCAAATTCAACGTGCTGCCGTGGACCATCTCCATCGCGGTGGGCATCGCCTTCTATCTGATCTTCTCCCAGCACTTCAACGAGCTGAAACAGCGCAATCGTTTCTGGTGGAACTTCGCCAAGCTCGGCATCCTGCCGATCATTCTGCTGGCGGTGGTGATCGCGCCGCTGTTCGGCGAAGCGCCGTGGCCGACCATCCAGTGGGGCATCAGCAAGCCGGACTTCGCCGGGCTGTGGAACAACTACACCGTGTTCGGTCTGGGCATGCCGCCGCTGTCGATGTTCCTCTCGGCGCTGCCAACCATGCTGGCGGTGTACATCATCGTGTTTGGCGACGTGCTGAGTGCGAAATCGCTGCTGGACGAAGCGGAAACCGTACGTACCGATGAGGTCGTCGACTACAACCCGGACCGCGCCCACCTGATCTTTGGCGCGCGCAATGCCTTCATGAGCATCTTCGGCCCGGACGTCGCCATGTGCGGTCCGAAATGGGCGGCGATGCTGGTGGTAGTCATCGAACGCTTCAAGGGCGGACCGAAGGCCATGCAATCGATCATCGGCGGCGTCGGCTCGTTCCGCTGGGGCACCAACACCGGCCTGTTGCTGTTGCCGGTGGTGACCCTGGTGCAGCCGATCCTTGGTGTGGCGCTGTCGCTGACCTTGTTGATTCAGGGCTATGTGAGTGTGCGTCTGGGTATTCTTGAAGCGCGCAGCCAGCGTGACCTCGGTATCGCCGGGGTGATCGGCGCGGTGCTGGCGATCAAGGGCGCCAGCTGGGCGTTCGGTATCGGCGTGGTGCTGTGCCTGCTGATCTACGGCCGCAACTTCTTCAAGGGCGAAGTGGATGGCACCTTTGCCAAGGACGTGAAAGCAGTGGATGCAGCGCCAGCCGCCAAGACCGAGCGTGTGAAGGAAGAAGCGCTGGCGGATTGATCATTCAGCCTGTGTGAACATCGTTTTTGTGGGAGGGAGCCCTGCTCGCGAACGCGTCATTGCATTCGACACGGTGCTGAGACCGGACGCTTTCGCGAGCAGGGCTCCCTCCCACAAGGTGCGTTTTTGCTACGTGCACGCATTCATCTGCCATCCAACCCACGCTCGAACGGCTTGGAGTACAATGCGCGCCACCGTGATTTCGCTCAAAAAAGGTGCGTCATGCAGCCCTTCGCTATTGCTCCGTCGATTCTGTCCGCCGATTTCGCCCGCCTGGGTCAGGAAGTCGACAATGTTCTGGCCGCTGGCGCCGACATCGTCCACTTCGACGTCATGGACAACCACTACGTGCCCAACCTGACCATCGGCCCGATGGTCTGCTCGGCACTGCGCAAGTACGGCATCACTGCACCGATCGACGTGCACCTGATGGTCAGCCCGGTGGATCGCATCATCGGCGACTTCGTCGAGGCCGGTGCCACCTATATCACCTTCCACCCGGAAGCTTCCCAGCACGTCGACCGCTCCCTGCAGCTGATCCGCGAAGCGGGCTGCAAATCCGGTCTGGTGTTCAACCCGGCCACGCCGCTGAACCTGCTGGAATACGTCATGGACAAGGTCGACATGATCCTGCTCATGAGCGTCAACCCGGGCTTCGGTGGGCAGAAGTTCATCCCCGGCACGCTTAACAAGCTGCGCGAAGCCCGTGCGCTGATCGATGCGTCCGGCCGTGACATCCGCCTGGAAATCGACGGCGGCGTCAACGTCAACAATATCCGTGAAATCGCCGCTGCCGGCGCCGACACCTTTGTTGCAGGCTCGGCTATCTTCAATGCGCCGGACTACAAAGAGGTCATTGAAAAAATGCGTGCAGAACTGGCGTTGGCCTGCTAATGAGCGGCTTTGAACAGCTGTTCCCGGGTCGCCTGCCCAAGTTGATCATGTTCGATCTCGACGGCACGCTGGTCGACTCGGTGCCGGACCTGGCTGCAGCTGTGGACAAGACGCTGATTCAGCTCGGCCGCGCGCCGGCCGGTATCGAGCGGGTGCGTGACTGGATCGGCAACGGCGTGCGCGTGCTGGTGCGCCGCGCGCTGGCCAATGACATGGATCACGCGTCGGTCGACGAGGCATCGACCGAAGAAGCGCTGGCGATTTTCATGGAAGCCTATGGCGACAACCACGCGCTGACCGTGGTCTATCCCGGCGTGCGTGAGACGCTCAAGTGGCTGCAGAAGAACGGCGTGGAAATGGCCCTGATCACCAACAAGCCGGAGCGCTTCGTCGCGCCGCTGCTGGATGAAATGAAGCTGGGCCGCTTCTTCCGCTGGATCGTCGGCGGCGACACCCTGCCACAACAGAAGCCCGATCCGGCGGCGCTGTTCTTCGTCATGAAAATGTCGGGCATTCCGGGGTCGCAATCGCTGTTCGTGGGCGACTCGCGCAACGACGTGCTGGCGGCCAGGGCTGCTGGCGTTGCCTGTGTGGCAATGAGTTATGGCTACAACCACGGTCGACCGATTGCCGAGGAATCGCCGGCGCTGGTCATCGATGATTTGCGCAAGCTGATTCCGGGTTGCTCTGCTTTTTGTTGCCTGGAGCAGGAGGCTGAGATAACGTTGCCCAACGTCAAAGCCCCCTCCTTTAGAGAATCCATCGTGGTGGTCACTCGCAAACTCTGGATGAAAGTCATCAAGGCCCTGGCCCGTTGGCGTTGGCGCGCCTGACTTGAATCTGGCCGGTCCTCCGGCGCGTTTGCATACCTGACCGTTTTTCCCTCAGACCACGAGGCTGATCATGATCCGTGAAGAATTCCTGCGTTTGGCCGCTGAAGGCTACAACCGCATTCCGTTGGCCCACGAAACCCTGGCCGACTTCGATACCCCGCTGTCGATCTACCTGAAACTGGCCGATGAGCCGAACTCCTATCTGCTGGAGTCGGTGCAGGGCGGCGAGAAGTGGGGCCGGTACTCGATCATCGGCCTGCCGTGCCGCACCGTGCTGCGCGTCTACGGCCACACCATCAGCGTGAGCACCGATGGCGTCGAGACCGAACGTGCCGAGGTGGAAGATCCGCTGGCCTTCGTCGAAACCTTCAAGGCGCGCTACAACGTGCCGACCATCGCCGGTCTGCCGCGCTTCAACGGCGGTCTGGTCGGTTATTTCGGTTACGACTGCGTGCGTTATGTCGAGCCGCGTCTGGGCGTGTGCCCGAACCCCGATCCACTGGGCGTGCCGGACATCCTGCTGATGGTGTCTGATGCCGTGGTGGTGTTCGACAACCTGGCCGGCAAAATGCACGCCATCGTGCTGGCCGATCCGGCCCAGCCAGAAGCCTTTGAAAATGGCCGGGCGCGTCTGGAGCAGTTGATGGAAAAACTGCGTCAGCCGATCACCCCGCGTCGCGGTCTGGACCTGACCCGTCCGCAGGCCGCCGATCCGGTGTTCCGCTCCAGCTTCACCCAGCACGACTACGAAAAAGCCGTCGACACCATCAAGGAATACATCCTGGCGGGCGACTGCATGCAGGTGGTGCCGTCGCAGCGCATGTCCATCGACTTCAAGGCCGCGCCGATCGACCTGTACCGCGCGCTGCGCTGCTTCAACCCGACGCCGTACATGTACTTCTTCAACTTCGGCGACTTCCACGTCGTCGGCAGTTCGCCGGAAGTGCTGGTGCGGGTCGAAGACAACCTGATCACCGTGCGCCCGATTGCCGGCACCCGCCCACGCGGCGCCACCGAGGAAGCCGACCATGCGCTGGAAGTGGACCTGCTCTCCGACGACAAGGAAATCGCCGAGCACCTGATGCTCATCGACCTGGGCCGTAACGACACTGGCCGAGTTTCGGAGATCGGTTCGGTGAAGCTGACCGAGAAAATGGTCATCGAGCGCTACTCCAACGTGATGCACATCGTCTCCAACGTCACCGGCGAGCTGAAAAGCGGGCTGACGGCGATGGACGCCCTGCGGGCGATCCTGCCGGCGGGCACGCTGTCCGGCGCGCCGAAGATCCGCGCGATGGAAATCATCGACGAGCTGGAGCCGGTCAAGCGTGGCGTCTACGGCGGTGCAGTCGGTTACCTGGCGTGGAACGGCAACATGGACACTGCCATTGCCATCCGCACGGCGGTGATCAAGGACGGCGAACTGCACGTTCAGGCCGGTGGCGGCATCGTTGCCGATTCGGTGCCGGCGCTGGAATGGGAAGAGACCCTGAACAAACGCCGTGCGATGTTCCGCGCGGTGGCGCTGGCCGAGCAGACCCCGGACGCCTGATCCGGCTGGTCTCTCAAACAAACGGCGCCCTCGGCGCCGTTTTTTTATGCCCGTCAAACCTGATGTTCGCGCCACTGTGCGGCGACAAGCCTGAATCACTAGTCATTCATGATGAGACGAATGAGGTTGTTTTTGATTGTTTGCGAGCTTACGGGTATTGTTGCCCTTTCTTAAAGTAGCGGCACACACACCAACGCTTCAATCAGGAGTCAACACCATGAGCCGCATTCAAGTCCCAGCTGTCAGCACTGCCACCGGCGCTACCGCCGAACTGTACGCCAACATCAAGAAAGCCGTTGGCGCCGTCCCTAACACCTACGCTGCGCTCGGCGCACTGAACCCGGCTGGCCTCGGCGCCGTACTGGGTGCTGACGGCGCGCTGGCTGCTGGCTCGCTGAGCAAGCAGGATCAGGAAGTCATCAAACTGCTGGTCAGCAACCTGACCGGTTGCGACTACTGCGAAACCGCGCATTTCATGATCGGCAAGATGACCGGCCTGAGCGTCGAAGTCCTGCAGAACATCCGCGCCGGCCGCAGCACTGGCGATGCGAAGCGTGATGCGCTGATCAGCTTCGTCAACGTTCTGGTGACCACTCGCGGTACCCTGACCGACGCGCAATTCGCCGCGATCAAGGCTGCTGGTTATACCGATGCGCAACTGGCTGAGATCAGCCTGGCGATTTCGGTGATCATGTTCACCAACCTGTTCAACCGCATCAACGACACCACCATTGACTTCCCGGCGCTGCCAGCCCTCTGAGTCACCGTAAACGAAAAGACGGGCACTGCATGCAGTGCCCGCTTTTTATTGAGCTGCCGATTCTGTCGGCTGTCAGGCACCCGGACTCAGCCGTTGTTGCGCCTGACGCGGGTTGCCGAGCCAGTGCAGCAAGGCGGCCAGCAGGCACAGACCCAGACAGAACAGCACCACCCCCGACCAGCCGAACCGCGCCATCAGCCAGCCGCTGATGACCGTACCCACCGCACCGCCAAAGAATGTACCGGTCATGTACAGGCTGTTGATCCTGCCCTGGGCTTTTGGATCGACGGCAAAGGCGCGGGCCTGATTGGAGACCAGACCGGCCTGCACGCCAATGTCGAGCACGATCACGCCCAGGACCAACCAGATCAACGACGACCCGGCACCGGCCAGCAGCAGGTAGGACAGCAGCACGATGCCGATGCTGGCAGCGATCACCGCACGGGTGCCGAACTTGTCGGAGCCTCGACCGGCTGTCGAGGCGGCGAAGGCGCCGGCAGCGCCGATCAAGCCAAAAGCGCCGGCCCAGCCACTGCCCAGATGCAGCGGACCATCGCTCAGCAGCACGGCAAGGTTGACCCAGAATGCGTTGAAGCAACTCCACAACAATGCCTGGATGATCATCGACTCACGGATCGGCTTGTTGTCGCGCACCAGCGGCCACAACGACGCCAGCAATTTGCCGTAGGACAGCTGGGTGCTCGGCACACCCTTGGGCAGCAGCGAGGCAGCGGCGATGAACACCGGAACCATGAATGCCGCTTCGACGACGTACACCGTGCGCCAGCCATACGCCGCACCGACGACCCCGGCGAGGGTGCGGCCCAGCAGGATGCCGACCATGATGCCGCTGACCACGGTACCGACCGACCGCCCACGTTCGCTGGGCAGCGACATCACGGCGGCGAACGGCACCAACTGCTGTGGTACGCAGGCGACCATCCCCAAGCCGAAAGACGCAGCGATCAACGTCCAGACACTGGGCGATGCAGCGGCTGCCAGCGCGAAAACGATAGCCACGACGATCTGCCCGAGCACCAGTTTGCGTCGGTCAAAACGGTCGCCCAGCGGCAGCAGCAACGCCAGGCCGAAAGCGAAACCGAGCAATGCCATGCCGGCGACGATGTCGACCGTGGTCTGGTCGATCTCCAGGCTGGCGGCAATCAGCGGCAGGATCGGCTGGACGCAATAAAGGTTGGTGATCACCGCGCCGGCGATGATCGCCATCATGACGATCTTGCCGCGCGACGCTATCGCGGGGCTGTTGGACGTATCAGGCAGGCCGCTCATGGCACCCTCCTATGAGGTGAAGTTGTTCGGTTGTATGGCGGGGTGCCATGGACCGGGGGTTACGTTCACCTTACGCAGTCGTATTTATGAAGAGAATTCCCTAAGATCGGGAATCATCCTTCCAATATTCGAGAGAGTTTCATGAATAGGCTGGAGTCCATGTCCATCCTGGTCACCGTTGCCGATGAGGGCAGTCTGTCCGCTGCCGCGCGACGTCTCGGCATTCCACTGGCCACGGTCAGCCGCAAGGTGGCGGAATTGGAGGCGCACCTGAAAACCCGCCTGTTGCATCGCACCACGCGGCAGTTGGCGCTGACCGAAGCTGGCAGTTCTTACGTCGCTGCCTGCCGACGCATTCTGGAAGATGTCGGTGAGGCCGAGCGTGCGGCGACGGGGGAGTTCGCCGAGCCGAAGGGGGAGTTGGTGGTCACCGCGCCCGTGGTGTTCGGGCGCCTGCATGTGGTGCCGGTGGTGGCGGAGTTTCTTGCGCAATACCCGCAGATCAATGTCAGTCTGATGCTCACAGACCGCGTCGTGCATCTGATGGAAGAGCATGGCGATGTCGCGGTACGTATCGGCGAGTTGCCCGACAGCACACTGGTCGCCAGCGAAGTGGGCAAGGTGCGTCGGGTCGTATGCGCCAGCCCGGCTTACCTGTCCCGGCGCGGCGTACCGGAAACGCCCAACGAGCTGGCCGGACATGACTGCATCACCTTCGAAGTGCTGGCGTCCAAGCGGGCCTGGGTATTCGGGGAGGGCAAGTCGGCGGTGTCGGTGCCGGTTCATTCACGGTTGACGCTCAATACTGCAGAAGCTGCAATCACGGCGGCGACACTGGATGCCGGGCTGATCCGGGTGCTGTCCTATCAGGTCGCGGATGCCGTGGCGCAAGATCAGTTGCGTGTGGTGCTGGAGTCGTTCGAGTCGGCGGCTCTGCCGGTGAGCCTGGTACACAAGGGGCAGACGCCGTTGCCGATCAAGCTGCGTGCCTTTCTGGATTTCGTGATGCCGCGCCTGCGCCAGCGTATTTCCCACCTGTCGCGCCCCTTGTAGGAGCTGGCTTGCCCTGCGAGCGGCGGGGAAGCCGTCGTGAAATCTGCGGATGCGGTTTGTCTGTCACTCCGCGTTTACCGGGTTTACGACGACTCCGTCGCCGGTCGCAGGACAAGCCAGCTCCTACACGGCCGCGTGACGGCGCTTACAACCCGTGGTGATACGTCGGTCTGATCCGGCCGGAACACATGATTCTGATTGCATCCACATGTATTTTTCTATCGTAGAATGATATTGCACCGTGTGACTCGGTACGCTAATGTCCCGAAACGTTTAGACGAGACCCCTCCCGTGACGACTGTCAGCAAACTCTTGATGCGCGTTATCAAGGCCCACGCCCGCTGGCGTTGGCGCGCCTGACTCTTCTCTCTGCCGGTTGAACCGGCGCCGTCATCCCTGCCTGCAAACCGCGACCCGTGCCGTCAGTCGAGCGTTCAGCACCGACCGAACCCCTGGCATCCGCATGATCGTCGCGCCTTAGGCAACGCAAAGTCAGTGAATTCAAGAGGTTAAGCACATCATGCTGCTGATGATCGATAACTACGACTCCTTTACCTATAACGTCGTGCAGTACCTGGGCGAGCTGGGCGCCGACGTTAAAGTGATCCGCAACGACGAAATGACCGTTGCCGAAATCGAAGCCCTGAACCCCGAGCGCATCGTGGTTTCGCCGGGCCCGTGCACGCCGAACGAGGCGGGCGTTTCCATCGACGTGATCAAGCACTTTGCCGGCAAGGTGCCGGTGTTGGGCGTGTGCCTGGGCCATCAGTCCATCGGCCAGGCATTCGGTGGCGATGTGGTGCGTGCCCGTCAGGTCATGCACGGCAAGACCAGCGACCTGGCCCACGAAGACAAGGGCGTTTTCGCCGGCCTCAAACACCCGTTGACCGTGACCCGCTACCACTCGCTGGTGGTCAAGCGCGAAACCCTGCCGGATTGCCTGGAAGTGACCGCATGGACCCAATTGGAAGACGGTTCTGTGGACGAGATTATGGGCGTGCGCCACAAGACACTGAATGTCGAGGGGGTGCAGTTCCACCCTGAGTCGATTCTTTCCGAGCAGGGCCATGAGCTGTTCGCCAACTTCCTCAAACAGACCGGCGGCACTCGTCAGGCTTAAGGACACTTCGTTATGGCAATGGATATCAAGACGGCGCTGGGCCGGGTTGTGAACCAACTGGACCTGAGCACCGAAGAAATGCGCGACGTCGTGCGCGAGATCATGACCGGCCAGTGCACTCAGGCGCAGATCGGTGCGTTCCTCATGGCCATGCGCATGAAGAGTGAGAGCATCGACGAAATCGTCGGCGCGGTGTCGGTCATGCGTGAGCTGGCGGACAAGGTCGAACTCAAGACCCTCGACGGCGTGGTCGACATCGTCGGCACCGGCGGTGACGGCGCGAACATCTTCAACGTGTCCACGGCGGCATCTTTCGTCATCGCGGCGGCCGGTTGCACGGTCGCCAAGCACGGCAACCGTGCGGTGTCGGGCAAGAGCGGCAGTGCCGACCTGCTGGAAGCCGCCGGCGTCTACCTGAACCTGACGCCGGTGCAGGTCGCCCGTTGCATCGACAGCGTCGGCATCGGTTTCATGTTCGCCCAGACTCACCATGGCGCCATGAAACATGCCGCTGGCCCGCGTAAAGAGCTGGGTCTGCGCACGCTGTTCAATATGCTCGGCCCGCTGACCAACCCGGCTGGTGTCAAACACCAGGTGGTCGGTGTGTTCAATCAGGCCCTGTGCCGTCCGCTGGCCGAAGTGCTGCTGCGTCTGGGCAGCAAGCACGTGCTGGTGGTGCATTCTCAGGACGGTCTGGACGAGTTCAGCCTCGCCGCGCCGACCTACGTCGCCGAATTGAAGAATGGCGAGATCAGCGAATACTGGGTGCAGCCGGAAGATCTGGGCATCAAGAGCCAGAGCCTGTACGGCCTGGTGGTCGATAGCCCGGCGCAGTCGCTGGAGCTGATTCGTGACGCGCTGGGACGGCGCAAGACCGAAAACGGCCAGAAAGCCGCCGAAATGATCGTGCTCAATGCCGGTGCCGCGCTGTATGCCGCGGACCACGCTTCGTCGCTGAAAGAAGGCGTGGAACTGGCCCATGATGCGCTGCACACTGGCCTTGCCCGGGAAAAACTGGAGGAGTTGGGCGCCTTCACTGCGGTATTCAAACAGGAGAATGAAGGATGAGTGTGCCGACGGTACTGGAGAAGATTCTCGCCCGTAAGGCCGAAGAGGTTGCGGCACGCCGCGCCAGCGTCAGCCTGTCGGAGCTGGAAACGCTGGTGTCCAGCGTCGACGCGCCACGTGGCTTTGCCCGCGCGCTGATCGAGCAGGCCAAGCGCAAGCAGCCGGCGGTGATTGCCGAAATCAAGAAGGCGTCGCCGAGCAAGGGCGTGATTCGCGAAAACTTCCAGCCGGCGGAAATTGCCAAGAGCTATGAAGCTGGCGGCGCAACCTGCCTGTCGGTGCTCACCGATATCGACTTCTTCCAGGGCGCTGACGCCTACCTCAAGGAAGCGCGCGCGGCCTGTGCACTGCCGGTGATCCGCAAGGATTTCATGATCGATCCGTATCAGGTGGTCGAAGCCCGCGCCCTGGGTGCTGACTGCATCCTGCTGATCGTGTCGGCGCTGGACGACGTGAAGATGGCCGAACTGGCCTCCGTCGCCAAAGGTGTCGGTCTCGACGTGCTGGTCGAAGTGCACGACGGCGACGAGCTGGAACGTGCGCTGAAAACCCTCGACACACCTCTGGTCGGCATCAACAACCGCAACCTGCACACCTTCGATGTCAGCCTGGAAACCACGCTGGACCTGCTGCCACGCATTCCGCGTGATCGCCTGGTGATCACCGAAAGCGGCATCCTCAACCGTGCCGATGTCGAGCTGATGGAGATCAACGAGGTCTATTCTTTCCTGGTCGGCGAAGCCTTCATGCGCGCCGAGCAACCTGGCGTGGAACTGCAGCGGCTGTTCTTCCCGGAGAAGGGCACGGCGATCAAGACCAATACGCTGGATTGATTCACCCTGTAGGAGTGTGGTTTGTCCCGCGACCGGCTGCGCAGCAGTCGTAAGATCAGCGAACACGATCTGCCCGGCACACCGCAGTGTCGGGTTTGCTGCCGGTTTCCGGCAGGTCGCAGGACGAGCCAGCGCCTACAGGTAATCGCAACATCTGCAGGATCGTGCCATAACCATCAACACAACGATTCTCGGCGTTGAGGAGTCAGCGTGACCGCTCAAGTTCTGGATATCTGCGTGGAAGCCGGCCTTCAGGCCGAACAGGATCTACTGGCATCGATCTGTGCCGGCGATGCCGATCACGGCTTGTTGTTCTGGCGTCCCAACGACCATGCGCTGGTCATGCCTCGTCGCCTCAGTCGCCTGGGTGGCTTTACCGAAGCCAGTGAAACCCTGAACGACCTCGGTTGGCCGGTGCTGCTGCGCGAAAGCGGCGGTGAGCCGGTGCCGCAGTCGTCGGCCACGGTCAATGTCGCACTGGTCTACGTTCAGCCCGCTTCCGATCACGACCGCGACCGCATCGAAAAAGCCTATCTGCGTCTGTGCCAGCCCATGCTGGACACACTGGTCGAACTCGGCGGCGCTGCCAGCCTCGGTG
Source organism: Pseudomonas sp. NPDC090208 (assembly GCF_044746785.1). Taxonomy (NCBI): domain Bacteria; kingdom Pseudomonadati; phylum Pseudomonadota; class Gammaproteobacteria; order Pseudomonadales; family Pseudomonadaceae; genus Pseudomonas; species Pseudomonas sp. NPDC090208. The sequence goes on from NZ_JBIVCU010000026.1 coordinate 66,332, forward strand.
AAGTCGAAGGCGCTTTCTGCGACGGGCGCTACAACGTCAACCTGGATGGCCGCAAGATGGTCGGCACGGCCCAGCGCTGGCGCCAGAGTCAGGGCGGCAAGCGTCCGGTGGTGCTGGCCCACGGTGCCATGCTGCTGGATAACGAACGGTTCGAGATGGTCAACGCCGTGAACCGTTTCAACGAAATGTGCGAACTGGAGCAGCGCTGCCGCGCCGACAGCCACATCGCTCTGCATGAATTGTTCGAAGCGCCGGATTTTCTGGCGCGCCTCGGTGAGCGTTACGCCGACATGATCGCCCGGCTGTAATCGCAGCCGGCGTCAGCGCGTGCCGAAGACCACCATGGTCTTGCCGCGCACGTGAATCAGCTTCTGTTCTTCCAGCGACTTGAGCACGCGTCCGACCATTTCCCGCGAACAACCGACGATGCGACCGATCTCCTGGCGGGTGACCTTGATCTGCATGCCGTCGGGATGGGTCATCGCGTCGGGCTGCTTGCACAGGTCCAGCAGGCTGCGGGCAACGCGACCGGTGACGTCGAGAAAGGCCAGATCGCCGACTTTGCGCGTGGTGTTGCGCAGACGCTCGGCCATCTGCCCGCCAATGGCGTACATCAGCTCCGGGTCGTTCTGGCTCAGTTCGCGGAACTTGGCATAGGTGATCTCGGCGACCTCACATTCGGTCTTGGCGCGAACCCACGCGCTGCGCTGAGGGCCGCTGCTGTTGGGTTGAAACAGGCCCAGTTCGCCGAAGAAATCGCCGCTGTTGAGGTAGGCCACGATCATCTCCCGGCCTTCGTTGTCCTCGATCAGGATCGTCACCGAGCCCTTGATGATCAGAAACAGCGATTCGGATTGTTCACCTGCGCAGATGATGTTGCTCTTGGCCGCGCAGCGCCTTCGCTGGGCGTAGGGGAGAAGTTTGTCGGCGATTTTGAGCTTGTTCGGAAGCGGCAAGGCAACCATGTGCATGTCCCGTAAAAAACTGCGCCCTGAGGCATTCTTATAGGTATCGGCAGTATTTCCGATTTGACACAGTTCTTCAGCGGCAAATCGCCATTTTTTCAGATATTTCCTACATTTTTGTCGCGTTTCGGCATTTCCGGTCGGCGCGGCGACATCATGGCCCTGTGCTAAGCTGGCCGCCTTTTTTCTAGCAGTGGAGTCCTGGGGATGAAAGCGCGTATTCAATGGGCGGGGGAAGCCATGTTCCTCGGCGAGTCCGGCAGCGGTCACGTGGTGGTGATGGATGGCCCGCCCGAAAGCGGCGGTCGCAACCTTGGCGTACGCCCTATGGAGATGGTGCTGATCGGTCTGGGCGGCTGCAGCAACTTCGACGTCGTCAGCATCCTCAAAAAGGCTCGTCAGCCCGTGGAAAGCTGTGAGGCGTTCCTGGAAGCCGAGCGCGCGACTGAAGACCCGAAAGTCTTCACCAAGATCCACCTGCACTTCGTGGTCAAAGGCCGTGGCTTGAAAGAAGCCCAGGTCAAGCGCGCCATCGAGCTGTCGGCCGAGAAATACTGCTCGGCGTCGATCATGCTGGGCGCTGCGGGCGTGGAAATCACCCACGACTACGAAATCATCGAGCTGGGCTGATTTTTCAGGCAGGTCACATGCCTGATGGCAGTGGGAGCGAATGAATTCGCTCCACACTGCTTCAACGGCTGAGCGTCAGATGCGGTAGGTGCTCTTGGTCATGACCTTGGCCAGCATGCTCATGCCGAACTTCACCGGGGCCGGGAAGCGGAAACCGCCGGCTTCGATGGCGCCGTCGGCGTGCTGCTCTTCATCCACGCGCATCTGCTCAAGAATTGCCCGGGATTTTTCATCCTCGATCGGCAGTTGTTCCAGATGTTCGTTGAGGTGCTTGCATACCTGATCTTCGGTGGCGGCGACAAAACCCAGGCTGACCTTGTCGCTGATCAGGCCGGCGACGGCGCCAATGCCGAACGACATACCGTAAAACAGCGGGTTCAACACGCTGGTGTGGCTGCCGAGTTGACGGATGCGCTGTTCGCACCAGACCAGATGATCGATTTCTTCTTCGGCGGCGTGTTCCATGGCCTTGCGCACATGCGGCAGCTTGGCGGTCAGGGCCTGACCCTGATACAGCGCCTGGGCACAGACTTCGCCGGTGTGGTTGATACGCATGAGGCCGGCGACATGTTTCGTGTCGCTTTCGCTCATCTTCGTCTCGGGCTGGACGATGGCTGGCGACGGCCGGTGAGCGTGCGCGCTGGAAGGCAGCAGCGTGCGCATGGCGGCATCGGCCTGCAGAAGGAATCGGTCGATAGGGGAGTAGTGACGTTCGGTAGCCATGGGCACCTCCGGATAAATCCACGGCGGCCAGTCTACCTCAATCAATGTGACGAGGCTTGTGCTGCGTCAACCCGCCGAGGCGCGTGATAGACGGTCGGCGGGTGTGCAAGTCGTTGAAATGACGACTCAGCCCGGCGGCCAGGTCATCTGACGCTTGCCCAGCACGTGCATGTGAATGTGATAAACGGTCTGGCCGCCTTTCTCATTGGTGTTCATGACCACGCGGAAGCCATCTTCGCAGCCTTGCTCTTTGGCCAGGCGTTGAGCGGTGAACAGGATGTGGCCCAGCAGCCCCTTGTCCTCTTCGGTCACGTCGTTGAGGGTTGCGATCGGCTTTTTCGGGATGACCAGAAAATGCACCGGCGCCTGGGGGGCGATGTCGTGGAAGGCCAGCACTTGATCATCTTCATAGATGATCTTCGCCGGAATTTCCCGGTTGATGATCTTGGTGAACAGAGTTTCCACTGCCTTGTTTCTCCGTTTCGAGGGGGGGAATGCCCCGAGTGTACTGAGCGTGGTCGGGCACGCCCAGCCGTTTCTTGTCGCTTGTTGGCTTATACCGATGTCCGAGATTTCAGCATCGAGCCCCAGAGCTTGCGTGTCGTCCAGCGTCCGACCAGGCGCGGTACGCGAACCAACAGGCGGTTGCGCCAGCCGGGGATGATCACCGTGCGGTTCTTGTCGAGGGCGCGGACGGTATAGAGCGCGATCTCTTCGGGGCTCATGCTGTTGTCATGGACGAACTTGTCGGCATTCAGTTGTGCGGTGCGGAAAAATGCCGTGCGGGTCGGGCCGGGACAGAGCACGGAGATCTTCACGCCGGTTTTCTTCAACTCTTCGCGCAGCCCTTCGGACAAATGCAACACGAAGGCCTTGCTCGCTGCGTAAGTGCTCATCCACGGGCCGGGCTGGAAGCCCATGGTCGACGCGACATTGAGAATCTGCCCGCCACCCTGCACAGCCATCAGGTTGCCGACGGTGTGGCACAGACGCGTCAGCGCCAGTACGTTGAGGTCGAGCAGGTCCTGTTCCTGTGCCCACTCCTGGGCGAGAAACGAGCCGGCATTGCCGATACCGGCACAGTTCACCAGCAGGTCGATCTGCCGTTCGCCTTCTTCGAGCTCCAGCAGAAAACCCGACAGCCGCAACGGCTCACCCAGATCGCAGGCGCGGAACAGCACTTCCACGCCGAAGCGTTGAGTGAACTCCAGCGCGATGCTTTCCAGCATGTCCCTGTGGCGAGCCACCAGAATCAGGTTGCGGCCACGGCGGGCGAGGGCTTCGGCCAGGGCCAGGCCAAGGCCGCTGGATGCGCCGGTGACCAGGGCGTAACGGGTCATGCAATTCTCCAGTGAGGGTGTTGCGGGTATTGAGGCAGCGTCCCTGCTACCAGACGGTCATTGGTCTTGGGCGCTGTCGGATGAGTCGGCCGGGTCCGCAGGTTGCGCGGCATCGTCGGAGTCATCGTCGTAGGGCAAGGCTTGTTCGTATTCGCTGGTGGTGGCTTCTACTTCTTCCTGGAAGGCGTCCAGTCCGCCCATCAAGGCGCCGACGAACACCAAGGCGAGAAATACCAGCCACAATGCGGCGAGCAGTTTAACCGCCTTGCCGTTGGCAGGTGGAGGTGGGCCGTACTGATTTGTCCCGCTGTTCCCGGGTACCACGATCATCAGGATCGGAAAGAAGCTGCCCACCACCGGCACCAGATTGAGCAGCAGCAGCCAGGCCGACCAGCCGGCGTCATGCAGGCGCTGTGCACCGATCTGAATGCTGATCACCACCAGCGCGACAAAGCCGATTGCGGCGAGCAATCCGCCGGCGACCAGCGACACGCCCATGACGCCGACACACAGCAGGCCGACGACCATGGCCACGGCCACCAGGACCAGGCTCCAGGCCAGATAGCGCAAGCGTCCGATTCGCCCTTGTACGGTAAACACATTGAGTTCACCGACGGCGGGCCAGTCATGGGTCAGCGTCGCGCGGGGCGGTGCGTAAGGAGAGGCCGGGTCGAAGGTGGCCGGTTGCGGTCTGGTTTCGCTGATTTCCTCAAGGCTCAACTTGACCGGTTCTTCGGGCTCGATACGCGCCTCGACGCCGGCATCGTTGAGTGCCTTGAGATAACGCTGCGCGTCGTCACGGGTCAGGCCGCGCTTCACGGTCATCGGCTTGCCGGTGAACAGCCGGTCAATGTTGGACACATCGCTTTTGAACAACTGCGCCAGATTCAGGCGCGCAGTTTCCAGCTCCACCCCGAACCGTAGCTGCCCTTCGAAAACGATCTTGAAGTGTTCGGCCATCCCCGGCTTCCTTGTCTTGAGTTAATTGCGTCTCGCACGGCTGAAGTCAGAACGGTTTGACGACCACCAGAATGACGATAGCCAGCAGGATCAATACAGGGATTTCGTTGAACCAGCGGTAAAACACATGGCTGCGGCCGTTTTCGCCGCGGGCGAAGCGTTTGACCTGCGCACCGCAGACGTGGTGATAGCCGATCAGCAGTACAACCAGCGTCAGCTTGGCATGGAGCCAGCCCTGCTGGAGAAATCCTGGAGTGAGTGTAATCAGCCAGATGCCGAACACCAGTGTGGCGATCATTGCTGGCCCCATGATGCCGCGGTACAGCTTGCGCTCCATGGTGCAGAAACGCTCGCGGCTGACGCTGTCTTCGCTCATGGCGTGGTAGACGAACAGGCGGGGCAGGTAGAACAGGCCGGCGAACCAGCAGACGATGGAAACGATGTGCAGTGCCTTTATCCACAAGTACATTTTGGTTTTTCCAGAATCACGGTGGCGCAAATAGTAGTGGCTCGCACGCCCGTACGTCACGTTCACGGTTGTTACGCAAGCGTCTGGCTCATATCATCAGCGGCTTTCCAGTGGTTTCGTTGAGGGGCAGGTTATGGTCAAGGTCGGTATCGTCGGTGGTACGGGTTACACCGGCGTCGAGTTGCTGCGTCTTCTGGCACAGCATCCACAGGCAGAGGTGGCTGCAATCACTTCCCGCTCGGAGGCTGGCACGCCGGTCGCCGACATGTACCCGAACCTGCGCGGTCATTACGACGGCCTGGCGTTCAGTGTGCCGGACGTGAAAGTGCTGGGGGCCTGCGATGTGGTCTTCTTCGCGACCCCACACGGCGTCGCCCATGCGCTGGCCGGCGAACTGCTGGCGGCCGGAACCAAAGTCATCGACCTGTCGGCAGACTTCCGTCTGCAGGACCCGGTCGAGTGGGCCAAGTGGTACAACCAGCCACATGGCGCACCGGAGCTGCTGAACGAAGCCGTCTACGGCCTGCCGGAAGTCAACCGCGACAAGATCAAGGGCGCTCGCCTGATCGCTGTACCGGGTTGCTATCCAACCGCCACCCAGCTGGGCTTCCTGCCGCTGCTGGAAGCTGGCCTGGCCGATCCGACCCGCCTGATCGCCGACTGCAAGTCCGGTATCAGCGGCGCCGGTCGTGGTGCCAGCGTTGGTTCGCTGTATGCCGAAACCAGCGAAAGCTTCAAGGCCTACGCCGTCAAAGGTCACCGTCACCTGCCGGAAATCAGCCAGGGTCTGCGTCGTGCGGCAGGTAGCGATATCGGTCTGACGTTCGTGCCGCACCTGACGCCGATGATTCGCGGCATTCACGCTACCTTGTATTCGACCGTGGTCGACCGGTCGGTGGACCTGCAGGCGCTGTTCGAGAAGCGCTACGCCAACGAGCCGTTCGTCGATGTGATGCCAGCGGGCAGCCATCCGGAAACTCGCAGTGTGCGCGGCGCCAACGTCTGCCGTATTGCGGTTCACCGTCCACAGGATGGCGATCTGGTGGTCGTGCTGTCGGTTATCGACAACCTGGTCAAAGGCGCATCGGGTCAGGCTGTCCAAAACATGAACATCATGTTCGAACTGGATGAGCGCATGGGCCTGTCCCACGCCGGCATGCTGCCCTGAGGGCAGCTTCAAGCGCCAGGCAACAGGCTTCAAGAGAAAGCCGGATCGCGTGCATTTCGCTCACAGCTTGTCGCTTGAAGCTTGCCGCCGCTCGCAGAATAGTTGACCAGTTTTCTAGGAGAAGCGGATAATGCGCGGCATTACGCATTATGACGGCTTAGCGCCGGGAGATTTTGAGCATGAGCGTCGAATCCTTCACTCCTACGGCTCTGGAATTCACGCAGGGCGCAGCCCACAAAGTGAAAACCCTGGTCGATGAAGAGGGCAATGATCGCCTCAAGTTGCGTGTGTTCGTGACGGGCGGTGGCTGTTCCGGTTTTCAGTACGGTTTTACTTTCGATGAAGATGTCGCCGAAGACGATACCGTCGTCGAGCGCGAGGGCGTCAGCCTGGTCGTCGATCCAATGAGCTTCCAGTATCTGGCAGGCGCCGAAGTGGATTACCAGGAAGGTCTGGAAGGTTCTCGCTTCGTGATCAAGAACCCGAATGCGGCCACGACCTGTGGTTGCGGATCGTCGTTCTCGATCTGATTCGCTGGCTGCAAACAAAAACGCCGCGCTTGATGCGCGGCGTTTTGCTGTCTGGCGTTTGCGATCAGGCCGGGTAAATGGCGCCCAGTACGCGCAGGCCTTTGGCGCCGGTCACGCTTGGACGGTTCGCCGGAACGCTTTCCAGTGCGCAATGCGCCAGCCAGGCAAAGGCCATCGCTTCAACCCAGTCAGGGTCGACACCGAATTCCGCGGTGCTGGAGACCTTGGTCTGTGGTAGCAGGGTAGCCAGGCGTGCCATCAGTGCCTTGTTATGGGCGCCGCCGCCGCAAACCAGCAGTTCCTTGGTCTGTGCCTGAGCCGACTGCAGCGACTCGGTGATGCTCAGCGCAGTCACTTCCAGCAACGTGGCCTGCACGTCTTCAGGCTTCAGGGTCGGCAACTGGAACATGTGGTGCTGCACCCAGCCGAGGTTGAACACTTCGCGGCCAGTGCTCTTCGGACCCTTGGTCTGGAAGAACTGGTCACTGAGCATCGACTTCAGCAAGTCGGGATTGACCGTGCCGCTGGCGCCCCAGGCACCGTCGCGATCGTAACTCAGGCCACGCTGTGCCTGAATCCAGGCATCGAGCAGCACGTTACCCGGACCGGAGTCGAAGCCAGATACCGGCTTGTCGATCTCGATCAGGCTCAGGTTGCTGAAGCCGCCGACGTTGAGAACGGCACGGTAATCCTTGTTGTCGTCGAACAGCGCTTCATGGAACGCGGGCACCAAAGGCGCGCCCTGACCGCCTGCAGCGATATCACGCTTGCGGAAGTCGCTGACGACGGTGATGCCGGTCAGCTCGGCCAGCAGCGCCGGGTTGCCGATCTGCACGGTGAAGCCGCGGGCCGGCTCGTGGCGGATGGTCTGGCCATGACTGCCGATGGCGCGGATCTCGCCGGCAGACACGTTTTGCTGCTTGAGCAGGGCAGCGACGCCTTGGGCGGCCAGGTGCACCCACTTCTGCTCGGCGATGCCGGCGCGAGCCAGCTCGTCCGGGCCGCTGGCGCACAGGCCCAGCAGCTCGGCACGCAGTTCATCCGGCATGGGAATGTAATGGGTGCCGAGCAGACGCGGCCGGTCATCCTGTTCTACGAGCGCGAAGTCGAGTCCATCGAGACTGCTTCCGGACATTACACCTACATATAAAGTCATGAGTCAGCGCTTACTCGAGGCCAGCATGGTGGCCTTTTCCTGGTCCATGCGCGCCATCAATGGCTGGCTTTCCTGCATGAACCGCTGTTTTTCGGATTTGGCGATCGGATCTGCCATCGGCAGCTTCTGACCCAGCGGGTCGACGTGAACGCCGTTTACCTGGAACTCGTAATGCACATGCGGACCTGTCGACAGGCCGGTGGTACCAATATAGCCAATGACCTGGCCCTGCTTGACGACGCTGCCGTTCTGGATGCCTTTGGCAAAGCCCTGCATGTGGCCATACAGCGTGCGGTAAGTCTCGCCATGCTGAATGATCACGGTATTGCCGTAGCCGCCACGGCGGCCGGCCAGAATCACCTTGCCGTCACCAGTTGCCTTGATCGGTGTGCCGCGAGGTGCAGCATAGTCGATCCCTTTATGGGCGCGAATCTTGTTCAGAATCGGATGCTTGCGGCCCATGGAGAACAGCGAACTGATGCGTGCGTATTCCACTGGCGTGCGGATGAACGCCTTGCGCATGCTGTTGCCGTCAGCTGTGTAGTAATTGGTGTTGCCTTGCTTGTTGGTGTAACGCACGGCGGTGTAGGTCTTGCCGCGGTTGGTGAAGCGCGCGGAAAGGATATTGCCGGTACCTACCGTCTTGCCGTTGACGACTTTCTGCTCATAGATCACGTCGAATTCGTCGCCCTTGCGGATGTCCTGAGCGAAGTCGACGTCATAGCCGAAGATATTGGCCATATCCATGGTCATGCTGTGATTCAGGCCGGCACGTTGGGCCGACTGTGACAGCGAGCTGTTGATGACGCCGTGGACGTACGCTGTACGGACGTTTGGCTTGCTGACATCGCGAGTGAACGTGTAGCCCTTGTCGGTCCTGGACAGGCTGATGCTTTCCAGATCGTTCAGTTTGCTGTGCAGCTGCTTGAGGTTGCCTTCAGGGGACAGCTCGAATTGCAGGACCTGGCCGTTCTTCAACTGGCTGAACTGCTTGGCCTGTTTGTCGCTGGCGATCACTTCGTGAACAGTGGCCGGCGGCAGGCCGACCTTTTCGAACAGCGTGGAAAGCGTATCGCCCTTGGAAACGACGACTTCTCTGTGGGTCGCCCCCTTGGCATCGGCCACGGCGGCGGCTTTCGGCTTGGCCTCGGGTTTGGTTTCCGGCTTGGATTCTGCGGTGTCCTGAGTGTCGTCGTCAGCGTTGTCGATTTGCGCGAACGGTGATTCGGAAGAGGTTTCTGTGGCCTGAGTCTGATCCTGAGCGTCTTGTTCTTGCTTGAACTGCTCGACCGGGGTCTCCAGATCAAGGGTCAGATTGGTTTTCTTGGCTTCGACATCGCTGGATGGAAAGACCAGAAGTGCCAGGCTGAGCAGGGCGGCGATACCGCTGGCTGCAAGCAGATGGCTCTTCGGATAAAGCGGGGGCGCTTTAGGCGGAGTGTCGTTCATAGGTGACTTTGACTTTGAAAAGATGAAATGGAAAAGATGAATGACATGATGAAGATGAAATAACTGTATAAAATATAACCAAATCCCACCTGAGGCAAGTCTGCGCGCGGATCGTTCCCTGATTCGTCGGGCTTCTTTTGTCAGAGCTTGTGTTTGGGCGGTGATCTTGTATGGTTGTTTCCCTTTGAAATAAGGCATTACGAGGCGGGTATGAAGTCGGTTGAAGAGCAGCTGGCGCTGATCAAGCGCGGCGCAGATGAACTCCTGGTAGAGTCCGAGCTGGTCGCGAAGCTCAAGCGTGGTCAGCCACTGCGCATCAAGGCCGGTTTCGACCCGACGGCGCCGGACCTGCACCTTGGGCATACGGTGCTTATTAATAAGCTGCGCCAGTTCCAGGAGCTGGGGCATCAGGTCATCTTCCTGATTGGTGACTTCACCGGCATGATCGGTGACCCGAGCGGCAAGAGCGCTACTCGTCCGCCGCTGACTCGTCAGCAGGTTCTGGACTATGCCGAGACCTACAAGTCTCAGGTCTTCAAGATTCTCGATCCGGAAAAAACCGAGGTGGCGTTCAACTCCACCTGGATGGATCAGATGAGTCCTGCCGATTTCATTCGTCTGTCTTCGCAATACACCGTCGCGCGCATGCTTGAGCGCGATGACTTCGACAAGCGCTACAAGTCGAACCAGTCCATCGCTATCCATGAGTTTCTTTACCCGCTGGTTCAGGGTTATGACTCCGTGGCGTTGCGTGCTGATGTCGAGCTGGGTGGTACCGACCAGAAGTTCAACCTGCTGATGGGGCGTGAGCTTCAGCGTGCTTATGGTCAGGAAGCGCAGTGCGTACTGACCATGCCGTTGCTGGAAGGGCTGGATGGCGTCAAGAAGATGTCCAAGTCGCTGGGTAACTACGTCGGTATCCAGGAAGCGCCTGGCATTATGTATAGCAAGCTGGTGTCGATCCCGGATTCGCTGATGTGGCGTTACTTCGAGCTGCTGAGCTTCCGCTCCATGGAAGAGATCAATGGCTTCAAGGCTGATTGCGAGGCTGGTGCCAACCCGCGTGACATCAAGATCAAGCTGGCTGAAGAAATCGTTGCCCGCTTCCATGGTGAGGAGGCTGCGGCTTCGGCCCATCGTTCGGCTGGCAACCGTATGAAGGAAGGCGAGCTTCCTGAAGATCTGCCAGAGATCACTGTGTCGGCTGCTGAGGATATGCCGATCGGCGCCATCCTTAATAAAGCAGGCCTGGTGAAGAACGCGGCGGTCGCTCGCGATCTGCTGGCGTCCGGTGGCGTGCGTGTCGATGGTGAGGTGGTTGATCGCAGCTTCATCTTTAAGGTGGGTGCGACCCATGTTTGCCAGGCCGGCAAGAAGGCTTTCGGGCGCGTTACTTTGAATTTGGAATGAATTTGAAATAAGTGCTTGACGCGCCTGCGGATGTCTCTATAATTCGGCCCACTTCCGGCGCAGACGGAACGGAAAACTCCTTGAGTATCAACGAGTTAGACGATAAGTCAGCGAGGAAGTGCTTCGGTTTAGATGTTCGAAT
>NZ_JBIVCU010000027.1:0-64801 GCF_044746785.1 Pseudomonas sp. NPDC090208
TGAATGCCATGGTTCGGGATGGAAAACCATGGCAAGACTCGCCTGCCAGCCGTTAGTCGGGTGGGAGGCTTAAGACAGTTGGCTCCCTCCCACAGAAAAACATGCCATCGACCCCCTATCGGGCAAGCATGCTCTATAAGCGGAAAACGGCTTTTCACGACCGCCCGCCGTTAGGGTTTGCCCGCCATCCCTCCGCCACCCTAGAATGCCCCGATGCGCAATGATGACCTCTCCCTCCTGCTTAATTCCCTCAACGACGCCCAACGTCAGGCCGTAGCGGCCTCGCTTGGCCGTCAGTTGGTCCTGGCCGGCGCTGGTTCCGGCAAAACCCGCGTGCTGGTGCACCGTATCGCCTGGCTGATGCAGGTCGAGGGCGCCTCGCCGCATTCGATCCTGTCGGTGACGTTCACCAACAAGGCCGCCGCCGAGATGCGCCACCGCATCGAACAGCTCATGGGCATCAGCCCGGCGGGCATGTGGGTCGGCACCTTCCACGGCCTGGCGCACCGCCTGTTGCGCGCGCACTGGCAGGAGGCCGGGCTGAGCCAGACCTTCCAGATTCTCGACAGCGACGACCAGCAACGAGTGGTCAAGCGGGTGATCCGCGACCTCGGCCTGGACGAGCAAAAGTGGCCTGCCCGTCAGGCGCAATGGTTCATCAACGGCCAGAAAGACGAAGGCCTGCGCCCCAAACACATTCAGGCGTCGGGCGACCTGTTCCTCGGCACCATGAAGTCGATCTACGAAGCCTACGAGGCCGCCTGTCAGCGCGCCAACGTCATCGACTTCTCCGAATTGCTGCTGCGCGCGCTGGATCTGTGGCGCGACCACCCAAGCCTTCTGGAACACTACCAGCGGCGTTTCCGCCATGTGCTGGTGGACGAATTCCAGGACACCAACGCCGTGCAGTACGCCTGGCTGCGCCTGCTCGCCAAGGGCGGCGAAAGCCTGATGGTAGTGGGCGACGACGACCAGTCGATCTACGGCTGGCGCGGCGCCAAGATCGAGAACATCCATCAATATTCCGATGACTTCCCGGACACCGAAGTCATCCGTCTGGAGCAGAACTACCGCTCCACGGCGAGCATCCTGAAAGCCGCCAACGGCCTGATCGTCAACAACAGCGGCCGTCTGGGCAAAGAGCTGTGGACGGATGTCGGCGACGGCGAACTCATCAGCCTGTACGCGGCGTTCAACGAACATGACGAAGCGCGCTACGTGGTCGAAACCATCGAAAGCGCGATCAAGACCGGCCTGTCACGCAGCGACATTGCCATTCTCTACCGTTCCAACGCCCAGTCGCGGGTGCTGGAAGAAGCCCTGCTGCGTGAGCGCATTCCGTACCGTATCTACGGCGGTCAGCGCTTCTTCGAGCGGGCTGAAATCAAGAACGCCATGGCCTACCTGCGCCTGCTCGACGGCCGTGGCAACGATGCCGCGCTGGAGCGGGTGATCAACGTGCCGCCACGGGGCATCGGCGAAAAGACCGTCGAGGCGATTCGCGAGCACGCCCGCCACGCCGATGTGTCGATGTGGGAAGCGATGCGCCTGTTGGTTGCCAATAAAGGCCTGACCGGTCGCGCCGCCAGCGCGCTGGGCGCCTTTATCGAGCTGATCGAAAACCTCGCGGCCAAGGTGCTGGAGATGCCGCTGCACCTGATGACCCAGACGGTCATCGAGCAGTCGGGTCTGATCATTTACCACCAGGAAGAAAAAGGCGAAAAAGGCCAGGCCCGGGTAGAAAACCTTGAGGAACTGGTCAGCGCCGCCCGTGCCTTCGAGAGCGCCGAAGGCGAGGAAGACCTGACACCATTGCAGGCATTCCTCGGCCACGCGTCGCTGGAAGCCGGCGACACCCAGGCCGACGAACACGAAGACAGCATCCAGCTGATGACGCTGCACAGCGCCAAGGGTCTGGAGTTCCCGTATGTGTTCCTGGTCGGCATGGAAGAGGGCCTGTTCCCGCACAAGATGAGCCTGGAAGAGCCCGGCCGTCTGGAAGAGGAACGGCGTCTGGCGTACGTCGGGATTACCCGGGCGATGCAACATCTGGTGCTGACCTACGCGGAAACCCGTCGCCTGTACGGCAGTGAAACCTATAACAAGGTGTCGCGCTTCGTCCGTGAAGTACCGCCGAACCTGATTCAGGAAGTGCGCCTGTCCAACAGTGTCAGCCGACCGTTCGGCGGCTCGAAGGTCATGGCACCGAGCCGCCTGTTCGAAGGCGAAGGCATTCCGCAGAGCCAGTTCTCGCTGGGCCAGCGCGTGCAGCACGCCGTGTTTGGCGAAGGCGTGATCCTCAACTTCGAGGGCTCCGGCGCTCAGGCGCGGGTGCAGGTGAACTTCGCCGAAGGCAGCAAGTGGCTGATGTTGGGGTATGCCAAGCTGGAGCCGGTTTGATCGGCGGGGTCGCCTGGCCATGGCGATGATCCTTTCGTAGGAGTGAGCTTGCTCGCGATTGCTGTTATCGAGATGCCATTGCGGTGTCTGACACTGCGCTATCGCGAGCAAGCTCACTCCTACAAGATCGTTCTCTCCCACAAGACTTGTATTCCTAAGCTGCGCCCTCACCTTTCCTACAGAACTTTCCACATAACCCCACAGCCCAAGTAGTACGTACGCTGTGACTCTTCACGCAAAAGCCGGAAACATATGGCTGCTGGTCAGACACATTTGTCCTGTGCAACATGGCGCGCGTGCTATCCACAAACGGGAAATCCCACTATGCAACGATTTTTAAGCATCGCTTTGGCGCTGGTCATCGGGCTCACCATGAGCCTGGACGCCAACGCCGCGCGTTTCGGTGGCGGCAAGAGCATGGGCTCGGCGCCAAGCCACCAGGCGCGTCAAACCGCTCCATCCGCTCCTGCAGCCGCCCCTAACGCCGCCGGTCGCCCTGCGCCGGCTGCAGGCGGTGCTTCCAAGTGGCTGGGCCCTCTGGCCGGTATCGCTGCCGGCGGTCTGCTGGCGTCCATGTTCATGGGCGGCGGCTTCCAGGGCATGCAGTTCTTCGACATCCTGATCATGGCGGTCATCGCCTTCGTGATCTTCCGTTTCATCGCCGCCCGTCGTCGCAAGCAGCAGCCACACATGGCTCCGGCTGGCGCGCCGTACCAGCGTGAAACCTTCGAACAGCCACCTGTGCAGAACAACTCGATGTTCGGCGGTGCTTCGGCTGCTGCTGCCCGTCCAGTGATCAACGCACCGGCCTGGTTCAACGAAGAACGCTTCATCGAAGCCGCTCGCAACCACTTCCAGTCGCTGCAACAACACTGGGACGCGAACGAAATGGACAAGATCGCCGAGTTCGTGACCCCGCAGATGCTGCAGTTCCTGAAAAAGGAACGTGCTGACCAGGGTGAAGGCTTCCAGTCCACCTACATCGACAACCTGACCGTGCAACTGGACGGCGTCGACGACCGTGCCGACAAGACCATCGCCACGCTGACCTTCAACGGCGTCGCGAAGACCTCGCGCTTCGACCAGGGCGAAGTGTTCAGCGAAAGCTGGAACATGGAACGTGCTCCGGGCGAGAACCAGCCTTGGCTGGTAGCAGGTATTCGCCAGAACGGCTGAAACTCCTGGCCGCTTCGCTAATCCAAAACCCCGACTGCGATCGGGGTTTTGTTTTTTGGGGCCCGGCGGTTAATTTGGTGATGTCTTTGAGCTACTGTATAACCCGCGCAAATCGTTAGAGGATCCACGTCGTGGAAGAAGTCATCGAACAACTCCGTGAAGCGAACGAGCCGGTTCCCGTCCCGCTTGAGCTGCCGGATGAGGACCAACTGGTCGAGATCGAAGAAGAGCTGTTCATCAACATTCCTTTTGTCTTCAAGGAATTTCTGCTGACCGTCAGTGACGTGGTCTACGGCAGTCTGGAACCGGTCACCGTCACTGATCCGGGGTCGCACACCTATCTGCCGGAGGTCGCCGCCAACGCTTGGGATGCCGGCGTACCCCGTGACCTGATTCCGATCTGTCAGGACGGCGACGACTATTACTGCGTCGAAGAAGACGGCACCGTGGTGCTGTGGTCCGGCGAAGAAGAAATCGTCACCGAAGAAAGCTGGGAATCGGTCTGGCACTGGGCGCGGGACGTCTGGCTGGAAAGCTGAAACCGCCCCCTTCATCGATCAGGAGCCTTCGGCACTCAATGTTCCGAGGGCTCTTGATGATTCCCCAGCGTCTCCATCAGTGCGATCTGCATCCGCGTATGCACCCGGATGAACCAGCGCCACAACACCGCCGCCACAACTCCCGCCACCAGCACAATCAGCAGCAGCCATTCACTGGTCGGCAGCATGCTCGCCGACAGCAGCGCAATCAGCAGGAAAATCACCAGCAGCGACAGCAACGGGATCACCTCGGCAATCACTCGCCGTACCCGCGCCGTGTGCCGCCCGGCCATTTCCGGTTTGACACCCATCTCCGCCAGCAGCATCGACAGGGCTTTGAGCTTGCGATAGGCCGCGATCAGGAACGGCAACGACAGCAGCAGCGAAGCGCCCCAGATCCAGGCCTTCTGCTGACCGACTTCGTTGACCCAGGCGCTGAAATAGTCACCGATACGCTCGGCGAAAAACGCGCCGCAGAAGAAGATCGCCACCACCAGCGCCAGATTGACCCCGACCTGCAGGATGATCTTGCGAATCATCGAGGCCAGTAACGCCCCCTCGCCTTGCGGCTGGATACTGCGCAGCCACTCGCCATACAAACCGAACACCCGCGCCATGCGCTGCGGAACGATGGCGCCGAGGGAATGCGACAGCGGATCAGCGGCACGAATCAGATAAGGCGTGAGCAAGGTGGTGATCGCCGACACCGCCACGGCAACGGGATAGAGGAAGTCGCTGGTCACCTGAAGCGTCATCCCCAGCGCAGCGATGATGAAGGAAAACTCGCCAATCTGTGACAGCCCCATGCCGACGCGCAACGACGTCTTGCCGTCGTTACCGGCAATGAACGCACCCAGGCCGCAGGAAAGCATCTTGCCCAGCACCACTGCCACGGTGATCACCGCAATGGGCCAGGCGTATTCGAGAAGAATTTTCGGGTCGATCAGCAGACCGATGGCGACAAAGAAGATGGCGCTGAACATGTCGCGAACAGGTTCGATAAGGCGCTCGATTTTCACCAGTTGCCGGGATTCGGCCATGATCGCACCGATCAGGAAGGCGCCGAGCACCATGCTGTATTCCAGCTTGACCACCAACAGGCAGAAACCGAAACACAGGCCCAGCACCGTCACCAGCAGCATCTCGTTGCTTTCGAATTTCGCCACATAAGCCAGCAGCCGAGGCACCACCAGAATGCCGATGACCAGCGCCACGATCATGAACAGCGACAGTTTGCCGACCGTGGAAAACACCTCGCCCGAACTGACCGTGCCGCTGACGGCAATGCCCGAGAGCAGCGCGATGATGCCGATGCCGAGAATGTCCTCGACAATCAGCACGCCGAAGATCAGCTGCGCGAAGCGCTGGTTCTTCATCTTCAGGTCGTTGAGCGCCTTGACGATGATGGTGGTGGAGGAAATCGCCAGAATGGCGCCGAGGAACAGAGAGTCCATGGTGCTCCAGCCGAAGAACTGGCCGATCTCGTAACCGAGCCAGATCATCAGCATGATTTCCAGAAACGCGGCGATGAACGCCGTGGCCCCCACCTTGAACAACTTGCGCAGGCTGAATTCCAGCCCCAGGCAGAACATCAGGAAAATCACCCCCAGCTCGGCGAGGGTCTTGATGGTGTCTTCGTCGTGGATCAGGCCGAACGGCGGAGTGTGCGGGCCGATGATGAAGCCGGCGACGATGTAGCCAAGCACCACTGGCTGCTTGAGGCGGTGGAACAGCACGGTGACCACGCCAGCCACCAGCATGATGACTGCCAGGTCCTGAATGAAACTGATGGCATGCATGGGCGCGGCTCCTTGTGACGACTGCGAAGAGGCGCGTTCGCACGGAAAGAACGTCTTCCATTGCGCGAGATGTCGCCAATGGAGTCGGAAAGTTCTGACTGGAACGCAGGAATTACCCCATCCAAGGGTTTTCGCAGGTTAACACCGCACACCTGTGGGTAAAGCCGGTGCAATATATGGAAACAGATAGGCGTCAGGCGTGACGGCAAGGAATCCGCCGGCGTCCCGGTAGTGGTGGTTTTGATTGCCGATCTGCATACGAGCACCGACGCAAGGTGCCTATTTGATTCAACCTGACCGTGAGCATGCTATGGAACCCGGAAACGCCCAGCTGTCGATGACTGTATTGATGACCCCGGACATGGCCAACTTTTCTGGCAACGTGCACGGCGGCACGCTTCTGAAGTACCTCGACGAAGTCGCCTACGCCTGCGCCAGCCGTTACGCAGGCCGTTATGTCGTGACCCTGTCGGTGGACCAGGTGATTTTCCGCGAGCCGATCCATGTCGGCGAGCTGGTGACCTTCCTGGCGTCGGTGAACTACACCGGTAACACGTCGATGGAAGTGGGCATCAAGGTGGTCACGGAAAACATCCGCGAGCGCTCGGTGCGCCACACCAACAGTTGCTTCTTCACCATGGTGGCCGTGGACGATCAGCGCAAACCGGCCAGCGTGCCGCCGCTGGACCCGCAGACCAGTGAAGACAAACGCCGTTATGCACAGGCCAAACAGCGCCGGCAACTGCGTCAGGAACTGGAAAAACGCTATCAGGACATCAAGGAAGACAGCGTTTAAGACCACATTGGTCCCACTGTAGGAGCTGGCTTGTCCTGCGACCGGCTGCGCAGCAGTCGTAAAACCCGAGAACGCGATCTGTCTGATTCACCGCGTTTATCGGACTTACTGCCGCTTCGCGCCAGGTCGCAGGACAAGCCAGCTCCTACAGAGTCGCGTGATGATCCAGAGCGTACGTTACAAACGCACTGCCTCAAACTTCACCCGCGGATGGGCAATCCGGTCCTGCGCTCTGATCAGCTCCAGCTCGTAGCTGCCGCAAGCCTGAGTCTCCAGCAGCACTTCATGCACGGCAGAAGCGGTGTATTCGAAGGCGCTGCGCAGGTCTTCGCCAAGTAGCACTTTCGCCAGAAACAGCCCCGAGGTCAGGTCGCCGACACCCACTGGCTGGCGCGGGAACGCCAACAACGGTCGGCTCAGGTGCCAGCTTTCACTGCGGGTTACCAGCAGCATTTCAAAACTGTCGGCCGGCTTGCCCGGATAGGCCAGATGCTTGACCACCACCGCCTTCGGTCCCCGGTCCAGCAGCGCACGGGCCATGTCCAGGCAATCGAGCAGCGAATCCGGCTTGCGCCCGGAAAAGCTGTCCAGCTCCAGCTGGTTCGGGCAGAGGAAATCCGCCACCGCTGCCGCGTCTTCCAGCAAAAAGTCACTGACTTCCTGTGGCACGATGCAGCCTTTTTCCGGATGCCCCATCACCGGATCACACAGGTACAGCGCACGTGGATTGGCGCGCTTGATCTGCGCCACGGCCTGCAAAATCGACCGCCCCTGCGCGGCGCTGCCCAGATAGCCCGACAGCACTGCATCGCAGTGACCCAGCTCGCCAATCGCGGCAATGCCCTCGACCAGCGCAGGAATCTGCTGTGGCGCCAGCACTTCGCCCGTCCAGTGTCCATACTGAGTGTGGTTGGAGAACTGCACAGTGTTCAGCGGCCAGACATTGATGCCGATGCGTTGCATGGGAAACACGGCTGCACCGTTGCCGGCATGGCCGAAAACCACGTGGGACTGGATAGCGAGTAAATGAGGCGAACGTTTCATGACAGGTTCCTGAAGCCGGGCATGCACAGTAAAAGCGAAGCTGGACGAAGTGAAGCGAAATTAAGCGGCTCTGCACTGGCTGTCAGCCACCCGGCGCAGTTAAGCTGGACATCTTCTCCTGGAGCTCTCTTTCCATGCTGACCCTGGGCAATATTTTCGTCCTGATGCTGCTGGCGACCGCCGGTGCGTGGCTGTGGCATTCCCATGGCTTGCGCGAGCGAGCGCTGGAGCGCGTCAAACAGCACTGCGCCAAACTCGACATCGAGCTGCTCGACGGCAACGTTGCCCTGCGCCGCATCACCTTCAAGCGCGACAACGAAGGCAGAAAGCGCCTGGCCCGTGTGTATAACTTCGAGTTCACCGTCACTGGCGAGCAGCGTCACCCCGGCACCATCACCATGTTCGGCGCCCACACGGCGCAGATCGAACTGGCGCCCTACCCGTTCGAAATCAACAATCCCCGGCCCACGGCGGAAATCATCCAGCTCAACGAGTGGCGCCAGGAACACAACAAGTGGAAACAGTAAGCCGCTGTGGATAACTGATGCTAGGCCAGACAGGCCGCGAGCTGCGCAGTCAACATGGCCTCATCCTGCGGTGCGCTGAAGATCAGTTCCAGACGCGAATCCTTGCGCCATTCACTCGGCGCCCACTCCAGCTCTGTCCCGTCCAGCGCATTGCCCGACAGCCAGCCCGACGCGCTGTGGATAACCAGCTTGGCCCGGCGCCATTCAAGGCCCTGCAGCCAGCCCGACACTTTTGCAGCATCGAACACACGCTCGGGGTGCCAACGCCAGCCGATGCTCCAGCCTTCGACCTGGCCCTGACTCAGGCAGATCGGTTGCAACGGATCTGCCCAAACGGCGGGAAGCTGCCCCAGGGTTTTCGGCGCCACGAAGTTATCCACACCCTCGCTGGCCTGCGCATCGACACCCGGCAGTTGATCGAGCGACAGCGCCGCCCGCTCTGCCCACAGCAGCGGGCCATCCGGCAATTGGCTGACGATGCGCTGTCGCACAGCCTCGGACAGACCCTCGGCCTTGTTCAACAGCAGCAAACCTGCGTCCGCCAAAGCCTCCTGCTGAGTCGGCGGCAACGGGTTGCCCACAGCCAGCGCCTGGGCGTCGAGTACCATCACGCTCGGCTGCACCGCCAGCACGCCGGTCCACGGCGCCTCGCGCAGCTGAGCCAGCAGTTGCGATGGATGCCCCAGCCCGGAAGGTTCGATGAACAGGCGGTCCGGACGGGCTTTGCGCAACAGACGACCCAGACCGATCTGGAACGGCGCGCCATTGACGCAGCACAGGCAACCGCCAGCCACCTCGCCAAGTGCGATACCATCCTCGGCCGTGGTCAGCAGCGCGGCATCCAGGCCGATCTGGCCGAATTCATTGATCAGGATCGCCCAGCGTTGATCGGCCGGCTTCTGCGCCAGCAAGTGTCTGATCAGGCTGGTCTTGCCGGCGCCCAAAGGGCCAGCAATGACATGGGTTGGAATGTTCTGCAGCATGTCCGGCCATTGTTCAACGTCGCTCCCGAGAACGAGCGCAGACGGAGGTAATCGATGCGAGCAATCTGGCTGCCCGTGCGGCTGGCGCTGCTGTTGGTGTCCACGACGACCCCGGCGTGGGCCGAATCCTGTCTGGTCCACAGCCAGGCCGAACGGCTGGACGTGAAGGTCTGCCAGGAAAACCTCAACATCCCCGCCGAACTGTTCCACGACGGCTTCTGCAAACCACAGCTCAAGGATCAGAAGGTCGATGTCACCTATCTGGATCAATGTCCGTCAGGCTCGTTCGGCCAGTGCAGCAACGCGCAAGTCGCCAATATGCCCTATCGGCAGAACATTCACTATTACGGCGTAGCCAGCGACGCAGCGTTTCTCAAGCCGTTCTGCGAGCAGCAGAGCAAGGGTGTGTGGAAACCGTAGTAACGAATCTCGCGGCTGACCATTGAAATACAAAAACCGTGGGAGGGAGCCCTGCTCGCGAAAGCGTGGTGTCAGTCGATACTGTGCTGTCTGACACGACGCTTTCGCGAGCAGGGCTCCCTCCCACAGGGTTCAGTGTCGCCCGATCAATTCGTCAGACCACCACAACCTGTTCTAGGCAGCCTCACCATGCCAATCACCAAACGGATCGGCCAGTTGCGTCCAGGCCTCGGCACCCGCTGCCATCTCGATGTCCGTCAGCAGACACGCATCCAACTCGGCATTCAACCGCACAAAGTCGATGTTCTGGCCGATAAACACCAGTTCCTGACGGCAATCACCGCTTTGCGCCATCCAGTTGCGCATGATCACCTGGGTGCTTTCTTCGTCCTGCGGCCAGTGCTCCTTGGGCACGAAGCGCCACCAGCGCCCGGCAAAACCGTAGCGCATCAGGCCGCCGGCCTGTGACCAGCTGCCTGCTTCCTGATGTTTGTTCGCCAGCCAGAAGAAGCCCTTTGAGCGCAGCAGCCGGCCATTGGTCCATTCGCCGTTGATGAAGTCGAAGAACCGCTGCGGATGAAACGGTCGACGGGCACGATAGGCCGTCGACGCGATGCCGTACTCCTCGGTTTCCGGTACGTGTTCGCCACGCAGTTCCTTGAGCCAGCCCGGCGCCTGAGCCGCCCTGTCGAAGTCAAAACGCCCGGTGTCGAGAATCTTGCCCAGCGGCACCGCGCCCATGACCATCGGCAGAATCTCGGCCTGGGCATTCAGGCGTTGCAGAATCGCCATCAGTTCCTGGCTCTCGGCGCTGCCGATCAGGTCGATCTTGCTGATCAGAATCACGTCGGCGAACTCGACCTGCTCGATCAACAAATCGGTGATCGAACGCTCGTCTTCTTCGCCCAACGTTTCACCACGGCTGGCGAGGCTTTCCGCCGCCTGATAATCACGCAGAAAATTCAGGCCATCGACCACCGTCACCATGGTGTCGAGCCGTGCGATATCGGCCAGACTCTGTCCCTGCTCGTCGCGGAAGGTGAAGGTTTCCGCCACCGGCAGCGGTTCGGAAATGCCGGTGGACTCGATCAGCAGATAATCGAAGCGCCCGTCGCGGGCCAGACGGCTGACTTCTTCCAGCAGGTCTTCGCGCAACGTGCAGCAGATGCAGCCGTTGCTCATTTCCACGAGCTTCTCTTCGGCGCGGTTGAGGCTGACGTCACGCTGGACCTCACTGCCGTCGATGTTGATTTCACTCATGTCGTTTACGATCACCGCGACCCGCAGGTTGTCGCGATTACGCAGGACGTGGTTGAGCAGCGTACTTTTGCCGGCACCGAGAAAGCCGGACAGGACGGTAACGGGAAGGCGGTTCATGGAGTTCTCATCAGGTAGCGGGTTCGGACGCTTTTTACGTTATAGTATAACAATACAAACGCGCTAACATTTTTTGCGGGATCAGCTCGATGGTCAGGATGTGCTGTGTTTTCTGGGTGTGGCTGATGCTGGTCGCGACACAGACGTTCGCTGCGCCGCCGTCGCCACGGCTGGACCAGGCGCTGTGTACACGCAGCGCGACGCTGCTGGCGTGCGTGGACGCCTACGACAATCAATACAGTGTGGCGATGGCGGGCACGACGATGTATCTGCGCGGCTATGAAAGCGCCGACAAACGCCGCTGGGCGCAGACCAACAGCCGCTACGGTTCGCTGACGTTTTTCACCGGGCTGGCTTCGGATGGCGAGGTGTGGGTGGGGTCTATCCAGAAAGTCGGCTGGACCACGATCAGCCGGGTGTCCAGCTCAAGCGGCAGCCAGAGCCGGTTTACCTGCAGTCGGGTGACGGGGTGTCGTTGAACACATGACCTGTAGGAGTGAGCTTGCTCGCGATAGCGGCGTGTCAGTCGATGTAGATGTCACCGAAAGGATGCATCGCGAGCAAGCTCACTCCTACAGAAGATTGCGGGGCGTTAAACGACAGCCTGTTCCGCCGCCTTCTGCTCCTGCCGCCAGGCAACATACGACCCCGCCGGCGGGTTGCGTTCAAAGTACTGTTTCATGCCATCGAACAAGCCGTCGGCAACCGCCTGTTGGTGACGCGGCGTGACCAGGCGCTGGCTGTCGCGGCTGTTGGAGATGAAGCCGGTTTCGACCAGGATCGACGGCACGTCCGGCGACTTCAGCACAGCGAAGCCGGCCTGCTCCACGCGCTTCTGGTGCAGCGTGGTGACGCCTTCCAGACTGCCGAGCACGGTGTGCCCCAGTTGCAGGCTGGCGGCGATAGTCGCGTTCATCGACATGTCGAGAATCACCCCGGCCAGCATCGGGTCCTTGTCCTTGAGATTGAGCAGGCTGTTGGCGCCGATCAGGTCGGCACCGTTTTCGCGCTGGGCCATGAACCGCGCAGTCGCCGAGGTCGCGCCGTTTTCCGACAGGGCAAACACCGAGGCGCCGGACGCCGTCAGCCGTGGCGCAGCATCGGCGTGTACCGAGATGAACATGTCGGCGTTGTATTTGCGCGCAATGTCCACGCGCTTGCGCAGCGGCACGAAGAAATCGTCGTTGCGCACCAGGCGCACATCGAAGCCCTTCTCACGCTTCAACCGTTTCGCCAGCAACTGCGCGATGGACAGCACCACATCCTTCTCGCGTTCGCCTTTCGAGCCAATGGCGCCCGGGTCTTTACCGCCATGACCGGCATCGACCACCACCATGATGTCTCGCTTGGGATGATGCTTGTCGACTACAGGCGCGGGCGGCTCTTTGGCGACGGCCGCCGCAGCGGCCAGTTGCACCGGCGCACGGGCAGCGGCTTCATGACCGAGATCGACCACCAGCCGGTTGCCCTGCGCACCTTCCGGGCCGAGCAGGAAGCTGTTGAGCTGCACCGGCGACGCCAGATCGAGCACGATGCGCGTGTCGCCCTGACCGAAGTGGCCGGAACGAATCGCCTTGATCGGCGTGTTCTCCAGCGCCAGCTGGCTGAAATCGCCCTCCAGCCTCGCGCCGCTGACATCGATGATGATGCGTTCCGGCGCGGTCAGGGTGAAGGTCTTGTACTGCACCGGGCCACTGAGGTCGAACACCAGCCGCAGCTTGCTATCCGAACGCCAGAGTCGGGCGTTGCGAATCTGCGTGGCGTTGACGGAAAAAGGGAGCGCGAAGGCGGCGCTGGCCAAAAGCATATTGAGCAGCAATTGACGTCGATGCATGACACGTTCCGAAAAAAGGCGAGCATCCCGGCTCTGATAGGCGAGAACATTGTTCGTAACAATATAACATGCCGGCCAGACTGCGAAGATGAAGCTTTTTATAGAAAGCGCTGAAACTTTATCCTTTAAAACAAAGGGTAAGGGCAAAAAACTCAAGTGAAACAACAAGATGTTCCACGTGGAACACGCGCCGCGATTTTTGCCCCGAAAACAAAAACGCCCCAGCAAATGGGGCGTTCCGACCAGCGGTCATTCAGGTGCGCGGCTTGACCGTGCCGCACTGCTGGCCCAGCCAGACGGCATGGGTGTCCATGCTGCCATTCTGCTGCTGGCCGGTAGCGTTGAAGGAGCCAATGACGTGGGTATTGAACTCGCGGTCGCTGAGGAACTGTGCGGTGCCGGTGCCTTGGGCGCGCGGGCAGCTGAACTTGAATTTCCAGGTTGGGCCGTTACGTTCAGTGATCTGCTGGGTGCAGCCGGACTTCGGATCCTGCAACGGGATCTGTTCGTTCTTCACCTGGTCCTGGGTCAGGCAGATGCGCACGCCTTTGCCACCCAAGGTAATCCCTTGTTTTTCCAGCATTTGTTCCATGGCCGCGCGCTGCTGCGGGGCCATCATTTGCATCTGTGCGAGCATGACCTGCAAGTCCGGCATCTGCTGGCCGTCGACCTGCATGTTGCTCGACGTCAGTTCCCACAAGCCGGGCTGCAGCACTTGCGCCTGAGCGAAGGGCGCCGCGACACAAACCATCAACGCCAGTACGCGCTTTTTCATGAATCTGATTTCCTGTTTACATGGAACCGTTTTAGATGGAACCGTTGAAACGCGGCCAACACACCAGCCGCCGAACGATGACGCTTAGACGACGAAACCGCGGACTCGTTGCACGGGCAAGAAAATAGCGACATTCCCGCCCCAGTGTGGTCTGTTAAGACACCAGTAAGCCCCAAGCATAAGGTTGCGCATGGATTATCACAGCCCGTATTTCTTTGGCTATCTGATCGGCTTCACTCATCTGCTGGGCATCGTAGCAGCGATCCATGCTCTGCTGACGGTGCGTACTGCACAAGGCTCGCTGGCCTGGGCGATGCCGCTGATTTTCATCCCCTACATCACGCTCATTCCCTATCTCGTGTTCGGCCGCAGCACCTTCGACGCCTACATCAAGGCACGGCGCCAAGCCAACAACGAGATGCGCAACGCCATCGTCGACTTCAACTGGAAGCCGTGGATTGAAGAGGCCGTCGCCGCTCGCCGCAGCGATGCCTATGCGTCATTGCGCGCGATGCCCAAACTCGGGCGCATGCCGTGTCTGGCCAACAATGAGGTGAAGCTGCTGGTCAATGGCACCGCCACCTTCGATGCAATCTTCGAGGCGATTCGTGCCGCGAAGCAGGTGGTGTTCGTGCAGTTCTTCATCGTCCACGACGACGACCTGGGCCGGCGCCTGCAAACACTGCTGCTGGAGAAGTCCGCCGAAGGCGTCGAAATCTACATGCTCTATGACCGCATCGGCAGCCACGCCCTGCCCGCCAGTTACGTGGAAAAACTGCGCGCAGGCGGCGTGCGGATCAAGGCGTTCGCCACCCGCAGCGGCTGGCTCAATCGCTTCCAGATCAACTTCCGCAACCACCGCAAGATCGTGGTGGTCGATGGCGTGAAGGGTTTCGTCGGCGGGCACAACGTCGGCGACGAATACCTGGGCCTCAAGCCGCCGCTGGCGCCGTGGCGCGACACCCATGTCGCCATCGTCGGGCCGGTGGTGGCGTGCCTTCAGGAGTCGTTCGCCGAGGACTGGTTCTGGGCGACCCGCAAGCTGCCGCCGCTGATCCTGCCGGAAAGCTATCCGGAAGACGGCGTGCTCTGCCAGTTGCTCGCCACCGGCCCGGCGGATGCGCAGGAAACCTGTTCGCTGTTTTTCGTCGAGGCCATCCATGCCGCGACCGAGCGGATCTGGATCACCACGCCGTATTTCATTCCTGACGAGGCGGTGTTTGCCGCGCTGCGCCTGGCGGTACTGCGCGGGGTCGATGTGCGTCTGCTGCTGCCGTCGCGCCCGGACCATTACACCGTGTACGCCGCCTCCAGCCTGTACGCGTTTGAAGCCGTGCGCGCCGGGGTTCGGATGTTCCGTTATCAGCCGGGCTTCCTGCATCAGAAGGTGGTGCTGGTGGACAACGCGATCACTGCCATCGGCAGCGCCAACCTCGACAACCGTTCTTTCCGGCTGAACTTCGAGTTGATGCTATTGACGGTGGATGAGGACTTTGCCGCCGAAGTGGAGGCCATGCTCAGCGACGACTTCGCCCAGGCCCAGGAGATCACCGCCGAGGACCGCAAGGAAACCCACCATCTGCAGCGTCTGGGCATGCGTGTGGCGCGGTTGATTTCACCGATTCTGTGACCCCTTCGCGGTCCGTTGCAGGAGCTGGCTTGTCCTGCGACCGGCTGCGCAGCAGTCGTAAATTCGGCAAACGCGGTGTGTCAGAAATGCAAAGTCGCCAGGTTTTACGACGACTGCGTCGTCGGTCGCAGGGCAAGCCAGCTCCTACAAGGTCGGTGGTGTTGATCCAATAGAGAGGTGGGCCCCTTCCACAACAGCAAATGTCCCTTGCCAATGTCACGCTTGCCTTTAAAGAGCAGTAGGAAAGTTCTGATTCACTCCGCCTACCGCACCGGCTCAAACATCCGCTCCTATGCTCTGCCCTCCCTTACGACAGGCACACAAGGAGCCGTGATGAAACTCGCATTATTCGGATGGGTACTGAGCGCCACCCTCGCCGCACCGGTCATGGCGCAGACGCCAGCAACAACGCCGGCTCTCACGGTCGAGTTCGGCAAGCCGACCTTCATTCACCGCCTGACCTACCAGAAGATGTACAGCGAGAAGCCGTTCGAGCAGGCCGTGCTGTATTACTACGATAACGGCCTGTACAAAATCATCTCGCCCGGCGAAGAGCACTACGGGGTGTATGTGGTGAAGGGCGACATCAGCGCGCCGCAGTATTCGATCAGCTACATCTCGCTGCCCCATGTCGACTGGGCCGGCAATGTCGCGCGCCACGACCTGACCTTCAACAAGACCAGCGGCGCATTCGAGCAGCAAGCACTGACCCCGGCCGATCAGCACATTCCCCGTCAACACGGGATTTTCGAGCTGGCAGACAACACCGTCGAAAATCCCCTCGATGAGAAATGGCCGACCGGCCAGTGAGCCTTAGCGGTAGAGATCCTCGCGTGTCCACGGCAGGTCGTGGCCGCCGTCGGCGCGGGGTTTGACCGCGAGGATCTGGTGCAGGTTGATCCAGCCCTTGGAGAAGGCGTACGCGCAGCCGGCCAGGTACAGACGGAAAATCCGCAGGGCCTGTTCCGGCACCATGGCGGCTGCGACGTCGAGCTTCTCTTCCAGCCGCGCGCTCCAGTGGTCCAGGGTCTTGGCGTAGTGCAGGCGCAGGCTTTCCACGTCGACCACTTCCAGACCCGCCTCGCTGACGAAGCCGGTGATCATCGCAAGGTGCGGCAGCTCACCGTTGGGGAACACGTAACGGTCGATGAAGTCACCAGCGCCGCGTCCCACTGGGCGGCCATCGGTGTGCTTGGCGGTGATGCCGTGGTTCATCACCAGACCGCCCTCCTTCACCGCGCCAAACAGACACTTCGCGTACAACTCCAGGTTGGCGTGGCCGACGTGTTCGAACATGCCGACACTGACCACCTTGTCGAAACGACCGTCCTGGGGCAGATCGCGATAATCCAGCAACTGCAGCTCGACGCGATCTTCCAGCCCCTCGGCCTTGACCCGCTCCTGGGCCAGCGCCAGCTGCTCGCGGCTCAGGGTGATGCCGAACACCTTCACGCCATACTCGCGGGCAGCGAAGCGCGACAGCCCGCCCCAGCCGCAACCGACATCGAGCAGGTACTCGCCCGGTTGCAGGCGCAACTTGCGGCACAGGTGGTGGAACTTGTCCTGTTGCGCCTGTTCCAGCGTCTCGTTGCCGGTCTTGAAGTAGGCGCAGGAATAGACCATTTCCTTGTCCAGCCAGAGCCGGTAGAAATCGTTGGAAAGGTCGTAGTGGTAGGAGATCGACTTGGCGTCGGTTTCCTTGTCGTGTTGCGTGCGGACCGGGAGGCTGTCGTCATCCTCATCGCCCAGCGCCTTGGTCAGCTCATCGCAGACGCGCATGACTTCGCTGATCGAGCCCTCCATCTCCAGCCGCCCCTCGACGAAGGCGGTACCCAGCAGATCGAGGCTGGGGTGGGAGAAGTCGGACACCAGTGTGGGGTCTTTGACGAAAATAGTGACACTGGGGTCATCACCCAGTTCGACCTCGTTGCCATCCCAAAGCTTGAGTCGTAGAGGCAAGTGAAGCTTCTGTAACGCCGGTGGAAGTTGCGCAAGCATTGAGATATCCCCCTGATCCAGAAACACGGAAAAGGGTAGTCCAAAACCGGTTCCGCGCAGGAACCGTCAGGCGATCGGCTTTTTTGATGGATTACGGCGACAACGTTTGAAATCGGGTACTGCCTTGTTCCCGAATTTCCAGCCAATGTGAAGCCTGTGATGGAGCACCCTCTTCATGACTGACTGGTAATTTGTTACAGAGTTCTTCAAAGCTCAAGCAAATTTTTATACTTAGAAAACGCCTCTAAGCCGGTGCTCTCAGCGAAAGCACCGGCCGGAAAGGCTTGCAGCAAATTATGAAATTTTGCCGATAGGCTCGTGGAACCTCAGCAACCGCCCTGCATTGCCCAGCACCAGCAGCGTGCTGAGGTTGTGCAGAATGGCGGCAATCATCGCCCCCGCTGCGCCGAGCAAACCGAAAGCCGCCAGCGCGACAATCACCAGGGTCCAGCCCAGGCCGATGATCACGTTGGCCTGCAAGGTCTGCCGGCACTGACGGCTCAAACGCACGCACGTGCCGAGGCGACGCAGGTCGCTGCCGATCAGCACGATGTCGGCAGACGCCAAAGCGATGTCCGCGCCACCCGCGCCCATCGCAACACCCACCACACCGGCTTTCAGCGCCAGCGAATCGTTGATGCCGTCACCGACCACCATCGGCCGGAAGCCGCTTTTGATCTCGCCCATCACGTGGGTCAGTTTGTCTTCGGGCAGCGCCTGGGCGTGGATGTCGTGGATGCCGACTTCTTCGCCGACGCGGTCGGCCACACTCTGCCGGTCGCCGGTCAGCAGCAGCTGGCGACCCATGCCCAGCTCGCGCAGCTCATTGAGAGCATGGCGTGCTTCCGGCTTGAGGCTGTCGGCCAGCAACAGCCAGGCGACGAACACGCCATCCAGCGCCAGTCCGGCAATCGGGCCGTCGTGGTTCGGTACTGGCGTGGTGTCGATGCCCAACTGTGCGAACAGCTCCGGTCGTCCCAACGCCGCTTCGCCGCGCGCGGTCTGCGCCACGACACCGAGTCCCTGACGCTCGCGGATGTCTTCCAGCGCCAGCAGCCGATCCTTGTCGACCAGTCCGGCCAGCGCGCGGCTGACCGGGTGGCTGCTGGCCGAGCCGAGGCTGGCGGCCAGCTCACGCACGCCTTCATCGCTGCCCTGCCCGGCGTCGATCGATTGAAGGCGCAGGCTGCCGTAGGTCAGGGTGCCGGTCTTGTCGACCACCAGCGACGTGAGGTCGGCGAGTTCTTCGAGAAAGGCCGAACTGCGGATCAGGATGCCGTGGCGTGCCGCAACCGCGATGCCGGCAATCGCCGTGGCCGGCGCCGACAGCACCAGCGCGCACGGGCAGGCCGCCACCAGCACGGCGAGCATGGCTTGCGGGTTGTTGGTGATGAACCAGGTCACGGCAGCGATCAGCAGCACCAGCACCATGTAGCTGCCGGCGTAGCGTTCCAGCAGGCGGGTGATCGGCGGCTTCGAGCGCTCGGCGTTTTGCATCAGGGCGATGACCTTGCCCAGCGTCGATTCGTGGCCGGTGCGGGTCACTTCGATGCGCAGCAGGCCGTCGAGGTTGATCGCGCCGCCGAACACTTCCATGCCCGCACGCGCTTCCAGCGGCACCGACTCACCGGTGATCGGCGCAGTGTCGAGGCTGGCCTGACCGGACATCACCAGACCGTCCGCCGGCACACGATCACCGGCCCGTACCTCAACGCGGTCACCGGCCACCAGCGAGCTGTTGTCGACTTCGCGGATCGAACCGTCGGCGCCAATCAATCGGGCATGGCTGCGGGTCAGCCGGCCCAGTGCCTGAATCGCCTCTTGGGAACCGATCACGCTGCGCTCTTCCAGCACATGGCCGAAGATCATGATGATCGGCAGCAGTGCGGCGGTCATCAGATCGCCGGTGGCCCAGGCGCCCAGCATTGCCAGGGCGATCAACTGGTCGGTCACGCCGTGCAGGCTCGGATAACGCAGGCTGTACCAGCCAGCGCTCACCACTGGAATCGCCACCAGCAGGGAGGCTGCGCCCAGCAGCAACTGGCTGACGCCGTTCTGTTCCGGGGCAAAGAAGCGCCAGACCAATCCCAGCGCCAGCAGGCCGAGGGCGAGCATCGCCAGGGTCAGTTGGCGGGCGGCGCTGCGTTGCTCGTTGCGTGTCAGCATGTGACCGGCGTCGGTGTCAGCGTGGTCATGCGGCTCGGCGTGAGCGTGGGTGTGTGCGGCTTCGCCACTCATTTGTCGGCTCCCTGAATGATCAGGCGTGAATCGTCATGGGGGTCGACCGTGGTCACCGACCCGGCCTGCTTGAGAATCGCCGGCACCCGCTCGCGGTAGATCCGCAGCAGCAGGCCCGGGTCGCTCTTGTTCTGGATCGACTGCGCCAGACCGGTCACCGTGGCGGTGTCCGTCTGCGCTTTCGCCAGCCGCTCCGAAGCCTGGGCGTGGGCCACCTGCAAGGTGCGGTCGGCCTGCTGGTTGGCGGTCTGGTTAAGTTTTTCCGCGTCAGTGCGCGCATTGGCCACGGCCTGATCGGCCTGCTGACTGGCCGTCAGCACGGCGTTGAACGCGTTCACTGCGGCGGCAGGCAGGCTCGACTGCACGTCGACCCGCACCACCTCAATGCCCAGCCCTGCCCCGGTTGCCGCCAGTTCGCCCAGACGCTGATTGATGCCCTGGACCAGATCGCCACGCAGTCGCTCACGGCGCTCGGCGGACTGGCTGTCAGCGCCGACCAGTTCCGGACGCGCCACCAGAATGGTGTCCAGATCCCGCGCCGCCGTCAGGCTGACCGCACTGCGATTGACCAGCCGGTCCAGCGCCGGCAGCACATGCTCGCCTTGCAGGACAAAAGCCCGTGGGTCGGTGACCTTGTAGTACGCCGTGACATCCAGCTGTACCACACCCGCATCGCCAGTCAGCAGGTAACCGGAGCCGGCCAGCGCATCGCTCATCGGCGTGGCGAAGCTGGTGACCTTGTCGGCGGCCAGCGCGGTCGGCGAGCGCAGCAGGGTCTCCACGTGGCGCTCGATCACCCGGTCCGGCGACGGCAGCAGCGTCACTTGTTCGAACGGTTGCGGCCAGGCCAGCAGCAGACCGGCGTTCTGCACCCGGTCCATTTCACCGAAGCGGAACACCACGGCGCGGTCCTGCGGAGCGATCTGCCGTACGTTGGAAATGGCCCAGCCGAGCGCCGCCAGCAAGGTCACCGCGTACAGGCCGAGAAACGCCAGGCGGCTGGCCTGCAGCCACGGGCTGTTGACCGGCGCACGCTCGATCGTTGTCGAGTCCTGCTCACTCATGGCTGCGTCGCTGCCTTGTTGTCTGGCTTGCCGTCCAGCGCCGGCGGGCCGTCCACCAGTACGCGGAACGGTGCGGCGTCGGTGCGCAGAATCAGCTTGGTACTCGGGCCGACCACGGTGCCGAGGGTGTCCAGCGAGCGCAGCAGGTTGTACAGCTGCGGCGAGCCGGCGTAGGCACGGCCATAGATCTGCGCCGCCTCGACCCGTGACTGCGCTTCGATGTCGGCGGCTTTCACCGTGGCGTCCGCTTCGACGATACGCGCATCGCGCTCGGCGGCAGAACGGATCTGCGCGGCTTCGCGCTTGCCGATGGCGGTGCGTTCGGTGGCGATGGTTTCGCGCTCGGCGCGCATGCGGTCGACGGTGGCATTGAGGGTCACCGACGGCAGGGTCAGGCGCTCGATGCCGACCTGCAAAACCCGCACGCCGTAGGTGTCGAGCAGTTGCTTGTCGATCTGCTGGCGCAGCTGGTTTTCGAAATCAGTGATGCGCACCTGGCTGGCATCGGTGTTGATCAGGCTCGACAGGTCGAAACTGGCTGCCGTGGTTTCCAGCGCCGAACCGACGAAGGTGCGGATCTGCCGCGCCGCCTCGTCAGGCTGATTCTGCACCGCGCGCATGAAGCGTTTGACGTTGTCCGGGTCGCCCTGCACCTGCCACGCCACGTAGGCCTGAACGATGATGCGCAGGCCGTCGCGGGTGCCGACATCCTGCAGGCCGCTGGAGGTGGTGCGCAGGCGCAGATCGACCGGAATCGCCGCTTCGAACGGCGCCGGCCAGCGCCAGCTGAGGCCAGGGTCGAGCAACACCCGCGCCGGATTGCCGAAACGGGTCACTACGGTGGCCTCGCCGGAACGCACCTGGACCAGGCTGGCCGCCGCCGCCGCGAAGGCGATCAGCACCACCGCCAGCGCCGCGCGCCGCCAGGGGAAATCCGCCGGGCCAGCGCTTTCATCGTGGTGGTGATGACCATGATGATGGCCGCCATGGCTGTGACCGCCGTGGTCATGACCGCCGTGGCCGTGATGGTCGTGGGAATGGAACAGGCTCAAGAGACGACTCCTTATTCAGCCGCTTTGGGGGACGCGGCAGGATCGGCCGGCAGGGTAAATGTTCGTAGATCGATGGTCGGCGCGCTGCTGTCGCCCAGGCGGTGGTCCAGCACCAGAACTTTGGCGTGGGTCAGGCCGAGGGTCAGCTGGCTCAGGTACTGCTCCAGCAGAAACGCCTGGCCGGCCTTGGCGTAGCCCTGTTGCTCGGCACTGAAACGCAGGTCCGCGCTCTGCGCCGTCGCCATGACTTCGCGGGACGTGGCCGCCGCCTGATCGTGGGCAATGCTGGCATGCAGCTGCGCAAGGTTGGCCTGATCCGCCGCCGCGCCGCGCTCACGGGAAATCAGCGCCTGGGCACTGATCTGCGCCGCTTGCACGCCGTGGTAGGCGTTGGCCGCACCGGCCGGCGGATGGATCGACTCGACCACGGTGGCGAGGATTTCCACGCCGCTGTCGAGCTTTTTCAGATCGCGCTGCACGGCGCTGCCGATCTCGTCGGCCAGATCGGTGCGCTGCTCGCCGAGCAGTTCATCGAGGGTCCGCGAGGCGAAATCGTGGACCAGCACGCGGCTGGCGGTGCTGCGAATCAGGCTCGGAATGTCGGCGCTGTTGTAGGTCGCCGCCATCGCCGCCTCGTCACTCAGACCGATGCGATAAACGAAGCGCACGTCCATGTTGACGATCTGAAAGCTCTGCTTGTCGCCCGCACCGCTGGCGATCACCTGGGATTTGTCGTTGATATGGGTGGCGTCCCACAGGCGGTTGGCCCGCAAAGGTGGCGGCCCTTCGGCCGTGTCGACGACCGGCTCGGCGGCGGCTTTGTCGGCGCCGCCCGCTTCGGCAACGCTGGTCGCCAGTTCGTGAACCACGCCGTTTTCAACCGCCAGCACGGTACCGAACGGCCATGGCAGACCGGCATGCAGGCCCGGCCCGAGGACTTCCACCGGCTTGCCGAAACGCTCGTAGATGCCCCGGCCCTGCATCGGAATTTCGTGCACGCCACTCAAGGCCCAGCCCAGCGCGACGATCACCGCCAGCACCGGCAGGAACGCTTTGCGCATGTAAGTGAAGGCCCAGACCTGACGCAGATCGATGCCGAAGCGGTTGCTCAGCTCGTTCTGCAGCGCCAGCAACGGGCGCGGCGGCCAGCGCAGCAAACCGGCGACAAAGCTGCTGGCAACCAGACGCGGCTCCAGCCGTTCGTTGCGCGGGCTGAAGATCGACAGCAGCGCACGGATCAACAATTCGACGGCGACCAGCCCCGGCAGCAGGCCGATCAGCACCGCCAGCCGCGCCGGCCACACGCGGTCCGGCGAGGAGAAAAACAGACAGAGCGCGGCGATCAGCAAGGTGCCAATGGCGGCGCGGCTGATCTGCGCCAGTTGCTCGGCCTCCGGCCAACTGCCTTCGGACTCGTTGCTGAACTGACGCTCCAGCACCAGCAGGCCAAAGCCGATCAACAGCAGCAGGCCGCCGACCAGATTGCCGGCGAGGCCCACGGACGTGCCGACCAGCGTCAGATTCCAGATCAGCGAAATGCTGATCAGCGCCAACAATGCCCAGCCCGCCAGCCAGAACACCGGCGTGCCGATCTGCCCGACCATCGACGTGCCGGCGCCACTGATCCGCGCCAGCAAGCGGTCGTACCAGCCCTGCTCCTGAGCCTCGACCGGCTCGTCGCCCTCCACCACTGCCACGTCAGGCGCGATGACCTGCGCCCGCCACAGGCTGACCACCTGCGCCGACTGCAACGCCGCCGCCAGCACCAGCAGGCTCGCGGCGCTGTTGGTCAGCACCGCGGTCCACAGGGAATTGGGAGAGAACAGATCGACAAACAGCGAGACCACCAGCCCCACCACGCCCATGGCACCCAGCGCCTGGGTCAGCCGCGCCAGGCGTCGCGCCTGAAACGTCGCCCGCTGGAACCGTGGCAGGTTCTCGGGCACCGCGTCTTCAACATCCAGATCAACCCGCATCGATACTCCAGAACGTACTCAACGCTTGCGTCATCACCTTTCCCGCCAGCCCGTGGCAACGGTTCGCAGCGCAGGTCTGCAAACATGCCGAAACATAAATATGTGGGGCGTTACGATATAACAGATGGCGTGAAAGTTTCGTCTGGTCATTTCGCTCCCTGCGACAAAATTCCTTGGCCAGACAGCCCGTAGACAGGTTAGTCGCTCCCTGCCCACGACCAACCCGGAATTTCTGCACCGAGGCCTTGCATCGATTCACGCCAAAGCGTCAGATACGTCCTACAAAATTACCCGCAAAAACAACACAGCCCGACCTCGACCCGCACCGTGCAAATCTGCGTGCGTCGTCGATTTTCGAGGTCGCGCCGGAGCCTGCCTGAATGCGTCAACTGCCCTCGCTGAACACCTTGCGCATCTTCGAAGAGGTGGCCCGGCATCGCAGCTTCAGCAAGGCCGCCGAGTCGTTGAACGTCACGCAAGGCGCGATCAGCCGGCAGATCAAACAGCTGGAAGACTATCTCGGCGTCACCCTGTTCATCCGCACGCCGCGCGGGCTGTCGCTGACCGAGTCGGGCGCGGCGCTGTCGCCGAATCTGGCCCAGGCGTTCGATCACATTGAGCGGGCGTTGCAGGCCGTGCGCGTGCCCAACCTGCGCCAGCGCCTGCGCATCCTCGCCCCGCCGACCTGGGCCACACGCTGGCTGTCGGTGCAGCTGCGCACTTTCGTCCAGCGGTACCCGGACATCAGCCTGAGCATCACCAATCAGGCCAGCCATGAGGGCTATGCCGAGGTGGATTGCCATATCCGCTTCGGCCTGGAGGCTGACACGCACTGCCAGAGTCGATTGCTGGTGATGGAACGGCACATGGCGGTTGCCAGCCCCGAGCTGTTTGAAAACGGCGAAGCGCCTGACCTGCGGCGCTTTCCGCTGCTGCACATCCTGCACGAAGGCAAGCGTCTGAAGGTGTGGGAAAACTGGCTGAGCGCGGTGGGCAGAATCGATGTCGATGCCAGTCAGGGCATGGAATTCAGCACCCTGGATCAGGTGATCAACACCGCCCTGGCCGGCGGCGGTCTGGCGGTGATCGACCGGCAGATGATCGAACGTGAACTGGCCAATGGCAGCCTGCTGCCCATCACCCCGGTGGAAGTGATCGGCCCCTACGGCTACTGGCTCGACGTGCCCAACGACAAGCAGGGATTGTCGAAGGTGCAGCTGTTTACCGAGTGGTTGAGCCTGGCGAGTAATCCCTGAACTCCTCGTAGCAGTCCGGCTTACCGGCGGTAGCGATCTCGAAGACGCCACCGCCGGCAAGCCGGACTGCTACGGGAGCGGTGCGAACCCCAACCAACAGGACAACACATGATCTGTGGGAGGGAGCCCTGCTCGCGAAAGCGTCAGATCAGACAGCACATTGTTGTCTGCAATGCCGCCTTCGCGAGCAGGGCTCCCTCCCACGGGTTTCTTTTGTGTCAGAGAGATTGGCGTTAAGCCTGTGATGTCAGCGTCGGGCTGACCGCCACGGATTCACCCCCCTCCTTCACCGCACACGCCTGGCTCAGCGTCAGGGCCTTGGTCTCTGGCGCCCAGGCCCAGGAGATGACGGCACCGATGGCGAGGATCGCGGCGAGGATGCCCATGGTCGGGCTCAGGCCGATGCCGGCCACGCTGACCGGCAGCAGGAAGGTGCTGATCGCCGAGCCCAGACGGCTGACCGCCGTCGCCAGGCCGATGCCGCTGGCGCGCACTTCGGTGGGGAAGCTTTCTGCCGGGAACACGCCAACCAGGTTGCTTACCGCCGACAACACCACGGTAAACAGCGCGAACGCCGCGACCATCAGCAAGGTCGAGCTGCTCGGCAGTACCGCCAGCAGGAACAGCGCGATGGCGAGGATGATGAACGAGTTGATCAGGAAGCCCCGGCGGGTGAATTTCACCGTGCACCAGATACCGATCAGCGCGCCGAGGATCAGCAGCATGTTCAGCATCAGTTCGGTGCCGAAGCCTTCGGCCAGGCCCATCTTCTGCAGGATCGACGGCAAGAAGGTGTAGATGGCGAAGTACGGCATGACGATGCAGACGAAGAACAGGCAGTTGAACAGCGTCCGCGTGCGGTACTCGGGGCTGAACAGAATGGCGTAACCGGAACGACGGTCGCTGGGGCGCTCTTCGTCCATGACCACGTGATCGCCCAGGTGCTTTTTGACGATGGCACGGGCTTCGGCGACGCGGCCCTGGTTGATCAGCCAGCGTGGCGATTCCGGGGTGCCGATGCGGGCGATCAGGATCAACGCGGCGGGGATGGCCGACGACGACAGCATCCAGCGCCAGGCGTCGTCACCCAGCGACAGCATCGCGGTGCCGACGAAGGTGGCTGCGACGTAACCGAAGGTCCAGATCACGCTGAAGGAGCCCAGCAGCACGCCACGGTGCTTCTTCGGCGAAAACTCGGCCAGCATGGCGTGGCCGACACTGAAGTCACCGCCCAAGCCGATGCCGATCAGCACCCGGCAGAGGAACAGCTGCATCGCGGTTTCCGCATAGAACTGCAGCACCGAGGCGAGAGTGATCAGCACGAAGCTGACCAGGAAAATCTTTTGCCGGCCGAGCCGGTCGGAAATCCAGCCGAAGAACAGGCTGCCGAGGAACAGGCCGATCAGCGCCGACGAACCGATCAACCCTTGCCAGAAGGCATCCAGGTGCAGTTGCGGGCTGAGCAGGGTGAAGGCGATACCGATCAGGCCCAGGATGTAGCCGTCGGTGAAGTGCGCGCCGAAGGTCAGGCCGGCGATCTTGATGTGGAATTTACCGATGGGCAGATCATCGATTTGTACCGGTTTAACGGACATGTTTGCCTCCAGTTATTGTTATTGACGGAGAAGCGAAACCAGCATTTTTCGTGTTGAAACCCCACCTGTAGGAGTGAGCTTGCTCGCGATAGCGGTAGATCAGTCACCCGTGCAGTGACAGATCCGACGCATCGCGAGCAAGCTCACTCCTACAAGGGAAATGCGTCAGGGCTTACAACCCACCCATCAGCAGGTATTTGATTTCCAGATAGTCTTCCAGACCGTAACGCGATCCTTCGCGCCCCAGGCCCGACTCCTTGATGCCGCCGAACGGCGCCACTTCCGTGGAGATGATCCCTTCGTTGATGCCGACCATGCCGGCTTCCAGGCCTTCGGCCATGCGCCAGACGCGGCCGATGTCGCGGCTGTAGAAGTACGCCGACAGACCGAACGGCGTGTCGTTGGCGCGGCGCAGCACTTCGGCTTCGTCCTTGAAGCGGAAGCACGCGGC
The DNA here is from genome assembly GCF_044746785.1 of Pseudomonas sp. NPDC090208. Classification (NCBI taxonomy): domain Bacteria; kingdom Pseudomonadati; phylum Pseudomonadota; class Gammaproteobacteria; order Pseudomonadales; family Pseudomonadaceae; genus Pseudomonas; species Pseudomonas sp. NPDC090208. The sequence goes on from NZ_JBIVCU010000027.1 coordinate 26,931, forward strand.
CACCGGGCCGAAGGTTTCTTCACGGGCGATCAACATGTCATCACTGACATCGGTGAGTACCGTCGGCTCGAAGAAGGTGCCGCCCAGCGCATGACGCTGACCGCCACACAACAGCTTGCCGCCCTTCTCCAGCGCATCGCCGACATGTTGCTCGACCTTGCCCAGCGCGGCGTTGTTGATCAGCGGGCCTTGCTCGGTTTCGCCTTCCAGGGCGTTGCCGACACGCATCGCCGCCACCGCTTCGGCCAGCTTGCGGGTGAAGGCGTCGTACACGCCGTCCTGAATGAAGAAGCGGTTGACGCAGACGCAGGTCTGCCCGGTGTTGCGGAATTTCGAGGCCATGGCGCCTTTGACGGCGGCATCCAGATCGGCGTCATCGAAAACAATGAACGGCGCGTTGCCACCCAGTTCCAGCGACACTTTTTTCAGGGTGTCCGAAGCCTGACGCATCAGCAGCTTGCCGACTCGGGTCGAACCGGTGAACGACAGCTTGCGCACTACCGACGATGCCTGCAGCGCACCGCCGATGGCGACAGCGTCGCCCGACACGATGTTGAAAACACCAGCCGGAATACCGGCCTGCTCGGCCAGCACTGCCAGAGCGAAGGCCGACAGCGGGGTTTCTTCCGACGGTTTGAGGATCATGGTGCAGCCGGCGGCCAGAGCCGGGCCGACCTTGCGGGTGACCATCGCCAGCGGGAAGTTCCACGGCGTGATCGCCGCCACCACACCGATGGCTTCCTTGGTCACGACGATGCGTGCATCGGCCTTGTGGCTCGGAATCACGTCGCCGTAGGTACGCTTGGCTTCTTCGCCGAACCACTCCAGAAAGCTTGCCGCGTAGACCACTTCGCCCATGGCTTCGGCCAGCGGCTTACCCTGTTCGCGGCTGAGCAGCGTGGCCAGCTCACGCTGATTGCTCAGCATCAGCTCGCTCCAGCGCTTCAGGCGGACGCTGCGTTCCTTCGCGGTCAGCTTGCGCCAGGCCGGCAGCGCGCGCTCGGCAGCAGCGATGGCTTGATCGGTTTCCTCGGCGCCGCCCTTCTGCACCTCGGCGATCAGCTCGCCGGTGGCAGGGTTCGACACCGGATAGGTCGCGCCGCCGGCCGTCCATTGGCCGTCGATGTAGTGTCCCTTACGGATCAGCGCGCTCATGCCACGGCCTCGGTCAGGCTGAAGGCTTCAGTGGCCGGGCGCGGGGTGCGCAGGATGCGTTTGCCGGCGGTGTAATCGTTGATCACGTCGCACGGCGTGTAGTTGCGCTCCAGCTCGTACAGCTCGTCAGCGTCCAGTTTGGTCTCCAGTGCAGCCAGGGCGCTGTCGAACTGTTCGGTGGTGTCGGCGCCGACCAGCATGCAGTCCACACCCGGATGATTGGCCACCCAGGCCTGAGCGATCTGGGCGTTGGACACGCCACGACGCTGCGCCACGCGCTGTACGGAGTGAGCGATCTGGAACGACGCTTCGTCGCTGTACATCTGCTGGGTGAAGAAGTCGGTCTGGTTGCGGGTCGACTTCACGTCACCGGTCAGCAGGCCGCGGGCCAGCGGGCTGAACACCGAGACGCCGATGCCCTGATCGCGGCAGAACGGGATCATCTCGCGCTCTTCTTCGCGGTAGGCGCAGTTCAGTTGCAGCTGCATGTTGATCGGCTTGACCCAGCCATTGCGCTCGCAGGCCATGAGGATCTTCGCCAGTTGGCCGGTGAGCATGGTCGAGACGCCGATGTAACGGGCCTTGCCGGAACGCACGATGTCGTTCAGCGCGCCCATGGTCTCTTCGACCGGGGTGTTCACGTCGAAGTAATGCAGCATGAACACGTCGACATAATCCATGCCCAGACGACTCAGCGAGGCGTCGATGCTGTCCATGATGTGTTTGCGCGAATGACCGCTGGCGTTTTTACCGGCGCGGGTGCCGTAGCCGACCTTGGTGGTGATCACCAGGTCTTCGCGACGGGCCAGACGCTTGACGATGCGCCCCACCACTTCTTCGCCGACGCCGGCGGAGTAGAAGTCCGCCAGGTCGATGAAGTTGACCCCGTTTTCCAGCGCATGGCGCACGATCGGCTCGCTTTTCTTCTCGTCGAAGATCCACGGTTTCCAGTCAGGGGTGCCCATGTTCATGGTACCCAGACACAGCCGCGACACTTCGAGGCCCGAATTTCCCAAACGAATGTATTGCATGGCGCGGACCTCAGGCTTTTGGCGTGTAGAACGGGTTGCTGATGCGGTTGACCACGTCGGCCAATTGCGAACGCTCCGGTTTGCCGGTCAGGGCGGCGCGGATCGCGGTGCGGCAGGCGTTGTAGTTGTTCAGGTAGACGGCATCCAGGTCGTCGCAAGCCGGGTTGACCCAGTTGGCGGTGACGATGGCCCACTCGTCTTCGGCTTCCGGCGGCAGGGTGCCGTCGAGCAGCGCTTCGGTGACCGCCTTGGCGATACCGGCCTGGGACGCGCCCCAGGTGGCGTTGCCGTGCAGGTCGCTGCCGATGGCGGCCTTGTTCACGTACAGGGTCATCGGCTTGACCGGGATGTTCGGCTGGGCGATCACCATGAACGGGCAGTGGCCCTGGCTTGGCGACGCCAGGCTGTTGGCGAAGGCCTGGCCGGCCGGGCCATTGCGCGGGCCGATCAGGATGTTGATGTGCGCTGCGTTGACGCCTGGGCCTTCGAAGCCTTCGCCGATGTACAGGTCGAGTTCTTTCATGGTGCTCTCCGGAACGGAAAAATGCGGGTGATCAGAAACGCACGCAGGTGCCGGGCACCGCGTGGCGAATGGAGGAAATCGAAGAGCGCCGCAATGGGCAGGACGGAATCGGGGCGTGCAGTGAAGTCATGGTCGCAGGCGCTCTTTGTTGTTGTGGATGAGCTGTGCTGCGATTTTTATCACCGCTGTCTGGCGGGCCAGTAACCATAAAAACTCAAGGGGGTATGAGCTGGGGTCATAGCCCTGTTCCGCTGCTGGAACGGCTTTTACCTGATGAACACATACCCTGTGGGAGGGAGCCCTGCTCGCGAAGACGTCATGACAGACGACGCTGTGGTGTCTGATCCAAATGCTTTCGCGAGCAGGGCTCCCTCCCACGGACGGTGTTCGTTTGACGGATTCTGTAGGAGTGAGCTTGCTCGCGATGCGTTGTTTCAGTGCCTTCGGTGGTGCCGGGCAAAGCGCAATCGCGAGCAGGCTCACTCCTACAACTTGCACTATGCTCCTCAAAGTTATCCACAGGGGACGAGGCGCGCTGCGATGCTGACCACTCTCGATGCCTGGCTGCAAAAAGCGCTGCACCCGATCGCCCGGACGTTGTTCGATGACGGGGTTCGCGCGGTGCATGTGACGCTCTGCGCCGGGCTCATTTCGCTGGCGGTCGGCGTGCTGGTCGCGGCGTTTGCTTTCCACCGCTGGATCTTCGCGCTGATCCCGATCTGGGTCGTGCTCCGCGTGCTGTTTCTTTCCGTGGAAACCCTGCTGGCAACCGAATTCGGTCAGCTCTCGAAAGCCAGTATCTGCGCCCGCGAGTTCAGCCGGGTCATCGCGGTAACCGCTCTATTTCTGCCGTTTGCGGTGATTCCAAAGGTCAGCGTGCTGCTGACCCTGCTGGTGGTGCTGCTGGCAATTTTCAGCGAATTCGCCGGTCTGCTCGGCCCTTTGATCAAGGCTTCCCGCCGCCGTGACGGGCCGATGAGCAGCGGTCTGTGCCTGCTGTTTTTTGCCGTTTTCGGCGCAGGAATCGCCTCGGGTCACCTGCCGACCGCACCGATCAATATCCTCCTGGCGGTGATGGCGATCCTGCTGCTGGTGACCATCGGCAAGCGCATCAGGAACGCTCTGAAGGAAACCGTCAGGCCGGTGACCCCTGCTCCAGTGAAGGCCATGGCCGAAGAGTGAGCGCACTGTTTCAACAGCTTTACACACAAGCTGCCTACAGGTTATCCACAGGCGTTTTTTCCTCGCTGCAACCGCCCTCTTGAAAACCTCCACCCTTGACCTCAGTTTTGCTTCGAGCGGATATTACGGGCGTAATTCAAACCGCCAACGGTTCAGGACTTTTCCCCGGCGCGGTCTACGCTTGCCTCCACTGTCGATTTCTTAATCAGGAGTACGCACATGAGTCACTACGACGTTGTCATCCTCGGCGGCGGCCCCGGCGGCTACAACGCGGCGATCCATGCCGGTCAGAAAGGCCTGAAAGTGGCCTGTGTCGAAGGCCGCGACACCCTCGGCGGCACGTGCCTGAACGTCGGTTGCATCCCGTCCAAGTCGCTGCTGCACGCCTCGGAGCTGTATGAAGCGGCTGCTGGCGACGAGTTCAAGAAGCTCGGCATCGAGGTCACACCGACCCTGAATCTGGCGCAGATGATGGCGCAGAAGGCCGAAAGCGTGACGGGCCTGACCAAGGGCATCGAGTTTCTGTTCCGCAAATACAAAGCCGAGTGGATCAAGGGCTGGGGCCGTCTCGCCGGGCCGGGCAAGGTCATCGTCACTGCCGCCGACGGCACGGAAACCGAGCTGACCGCCAAGGACATCATCATTGCCACCGGCTCCGAGCCGACGCCGTTGCCGGGCGTGACCATCGACAACCAGCGCATCATCGATTCCACCGGCGCGCTGTCGCTGAGCGAAGTGCCGAAGCACCTGGTGGTGATCGGCGCAGGCGTAATCGGTCTGGAACTGGGCTCGGTATGGCGGCGCCTGGGGGCCAAGGTCACGGTGGTAGAGTTTCTCGACCACGTCGCCCACGGCACAGACCTGGAAGCCGGCAAGACCCTGCAGCGCTCCCTCGCGCGTCAGGGCATGTCCTTCAAGCTCAGCTCGAAAGTCACCTCGGCGGTGGCCGGCGAAAGCGGCGTGACCTTGAGCGTCGAACCGGCTGCCGGCGGCGAATCGGAGATGATCGAAGCCGATTACGTGCTGGTGTCCATCGGTCGTCGCCCGTATACCAAGGGCCTGGGGCTGGAAACCGTCGGCCTGGAAGTCGACAAACGCGGCATGCTCGCCAATGACGGCCATCGCACCGCCGTGGACGGCATCTGGGTGATCGGCGACGTCACCTCCGGGCCGATGCTGGCACACAAGGCCGAGGACGAAGCCGGGGTCTGCGTGGAACGCATCGTCGGCAAGAAGAGCGAGCTCAACTACAACCTGATCCCCAACGTCATTTACACCTGGCCGGAAATGGCCAGCGTCGGCAAGACCGAGGAGCAGTTGAAGGCCGAGGGCCGCGCTTACAAGATCGGCAAATTCCCGTTCAGCGCCAACAGCCGGGCCAAGGTCAACCATGAAACCGACGGCTTCGCCAAAGTGCTGGCCGACGAGCGCACCGACGAGATCCTCGGCGTACACCTTGTGGGACCAAGCGTCAGCGAGATGATCGCCGAGTACTGCGTGGCCATGGAGTTCGCCGCCTCGGCCGAAGACATCGCCCTGACCTGCCACCCTCACCCGACCCGCTCCGAGGCCTTGCGCCAGGCGGCGATGGGGGCGGGCGGGCATACCACACAGGCGTAACGCCGATGGTTGTCCATTTGTAGGCGCTGGCTTGCCCTGCGACCTGCCGGGAACCGGCAGCAAACCCGGTAGATACGGTGTGCCAGACAGACTGTATGTGCAGGTTTTACGACTGCTACGCAGCCGGTCGCAGGACAAGCCAGCTCCTACAGAATCATTGCCCGCCGCAGTTTTTGTAAACGACGCAAAACCCGTGGGAGGGAGCCCTGCTCGCGAAAGCGTCAGATCAGGCACCACAACTTCGACTGACACACCCCATTCGCGGGCAAGCCAGCTCCTACAGAATCATTGCCCGCTGCAGTTTTTGTAAACGACGCAAAACCCGTGGGAGGGAGCCCTGCTCGCGAAAGCGTCAGATCAGGCAGCACAACATCGTCTGACACACCGCATTCGCGAGCAGGGCTCCCTCCCACAAGGTCCAAGGCGTCTCGAAACATGACTCACACCGGCAAATGCCCCAACGGCAGCGGCCCTTGCGCCTTGAGCGTGCGGATTGCGAAGTTGCTGCGGATATCCCGCACGCTGGGCATTTTCAACAGGGTTTCGGTGAGAAAACGGTCGTAGCTGCGCAGGTCCGGCACCACCACATGCAGGAGAAAGTCCGACTCGCCGGACACCAGGTACGCCGAGATCACTTCCGGCAACGCCGACACCATCTGATGAAATTTCTGCGCCTCATCTTCGTGGTGACGGTCGACCTTGACCCCAATGAACACCGTCATCCCCAGGCCGAGCGCATCGGCGTCCAGTGCCGCCTGATAACCGCGAATCACCCCCGCTTCTTCCAGTTGCCGCACCCGGCGCAAGCACGGCGACGCCGACAGGCCGATCTCGTCAGCCAGTTGCACGTTGGTCAGGCGGCCATCCCGTTGCAGGGCAGTGAGGATGCGGCGGTCGTAGGCGTCCAGCCGGACATTCAAATGATTTGGCATAACCGACACCTTTTGGCGATTAATAAAGGCAGAAGCTGCCAATACTACGTAGTTTCAGGGTCAAACACGCAAGCACCTGCCCCGCCCTTCGCCCGTAGAATTTTCTTCCGTTATCCCTGCCCTGAGAGCCGAACAATGGAAGACATAGCGCTGTTTATCGTGGCCCTGTCGATGATCCTGCTGGTGCCGGGGCCGGACATGATCCTGTTGCTGCAGACCGGCGCTCGCCACGGCCGCAGCAAAGCGCTGGCGACAGCGCTGGGGCTGGCCATCGCCCGGGGTTGCCATGTGGCGTTGGCGGCACTGGGACTGGCGGCGCTGTTCAGGGTGTCGCCGTGGACGTTCGAGGCCGTGCGCGTGGTCGGTGCGGCGTACCTGCTGTGGCTGGGCCTGAAGATGTTCAGACCCGGCGCCCTGAGTGGCGCGGCGCACGGCAGCACCGGTGAGGCGAGCATCACCTGGCGCACGGCGATGTTGCGCGGCGTGCTGACTAACCTGCTCAACCCCAAGGCGCTGCTGTTCTGCTCGGTGTTGCTGCCGCAATTCATCGATCCCCACGCCGGTTCCGTGGCCGGGCAATTCGTCGAGTTAGGGGTGATTCTGCTGCTGGTCGGCCTGACCTTCGACAGCGTCTACGCCATGGCCGGCGGCTGGATCGGCGGCTGGCTGGCACGCAGCCAGACCGCCCAGCGCGTGCAGCAATGGCTATTTGGCAGCCTGCTGATCGGGTTCGCCGTGCGCCTGGCGTTCATCCAGCAGGCCTGAACACACAATTGGCAACAATCTGATGGCACTCTGAAATGCACGTCGCCAATGATTTTTTATCTTTTTGCGAACAAGATGCCGCGATTGTTATCTGTTTGTTGGTAATTTGCGTTCGGCAAGGATCGGGAAAGCGCATGTTCAGGTGCAGGAGGCACGGCATTTCTTCAGAGGCTTCACCTTATGAATCGCAGGAATCTCCTGAAAGCTTCCATGGCGCTGGCAGCCTATAGCGCGCTGCCCGCCTCCGGCCTTTTTGCAGCACGCGCCCTGGCCGCCGCAGCCGATGGCGACATCGAGCATTTCGACTTCAAGACCTTGCAGCAGACCGCCAAAGACATGGCCGGCAAGGCTTACGTCAGCACCAAGCAGAACCTGCCGCCGACCCTGGCGAACATGACGCCTCAGCAGTTCAACGCGATCAAGTACGACGCCGGTCACTCCCTGTGGAACGACGTCAAAGGCCAGCTGGACGTGCATTTCTTCCACGTCGGCGCCGGCTTCAAGACGCCAGTGCGCATGTACAGCGTCGACCCGGCGACCCAGCAGTCGCGCGAAGTGCATTTCCGCCCCGAGCTGTTCAACTACGAAGCCAGCCGCATCGACCAGAGCCAGCTCAAGGGCGACTTCGGCTTTGCCGGTTTCAAACTGTTCAAGGCCCCGGAAATCGCCATCAACGACATCCTGTCGTTCCTTGGCGCCAGCTACTTCCGCGCCATCGACAGCAACAAGCAGTACGGCCTGTCGGCACGCGGTCTGGCCATCGACACCTACGCCCACCGCCCGGAAGAATTCCCCGACTTCACCAAGTTCTGGTTCGAGAAGCCGACCAAGGACGCCACTCGCTTCGTGGTCTACGCGCTGCTGGACTCGCCGAGCGCCACCGGTGCCTATCGCTTCGACATCGACTGCCAGGCCGAACGCGTGGTGATGGACATCGACGCGCACATCAACGCCCGCGCCGACATCGAACAACTGGGCATCGCCACCATGACCAGCATGTTCAGCTGCGGCACCCATGAACGGCGCATGTGCGACACCATCCACCCGGAAATCCACGATTCCGACCGCCTGGCCATGTGGCGCGGCAACGGCGAGTGGATCTGCCGACCGCTGAACAACCCGGCCAAGTTGCAGTTCAACGCCTTCGCCGACAAGGACCCGAAAGGCTTCGGCCTGGTGCAGACCGACCACGACTTCAAGACCTATCAGGACACCGTCGACTGGTATCACCGCCGGCCGAGCCTGTGGGTCGAACCGACCACGCCATGGGGCGAAGGCTCCATCGATCTGCTGGAGCTGCCGACCACGGGCGAGACGCTGGATAACATCGTCGCGTTCTGGAACCCGCGCGACCCGGTCAAGGCCGGTATGTCGATGAACTACGGCTACAAGCTGTACTGGAGCCCGCTGCCACCGGTGAGCACGCCGCTGGCGCAGGTTCATGCCACTCGTTCGGGCATGGGCGGCTTCATCGAAGGCTGGGCGCCAGGCGAGCATTACCCGGACGTCTGGGCGCGGCGTTTTGCCGTGGACTTCAACGGCGGCGGTCTGGACCGTCTGCCGGAAGGTTCGGGGATCGAGCCGATCGTTACCGTGTCCAGCGGCAAGGTGCAGGACTTCAACGTGCTGGTGCTGCCGGACATCAAGGGCTTCCGCGTGACCTTCGACTGGTACCCGACCAGCGACTCGGTGGACCCGGTGGAGATGCGCATGTACATCAAGACCGGCGACCGCACCCTGAGCGAAACCTGGCTGTACCAGTACTTCCCGCCGGCGCCGGACAAGCGGCGGTATACATGATAAGGGCAGGTTGAACACCTGACCTGTGGGAGGGAGCCCTGCTCGCGAAGGCATCAGATCAGGCAGCACAACGCCGACTGACACACCCCATTCGCGGGCAAGCCCGCTCCCACCAGATCAGGCTCCAGCCGCAAAACCTGTGGGAGCGTGGCTTGCCCGCGAAGGCGTCAGGTCAGGCAGCACAATCTCGTCTGACACCCTGCATTCGCGAGCAGGGCTCCGTCCCACAATGGGTTGATGTCGCATTGACGCCCGATGTAACAAAAACGAGCCATAGCCCCCCTGTATCAAGGCTCTTTTCCGGCCTGTTTCACAGCGTCAAATTCCCACCTATCAATAAAATCAACAGGTTAAGAACAACACAAAAACCACCCGGCAAATTCTGTCCGAATATTTGACGAATCGATTGACAGCCCTCTTTTCTGCGGCTGATATATCCCTGTCATGCCGTTCGAGAGGGACCTGTTCAGGCTGTCCTCTTCCCACCCAACGTCATTCGACCCTTACCGATTCTTCGACCCGCTCGACGGCCATGCCGACTTTCGAGGGGCGGTAGCTTTGCCGCGCAGGCGAGCCATTTTCATCTCCGGCCTGACGGTTACCCCCACTTCAAACGCTCCCGAGGGGCTGCACCATGATGTCGAATTCCCCGGTCTACGTTGAAAAGCCATCCCTGCTGTCGTTCGATAAATCCACCGCCATCGTGCTGGTCGCGATCAGCCTGATCCTGGTGGAAACCTTCTCCGGCGCCCTGCGTTTCTACCTCGACAAGGCCGGTATCTCGGTGCTGCTGTATGCACCGAAAATCGCCTGTCTACTGTTCTTCGCCCTGGAGCTGCGCAGCTTCAAGGCCGGCGCGGGCGTGTGGATGTGCTTTCTGGTGCTGATGCTGTCGGCGGCCTGGGCCATGCTCAACGGCGCCAGCGCGGGTAACCTCGCGTTCGCGCTGTACGGCATCAGCCCGTTGCTCTTCGGCCTGGCCTGCGGTGAGCAGATCACCCGGCACAAGCGCCTGTTCATGTGGGTGATCCTGTTTGCTCTCGGCGCATCGCTGGCCGGCATCGCGCTGGACATGCTCACCGAACTGCCGTGGAAGGGTTACAGCTACAGCATCGGCGGCACCGAACTGAGCGCCAACACCAACTGGTCTGCCCAGGATGCCGACCGACCAGCCGGTTTCACCCGGATCTCCAGCGCGCTGGCGATCATCATCTCGATTTTCAGCCTGTACCTGATGGCGACCCTGCGTTCGCGTACCCTGGCCCTGGCCATCTGCGCAGCGGGGCTGGCCGGGGTGTTTCTGACCACCAGCAAGGCGCCGGTGCTGGCTTTTGCCGGCGGCGTCGGCGTGCTGATGATCACCCGCTTTCGCTGGACCACCCGGGGCGCCATCGTTTTTGCGGTGCTGCTGGGGATATCGCTGCCGTTCATCGCGATGATGTTCGACTTCGATGCGAACAAAGTGTCCAGTGGCACCGAGCTGTCCTCGATCTACGACCGCTTCATCAACACCTGGCCCAACGTGCTCAAGGTGCTGATCAACGAGGGCCGCGCCATCACCGGGGTCGGTTTCGGTCTGGTCGGCAGCTCCGTGGCCGCGTTTCCGGTCGCGGGTGCGGAAATCTTCATGGTCTCCGACAGTACCGTGGTCTACCTGTGGGCGATCTTCGGCCTGGCCGGGCTGTTTCTCTATGCCCTGCACATTCCGCTGTTCTTCATCCTCGCCGACAGCGCCACCCGCTATGGCCGCGCAATGCTGGCGACCGGTTTCTGCATCTGCATCGTCAGCTGGACCACCGACACGCTGGAAGTGACCCTCGCCAACCTGTTCCTCGGCATGGCGATCGGCCACGCGCTCACCGCAAGGTCACAGGTCAGGGCTCACCACCCAAAGCCCCGTGAGGTGCAATGGAACGGCCTGCCGGGACTGAGCTGAACAGGAAAGCGCCGATGAATCCGTCGAGTATGGGCCGCAAGGGCCTGCTGTTACTGGCGTGTCTGCTGGCGGGCCTTCTGATGGTTCGCAGCGCCGCCGCCGAACCCTTCATCGTCGGCGTCGGCACCCATTCGATGAACAATCTGGCGCAGCCCTTACGCAGCCTTGAGCTGGCCAGCCAAGCCGGGGTCACGTCGGTGCGCGACGATGCCTTCTGGTCGACCGCGGAGCCCTCCCCCAACCAACTGCGCATCATCCCGCAATGGCGCGCCTGGCTGAGCACTGCGGGTGCGCTGAACCTGAGCCCGGTGGTGATTCTCGGCTACGGCACCTCGTTCAACGGCAACGCCAAGCCGCGCAAACCCGAGGTGAAGATTCCCTATCTGAAATACGTCGATTACATCACCCGGCAACTGGGCAACCCGGTGCAGTTCTACGAGGTGTGGAACGAGTGGGATATCGAAGGCCCGAAAGACCCGCGCCTGAGCAACGACTACGTGGCCCTGGTGCGTGACGCCGCGCCGATCATCCGCAAAAACAATCCACAGGCCAGAGTGCTGGCCGGTGCGGTGACGTCGGCGGGAATCAAGGGCGGTTTCGTCGAGCGCATGCTGGCGGCGGGCGTGCTCAAGTATGCCGACGGCATCTCCCTGCACCCTTACGTGCATTGCGAAGGCCGCGACCACAACACCCCGGAAAACTGGATCGGCTGGATGCGTGACGTCAACCAGCAGATCAGCGCCAAGGCCGGCAAACCGGTGCCGCTGTACCTGACGGAAATGGGCTGGCCCAGCCATGACGGCAAATGCGGAATCAGTGAGGTGCGCCAGTCAGCGTATCTGGCGCGGGCGTATTTTCTGGCGCGCACCGTGCCCAACATCAAAGGCATGTGGTGGTACGACCTGATCAACGACGGCCCGGCGCGCAACGATCAGGAGCACAACTTCGGCCTGCTCAATGCTGACCTCAGCGCCAAGCCGGCCATGCCGATACTCGCGGCGATCAGCCCGTATTTGCGGAATTTCAGCTACGACCCCGGCAGCAGCCTGCAGGCCGATAACGTCTACAAACTGGCGTTCACCGATGGCCGCGAACGGATCATGGTGGCTTGGGCGACAGGCCGACCGCGTGACGAGCAGGTCAGCGCCACGATCATGAACAACGGCCCTCTGCGGGTGCTCGATACCCAGGCTGCCGCCAGGGGCATGGTCGATACTGCCCAACGTTGGCATTGCGAGGGTTCCCGTTGTTCGGCGCCGGTGACCCTGACCGAATTCCCCAAGATCATCCGCCTCAGCCCCGGCAGTTAACCAAGGAGCCCGCCTGACGTGATCAGCGCGGGCTTTTTTTCGCCCTCGAATCGACCCCTGTGGGAGCGAATTCATTCGCGATACGCCAGTACAGTCGATAAATGTGTATCGGCAGGTCGGGCCTCTCGCGAATGAATTCGCTCCCACAGGGCTCCTACAGGATTGATTGCGAGGCGGGCGAAAAATAGTGGCAGTTAGACACACCAAAGACATTCAGCACTGCTACGCTGGGCTTCTCTTTTGGCAGGAACCCAAGGGGAACGCATGGGGTTTCGACGCAGCTTGCTCAGCGCGCTTCTGTTTTGCGGTCTGGCCCTGCCAGCCCTGGCTGCGCCGTTCGTGGCCGGCGGTACGCCGTGGAAGCCCTACGCCTACGAAGACGACAATGGCCATCTGATGGGCGTGTCCATCGATATCGCCCGGCGGGTCATGCAACTGGCCGAGCTGGATGTCACCTTCGTCACCTACCCGGTCAACCGCCTGCAATCGATGCTGCAAAAGGGCGAGATCGACCTCAACTACGCCGATGCGCTGATCTGGAACAGCCCCCAGGAACAGCAGCATTTCGTCTTTTCCAAACCTTATTCGGCAGTGCGCGAGCACCTGTATTTCCTCGCCGACCACCCGGCGCGGGACCTGCCCGTGGAACAGATGCAGCACCTGACCGTGGGCATGGTCAGGGGTTACACCTATTGGGCGCTGGACCCGGCCATGGCCGAGCACCGGCTCCAGCGTCTGGAAACCTCGCAGGACGATGCGCTGATCAAGTTGCTGCAGAGTCGGCGGGTGGATGCCGTGGCGATGGTCGACGACATCTTCGACGCGCTGATCGCCCAGGGTCACCTCGACCCCGCCCAGTTTCGCCAGGGCGCCCGTCTCAGCGAAGCGCCGCTGGTGTTCAAACTGCAACCGCAGTACGCGCAGTGGCTGCCGAAGATCAACCGGGCGATCGATGCGATGAGCAGGAGTGGGGAGTTGGAGCGGATAAGGCGGCAGTATTTACCTGCCGCAGCATCCGGTGAACGCAATTAGAGGACTGCTCAGAGGACCCGTGGGAGGGAGCCCTGCTCGCGAAGGCGTCAGGCCAGAAACCACAACATCCGCTGACACTCTGTATTCGCGAGCAGGGCTCCCTCCCACGGCCTTCGGCCAGCATCAAAAGCAATATCCATCCCCAGTCACCAGGCACCCAGCTCCTACAAAGTACCGCGTACCTGTGCATAACTCCCCAGCATTTCCCGGGCGATGCGGTCGGCGTCGATAAAGGCCCGTGAATAGCTGCCCGCCGACGGCACGTAATGGTTGTAGTACGTAGCGCCCTCGACGATCGGACCGATTATCCACAGATTCGGCTGGGCCTTGCCGTGTCCATCCACCTCAATGCCCTCACCTTCTTCGTTCAGACTGTGGATAATCCCGCTGGCGCGCAACTGCCGGATGATGGCGGGTTGCGTATCCGTCTGACGGTTATCCCCAACGTGGGCACGAACCACGGCATCGAGCGCAATGCGTTCCCCGTCTGCCAGGGTTATCGACACCTCGCCCAAGGCCGCGTTGTGGACAACTTGTCCGCTGTGAACCCATTGCACGATCCCCGCATCTACCAGCGCCAGCAGCTCCTGATGCCGCTCCTTTTGCGGGCCGGCCACCATTCGATTGACCAGCGGCGCGTATTCGGCGAAGAACTGCCTGTGGGATTCCGGGGTCAATCCGTGGTTATCCACAACCCGACGCAGTTGTTCACGGCAACTGCGCCAGACTTCCACGGCCGCCTTGAGCAGACTGTGATCCAGATCGAGGACGCTCTCGGCGATGTCGTTTTCGATGAACGCCCGCACCCATTGTGGATAATCCGCTGGCGGTACTTGCACGACGCGCGGGTTATACACAGCCTCGTCCAGCATCGGTACGGCAAAACGCTGCGCCAGCGTCTGCGCGATGGCCTCCAGCTCGCCCAGCAGGAAGGCATTGGCCACTTCCGACTTGATCCGCAGCGCCGATTCGCCGTTTTGCGCCGCAACCATGCCGAAGTATTCAGCAAACATCTCGGCCTTGAGCAACGGCAGCACGTGGCGCACGAAATCCAGCCCCTGTGGATAAGCCGCCCGCAGATCCGACACCGCCGACAAGGTGAAGATCAGCGGCGAAGCGCCGACCCTATGGGGTGCGATGTCCGGGCGGGTGCGATACGGCTGGCCGCTGCGCGAATACAGGAATATCTGCGGTTCTTCACCGCTGGCCTGATAGTGCAAGCCGTGCGGCCCTTCGACAAAGCGCCCGCGACGGCCCACGGTCAGCCCTGCGACCACATCCATCGCCGACAGGCCCATGCCTTCAATGCCGACACGATCTGTGGATGACAGGCTTTCCAGCACATACGGCTGTGGGTAAGCGCTCAGATAGCGGGTTCGCCCGCCGCGATTATCCACAACAGCCGGTGCCGCTGCGTGCCCGACGGTGATCAGCAGCCAGTCGACGGCCTGACGCGGGCCATGCCCTGTGGACAAGACAAAACCACCGAGATCGGTGTGCTCGACGTTATCCACAGCACGGGCATGATGCACCACGCGGATGTGATCCGGCAGGCCGCGCAGCACCTCGTCCCAGGTCCAGGCCAGGTACTCGCCGAGCCAGCGCCGGGGCAGGAATTCATTGGCGCGCACCAGCCGCTCCGATGCCTTGAAACGCAGGCACCATTCATGAAAATTCGGCCCCGGCCGGCCACTGAAACCCGCCAGCGCGGCTTGATCCGGGAACATCGAAATCTGCGAAGCCACGGTGTTGAGCATCAGGTATTCCGGCTGTTCTACCGAATGCAGCCCTGGCCCCGGCCGGTGCGGGTCGTAGGCGTGAATCTCCAGCGCCTGGCCGCTGTCCGTCGCCAGCGCACACAGGCGCTCCAGCACGGTCAGGCCACGTGATCCACAGCCGACGATGCCGACGCGAATCAGCGGCTTGTCCACAGGTGCAGTTATGCACAGGCTCGGGCTCAGTTCCATCTCAGGGTTTCTCCAAAGAACGAATCGATGGCGACCGCTCGCGACTCCGCCAGCGCGGTGTCGACCACGAACTTGCCCAGGGCCAGATCCAGCACGCCGAGGCCGAATGGCGAAAAGATCGACGGTCGCTGCGGGTCCAGCTCGACCTCACCGCGAATCAGCCCGGCCAAAGTGCCGTTCATGAACGTGCGGTTGCCGCTCAACTGTTCGGCCAGGTGCGGCGAGGTGTTGGCCTTCATGCAGTGCTCGATGTCGTCGCACAGGTTGTTGGCCTGCAGCAGCAATTGCGGGGCGATGTCGCGCAGCGAGATGTTCAGCACCACTTGCCCGGCACGGAACGCCTGCGGCGGCAGCACATAAGGCTCGCCTGCCGTGGTGGCGAAAATCACCAGATCCGCCGCCAGCGCCTGTTCCAGCGTGCCGCTGCGGGCTGCGCATAAGTCGCTCTGCTCGATATAGGCCGTCAAGGCACCCGCCGAAGCCTCGTCGAAGTCGTGGACCACCGCCTGATCGATACTCCAGCCTTCCACCGCCAGCATCCGCGCGATGTTGCGCGCGATCACCCCGGCGCCGATAAACCCGACCGTCGCCGCCTTGCGCGACTGGCCGTTGAGCCAGAACGCACCGGATACCGCCGAAGCCGCCGTTCTCACCGCACTGATCTGCGCGCCTTCCAGGCAGGCGTAGGGGTAGCCCGTCTCGCGGTCATTGAGAATCACCACCGCCGAAGCCCGCGGCTGCTGGCGGGCGACGTTGCCGGGAAAGCTGGAAATCCACTTGATCCCGGCCACGCCGTCGTCGCCTTCCAGTGAGGCCGGCAGGGCGATGATGCGGTTGGCCGGCTGCTGTGGAAAACGCAAAAAGTAACTGTCCGGATTGATAGTCTGGCCGTCGTGATGCTGCAGGTAGGCCTGCTCGATACGCGCCACCATACTGTGGGCCTGCTGGTCGAGGATGTCCTTGACCACGGCGCCGGGAATCACATGAAAGTCAGGCATTCAGCGCTTCTCCCTCGAAGGTGTGGACGTACTGTTTCAGGTAGCGGCTGATGGGCTGCGAAGCCAGCGCCGCCAGCTCGGCGCGGCCGAACTTCTGCATCACCCATTCGTCGTTGTAGATCGTCTCCAGATAGCGCTCGCCGGCGTCCGGGGAGATCGCCACCACCACCGCATCCTTGGGAATGCCCAGCGAAGGCGCAGCCAGCCCGGCGACCACTGTGCCGGTGGAACCGCCCGCCAGCACGCCGTTGGATTTCGCCAGCCAGCGGCACATCGCGACGGTGGCGCGCTCGTCGACCACTTGCTGGCGATACAGGTGGTGCGGACGGAAGATCGGCGGCATGACGCTGGAGCCCAGCCCTGGAATGAAGCGCTTGCCCGGCGTCTGGCCAAACGTCACCGAGCCGGTGCTGTCCACCGCGATGACCTTGGTGCGTGGCGAATGCTTGCGGAAATACTGCACGCAGCCCATCAGCGTGCCGGTGGTGCCAGCGCCGACCACCAGGTAATCCAGCGCCGGAAAGGCGATGTGGATGGAACGCGCCGTGGTCAGTTCGTGGGTGCGTGCGTTGGCCGGGTTGCTGTACTGGTTGAGCCACAGGTAGCGCGGGTCGCGGGCCACGGCATCGCGGATGTAGCGGATGCGCGTGCCGAGGTAGCCGTCGTTCTCGTCGCGCTCGGTGACGATGACGATCTGCGCGCCGAAGGCCTCCATCATCTTGATGTTGTGCAGGTTGGTGTTGGGGTCGACCACGCAGCAGAAGCGGTAGCCGCGCTCGGCGCAGATCATCGCCAGGGCCACGCCGAGGTTGCCCGAGGACGACTCGATTAGCACGCTGTCCTTGTGGATAAGTCGCTTCTCTGCATAAGAGTCGATCAGCCCGATGGCGGTTTTCATCTTGATCGAGCCGGCCGGATTGCACGACTCCAGCTTCAGGTGCAGGTTCTCGAAACCCAGGCCCTTGAGCCGGACGAAATTCGAGTCGCCGACGATATGGGAAATGAAATTCATGGTCAGGCCTCGACGCGCGCAGGTTTGGACATCACCGGATGCGCCAGCACCGGGGCTTTCTGCCGTGGCTGGCTGGACAGCAACGCATCGGTCAGTTGCCGCGCGCGCAGGGCGACCATGGAAAATGACTGCGCATCACTGATGCCGTGGGTTTTCTCCGAGGTGCCATTGGCGAGGATCTGCAGACCTTCGCTGTTTTGCAGGCCGACTCGGTAATCGCGGTCCACCGCCAGGCTGCCGTCCTCGTCACGCAACAGCCACGGTTGCAGCAGCGTCAGCAGCGGCGGCACGGCGAGCTGTTGATAACCGGTGCCAAGCACGATGCCATCGACATACAGGGTGGTTTCCTCGCCGGTATTGCTGTCGCGCAGCAGCACCGAATAGGCGTCGCCGACTTTTTCCACAGACTCGACGGTCGACCAGGTGTGCAGGTTCAGGCGCTGATGACCGCTGACTTCACCCTCATACATGAACGAGTACAGCGCCTGGCTCTCATCGGCGTCGATGCCGGCGTAGTTGGTCGAACGGATCTCGTCGAACACCTTGCTGCGCTGGCTCGGCGCCAACTGGTGGAAGTAATCGATCTGCTCCGGCAGGAACGCCATGTTCGGGAACTGACCCAACTGGCCGACCCTGAAACCGACGCCACGGTGCACCGAATGCACCTGAGTGGTCGGCGCCGCGCCGAGCAGATGCGCCACCGCCTCGCCAGCGCTCTGCCCCGAACCGAGGACCAGCCAGCGCTGCGCAATCGGCCCGCCGCCGAGGTGGATGTTTTTCAGGTATTGCGAGGTGTGGAACACCCGTCCGCCGAGATGCGCACTGAACGCTTCCGGAATGCGCGGCAGGCTGCCATGGGACAGCACCAGGCGTTTGGTGCGATAGGTGCCCTGGCTGGTGACCACATCCACAGCCTTGAGGATGCCCTGCTCGGCCACCGGCAGGATGTCGACCACGCCCTCGTCGTAGGCCGCGTAGTCCTTGAGCTGTGCGGCCACCCAACCGATGTAGTCAGACCATTCCACGCGGCTGGCCGGGCGCCCCAGCAGGCCGAATTTGTACAGACGTCCCTTGTCTTTCAGGTACATGGCGAAGGAGAAACGGCTGCGCGGGTTACGCGGCGTCACCAGATCACGGAAAACGTGGTGATTGATGTCGGTGCCGGCCAGCAGGAATGCGCCATGCCAGGTCGAATCGCGGCCTTTCTCGAAGAACCGTACGCGCTGAAACGGCTTTTTGCCGCGCTCTTCGGCTTCGTCTTCCAGCGCACAGGCCAGGGCGATACCGGCGGGACCAAAGCCGACCGAGACGACATCCAATTCCTGATGCGAACTATCGATTTCAAACTGATTCATGGTGGTCCTTCCTGAATGCGTTAAAGAGGTGCGAGCGCTTGAGAGCGTCCGGTTCAACCCAGCAGACGCCGCTCATGGGCGTGCGTGTCGGTGTAGGCCCACAACGAAATTCGGGCGTGATCGTTTTCCCCGTTACTGAAACTGATGGGGCCGGCCGGGGTAGCGAACGCCTCGAAACGCAAGGCATCGAGCAAACTCCGGCGGCGCTGCGCGGCAAGCTCTACCAGCGAGAACGCCGCCAGCGTCTCGATGGCGTATACCGGGGCCGGTTCGCCGAACAGCTGTTGATAAGTGCGGTCGGCGCTTTGCGCTTCCGGCAGGTCGCCGGCCACCGGAAAGCTCACCACGTACACCGTGCCGGTCTGGCCGAGGCCGCTGACCAGTGCCGGAGACGCCGCGTCGTCGGTGAAAATGATGGGTAATCCACAACCGGCAGCGCGCTTGTCCACAAGGAACTGGCGGCTGGCCTTGAGCCGTCCGCAAAACACCAGTGCATCCGCCTGGCTGTGGTCATCTACAAGTTGCACTGTGGATAAGTTCGCGGCGTCCTGCAGTTCGTGAAGTTGCTGACGACCGTGCAGGCTGGCGTCGGCAGACAGCGCCAGGCGTTGCAGACCCTGGGTCTCGGCGAAGCTCAGCAGACGTCGGGCCAGCGCGCGGTCAGAAGCGCAGATGCGGAAGGTGGTGCGACCGTCCTCGGTGAGTGCTGCGCAGGTCGAGGCCGGCAGGATCAGCGGAATCCCGGCCTGTGCATAAGTGTCTACCACGGCGGCGGCCGACTCTGACGCGAAATGGCCGATCACCGCGTCCACGCCTTCGTCGATGAAACGTCGGGCCGCAGCGCGACCACCCTCGGCGCAGGCGCCATCATCGACGTAGACGTGCTTTGCCCGGCGTACATGACCGAACAGGTGGCTGGCCAGATACACCCCGCGCAGAAAGCTGCGCGCATGCAGGGTGGTGCCAACATCGAGCGCGGCGCAGATCCCCAGGCGCATCATGACAACGCCACTTCGGCAAACCGCGCCGGGTTGAACGCCGCCATCAGCACGCGGTGTTCGGCATCGATCTGCGTGCCGCTCATCAGGCTGCCCAGCTCGAACGCCAGCAGGTCGGCGACGCCGGGTGCCATCTTGAAACCAATGCCGCAGAAACCGGTCGCCAGGTACACATGGCTGCGCGCACTGGCCCGGCCGATCAGCGGATGGCCGTCTTCGGTGTAGGCGTCCCACGCCACGCCGGTCATCAGCGGCAGGCTGTGCTGACGGTCGTAACCGAGCCGGGCGACGCGCTCCATCACGTCCTGCTCGTTGTCCATCGGCGCCAGGTTCAACTGGTCGGCGTGGGGCGCGCGATGCCGCCGTTGCCCGCCGGCCTGCACCAGATTGCGCCCCAGCGGCAGCAGATAGGTGTTGAGGTGATGGGCGATCACCGGCATGCCCGGCGCCTGATCGCAACCGAAGCGGGTGAATGGAATGGTCCGCGCATGCACCGCGTTGTGCGGCCGAGTGAACGGGCCGCTGGCGCCACAGGCATCGATGACCCAGGTCGCCTCCAGGCACAACTTGCCGGCGAACACCTGAACCTTGCCGTCCTGTTCTACCATCCGGTCCGCGGCCAGATGATCGAGAAACGTGGCTTTCTCACCGACATAACGGCTCAGCCCGGACACCACCGTCCGCGCATCGACCATGCCGCCGTCACGCTCGATCAGCAGGCATTCGCCCGTGCAGAACGCCGAGAAACGCCCGTTATCGAGCGCTTCCACCGACGCGTGGAGCTCGACGCTGTGGTGGCTGTCGCTGCCCACCGCATCCAGGTACTTGCCGCAGGTTTCCGCATTGGCGATATAGGCCACGCCCGTGCGGGTCAGCGAGCGCTCGAACAGCTCACGAACAATGCCGTTGCTGCCACGCAGCGGGCTGCGCCGGGTCAGCGGACGCAGGGCCGGGTCAAGTTCCAGCCCGCGCACGATGCCGCCGGTATCGCGGGTCGCCCCCTGCGCGCCAGCGATGCCCTTTTCCATCAGGGCAACGTCCAGGCCGCTCTCGACCAGTGCGGCGGCAATCGAAGCGCCCATCACGCCGGCGCCGATCACGATCACATCGAAAGAGGTTTTCATCACCGTAAACCTCCCGGGTCAGATCTCGTATTCAACGGCGCTGACGTACACCAGTTGGTGGAACACTTCGTTCTCGGTGAAGCGGCAGTAGCGCAGGATCTGCCGGGCCAGGTCCGGGAACACCGGCGCGCCGATGGCACCGATCAGGGCCATGTACGGCAGGATGCGTTTGCCCAGCAACTGCCGGTCGCGCGCTGCGTTGATCACGTCCGAAACCAGCACCGCCAGGCCCTTCATGCTGAAGTGGTCCACCGACGTGACCTCGAACCAGCGCGCCACCAGTTGCTTGATCGCCGCTGCGTCGGCGTTGCTGACCTTCAAGCTGTCACCCTCGACCCGCTCGCGCTCGGCCTGAGCCGCCAGCTTGACCAGCACTTCGTTGAAGGTCTGCTCGCGCCAGGCGGCGAACTTGTTCACATCGAAGTCGTCGGTGTCCTGCTCCGGCGCAATCAGTGCGAGATAGAAGCGCGCGCTGTCGGTGCAGGCGTCGGCGACCAGATCCCGTGCCCAGATCGCGTAGTTGCGGCTGGTCGACAGGTTCTTGCCGTTCAGGGTCAGGAACTGGTTGGTGTAGAAGGTCTGGCGCAGGCGGTAGCCGTGCATGGTCTGCAACAGCGCCGGGTAGACCATCATGTGGCTGAAGGCGCAGTCGTAACCGAGGAAATGCACCAGCCGGCCTTTGCCGGAACGGCAGTATTCGTCGTACTCCCACGGCGCATGCTTGTGCTCGTTGAGGTACTCGCGGAACGCGCCCAGATAACCGGACAGGCCCATGACCCAAGTGTGAATGCGCCGGCTGCCGTCGGGCTTGAGGTCCAGACCGCCGTCATGGGGCCGGGTGATGCCCCAGTCCAGCGGGCCGATCTCGAATTCTTCATTGAGGAAGCGGCGAATGAATGGCCGCAGCGGCGTGTGTTCGAAGGTGTTCTTGAGGTGATTGCGGAAGTTGGACAGGGCCAGGAACTCGCGCTCCACCGGCCGCCAGATCATCTTGCCGCTGCACAGCTTGCAATGGAAATCGCGCATCTTCGACGCATTCGGTGTGTGCGCGCACTCTTCGCACTGACTGGCGTCGGAGTCGCTGCCGCAGTAATCGCAAAGGCCACGGCCAAAGGCTTCATAGCCCCACTTGTCGCAGTGTTCGCAATAGGGTTCCTGGCTGACCTTCTTGTAGATCGCGCCGGCCTTCATGGCGAATTCGTAGACTTCCTCGACGGCTTTCTTGAAGTAGTTGTTGCGGTACGGGCGCATCCAGAAATCCACCTGGATGCCCATTTTCTTCAGCGTTTCGTTGATCTTGTCGGTATTCTCCACCGCCAGCTCCTGCGGCGGCCGATCACGCTCGATGCCGCGGCGCAGCATGTACGACTGGTAGTCGTCGGAGTACGACACCAGCGTGCAGTCATGGCCGCGCTGGCGTTGGGCGCGGGTGAAGATATCGGCGGCGAGGAACGGCCCGGCCATGTGGCCGATGTGCAGATCGCCGTTGGGGGTCGGTGGGGTGATGGTGACCAGGAGTTTGCCCATCATGAAGCCCTCTGTGCCGAGACGTCATGGACCGTCGCCTTTTGCAGGGCGAATTCGTTGAGCGCCACGGCTTCGCGCGCGTCTTCATCGAGGAAGCGGTTGGCCGAATCGCGGTCCCACCAGACCACGTAGAAGTGGAAATCTTCGTCGCTGTCGTTCACCACGTAGTGGTCGGTGTGTTTGGGGATGGCGGCGATATCGCCCATGGTGAAGGGGTACGTCTGCTCGCCCACCACCAGCGTGGCCGAGCCTTTGATGCCGATGAAGAATTCCTGGTCGATCTGCGTATGCGACAGCGACTTGGTATGCGGCCGAACCACACACCAGCCACCGCCGATAGGGGTCGGATAACCATTCCACGGCAATAGCCGGGAGCCATCCAGATCATATTCATGGACCAGTTTGTCCCAGGCCATGGGGCGGAAAATTTGAAAGTCTGTCATGCGGTTTCTCCTTCAGCCCGGGGCATCCATGCCCGTTGTTTCAGCGACTGCAATTCATGCCGAATTACGCTGTTCGATGGAGGGATAAGCTGAAGAAAATCGCAGGGGGGAGCAAACAAGAAATACGCAATCCGCAGTTAAGTCAGACTTAACTGCCGCCGATTCAATTATTCAATTTATCAACCGGTTAACTGCGTTTTGCTGGCCATTTGTTGTCATGGCCACTGTTGAAGTAGGACTTAACTGTCATCACAAACAGCCAATAAACATCATGCAGAATATTTCTGCGGGCATTAAGCGGGGCTTAACTGGCGTGAATTTGCATCATCCCTCGACCTGTAGGAGCGCGCTTGCCCGCGATTGCGGTGTGTCAGCCGACATTGATGTATCAGACAGATCGCTATCGCGAGCAAGCGCGCTCCTACGGGGGTCTGTGCATGTATTTCCCGCGGTTGAACCATTGATACGCCAACCGCCCTCAAGCCGGACTGCTACGGGCGTTCACCGCGTATCTGTAGGAGTGAGCTTGCTCGCGATGGCGGTGTGTCAGTCGACATTGATGCATCAGACACACCGCCATCGCGAGCAAGCTCACTCCTACAACGATCTAGGCATGTCTTGGCGATACCTCAACGGGTCGTGAACTCCCGCTGGGCAGCAATCGCCTGAGACAACAGCCAGTCGCGAAATTGCCGGCTGGATTTGGGCAGGATGGCGGTTTCGTCGTAGACCAGGTAATACGCAATCGGCGTATCGATGGTGGCGCGGAACGGCACCACCAGCCGGCCTGAGGCCAGTTCTTCGCGGATCAACGAGCGGCGCACCAGGGCGATGCCCATGCCGGCCAGCGCCGCTTCGATCACGCCGTTGGAATCGACGAACACCGAACCGCGCTGCACCGCCGGGTCGGCGTCTTCGATACCCACCGCGCGCAGCCACAGCGCCCAGTCTTCGCGGTGCTCGTCGTGCAGCAGGTTGTAGCTTTTCAGGTCGATGGGCGACGACAGGTAACGCGAATCCGGCAGCAGGCTCGGGCTGCACACCGGTTGCAGACGGTCGTTGATCAGCATCTCCACTTCCAGCCCCGGATAGCGGCCCAGACCATGGCGCACGGCAAAGTCGACGCCGTCACCCAACAGGTCGACGAGACGGTTGGTGGTGCTGATCAATACTTCGATGCCAGGGCAGATCGCCTGAAAATCCGGCAGACGCGGCAACAACCACTGCATGGCGAAGCCGCTGGTGCAGCTGACGGTGATGGTATTGGGGCCGTTGTCGCTCATCAGCCGCTGGGTCGCATCGGAAATCTGCCCCAGCGCCGGGCGGATGGCGCGCAGGTAGATCTTGCCTTCGGCGGTCAGTTCCAGGCGTTTGGTGTTGCGGATGAACAGCGTCACCCCCACGGCTTTTTCCAGCTTGGCGATCTGCTGGCTGATCGCCGCCGGGGTCACGAAAAGCTCGCCTGCCGCGCCTTTCATGCTGGCGTGGCGCCCTGTCGCTTCAAAACACAACAACGCGTACAGGGGCGGGAATTTCATGCCGGTCCTCAGTTAAGAAAATCTAATGTGCTTAAGAAAAGCTCGCTTGAGCACGGCTTCAGACACTGTTCAAATCATCACACCGCCACTCGACAAGCGTCAATCTACAAGTTTCCCGGCGCTGTTTTCCACCCACCGCCCAATAAAAAAGGAAGTGTCATGAGGCCGTCCGACTTTATCCGCTTACTTCTTCTGGCTGCGATCTGGGGCGCAAGTTTCCTGTTCATGCGCGTGGTGGCACCGGTATTGGGCGCATTACCCACCGCCTTCTTCCGGGTATTACTCGGCGCCATCGGTTTATTGGTGATTCTGGCAATTTTGAAAACCCGCCATGACTTCCAGGGCAAATTCAAATCCACGCTGGTATTGGGCGTCATCAACTCCGGTATTCCTTTCTTGATGTACAGCATGGCCGCGTTGTTATTGCCAGCCGGTTATTCGGCGATTCTCAATGCCACCACGCCGTTGATGGGCGTGTTGATCGGCTCGATGTTCTTCAGCGATACCCTGACCCCGAAAAAGGCCGCCGGCGTGTTGATCGGTCTGGTCGGTATCACGCTGCTGACCACCACCGGCCCGGTGACGTTCACCACCAGCGTGGTCATGGGTGCGCTGGCCTGTCTGGTCGCCACCAGTTGCTACGGCGCTGCCGGTTTCCTCACCCGGCAGTGGATCGCCGACAAGGGCGGCCTGGACGCCAAGCTGGTGGCCCTCGGCAGCCAGATCGGCGCGACCCTGTTCCTGGCGCCGTTCTTCGGCATCTCGGCGGCGGTCAATCCGCCTGCCAGCTGGGGCGACGCCACGGTATGGCTGTCGCTGGCGGCGGTCGGCTTCATCTGTACCGCTTGCGCCTACATCCTGTATTTCCGCCTGATCGCCGATATCGGCCCGGTGCGATCGCTGACGGTGACCTTTCTGATCCCGCCGTTCGGCGTGCTCTGGGGCGTGATGTTTCTCGACGAGCACCTGTCGGCCGGGCATCTGTACGGCGGTGGCCTGATCTGTCTGGCGGTGTGGTTCGTGCTCAGCAAGAGCAAACCCAAGCCGGTGACCGGGACGCAGGATCGACCCGCAACAACCTGAATAAAAGTTACCCACAGCAAAATCCCGACCTGCGGTGCCCCAGTGGATAAACCGCCCAGGCCTTGCTGTGTCTGAAAACTGCGGTATGCGACAAGTCAGGCTTTTGGAATGACTGCAATGGCGACAAGAACAGTGACACCGACCTGCCGTGAACTCTGGGTGGAGTACGCCGTATGAGCAGAGCGATCCCGTTGATAGCCCTTCGCACCTTTGTCGAGGTGTGCAAGGTTGGCAGCATGAAGCGCGCCGCCGACCACCTGTGCGTGTCCCCGGCAGCCATCAGCCAGCAGATCAAGGGTCTGGAAGACCAGATCGGCAAGCGCCTGTTCGAGCGCGACGCCAAGGGTATCCAGCTCACCGCCAGCGGACGGATTCTGTTCGACGAGTTGACCGACAGCTTCGACATCATCGAAAAGGCCTGGTCCGCTGCCGCCCTCAAGCAGCCACGGCAGACCCGTCTGGTGATCGGCACCACCTCGACCATCGCCAGCTCCTGGCTGATTCCGGCGCTGGGGGATTTCAAGGAACGCTGCCCGAACATCGAAATCTCTATCCAGATCTGCAACGGTCTGGCCGACCTCAAGCACGGCCATGTGGATATCTCCATTCAGCGTGAAACTGCCAGCAGCCCGGACAACCATGCCACGCGCCTGTGGTCGTCCTATCTGATCCCGGTGTGCAGCCCGAGCCTGCTGAACAAGCAGCGCAGCATCGAATCTCCACAGGACTGCCTGACTTATCCACTGCTGCAGGACAGCGAGCGCAATTACTGGAAGGTGTGGATGAATGCCTTTGGCATGAGCAACCGCAAAATGATTCAGGGCTCAAGCTACGGCGACGAGTCCCTGTTGATAAGTGCGGCTTGCGCCGGCCAGGGCATCGCCCTTGTGAATAACGTCTTCGCCTCGGAGGCCCTGCAATCAAGGCGGCTGGTGCAGGTGACCAACGCCACCTCTGAGCTGAAGTTCGATTACTTCGTCTACTGCGCGAAGGAGCGCCGGGAAGAGTGGGCCATCGTCGAATTCATGAAGTGGGCCGTGCAACAGGCAGGCAAGACCGCCAAGGGCCATGTGCGGGAGATCGACGGGGCCAGCAAGGTGGCGTGAGCACTGGCGGTTTAGCCTCTGATTCTGCCCGAAGGGCGTAGGAGCGAGGCTTGTCCCGCGACCTGCCGGGATCCGGCAGCAAACCCATACGGATTGGCCGCGCCAAGTACACGGCGTGTGCAGGTTTTACGGCGACTACGTCGCCGGTCGCAGGGCAAGCCAGCTCCTACGCTTCGGGCGGCGTTCTTGAGTCTGCCGCTCAAATGACTCAGCTGTTTTATCCACAGTTGTTTTTTTGAAACATTTCTCTGCCAACCATAGTCC
This sequence comes from Pseudomonas sp. NPDC090208, assembly GCF_044746785.1. Classification (NCBI taxonomy): domain Bacteria; kingdom Pseudomonadati; phylum Pseudomonadota; class Gammaproteobacteria; order Pseudomonadales; family Pseudomonadaceae; genus Pseudomonas; species Pseudomonas sp. NPDC090208. The sequence continues at coordinate 53,632 of NZ_JBIVCU010000027.1, forward strand.
GCTTTCCAGAATGGAAATCGTCTATGGCGTTGACCAGCAGTAACACCACAATCATTCGGGCGTTGCCGGGTGTAGCGCCAGCATGGGCCAGGCCATGACGGTACTGGTCACCGGCGCTGCCGGTTTCATCGGCTTCCATGTGGCACGGCGACTGTGCGAGCAGGGTATCGACGTCGTCGGCATCGATAACCTCAACGATTACTACAGCGTCGAGTTGAAGCTGGCACGCCTGGCCATTCTGCAGGAACTGCCGGGCTTCACCTTCCATCGTCTGGATATCACCGACGCTGCCGGCCTGGCCGAAGTATTCGCGGGTCAGCCCTTCGCGCAAGTCATCCATCTGGCGGCGCAAGCGGGGGTTCGCTACTCGATCGACAATCCGCACGTGTACGGCCAATCCAATCTGGTGGGGCTGATCAACCTGCTTGAAGCCTGCCGGCATTATCCGCCCGGCCATCTGATCTATGCGTCCAGCAGTTCTGTCTACGGGACCAACAAGCAGATGCCTTTCCGGGTCAGCGACTCTGCCGACCACCCCGTGTCGCTCTACGCGGCCACCAAACGCGCCAATGAATTGATGGCCCACAGCTATTCACACCTGTACCGGCTGCCGACCACCGGGCTGCGGTTCTTCACTGTATATGGCCCTTGGGGCCGCCCCGACATGGCGCTGTTCAAGTTCACCGAGGCGATGCTCGCCGGCCGGCCCATCGACATCTACAACCACGGCGAGATGGCGCGGGACTTCACCTACATCGATGACATCGTCGAGTGCATCTGCCGCCTGCGTGAACGTCCGCCCGTCGCCAGCGAAACCGTGGCGCCCTATCAACTGTTCAACATCGGCCGCGGCCAGCCCGTTCCTTTGCTGGCGTTCGTCGAGGCACTGGAAAACGCTCTGGGCATTCAAGCCCAACGCCGACTGCTGCCGCTACAACCTGGCGATGTGCTGAAAACCTGGGCCGACGTCTCGGCGCTGGCGCAGTGGGTGGATTACCAACCGCGAGTACCGGTCGAGGCCGGCGTGCAGGCTTTCGTCAGCTGGTACCGCAAGCATTTCCAGGCCTTGCCCGGCCCGTCTCTTTCTCAACAGGCACACCCATGACCCAAAGTATTTCCCTCTCCGTACTCATCCCGGCCAAAAACGAAGCCGCGAACCTGCCTGGGTTGCTCAGGGAAATCCGCACCGCGCTGCAGGGCGAGTCCTACGAGATCATCGTGGTCGACGACGGCAGCACCGATGGCACTGCGTCCCTGCTCGGTGAACTCAAGTCTGGCGAAATGCCGGAGCTGCGCATCCTCCAGCACGAGCGCTCGCTGGGTCAGAGTACGTCGATCTATCACGCCGCCCAGGCCGCACAAGGCAGCTGGCTGGCGACCCTGGACGGCGACGGGCAGAACGACCCGGCAGATATTCCCGGCATGCTGGCGCTGATCCGCGCCCGCCAGGAAGGCCAGGACGCCATTCAGCTGATCGCCGGACACCGGGTGAATCGCAAGGACACAGCCAGCAAACGCTGGGCTTCACGCTTTGCCAACGGCCTGCGCCGGCGTCTGCTCAACGACGACACACCGGACACAGGCTGCGGGCTGAAGCTGATCTGTCGCTCGGCGTTCCTCGCACTGCCCTACTTCGACCACATGCACCGGTACCTGCCGGCACTGATCCAGCGCCATAACGGACGCATGCTGGTGCATCCGGTCAACCACAGGCATCGCCAGGCGGGTGTCTCCAAATACGGCAACCTGGATCGGGCGCTGGTCGGCATCGTCGACCTGTTCGGGGTCTGGTGGCTGATCCGCCGGACTCGCCTGAACGTCACAGCCCTGGAGGTTCGCCCATGAAACTGGACAACGAGACATTGTGGCTGGTGCTCGGCTTTGCCGGGCAGGCGGTGTTCACCGGCCGTTTCGTCCTGCAATGGCTGTACAGCGAGTACAAGAAACGCAGCGTGATCCCCGTTGGGTTCTGGTACCTGAGCATGCTCGGCAGCGCCCTGCTGCTGATCTACGCGATCTACCGCCAGGATCCGGTGTTCATCGCCGGGCAATCGTTCGGTCTGCTGGTCTACCTGCGCAATCTGCAGCTGATCAACCATCAGACCAAAGCGCTCAAGGAAGAATAAGACCGTGCGAGTGTTCTTGCCCCCCCGCCGTGAAGGCCTGTTTCTGGTACTGCTGGCCGTGATCCTGGTCGGCGCCGGGCTGGGCCTGCGTCTGCCACAGAACGTCGATGAAGAGCGCTTTCTGGGCGTAGCGCTGGAAATGCTGCAAAGCGGCAACTGGTTCGTGCCCTACCGCGCCGCCGAGATTTACGCCGACAAGCCGCCACTGTTCATGTGGACGATCGCGTTTTTCACCTGGCTCACTGGCAGCCCCAACATTGCGCTGTACCTGCCCGGCATTCTGTCGGCAGCGACCGCGACGGCGGTGCTTTACGACCTGGGACGACGCCTGTGGAACCGCCGGACAGGGCGCAACGCGGCCTTGCTGTTTCTGGCGACCTACCAGACCTACTCCGTCCTGCGCACAGGACAGATCGACAGTTTTCTCTGCCTGTGGGTGGCACTGGGTTTCTACGGGATGGTCAGGCACCTGCTGCTGGGCCCGGCGTGGGGCTGGTTCTATGCCGGTTGCGCGGCCATGGGCCTGGGCATCATCAGCAAGGGCGTGGGCTTTTTGCCGGCCCTGATGCTGATCCCTTACGCCTACGCCGTGCGCAAAGGCTGGCGCGGGGTGGTGCCGATGCCCGGACAGGCCGGACGCTGGGCGCTGGGCCTGCTGGTGGTGCTCGCCGCTTGCTGCGTGTGGCTGGCGCCGATGGTCATCTCGGTGGTGCGGGACGGCAGCCCGGACGGGCTGGCCTACATCAAGGAAATCCTCCTGCATCAGACCGCCAATCGCTACGCCAACGCCTGGGATCATCGCGAGCCGTTCTGGTATTTCTTCGTCAACGTCATCCCCAAGTACTGGTTGCCGCTGGTCTTCGCCCTGCCCTGGCTGATCCCGGCGTGGCGTCGACAATTGCTCAAACAGGATGGCCGCACCCTGGTCCTGCTGGGCTGGGTGCTGATGGTCGTGTTGTTCTTCTGCCTGTCCACCGGCAAACGCAAGTTGTACATCTATCCGGCACTGCCAGGACTGGCGCTGGTGGCGGCGCCGCTGGTGCCGTGGCTGCTCAAGCGCTGGTTCGGCCAGCGCCGGATGGCACAGCGGATTTTTGCCGGCGTCGCCGTGCTGTGGTTCTGCCTGTGGTTCAGCCGCGGTTTCATCGAACCGCTGCAAGAAGGCAACAACCCCCATCAAGACCTGATGGCTGAAGCGGCAGAACTGACCGGTGGCGCCGACCTCGTGCTCGTCAACTGGCGCGAGGGCCATTGGCTCTATGCCCGGCAGCCACTGGTGCACTTCGGCTTCACCCGCCACTCCACCGTCGAGCAGGCAGCCGGCTGGCTGCAACTGCACCCGAATGCCTATGCGCTGGTGCCCGAAACGGAGTTGGCGAACTGCTTCGACCCGAGCAAAGCCCACGCGCTGGGTTCGACATCCCGCGCCGACTGGTTCGTGGTAGGTGCCGACGCCGACAACGGCCGTTGCCGACCGGAACAGCCGGAGAACGTGTACCGCTTTGCCTGGCATGTGGCTGCGCGTTGAGCCAAAACAAACCCGCCCCGCAGGTTGTGACCTGCGGGGCGGGTTTGAAGGTTGAGCGTCACATCACCAGCTTGTGGATAACTTATTCCACAGTCACCGATTTTGCGAGGTTACGCGGCTGGTCGACGTCGGTGCCCTTGAGCACGGCGACGTAGTACGACAGCAGCTGCAGCGGGATGGTGTAGAGGATCGGGGTCAGCTCGTCGATGATGTGCGGCATCGAAATGACGTGGGTGCCCTCGCCATTGTTCAGGCCGGCCTGTTCGTCGGCGAAGACCACCAGCTCGCCACCACGGGCGCGAACTTCCTGCAGGTTGGACTTGAGCTTTTCCAGCAGTTCGTTGTTCGGCGCCACGGTGACCACCGGCATGTCGCTGTCGACCAGCGCCAGCGGGCCGTGTTTGAGCTCGCCGGCCGGGTAGGCTTCGGCGTGGATGTAGGAGATTTCCTTGAGCTTCAGGGCACCTTCCATCGCCACCGGGAATTGCGCACCACGGCCGAGGAACAGGGTGTGGTTCTTCTCGGCGAACAGCTCGGCGACCTTTTCCACTGTGCTGTCCATCGCCAGCGCTTCGCCCAGACGGGTCGGCAGGCGGCGCAGTTCTTCCACCAGCGCGGCTTCGACGCCGTCAGCCAGGGTGCCTTTGACCTGACCCAGCGACAGGGTCAGCAGCATCAGCGCCACCAGCTGGGTGGTGAAGGCCTTGGTCGATGCCACGCCGATTTCCGGGCCGGCCTGGGTCAGCAGGGTCAGGTCCGACTCACGTACCAGCGAGCTGATGCTGACGTTGCAGATCGCCAGGCTGGCGAGGAAGCCCAGCTCCTTGGCGTTGCGCAGCGCGGCCAGGGTGTCGGCGGTTTCACCGGACTGGGAGATCGACACGAACAGGGTGTCCGGCTGGACGACGACTTTGCGATAGCGGAATTCGCTGGCGACTTCGACCTGGCACGGAATGCCGGCCAGTCCTTCCAGCCAGTAACGGGCAACCATACCGGCGTGGTAGCTGGTGCCGCAGGCGACGATCTGCACGTTACGCACTTTGGCGAACAGCTCGGCGGCCTGTGGACCGAACGCTTGCACCAGCACCTGTTGCTGACCGAGGCGGTTTTCCAGGGTGCGTTGCACCACTTTTGGCTGCTCGTGGATTTCCTTGAGCATGAAGTGGCGGAACTCGCCCTTGTCGGCAGCTTCAGCGCCTTCGCGGTACTGCACCACCTCGCGCTCGACCGGCGCGCCATCGGCGGTCCAGATCTGCACGCTGTCACGGCGGATCTCGGCGATATCGCCCTCTTCCAGGTACATGAAGCGGTCAGTGACCTGACGCAGGGCCAATTGGTCGGAGGCGAGGAAGTTCTCGCCCAGACCCAGGCCGACCACCAGCGGGCTACCGCTGCGGGCCGCAACCAGACGGTCCGGTTGTTTGGCGCTGATCACCGCCAGACCGTAGGCACCGTGCAGTTCCTTGACTGTGGCTTTCAGGGCGACGGTCAGATCCGGGGTGTCCTGCAATTTGTGGTGCAGCAGGTGGACGATGACTTCGGTGTCGGTGTCGGAAGTGAACAAGTAGCCGAGGCCTTTCAGGCGTTCACGCAGCGGCTCGTGGTTCTCGATGATGCCGTTGTGGACAACTGCCAGCTCGCCGCTGGAGAAATGCGGGTGGGCGTTGTGCTCGACCGGCGCGCCGTGGGTGGCCCAGCGTGTGTGAGCGATACCCAGACGGCCTACCAGCGGCTCGCCGGCCAGCGACTGCTCCAGCTCGTTGACCTTGCCGACACGGCGGCGGCGTTCGAGCACCCCGGCGTTGCTGAACAGCGCCACACCGGCACTGTCGTAGCCGCGGTATTCGAGGCGCTTGAGGCCCTCCAGCAGGATGGCAGTGACATTACGTTCAGCGACGGCGCCGACGATTCCACACATGGTCTTCTCCTAGGAAACAGCGGCGCAGATCAATGTCACGCCGCGAGCCTGAATTTGTTCGCGAGCCTCAGCGGGCAGGCGATCATCGGTGATAAGGGTATGGACGCTGCTCCACGGCAGCTCCAGATTGGGAATCTTGCGCCCGACCTTGTCGGCCTCGACCATCACGATCACTTCGCGGGCGACTTCAGCCATGACCCGACTCAAGCCCAGCAATTCGTTGAACGTCGTGGTGCCACGGGTCAGATCGATGCCATCGGCACCGATGAACAGCTGGTCGAAATCATAGGAACGCAGCACTTGCTCGGCGACCTGGCCCTGGAAAGACTCGGAGTGCGGGTCCCAGGTTCCACCGGTCATCAACAGCACCGGCTCATGCTCCAGCTCGCCAAGGGCGTTGGCGACATGCAGCGAGTTGGTCATGACCACCAGGCCGGGTTGCAGGCCCAGTTGCGGAATCATCGCGGCGGTGGTGCTGCCACTGTCGATGATGATCCGCGCATGCTCGCGAATCCGCGCCACGGCGGCACGGGCAATCGCCTGTTTATAAGGGGAAACGGACTGGCCGGACTCGCCGATCAATTCCTGCGGCATCGGCACTGCGCCACCGTAACGGCGCAGCAGCAGGCCATTGCTCTCCAACGCCGCCAAATCTTTACGAACCGTCACTTCGGAGGTTTCGAAACGTCTGGCCAGTTCGTCGACACTGACTTCGCCCTGCTCGTTGAGCAGCGCAAGGATGTTGTGGCGACGTTGGGGGGTATTACGTTTCGACATGCTTGCCTTAAGTTTCGTTTCGAAAGATAACGAAGCGAATGAAAGCGTATCGAAAGATGTTAGTCAAGGGCTGGCGAAGAAATCGGCACCCTTGTAGGAGCTGGCTTGTCCTGCGACCGGCTGCGAAGCAGTCGTAAAACCGTATGCATTGGCCGTGTCAGGTACAACGCATTGACCGATTTTACGACGACTACGTCGCCGGTCGCAGGACAAGCCAGCTCCTACAGGGATCGCGGGACAACGCGCGATCAGGGTTAGCCAACCACAGGATTGTGGATAACCTTACTTCTTGACCTTCACCGGGCGTTTCCAGCCGTCGATGTTGCGCTGGCGGGCGCGGGCCACGGCCAGTTGTTCGGTGGCCACGTCCTGATTGATGGTGGAACCGGCGGCTGTCGTGGCACCGGTAGAGATATTCACAGGCGCCACCAGCGAGTTGTTGGAGCCGATGAACACGTCTTCGCCCAGCACCGTCTTGTGCTTGTTGGCGCCGTCGTAGTTGCAGGTGATGGTGCCGGCGCCGATGTTGGTGCGCGCACCGATCACGGCGTCGCCCAGGTAGGTCAGGTGACCGGCCTTGGCGCCTTCGCCCATGTGCGCGTTCTTCAACTCGACGAAGTTACCCACATGGGCCCGCGCCTCCAGCACGCTGCCCGGACGCAGGCGGGCGAACGGGCCGGCATCGGCCGCTTCACCGACAATCGCACCTTCCAGATGGCTGTTGGCCTTGATGATCGCGCCCTTGCGCAGGGTGCTGTCCTTGATCACGCAGTTCGGGCCAATGGAAACGTCGTCTTCGATGATGACCTGCCCTTCGAGGATGACGTTGATATCGATCATCACGTCGCGGCCAGCAGTGACTTCGCCACGCACATCGAAACGCGCCGGATCGCGCAGGGTCACGCCCAAGGCCATCAGGCGGCGTGCTTCACGCAGTTGATAGTGGCGCTCCAACTCGGCCAGTTGTTTGCGGTCGTTGGCGCCCTGCACTTCCATGGCGTCCAGCGGCTGTGCGGTGGCGACGGTCAGCCCATCGTTCACCGCCATAGCGATGACGTCGGTCAGGTAATACTCGCCCTGCGCATTGTTGTTGGACAGCCGGCCCAGCCAGTCAGCCAGACGCTTGCCCGGCACGGCGAGAATCCCGGTGTTGCCTTCCTTGATGGCTTTCTGCGCTTCGCTGGCGTCCTTGTGCTCGACGATGGCGCTCACCCGGTTCTGCGCGTCACGGACGATGCGGCCGTAGCCGGTCGGATCGTCGAGGTTGACGGTCAGCAGGCCCAGCTGTTGATCATTCACCAACGTCAGCAGGCGATTCAGGGTTTCCACTTCGATCAGCGGGACATCGCCATACAGGATCAGCACGGTATCGGCACTCAGCACCGGCAGCGCTTGAGCCACGGCGTGACCGGTGCCCAGTTGCTTGTCCTGCAGCACGAAGTTCAGGTCATCTGCGGCCAGACGCTCACGCACCAGGTCGGCGCCATGGCCAATCACCACATGAATGCCTTGCGGGGAAAGCTGGCGCGCGCTGTGGATAACGTGACCGAGCATGGAGTTGCCGGCGACCGGGTGCAGCACCTTCGGCAGAGCCGAACGCATCCGGGTGCCCTGACCTGCGGCGAGAATGACGATATCGAGAGACATGAAGGGATTCCAGGCGAGCGAGCCACAGCCATCAAGGCCGGGCGGGTGATTCGGAACAAGGGGCCGAAAAAAGAAAAAGGGTAGCCGAGGCTACCCTTTTACTCAATCGCGCAGAAGCTGCCAGCGTTAGCCGCCGAACTTCTTGCGAATTTGCTGAACGGTGCGCAGCTGGGCTGCGGCTTCCGCCAGACGTGCAGCAGCAGATCCGTAATCGAAATCTGCGCCCTTTTCGTTCAGGGCACGCTCGGCAGCCTTGACGGCTTCCAGAGCAGAGGCTTCGTCCAGGTCAGCAGCGCGTTGCACGGTATCGGCAAGCACTTTGACCATGTTCGGTTGAACCTCGAGGAAACCACCGGAGATGTAAAACACCTCGGCTTCTCCACCCTGCTTGATCAGGCGGATCGGACCCGGTTTCAGATCGGTGATCAGAGGCGCGTGGCCCGGAGCGATACCGATATCACCCAGGTTACCGTGCGCAATCACCATCTCGACCAGACCGGAGAAAATCTCTCCTTCCGCGCTGACGATATCGCAATGGACTGTCATAGCCATTTGCCTGCCTCAACCTGATGAGCGCCCGTTGCCGGGCGCCTGGATTACAGTTTCTTGGCTTTCTCGATCGCTTCTTCGATGCCGCCGACCATGTAGAACGCTTGTTCTGGCAGGTGGTCGTAGTCACCGTTGAGGATGCCTTTGAAGCCAGCAATGGTGTCTTTCAGGGAAACGTATTTACCCGAAGCACCGGTGAAGACTTCAGCCACGAAGAACGGCTGCGACAGGAAGCGCTGGATCTTACGAGCACGGGCAACCAGTTGCTTGTCGGTTTCGGACAGCTCGTCCATACCCAGGATCGCGATGATGTCCTTCAGCTCTTTGTAGCGCTGCAGAACGTACTGAACACCGCGAGCGGTTTCGTAGTGTTCGGTACCGATCACGTTCGGGTCCAGCTGGCGCGAAGTCGAGTCCAGTGGGTCAACCGCCGGGTAGATACCCAGGGAAGCGATGTCACGGGACAGAACGACGGTGGCGTCCAAGTGGGCGAAGGTGGTCGCTGGCGACGGGTCGGTCAGGTCGTCCGCAGGTACGTATACGGCCTGGATCGAGGTGATCGAACCTTGCTTGGTCGAAGTGATGCGCTCTTGCAGCACGCCCATCTCTTCAGCCAGGGTCGGCTGGTAACCTACTGCCGAAGGCATACGGCCCAGCAGTGCGGATACTTCGGTACCGGCCAGGGTGTAACGGTAGATGTTGTCGACGAACAGCAGAACGTCGTTACCTTCGTCACGGAACTTCTCGGCCATGGTCAGGCCGGTCAGAGCAACGCGCAGACGGTTTCCCGGCGGCTCGTTCATCTGGCCGTATACCAGGGCAACCTTGTCCAGAACGTTGGAATCCTTCATCTCGTGGTAGAAGTCGTTACCCTCACGAGTACGCTCACCCACACCGGCGAACACGGAATAACCGCTGTGCTCGATGGCGATGTTACGGATCAGTTCCATCATGTTTACGGTCTTGCCGACACCGGCACCACCGAACAGACCGACTTTACCGCCCTTGGCGAACGGGCAAACCAGGTCGATAACCTTGATGCCGGTTTCCAGCAGGTCGTTGCCGCCTGCCTGTTCAGCGAAGGAAGGTGCGGCACGGTGAATGCCCCAACGCTCTTCGGTGTCGATTGGACCGGCTTCGTCGATCGGGTTGCCGAGGACGTCCATGATGCGGCCCAGGGTGCCCTTGCCGACCGGCACGGAGATGGCTGCATTGGTGTCGACAACGTCCAGACCGCGCTTCAGGCCTTCGGTGGAACCCATCGCAATGGTACGAACCACGCCGTCGCCCAGCTGCTGCTGAACTTCCAGAGTGGTTTCCGCGCCTTGTACTTTCAGCGCGTTGTAGATGCTCGGTACGCTGTCGCGTGGAAATTCCACGTCGATCACGGCGCCGATGATTTGAACGATACGTCCGCTACTCATTAGCTGGATCCTCTGAATATTTGAACCGTTAAACCGCGGCAGCGCCGCCGACGATTTCCGAGATCTCTTGGGTGATCGCTGCCTGACGCGCCTTGTTGTAGATCAGCTGCAAATCGCTGATCAGGTCACCGGCGTTGTCAGTGGCGTTCTTCATTGCGATCATCCGCGCGGCTTGTTCAGCTGCGTTGTTCTCGACCACCGCCTGGTAGACCTGCGACTCCACGTAACGCACCATCAAGCCGTCCAGCAGCTCTTTAGCGTCGGGTTCGTACAGGTAGTCCCAGTGGTGCTTGAGTTCTTGATCCGGGGTTGCTACCAACGGAACCAGTTGCTCGACCGTTGGTTGCTGGGTCATGGTGTTGACGAACTTGTTGGATACCACGGACAGGCGGTCAATACGGCCCTCCAGGTAGGCATCCAGCATCACCTTGACGCTGCCGATCAGATCATTGATCGACGGCTCTTCGCCCAGGTGGCTGATCGCAGCGACGACGTTACCGCCGAAGTTGCGGAAAAACGCCGCACCTTTGCTGCCGATCACGCACAGATCGATCTCTACACCGTTTTCACGGTTCTTCGCCATGTCCTTGACCAGGGCCTTGAACAGGTTGGTATTCAAGCCACCACACAAACCACGGTCACTGCTCACCACGATGTAACCGACGCGCTTGACTTCGCGGTCGATCATGAACGGGTGACGGTATTCCGGGTTGGCGTTGGCAAGATGACCAATCACCTGGCGGATGCGCTCCGCGTAAGGACGGCTAGCAGCCATGCGCATTTGAGCCTTGCGCATTTTGCTGACCGCCACTTTTTCCATGGCGCTGGTGATCTTTTGCGTGCTTTTGATGCTCGCAATCTTGCTGCGAATCTCTTTTGCGCCTGCCATGTAACACCTATCAGGTTAGCAAGCGGGAGCCTCGCGACTCCCGCTGCGGCTTACCAGGTTTGGGTGGCCTTGAACTTCTCGATGCCGGCTTTCAGGCCAGAATCGATTTCGTCATTGAAGTCACCCTTCACGTTGATCTTCGCCATCAAATCGGCGTGATCGCGGTTGAAGTAAGCAATCAGCGCTTGTTCGAAGCTGCCGATCTTGGCGATTTCGACGTCAGTCAGGAACCCACGCTCAGCGGCATACAGCGACAGCGACATGTCGGCGATCGACATTGGCGCGTATTGCTTCTGCTTCATCAGCTCGGTA
>NZ_JBIVCU010000028.1:0-54885 GCF_044746785.1 Pseudomonas sp. NPDC090208
AGGGCATGCCGAGCCTGTGGCGAGGCACCGTATGGCGGGGATAAGAGCCCTTGGTTACTTGGGGCTTTTCCAAGTAACTCGCCGCCAGGCGAAACAGGGCTGCGTTAGCAGATCAGCAATACATCAGACACACCGCGTGCGCAGGTTTTACGACGACTTTGTCGCCGGTCGCGGGCAAGCCACGCTCCTACAAGGTTTGCGTAAGTCGCCGCCAGGCGAAACAGGGCTGCGTTAGCAGATCAGCAATCTATCAGACACACCGCGTGCGCAGGTTTTACGACGACTTCGTCGCCGATCGCGGGCAAGCCACGCTCCTACAAGGTTTGCGTAAGTCGCCGTCAGGCGAAACAGGGCTGCGTTAGCAGATCAGCAATCCATCAGACACACCGCGTGCGCAGGTTTTACGACGACTTCGTCGCCGATCGCGGGCAAGCCACGCTCCTACAGGTTTGCGTAACTCGCCGCCAGGCGAAACAGAGCTGCGTTAGCAGATCAGCAATCCAAATGACACACCGCGTGCGCAGGTTTTACGACGACTTCGTCGCCGCTCGCAGGACAAGCCAGCTCCTACAGCCGATCGCAGGACAAGCCAGCTCCTACAGCCGATCGCAGGACAAGCCAGCTCCTACAGCCGATCGCGGGCAAGCGCGCTCCTGCGTTACAGCCGCCAGCGACCAACCGATCAGTCACCTCAATTTGGCGCCCGCCATCATTTAAGCGACAATGCCCGCCAGTTTCCGGAGTCCCCCATGTCTGAATCCATAGAAAGCCTGGCCGCCGACGCGGTCCTTGATGCCACCGGGCTCAACTGCCCGGAACCGGTCATGATGCTGCACCAGAAAGTACGCGACCTCCACGCCGGCGGCTTGCTCAAAGTCATCGCCACCGACCCGTCGACCCAACGCGACATCCCCAAATTCTGCGTATTCCTCGGCCACGAACTGATCGACAAACAGGCCGCAGACGGCGTCTTCCTCTACTGGATCCGCAAGAAGCAGGACTGAACGCGGGTCAATCCCCCGTTCGCGGCGCTGGCCCGAGGGCTCGTCAGCGCCTACACTGCGGCCACCTCTCGGAGCCCCCACCATGCGCATAGTTGCTGACGAAAACATCCCCCTGCTCGACGCCTTTTTTGCCGGTTTCGGCGAGATCCGCCGCTACCCGGGACGCACCCTCGACCGCGCCGCCGTGGCCGACGCCGACATCCTGCTGGTGCGCTCGGTGAGCAAAGTGAACCGCGAGTTGCTGGAAGGCACTTCGGTGCGTTTCGTCGGCACCTGCACCATCGGCACCGATCACCTCGACCTCGATTACTTCAACGAAGCCGGCATCCAGTGGTCCAGCGCACCGGGCTGCAACGCCCGAGGCGTGGTCGATTACGTGCTCGGCAGCCTGCTGACCCTGGCGGAAATCGAAGGCGTCGACCTCGCTCAGCGCACCTATGGCGTGGTGGGCGCGGGGCAGGTCGGCGGGCGCTTGATCAAGGTGCTGCGCGGTCTCGGCTGGAACGTGCTGGTCTGCGACCCGCCGCGTCAGGCAGCAGAGGGCGGCGACTATGTCAGCCTCGACGAGATCATCCAGCGCTGCGACGTCATCAGCTTGCACACCCCTCTGGAAAAATCCGGTCCGGCGCCCACCTGGCACCTGTTCGACCGCGCCCGCCTGCGGCAGCTCAAGGAAGGCACCTGGCTGATCAACGCCGCCCGTGGCCCGGTGATCGACAACGCCGCGCTGCGTGACGTGTTGCTGGCGCGGGACGATCTGCAGGCAGTGCTGGATGTCTGGGAAGAGGAGCCGCTGGTGGACCTGGATCTGGCTGAACTGTGCGTGATCGGCACCCCGCACATTGCCGGCTACAGCCTCGACGGTCGTCAGCGCGGCACCGCGCAGATCTACCAGGCGTTGTGCGCTCATCTGGGGCAGGCGCCGAGCATCCAGCTCGATGACCTGCTGCCCAGACCCTGGCTGGCGCAGGTCAGTCTGGACGCCGCCACCGATCCGGCGTGGGCCCTGAACATGCTCTGCCGTGGGGTCTACGATCCGCGCCGTGACGACGCGGACTTCCGCCGCAGTCTGGTGGAAGACCCAGCCAGTCAGCGCCTGAACTTCGACGCCCTGCGCAAGCAGTACCCGCCACGCCGGGAAATCGAAGGGCTGCGGGTAAAAGTCAATGGCCAGTCGCCTGAACTGCTGCGGATCGTTCAGGCGCTGGGTGCTGTCGCGGTCGACGACTGAATCAGTCCTGATATTTTTCGATATAGGCCTGTAGCGCCGCAGTGATCGAGGCGGGCGCCAGTTCCTGATACTGGCCGAGGCGTTGCAGCGATTGCGTCGCTTCGGTCCAGGCATCCTTGCGATCCTCGGTGCCGACGACCGGGGCGTTGGTCAGTTTGACGAAGCTGCTGACGGTGCACGGCGTGGTCATCAGTTCGTTGCGTTCGATACGGTGCGTCTGTATTTCGAGAGGGATGTTCACACCGTTTTCGTCGACGAACTCATGCGGCGTCAGGCTGTTCACGCGGTCGCAGCGACTGTGGCACAGCTGTGTGGTGGTGCGCAGTTTGCCGAAGCCACGCTCATACATGCGAATCTCTGACCCGCCGACCCGCATGCAGGCCAGCTCCAGAGCGCCCAGAATCGCTTCGGCATTGTCGATGCTGGCCTGAATGGTTTCGATCTCCACGAAGCGCTCAAGCAGACCTTTGTCGAGGCTATTGAGTGCGCGCTTGATGGTCGACATGTGCACGAAATCTTTCTTGCAGCCGATCATGTGGACATCGAACTGGTACTTCGCGAACACCGGGCCGGCGATGATCTCGGCGGCGTTCGGCGTGTCCATCGCCGACTCCAGGATGATGTTGTACAAGCCCGACGTCGCGTATTCGAAAATCTTCCCGCCCAGTTCACGGATGAAGGTTTCGGTGTGGGCATAGCGTGCGGTGACGTCGAGGTCGGCGAATTCGCTGTAGCGCGGGTGCAACTCGCGAAAGCTTTCCTTGTACAGGGGAACGAAGTTCTTGTAGCGCGGCTGTTTGAGCAGCGTGTTGTTCAGCATGTACGTCTTGCCTGCACCGGGCACACCGACCACGGTGAGGATTTTCGGGCCGGGATTACCGTCCTCGCCAATGTCGCGAGTGACGTCGAACAGCGTGGCGGAAAGTGTCTGAAACGCGCTTTCCAGTTCTGCCGGGGTGTAGGGGTATTGGTTTGCAGAGGACATCCTGTCTTCCTTTTTTGCGGTGATTGAAGGCGCGGACGTAATAACAGGCCGCCTGCCACTGCAAGCCCCTGAACCTGCAATCGTGTTACCGAATGTTTATTCGCAGGCATAAAAAACCCGGTCAGTGACCGGGTTTCAGGGCAACGAATTCATTACTCTTGTTTTTCCGGTTTGACCCAGTACTTCTCACATTCCTGACAGGCGGATTGCACCATTTCTTCAGTGATCAGGATTTCCTTCCCGTCCTTGTCAAGGATGGCTCCGCCCAGTTGCAGCTCGGGCTGAGGCCGGACGACGGGTTCGTGACTGCCGCTGTTTTGCAAGCTCATGGCCTGTCTCCTCAGATTGTCCGCTTCAGGTTAATCACGCCTGATGACCGCGCCGTGACATCCCTTGGCACCTCAGACGCAGATCCAGTCCATCAGAAACGATGTGAAATCACCACCTCGCCGTTAGACCGATCCACTCTAACCGTCCATGGCCAGAGGCATAACGCGCCCCTGCCTGCGGCCGGGCACCTATACCCAGACTGGCCGATGCCGGTGGAGTTCAGCGCAACACGACGAGCGTGCAGAGAGCAGGGGGTGTAGGCTCTGCGGCTGTGTCCTGCTGCGGGTAATGTTCATGTCTTCATTGTTTTCCGGTCGTCAGCGTCATGCCCTGCGCCTGGCGCTGCGGATGATCGCGCCGTATCGCGCGCGGGCCATCGGTGCGCTGGTGGCGCTGGTGATCACCGCCGGCATCACCCTGTCGCTGGGGCAGGGCATCCGGTTGATGGTCGATCAGGGCTTTCTGACCCGTTCGGCCACGTCGCTCAACGAAAGCATCGGCCTGTTCATGTTGCTGATCCTGGCGCTGGCCGCCGGGACGTTTGCGCGCTTCTACCTGGTGTCGTGGATCGGCGAGCGGGTGGTAGCGGACCTGCGCAAGCAGGTGTTCGATCATCTGGTCAGCCTGCACCCCGGTTTTTACGAGAACAACCGCAGCTCGGAAATCCAGTCGCGGCTGACCGCCGACACCACGCTGTTGCAGTCGGTGATCGGCTCGTCGCTGTCGATGTTCCTGCGCAATGCGCTGATGGTGATCGGCGGCGTGATCCTGCTGTTCTTCACCAACCCCAAGCTGACCGGCATCGTGGTGTTGGCGCTGCCGCTGGTGGTGGCGCCGATTCTGGTGTTTGGCCGGCGCGTGCGCAGCCTGTCGCGGGAAAGCCAGGACCGTATCGCCGACGTCGGCAGTTACGTCGCCGAGGCGCTGGGTCAGATCAAGACCGTGCAGGCCTACAACCATCAGCAGGAAGACCGTCTGCGTTTCGCGCAGACCGCCGAGGGGGCGTTCGATACCGCGCGCAAGCGGATTCTGCAGCGTTCGTGGCTGATTACCCTGGTGATCGTGCTGGTGCTCGGCGCGGTGGCGGTGATGCTCTGGGTCGGCGGCATGGACGTGATTGCCGGGCGTATTTCCGGCGGTGAACTCGCGGCGTTCGTGTTCTACAGCCTGATCGTCGGCAGCGCCTTTGGCACTTTGAGCGAAGTGATCGGCGAATTGCAGCGTGCTGCCGGCGCCGCCGAACGCATCACCGAGTTGCTGCAGGCGCGCAGCGAAATCACTCCGCCGGCCGATGAGGGACTGACCTTGCCGGAGCGGGTCAGCGGCAACCTGACCCTGGACAATGTCAGCTTCGCCTATCCGTCGCGACCGCAGCGCAACGCGGTGGAAGGCTTGAGTCTGGAGATTCGGGCCGGCGAAACCCTGGCGCTGGTCGGGCCATCAGGCGCGGGCAAGTCGACGCTGTTCGATCTGCTGCTGCGTTTCTACGATCCGCAACAGGGACAGGTGCTGCTCGACGGCGTGCCAGTGACCCGGCTCGACCCGCAAGACCTGCGCCGCTGTTTCGCCTGGGTGTCGCAGAGCCCGGCGCTGTTTTACGGCAGCGTCGAAGACAACATTCGCTACGGCAATCCGGCGGCCACGGACGAGCAGGTGCAGGCAGCGGCGCGGATCGCCCATGCCCACGAGTTCATCGAACGCCTCAACGACGGTTATCGGACTCATCTGGGCGATGGCGGGTTGGGTTTGTCCGGCGGGCAGCGCCAGCGCCTGGCGATTGCCCGAGCGTTGCTGGCCGACGCGCCGATCCTGCTGCTGGACGAGGCCACCAGTGCGCTCGATGCGCAGAGCGAACATTTGATTCAACAGGCCTTGCCGACTCTGATGCAGGGACGCACCACACTGGTGATCGCCCATCGTCTGGCGACCGTACAGAACGCCGACCGCATTGCAGTGATGGATCAGGGCAGGCTGGTGGCGGTGGGTACCCATCAACAACTGATCGCCAGCAACCCGCTGTATGCGCGGCTGGCGGCGTTGCAGTTCAATTATTCGTGACGGGTGTCGAGCGAATTCAAGGGGTGAGCGCAGGAAAACAGTGTGGGAGTGAATTCATTCGCGAAGGGCCGGTTCAACCGACACAGATCAGTCGTCTGGGTCACCGTATCGCGAATGAATTCGCTCCCACCGTTTGAAGCTTGTCAGTCCTTGCGGTATTCGCAGAGGTAAGCGGTGTCGACCAGCACTTCCAGTTCGAACTTGCTGTTGGCCGCTACGCGGAACTGATCACCGGCGTTGAAGGTTTCCCAGTCGTTGCTGCCTGGCAGCAGGACTTTCAGCGAGCCGGAGACGACGTGCATGATTTCACGGTCGGCGGTGCCGAAGTTGTATTTGCCCGGAGCCATGACGCCAATGGTGGCCGCACCTTCAGCCTGTTGGAAGGCGATGGACTTGACCGTGCCGTCGAAATACTCGTTGACCTTGAACATGACTGAACTCCTGGGAAGGGCTGAAAAAGGTCGGACAGTATGCCCAACGTATATAAAGCCGTCATCCGCTTTGATAAATGCGTCATGGCTTTGTACGAAATGCATCTGCAGGCTGGACACCTTCGGTGTAACGCACGCCATGCTGCGTTGAAAAGCGACTCGGAATGCTCATTGACGACTAGTCAACTGCGCTTCCTCGTCGCTTTGATTCGCTGGCGCTCACCCTGCGGGCCAGCCTTTGGCTGTTACTCGCAAAGCTCGTTGCGCCTTGCCTGACCTTCGCGCAAATACATTTCGTACAAACCCTCACACGGGAATGATCAGCGGCAACAGCCGCGCAGTGTTACGCGCATCGTTCAGGGCGCGGTGTTGCTGGCCGTTGAAATTCAGCCCGGCCAGTTGCAGCGCGCTGTTCAGGCCGCAGGGTTTCTGCAGCTGGCGCGCCTTGGCGAAACGTTGTTTGAGATTGAGGTGGGGCAGGTCGGCGAGTTCGCTGGTCAACTGGTGTTGTTGCCATTCGATGAGCAATTGCTGGCGGTCGTAATCGCCCCAACTGGCCCAGCCCACCAGATGAGCACGATGATGGCCGAGCCATCGCTCGAATTGCGGCCAGACCACCGGCAGCGGTGAGGCGGCGTCGACCTGGCTCTGCTGGATATGCGTCAGTTCACGGCAAAAAGGCGTCAACTGCGGGCGCCGCAGCGGCCGCACGAAACGCTCGAAGTGATCGACTTCACGACCTTCCCGATTGACCACCGACGCGCCGATTTCGATGATTTCCATCTCGGCCACCGGCCATCCGCCCTCTTCGGTGGTGGCCTCCAGATCTATCACCAGCCAGTGGGGCATCTTGGACTCCCGTTCATCATCCATGGCATCGAACTGGAGCGTAGCCATATTCGGTCGATGACGTCCAACCCCTATTGTCCGACCGGCCAGGAATCGGAGCAGCGGTGCCGGGAGCCGCACTGGGCGCACACCTGAATAAATATGGGGTTGCCCGCTTGTCTGTTGTCGGCGCCCGGCATAAATTGCGCCGCGACCCAAACAATTTGTAAGACTTTTCGTTGTGATTTGCAGGAAAGAGCGGTGACAGCGTTAGGAAAGGCGTTTTTGCCTCTGTTTGACCGTTGTCTAATCGTTCGCAAACGCATAGCTTAGCCGTACTTCGACTCGTCAAGGGGGCCCGGTCTTGATCTCCACGCCAGTGCGCATGGCTTTGAACACGCTACTGATGGCGACGACGACCCTGTGCGTCTGGCAGGCCAGTGCCAGCGAAGTGGTGCGTATCGGCGCAGCGCACTTCCCGCCTTACACGATCCGCCCCGAACGTGGCGAAGACACCGGCCTGCTGCCGCAGATGGTCAGCGCGCTGAATGCCATGCAGAGCCAATACCACTTCGAGATGGTGCCGACCTCCATTCCACGGCGTTTCCGCGATTTCCAGCAGGCGCGCTTCGACATGGCGATCTTCGAAAACCCCGGCTGGGGCTGGAAGGACATCCCCCACGAAGATGTGGACATGGGCCTGGAGGACGCGGAAATCTTCGTGGCGCACAAGATTCCGGGACGCGAACAGAATTACTTCGATGAGCTGCACGGCAAGCGGCTGGCGCTGTTCAGCGGCTATCACTACGCGTTCGCGCACTTCAATGCCGACCCCAAATTTCTCGCGGAAAACTACAACGCGACGCTGACCTATTCCCACGACAGCAATCTGTTGATGGTGCTGCGTGATCGCGCTGACGTGGCGCTGGTCACCCGTTCGTACCTGAGCACGTTCATGGCGGCCAACCCGGAAGACGCCGACCAGTTCCTGATTTCCGACCGGGTCGATCAGGTCTACCGGCATTACGCGCTGTTGCGGCCGAACGCACCGATCAGCGGCGAGCGCTTTGGTGATCTGCTCAGGCAGCTGCGGGAGAACGGGCAGATGTTCAAGATTTTCCAGCCATTCCGCATCGCGGTGACACCGCAAGCCAGCCACCACGCCATCGCGGTGGATGACGGGCGGGACTGAGCGGGGGTTGTGACGAGAGCAGGGCGGCGCTCCGGCACCGCCCTGACGTTCAGCGGTCGCGGGCTTCCTTGGCATCCATTTCCGCGTTGCGCTCATGAATGCGTTTGAGTTGTTCATCGGTCAGCGGCAGTTTTTTCGCCGAATCCTTGAGCATCAGCAAACCGCCGACGATCGAGCCGATTGCGATAACCAGAATCAACCAGGCATACCAGGGCATGGTGCTCTCCTTCTTGTGATACCGGTTTGAGCAACGGCGCCGCCCGGTGGTTCCATTGTAGGGGATGGCCGGTCAGGCGGGCAGGGCGGTCTTTGCCTGCCGCCGTGCCGAACATGGCTGTTTGCCGATCACCGGGTCCCGTCCCGCGGCAGGTTCAGCTACAATGCGCGCCGATTTCGACTTGCCAGAGAGCCCAGCCCATGTCCGCCTGCCAGACCCCTATCATCGTCGCCCTGGATTTTCCGACTCGCGAAGCCGCGTTGAATCTGGCCGACCGACTGGACCCGAAACTGACCCGGGTCAAGGTGGGCAAGGAGCTGTTCACCCGTTGCGGTCCGGACATCGTCGAGCAACTGGGCAACAAGGGTTTCGAGGTATTCCTCGATCTGAAATTCCACGATATCCCCAACACCACGGCGATGGCGGTCAAGGCCGCGGCGGAAATGGGTGTGTGGATGGTCAACGTGCACTGCTCCGGCGGCCTGCGCATGATGGCCGCCTGCCGTGATGTGCTCGACAAAAGCAATGGCGCCAAGCCGTTGCTGATCGGCGTGACCGTGCTGACCAGCATGGAGCGCGAAGACTTGGCCGGCATCGGTCTGGACATCGACCCGCAGGATCAGGTGCTGCGCTTGGCGGCATTGGCGGAAAAGGCCGGTATGGACGGCCTGGTGTGCTCGGCGCTGGAAGCCCAGGCATTGAAGAGCGCGCACCCGTCGCTGCAACTGGTGACCCCGGGGATTCGTCCGGCTGGCAGCGCCCAGGACGACCAGCGTCGCATCCTCACCCCGCGTCAGGCGCTGGACGTCGGCTCCGATTACCTGGTGATCGGCCGCCCGATCAGCCAGGCCGCCGACCCGGCCGCCGCGCTGGCAGCGGTAGTGGCCGAGCTGGCCTGAGCAAGGCCCCCACAACATCTGCGGCGTGCCTGAAATTCGCGCCGTACGCAAAACCCGTAGGAGCGGTGTACCTGTAGGAGTGAGCTTGCTCGCGATGCGTTTATCCAAACCCTGCAAGGGTGATTGACATATCGCGATCGCGAGCAAGCTCACTCCTACAAAATGTGCGGTGTGTCTGCGGTTTCAGAAGCCGTTGCGCTTTAGGATCGAATCCATGCTTTCCTTCGACGGCCGGCCATAGAACTTCAGCAGTTCCGCAGCGCGGTTGGTGAAGAAACCGTCGGCCCCACGGGCGCTGATGGCCTTGAAATCCACGGCGTCATCCACGGTGTACGGATGAATGATCAGGCCGCGTTCGTGGGCCATCTGGTTCATCCATGGCTGCACCAGATCCATGTAACTCTGATCGCCGCCATTCTTCAGCGCCGCCGCCGGTCCAGTGCCCACCGCGCCATGGGCCTTGGCCCAATCCATCCACGCGGCAAACTCTTCCTTCGATTTCACCTGCTGGCCGGCGTAATACGCAGCCTTGTCTTTGGCTCCCGAGTCCTTGAAGGATGTGTCGGACGCCGCCTGGATGTAACCGTCACCCAGCCACAGCAGCAGGATTTTCGGCGTGTTCGGCATGCTCTTCTGCAGCAGTTCCAGGCTTGGTTTCTCGAACGTCTGCAAGATCACCCGGCCCGGCGTGTGGGCGACGTTGACGTGGCCTTTCTCAGCCGCTGGACGCTGAGTCAACCAGCCGCGCTGTTCGAGTTTTTTCTTCAGGTCTTCTTCGATACCGGGAAACTGCGCCGGCACTTTGGTTTCGATGTACAGGCCAGGCTTGTTCTTGCCGCCTTCGGCGATGTCGATCACCTCATCCAGCGTCAGGATCTTCAGGCCGACATAGCTGGCGCGGGCACGCTCCGGGTGGGCCTTGTTGAACCAGGAACCGGCATCCAGGCGCTTGAGCTCTTCAAGGGTGAAGCTGCTCACCGGATCCTTGGCTCGCTCCGGATAGACCTCGGCGATGTTGGTGGTGCGTTGCAGGGTGTCGTCGTGCAACGCGATCAGCACGCCATCCTTGGTGCGCTGGATGTCCATTTCCAGGTAGTCGGCGCCCAGTTCGCGGGCCAGGGTGTAGGAGGGCACGGTTTCTTCCGGGGCATCGAACGAGGCGCCACGGTGGGCAATCACCGCCGGCCACGGCACGCCGATCTTTGCGGCCAGCGCCTTGCCCGGTTCAGCAGCAGCGTGGGCCATCCCCGACGACAACAGGACACCCGCCAGCGCGGCGGTACTCAACGTTCTGGACATTCCTTTCAGCATGGTTTGCGGTTCCTTATCAGCATGATTCATTCATGACATGGCGCAACGTTGCCCGCCGACCATAAACAGCAAGCTTCGCCTGGGGCAACCCGACTGTCGTTGTCGGGAAAAAGCGGTCGTTATGACGCGGTGCGCATTCTGCCGATGGCCGAATGCGGCGGCTTTCGGCACTATGACCAGCAGTTTCATGACTTTTCATGACGGCAAATCGTCGAGTGCGTGAACGTTTGCTTGGGCGGGCAGTTCTTTTCTTATGGAAACAAACACTTACGCGGCGTTGCTGGGTTTTGTCGACATGCTGCTGGATGCCATCTGCGTGGTCGACGCGCAGGGGCGGTTCGTCTTCGTCAGTGCGGCATCGGAGCAAATCTTCGGTTACACCCCGGCCGAGCTGATCGGTCAGCCGATGATCGAGCTGGTGCATCCCGATGACCGCGAACGCACGCTGGCCGCGGCTGGCGAAATCATGGCGGGGCGGCCCAATAGCGGCTTCGAGAACCGCTATGTGCGCAAGGATGGTCGTGTCGTTCACATCATGTGGTCGGCGCGCTGGTCGGCCGATGACGGTCTGCGCATCGCCGTGGCGCGCGACGTCACCGAGCGTAAACGGTCCGAGGCCATGCGCAGCGCGTTGTTGCGCATCTCCGAGGCTGCCCACGTGGCCAGTGACCTGCCAGCGCTGTTTCGCGAGATCCACGGCGCCATCGGCGATCTGCTGCCGGCGCAGAATTTCTACGTGGCGCTGCGCGACAAGTACAGCGGCCTGCTGAATTTCCCCTACTACGTCGACCCTGACGACCCGTTGCTGCAACAACCCATGGCCAATGCCCTGGCCAGCGAAGTGGCGGGCAACGGCAAGACCCTGTTGCTTGCGCGCTGCTGCGACGGTGAGGCGATCTCCGCCCCGGACCACCTGCTGCAACTGCTGGGCGACGACGACCTGTCATGGCTGGCGGTGCCGCTGGAAACCCAGCACGGCAACATCGGCGCGTTGCTGGTGAAAAACCACGCCGGCAGTGCGGCCTACGTCGAGCGCGACAAGGAGCTGCTGCAGTTCGTCTCGACCCAGGTCGCGGCGGCCATCGAACGCAAGCAGCTGTACGACCGGCTGAAAAGCATGGCCCAGTACGACCAGTTGACCCAGCTGCCCAACCGCATGCTGTTGCACGAGCGCCTGCAGCAATCTCTCGCCCGGGCCAAAGCCGGCAAGGGGAGGCTGGCCTTGCTGTACTTGGACCTGGACAAGTTCAAGCAGGTCAACGACACCCTCGGTCACGCCGCTGGCGACCTGCTGTTGCAGGAAGTCGCGCACCGTCTGAAGCAATGCGTGCGCGAGACCGACACCGTTTCGCGCATCGGCGGCGACGAGTTCGTGGTGCTGCTGGACCGCGTCAACACCCGCGACGATGCCGGCAGGGTTGCCGAGAAAATCTGCAAGGCGCTCAACGTGCCGATGGTCCTCAAGGGCCACGACTGGCAGATCCTGCCCAGCATCGGTATCGCCAATTACCCGGAAAACGCCACCGATCTTGCGCAGTTGTTTCGTCATGCCGATGAGGCGATGTATTGCGCGAAGAAGAGTGGAGGGAATCGTTTTCAGGGGTGAAAACCGCTCTAACTCGCGGTACTGTCTGTTTCCTTACAAATTGTTGCGGCGCAGAGACGATGAGCAAGACGGTGCTGGTACTGGTGGAAAGTGTTAACGCGTATTTGCCGATTCTGGAGCAGAGCGGCTTTCGCCTGATCCTCGCGCCGACCTCGGCCATGCGCGCAGAAGCGGTGGCGACGCGGGGCGCGGAGATCGATGCGGTGCTGACCCGTGGGCCATTGGGTTTTACCGCTGACGAGATGGCGGCATTGCCGAAGCTGGGGATCATCTGCGTGATCGGTGCCGGTTATGAGCAGGTGGACCTGCCGGCCGCTCGGGCCCGTGGCATCACCGTGACCAACGGCGCCGGGGTCAACGCCCCGAGCGTGGCCGATCACGCCATGGCGTTGCTGCTGTCGCTGGTGCGCGACATTCCCCAGGCCGACGCATCGGTGCGGCGCAGTGAATGGCGCAAACTCACGCGACCTTCCTTTGCCGGTAAACGCCTCGGTATTCTCGGCCTGGGCTCCGTGGGGCTGGCGATCGCCAGACGCGCGCTGGGTTTCGACATGCAGGTCAACTACCACAGCCGTTCGCCCCGCGCCGGTGTCGATTTCCAGTACTGCGCAACGCCGCTGGAGCTGGCCCGTGAATCCGACTTCCTGATCGTCGCCACTCCCGGCGGCAGCGACACGCGGCACCTGATAGACAAGGCGGCCATCGAGGCGCTGGGGGCGGAAGGTTTCCTCGTCAACATCGCCCGCGCCAGCGTGGTCGACACCGAAGCGCTGGTCGATGCGCTGCAACATGGCCGCCTGGCCGGGGCCGCACTGGACGTGTTCGATGATGAACCGCAGGTGCCGGACACCCTGAAGGCGCTGCACAACGTGGTGCTGACACCCCATGTCGCCGGACTGTCGCCGGAAGCTTCGCGCGGCACGGTGGAAATGGTCGCGAAAAACCTGCTGGCGTTCTACGCAGGGCAACCTGTGCTGACCCCGGTGCCATGATGACCCCGTCCGGATGACGGACCTCTGTGGGAGCCGGCTTGCTGGCGAATGCGACAGGCCAGTCAACATTGATACGCCTGATCAAGCGCGTTCGCCAGCAAGCCGGCTCCTACAGGTATGGCGGCGGGTTGCAATCACTGATCTTTCTTTCCAACAACAAAAAAGGATTTCTCCATGTCTGCATCTTCCCCCCTGAAAGTCGCTCTGGTCACCGGCGCCGGCAGCGGCATTGGTCGTGCCGTTGCCCTGCAATTGCTGGAGGACGGTTTTGCCGTGGTCCTCGCCGGGCGGCGTCCGGAGCCGCTGATCGAGCTGGCGGAACAGGCGAAGGCGGTGGGCCGTCAGGCGCTGGCAGTGCCTACCGACGTACGCGATGCGGCCAGTGTCGACGCGCTGTTCGCGACGATCGAAAGCACCTTCGGACGGCTGGATGTGTCGTTCAACAATGCCGGTATCGGTGCTCCGGCGGTGCCGATGGACGAGCTGTCCGTCGAGCAATGGAAGAACGTCGTCGATACCAACGTCACCGGCATGTTCCTCTGCGTGCGTGGTGCCTTCGGCCTGATGCGCCGGCAGGTGCCGCAGGGCGGGCGGATCATCAACAACGGATCGATCTCGGCGCACACGCCACGGCTGTTCAGCTCGCCATACACCGCCAGCAAACACGCGGTGCTGGGGCTGACCAAAAGCACGGCGCTGGACGGTCGGGCCTACAACATCACCTGCGGCCAGATCGACATCGGCAACGCCCTGACCGAGATGACCGACCGCATGACCAAAGGCGTGCCTCAGGCCGACGGCAGCCTGATGGTGGAGCCGACCATGGACGTGAAACACGTGGCCGAAGCGGTGAGCTACATGGCCGCGCTGCCGTTGTCGGCCAATGTGCTGAACATGACCGTCATGGCCAGCAACATGCCGTTTGTGGGGCGTGGCTGATGCGCGATGCATAAACCCGTAGGAGCGCGCTTGCCCGCGATGGCGCAATATTTGTAGGAGTGAGCTTGCTCGCGATAGCGACAGGTCAGTCGACACAGTGCCGTCCGACAAGCCGCCATCGCGAGCAAGCTCACTCCTACAATGGGTCTGTGTGCAATCCGTTGTTTCGTCCAAAACCCCGAGTGATCTGTCCAACATCGCCCGCCGTGTTCTTTGCACACTGAAGCCCTGTTGAACAACCGTCATTCGAGAACCTGACCATGAGCGAATTTGTCATCGCACCGGTCGCCGCGCCGTCGCTGGCCGTGGCCGGTACATCCAGCCGTTTTCCGATCCGCCGCGTTTTCTGCGTGGGTCGCAACTATTCCGAACACGCCCGCGAAATGGGCCACGACCCGGATCGCGAGCCGCCGTTTTTCTTCATGAAACCGGCCGACGCCGTGGTCCCGGCTGAAGGCCGCATCGCCTATCCGCCACTGACCGCCGACCTGCACCACGAAATCGAACTGGTGGTCGCTATCGGCAAGGACGGCGTCGACATCAATCCCGAAGACGCCCTCAGCCACGTCTGGGGCTACGGCGTGGGCCTGGACCTGACCCGCCGCGACTTGCAGGCCCAAGCCAAGAAAATGGGCCGTCCGTGGGAGTGGGCCAAGGCCTTCGACGCTTCCGCGCCCGCCACCGCCTTGTTGCCGGTGAGCAAGGTCGGCCATCCCGACAGCGGCTCGATCTGGCTCGACGTCAACGGCGAAACCCGCCAGCGCGGCGATCTGGCCGATCAGATCTGGCCGGTCAAAGACGTGATCGCCTACCTGTCGCAATCGGTCGGCATCAAGGCCGGCGACCTGATCTACACCGGCACGCCTGCCGGGGTCGGCGCACTGCAACGCGGCGATGTGGTCACGGCCGGCATCGACGGCATCGGCGAACTGAGCGTCACCGTTTCCTGAGTTGCAAGCCATAAGCGGCAAGCCGCAAGTTGGAAGCTTGCCGCTTGCCGCTCCCACCCTGTAGCGTGTGCATTTTGTTCAGGCTTCAGGCGATGGCGAAATCCCCCCGCATCCAGACCTATGGCATGCAGCAGCGCAGCGACCGCATGGATTTCTATATCCGTGACAAGTCGGCGCGTCCGGCCCTGACCGAGCCCCATCGTCACGAATACTTCCAGATCCAGATCAACCTCGGCGGCGACACCGTGCAGCACATCGGCGGTGCGGTCCGGCCGTTTCCGCGCAACACCCTGGCGTTCATCCTGCCGCATCGGCTGCATGTGATCCCGCATCCGGAAGACGGCAACTTCGTGTTGATCAACTTCTCTCAGGATTTCCTCCTGCAGCATGTGCAATGCGATCCGATGGACCTGGAAGACGTGCCCCTGAGCGAAGCCCCGGAGCTGGCGCCGTTCCGTTTTCAAGAGCATCTGGATTTCATCCTCGATGATGCTGATTTCGCCGACGTGACGCGCTTGCTGGAGCTGATGCGCGATGCCGACCAGGCCCGCCAGCTGGGTTCGGCATCGATCCTGCGTGGTTATCTGCTGCAACTGATCGGCACGGTCTGCAACCTGTTCGAACCGCAGCTGCGCGCGATGGCCGCCGACAAAGCCGAACGACGCGGGCGCCGCGATGCCATGGGCCGGGTGATGGCCTATATCCGCGAACACATCGCCGACCCGGCCATGACCCTGACCGATGCCGCAGCGGCGGCCTTTCTCTCGCCCAACTACCTGACCCACCTGCTGCGCAAGGAGACTGGCAACACCTTCTCCGAACTGGTGCTGGAACGGCGCATGCGCCTGGCGCGCACGCAATTGATGAACAGCGACAAGCCGCTGAGCCATATCGCCGAGGTTTGCGGTTTTACTGACGAGGCGTATTTCTCCCGGCGTTTCCGCAAGGCCCATGGCGTGCCGCCAGGGCAGTTCCGACGGGAGCAGCGGGGCGCTTGACCCCATCGCACCCTGTAGGAGCGCGCTTGCCCGCGAACGCGTCAGATCAGGCACATCACCGTGACTGATCCAGCGCATTCGCCAGCAAGCCGGCTCCTACGGCCTTCGGCCAGCAGCGGTTCGTAGCACCACCACCGACCGTCCGACGATGGCGCAATATCAGGCCAGCCTGAGGTTCCCGGTCAGTTCGTTTAACAGCGCCGACACCGAGCGCAATGCCCGGCAGTCAGCACGGGTCAGCAGCCACAGGCCGGTGTCGTACCCCTGCAACGGCTCGCTCAGCGTCTGGAATTCGCCATCGGCCACCATGAAGTCCGGCAGCGCCGCCACGCCCATGCCGGCGCGCACCAGTTGCGCGACGGTCAGCATCGAGCTGCAGCGATAGGCCAGGTTCACCCCGGGCAGATGCTGGCGCCGCCAACTCACGGTGGGGTGGTCGGGCAGGAAGTCGTCCGGCGCGATCCAGTCCATTTCCGCCAGTCCGTTCGGCGCGCAGCGTTGCAGATACGCCTGGCTGGCATAGACCCGGTAAGACACCGTGCCCAGCCGCGTGCCGACTAGATGCTCCGGCGGTGAGTTGGTCAGGCGCAGGGCGATGTCGGCATCGCGACGGCTGAGGTTGGCGAAGGTGCTGGAGGTGTTCAGTTCCAGCTTCAGCGCCGGATAGTTCGGCATGAAGCGGGCGAGGGCGGGCAGCAACAGGCTCTGCAGCACCGCTTCGGTACAGGTCAGGCGCACGCTGCCGCTGACGATCTGCTGGCCCTGTTCCAGGCTGATCTGCGCCAGGGCCAGGGCTTGTTCCGCGCTTTCCGCTTGTTGTGCCAGCAGCAGCGCGGCGCTGGTCGGCTGATAACCGGCGCGGCTCTTGTCGAACAGCGCCGTACCCACCGCCGTTTCCAGCCGGCGCACCGCGCGAAACACCGTGGACACATCGACTTTGAGCAGTTCTGCCGCCCGGGCCAGGGTTTTGCCGCGTACCAGGGCGAGGATCAGATGAAGGTCGCTGTGGTTGATTCGATATTGCATAGCTGCACTGATCACTTGTCCAAACGCCAATTTTGATTGCGTGGCGACAAGCTTAAAGTGGGCGACGCCAGACGGCAAAAACGTTTTCGACATCAGGGAGCAGTCATGCAGCAACAGAGCATTCGCATCGCATTGGTCGGCGATTACGACGAAGACGTACCGGCCCACCAGGCCATACCACCGGCGTTGGACAGAGTCGCCGGGGAGGCAGGGATTGAAGTGGCCTTCGACTGGCTGCCGACCACCGAAGTGGGCAGCGGTCAGGTACTGGAAGGCTACGACGGCATCTGGTGTGTACCGGCCAGCCCTTATCGCGACATGGACGGCGCGTTGACCGCAATCCGCTTTGCCCGCGAGCGCTCGGTGCCGTTTCTCGGCACCTGCGGCGGTTTTCAGCATGCGCTGCTGGAATACGCCCGCAATCATCTGGGCTGGGCCGATGCTGAACACGCAGAAACGGCGCCGGAGTCGGATCACGCCATCATCACGCCGCTCAGTTGCTCGCTGGTCGAAGCGTTTGCACCGATTCGCCTGCTGACCGGTTCGCGTATCGCCGAGGCGTACGGCGCGCTGGATACCGAAGAGCGTTATCGCTGCCGCTATGGTCTGCGCAAGGACCTGGAACGGGCGATGTTCGCCGGTCCGTTGAAGGTCAGCGGTTACGACCACGATGATGAAGTGCGGGCGATGGAGCTGGACGGCCATCCGTTTTTCGTCGCGACCCTGTTCCAACCCGAGCGTGCCGCGCTGCAAGGCATCACGCCGCCGCTGGTCAAGGCGTTCGTGCAGGCCTGTGCGCAGCAAGGAGAAGGGAGATGATGGTCGATACCTTGCCGCTGCCGTATTACGCGGTGATCTTCAGTTCGATCCGCACCGGGCAGGACGCCGAAGACTACGACCAGGCCGCGCAGCGGATGCTCGAATTGGTCCGTGAGCAGCCGGGCTTTCTGGGTGTGGAGTCGGTGCGCGGTGAGGATGGCTTCGGCATCACCGTCTCCTATTGGGCCAGCGAGCAGGCGATTCTGGCGTGGAAAGAACATCCCGAGCACCGGGAGATCCGTCAGCGTGGGCGTTCAACGTGGTATCAGCGCTGTACCACGCGGGTCACCAGGGTTGAGAGAAATTACAACTAGTCCTTGTGACTCATCCTCAGGCACGATGGCGCGAGGGCCCACCCATTGGCAGAGTGGGCCCCGCGAACAGCCTGAGGAGCCCCCATGAGCGACAGACACAACCATGCCGTATCGGTGCCGGACGGCCTGATCATCGCGCCGCAGCCGGTCTGCCATGTCACCCATCTGCGCAAGGCGACTCGCCGTATCACGTTGCTCTATGACGCCTTGCTGGCGCCCACCGGTCTGCGTTCGACCCAGCGCGGCATCCTGATGCAGGTTGCCCGTTGTCAGGTGGCGAGCATGTCGGAGCTGGCGGCGGCGTTGATGATCGACCGTTCGGCGCTGGCGCAGAACCTCAAGCCGCTGGAGCGCGAAGGCTGGCTGAACATCAGCGTCGATCCGCAGGACAAGCGCAGCCGTCTGGTACGTCTGACCCAGGCCGGCATGAACAAGCTGCTGGAAAGCCAGCCATTGTGGGAACAGGCCCAGGCGAGCTTCGAAAACGGCTACGGCGCCGAGCCGGCGGCGCAACTGCGCAAGGCGCTGATCGCAGTGGCTGCAGGCAGTTACGAGGGCGCCGAAGACGTGTGAGGCGTGCGCCGTCTTACTCGGTGGCGGTCGCTATTCTCGCTGGGGTCTGACGCGCTGCCTGCCGCCGTCCGCTTTGCAGCACGAACACCCCGCCCAGAATCGCTGCGATCGCCACCACGTCCAGCCCATGCACCGGCTCGCCGGCGATGAACACACCGATCAGCAGGGCAATCACCGAGGGCAGGTAGGTCGCCGACGCTGCTACCACTGCGCCCAGTCGCTCGACGATGAAGTAATACAGGATGAATGCCACGCCGGTGCCGGTCAGGCCCAGACCCAGCGACACGCCGAGCAGCGCCTTGGGGCTGTCGATGATGTGCTCCATGCCCTGACGGTCCGTGACCAGCAGCAGGATCAGCAGCGCCAGACCGATCTGATAAGTGCTCAGCGCAGCGGCGGGGATGTTCAGGCCGGTGAGAAAACGCTTGGCGTAAACGAACGAGCCGCCAATGCTCAGCGAGCCGAGCGCCATGTACCACACGCCTTCCAGCGAGATCGCCGCCGTGCCGGTGGCCCACGGGCGGGCAATCAGCATCACGCCGAAAAAGCCCATCAGGGTGCCGGCGGTCATCCGCGCGTTGAGCTTTTCCTCACGCAGAAAGAGAAAGGTGCAGATGAAGGTGAACAGCGGGATCGCACCGCTGAGCAGCCCGGCGATACCGGATGGCATCAGCGTGGCGGCCCTGGCGTAGAAGTAGTAATAGACCGCCGTCGCCAACAGGGCCATGACCAGAAAATGATGCAGGTGGCGGGCGTGACGCCAGCTCAGCGAGCGGGTGATCAGGGCATAGATCAGGATCGGCAGGAAACCGAAAAACGAACGCAGCAGCACCACCTGCGCCGGCGAAATCCATTCCACCGCCCACTTCATGTACATGAAGTTGGTGCCCCAGATCAGCCCGAGCAGGGCGAAGGCAAAGTAAGCGATGTTTTTCATGGAAGTCGGTCTGCCGCACAAGTCTTGGGGAGGCGATTGTGCGCGGCGACGCGATCCGTTACAAATCATCATCTCTACGGCATGAAATAGAAAAACTGCACCATGAAAGCCTCCCCACCGCTAAAAGCGCTGCTGTGTTTCGATGCGGCGATGCGATTGCACAGTTTTTCTCTTGCGGCCGACGAACTGAACGTGACCCCCGGCGCGGTCGGCCAGCAGATTCGTAATCTGGAACAGTGGCTGGGCGTGGCACTGTTCGCGCGGCAGATCCGCCAGATCCAGCCGACCCCCGATGGCCTCGCGTACTGGGCGCAGATCCAGCCGGCGCTGGCGCAGATCATCGATGCCAGCCACGCCTTGCGCGACCGCCACAACAACAATGTCTGGCTGAACATGCCGCCGAGCCTGGCCGCCAAATGGTTCGCCCGGCGCATGGCCGGATTTCTGGAAAGCCATCCCGGTGTGGCGTTGCATTTGAGTTCTTCGATTGCTCTGACCGATTTCAGCAGCGAGCGGGTGGATTTGGCGATCCGTCATTTCGACGGACACGCGCCGGAACTGGATGTGCAGCTGCTGCATCAGGACGACGCGCGGGTCTATTGCAGCCCGACCTACGCGCAACAGCTGCAGTTGCAGGCGCCGGCTGACCTGCGCCGGACCACGCTGTTGCACAACACCCTGCACCCGCACTGGCCGGAATGGCTGCAGCGCTTTGCCGGTATCGCTGAGCAGGAACAGAGAAAGATCCCCGGCATCCATTTCGACCAGTCATTGATGGCGGTCGAAGCGGCGCGCAGGCATCAGGGCGTGGTCATCACCAGCGAATGGTTGACCCAGGAAGAAGTGGCGAGCGGGGTATTGATCGAACCGTTCGCCGAGCGTCTGCCGTTGGCGAAAGGGTATTACCTGGTGCAGCCGAAACACTCGATCCTGCGCCCGACGGTGCAGGCGTTGAAGGAGTGGTTGCTGGAGCAGGCGCGGGGAGAGGAGACGGTGTAGATCTGCTGCGAACCGCACGCGGAAGTGTGGGAGGGAGCTATATGGGGTGGCAGATTTCGACAGGGCGCCGAAAACCTTTGTAGGAGCCGGCTTGCTGGCGAACCCGGTAGGACCGTCACCCTCGTGGTGACTGAATGACCGTGTTCGCCAGCAAGCCGGCTCCTGCTGGTGATTTATGCAATGCGCCGAGGGATTACGGCATTACCGGCGGGATATACGCGAGGGTGGCGCCCAGTGCCCACAGCAGGAACAGCACCAGCGGCGTGTGCACCAGCAACTGCACGAAGGAGAAACCGATCAGGTCCCGCGCCTTCAGGCCCAGCACGCCCAGCAACGGCAGCATGTAGAACGGGTTGATCAGGTTCGGCAGCGCCTCGGCGGCGTTGTAGATCTGCACCGCCCAGCCCAGGTGGTATTTCAGGTCATTGGCGACCTGCATCACGTAGGGCGCCTCGATGATCCACTTGCCGCCGCCGGACGGAATGAAGAAGCCAAGAATCGCCGAGTACACGCCCATCAGCAGCGCATAGGTGTCGTGGGAGGCGATGCTGGTGAAGAAGGTCGAGATGTGGTGCGCAACAGTCTGTGCATCACCGCCCTTGACCGTGGTCAGCAACGCGGCGATCGAACCGTACAGCGGGAACTGGATCAGCACGCCGGTGGTGGTCGGCACGGCACGGGCCACGGCGTCGAGGAAGCTGCGCGGACGCCAGTGCAGCAGAGCGCCGACCATGATGAACAGGAAGTTGTAGGTGTTCAGGCCGGAAATCGCGGTGATCGCAGGCTTGGTGCTGAACTCGTTGTACAGCCAGCCGGACGCCAGCACCACCATCAGAATGATCAGCAGCGGGCTGTATTCCAGCCACTCGCCCGGACGGGTGCGCGGTGCCAGTGGCGGCATGCTGAAAGCCGGATCGATACCGCAATCCTTGGCCTGGCGGGCACTGTTCGGGCCGGGCGCGGTGGCGTAGGCGACGATGATCGAGATCACCACCAGTGCCAGCAGCATCACGCCGGACTGCCAGAGGAAGATGGTCTGGGTGAACGGAATCATGCCGGTGATCGCCAGGATCGACGGCGGCAGACTGGCCGGGTTGGCTTGCAGCTGTGCAGCCGACGACGACAGACCCAGTGCCCACACGGCGCCCAGGCCCAGATAGGCGGCGGCGCCAGCGGCGCGGTAGTCCATCTTCAGGTCGGTGCGACGGGCCAGGGCGCGTACCAGCAGGCCGCCAAAGACCAGCGACAGGCCCCAGTTGAGCAGCGAGGCGACCATCGAGATCAGCGCGACCCAGGCAACGGCTGAACGGCCGTTTTTCGGGATGCGCGCCAGACGGTCGATCAGTTTGACGGCGGGCGGCGAACTGGCGACCACGTAACCACCGATGACCACGAAGGCCATCTGCATGGTGAACGGGATCAGGCTCCAGAAACCGTCGCCGAAGGCTTTGGCGGTGTCGGCGGGTTTGGCGCCGATGACCAGGGTCGCCAGGGTGACGATGACCACGGCCAGGGCGGCGAACACCCAGGAATCCGGGAACCAGCGTTCCGCCCACTGGGCGCAACGCAGGGCAAATCGGGCGGAGCGGCTTTCTTCGATATCGGCGGCCACGATGTTTTTACCTCTTGGAGTTATTTTTGGTGCTATTGGGCATAGCTGTTTTTAGTGTTGGCGGTGATGCAAAAAAGGTCCGGGTGTAGATATAGCAAAGCCCCTTCATCGCTGAAGGGGCAGCATGGCATAACAAAATGATGCGATTGTGTAGGAGTGAGCTTGCTCGCGATGCTTTCGATCAGGCACTGCGTGGGTGGCTGGTCTACGGCATCGCGAGCAAGCTCACTCCTACACAAGATGTGGCGGCCGCTCCCATAGGTCACGCGAAGGTCTCTGTGGGAGCGCATTCATTCGCGATGGCAGGCGCCGCCTGTTTTCAGAATGTCATCTCGACCACATCGTCCGGCACGATCAGCTTGCCGGCAGTCTTGGCGACGATTTCTTCGATGCTCACGCCCGGTGCGGTTTCGCGCAGGATGAAAGCGCCGTTTTCGATTTCCAGGTAGGCCAGGTCCGTCAGCACCTTCTTGATGCAGCCGGCACCGGTCAGTGGCAGGCTGCAACGGGACAGCAGCTTGGACTCGCCGTCCTTGGAGGCGTGGGTCATGGTGACGATGATGTTGTCGGCACCGGCCACCAGGTCCATCGCGCCGCCCATGCCCTTGACCAGCTTGCCGGGAATCATCCACGAGGCGATGTTGCCTTCGACGTCGACTTCAAACGCGCCCAGCACGGTCAGGTCGACGTGGCCGCCACGGATCATGGCGAAGGATTCGGCGGAGGAGAAGATCGACGCGCCGGTGCGCGCGGTCACGGTCTGCTTGCCGGCGTTGATCATGTCGGCGTCGATGGTCGCTTCGGTGGGGAATTCACCCATGCCGAGCAGGCCGTTTTCCGATTGCAGCATCACGTCGATGCCTTTCGGCACGTAGTTGGCGACCAGGGTCGGAATGCCGATGCCCAGGTTCACGTAAAAGCCGTCTTGCAGTTCGCGCGCAACGCGCTGTGCCATTTGTTCGCGGGAGAGTGCCATGGTTCGGGTCTCTTTTATTCTGTCCGGTGGCCGATCTGTGCGTGTCCGGTCGACGCTGGCGGTGTTCTTTCAAAGCACCGCCGGCAAGCCGGACTGCTACGGATCACAAGGGGTGACGTCAGGCTTTCTTGACCGTGCGCTGTTCGATGCGCTTCTCGAAAGTGCCCAGGATCACGCGATCGACATAAATGCCGGGGGTGTGGATTTCGGTCGGCAGCAGCACGCCCGGCTCAACGATTTCCTCGACCTCGACCACGGTGATCTTGCCGGCGGTGGCGACCACCGGGTTGAAGTTCTGCGCGGTGTGGCGGTAGACGACGTTGCCGAAGTGGTCGGCTTTCCAGCCCTTGATGATGGCGAAGTCGCCGGTGATGGCTTCTTCAAGAATCACGTTGCGACCGTTGAACTGGCGCACTTCCTTGCCTTCGGCAACCGGGGTGCCGTAGCCGGTGGCGGTATAGAAAGCGGGGATACCGGCACCGCCTGCGCGCATTTTTTCAGCGAGGGTGCCTTGCGGGGTGAGTTCGACTTCCAGCTCGCCGCTGAGCAGTTGGCGCTCGAACAGGGCGTTTTCGCCGACATAGGAGGCGATCATCTTACGGATCTGCCGGTCTTCCAGCAGGATGCCCAGGCCGAAACCGTCGACGCCGCAGTTGTTGGACACAACCGTCAGGCCTTTCACGCCCATGCGCTTGATCTGCGCGATGAGGTTTTCCGGGATACCGCACAGGCCGAAACCGCCGGCCAGTACTGTCATGTTGTCAGTCAGCCCGGCAAGGGCTTCTTCGTAGGTTGCTACTCGTTTGTCGAGTCCGGCCATGATGTTGTAGTCCCCGCTTCGTTGTAGTTGTGTCCGACAATTTCTTGCCGGAGAGCGTTGGTCGCATCTTCACCCGCACCCAGTGATTTGTTAATTTTGTTTTTTTCATAAATTGATAAAGAAAATAAATATATGAATGTCAAACAGCTCCGCGCCTTTCTCGCCGTCGCGCAGTGTCTGAGCTTTGCTCAGGCGGGGGAGCGGCTGCACCTGTCGCAGCCGGCGCTGAGCCTGACGATCAAGGCGCTGGAGGACGATCTGGGTGGGCAATTGCTGACCCGCACCACGCGTTCGGTCAGCCTGACACCGGAAGGCGAGGCACTGCTGCCGCTGGCCCGGCAACTGCTCGCCGACTGGGACAACACCGAAGAACTGTTGCGCCAGCGCTTCACGTTGCAGATGGGCAAGGTCTCGATTGCGGCCATGCCGTCGTTCGCCGGCAACCTGCTGCCGATTGCGCTGAAGGTTTTTCGCGAGCGCTATCCACGGGTCAACGTCGCGGTGCATGACGTGATCAACGAACAAGTGCTGGAGATGGTCGATCACCGCCGGGTCGAACTGGGCATCGGCTTCGAGCCCGAGTCGAGCAACCACCTGACCTTCACCCCGTTCTACACCGACCGCTTCGTTGCGGTGGTGCCGGTGGATTCGCCGCTGGCCGAGCAGGGCGTGGTGAGCTGGGATGAACTGCTGCACCACGACTTCATCACCCTGCAACGACCGTCGGCGGTGCGCCTGCTGCTGGAGCAGGACCTGCAAACCCAGCACGGCAAGTTGTCGGTGGCGTTCGAGAGTCATCAACTGGCAACGGTGGGGCGCATGGTCGCCAACGGCCTTGGGGTCAGCGCGGTGCCGTCGTTGTGCATCCGCCAGATGGAAGAGCTCGGCGCCCGCTGCATCGCCCTGGAAGGCCCGCGCATCGAACGGCGCATTGGCCTGATGACCCAGGCCGATCACAAGCTGTCGGCGGCGGCGCAGGCGTTGCGGGATGTGTTGATCGAGTGTGCGGTGGAGGCGAACGAATCGCGGTGATGGTCACCGGTGGGAGCGGACCGATTGTTGATGGACCCAATGATCAACTGTGGGAGTGAATTCATTCGCGATGAGGCCGCGTCAGACGACGTATTGATATCGACCGAACGGGCCTCATCGCGGATAAATCCGCTCCCACAAAGAGAACCCCGAACGGCGGCTATGAGTACTTATTCATCTAAATGAATGGATGAATGGTAGGGCTTTTCGGCCACTTTATAAGAAAAATTCACTGCGACGACTTGCCGCATCCGGTATCGTTCGGTCGTCTGAAACAAATTGTTTCAGAAAATCCTTCAATAAGAATCGAACGAAAAAGGGGTTCCGCTTGGATTTATCGTCTGCTGCGTGGGTGTTCCATGACACTCGCCTGATCATTTGTTGCCTGGTGGCCATCGCCACGATCATCGTGCTGATCAGCCTGACCCGGCTGCCACCGTTTCTCTCGATTCTGCTGGGTGCGTTCATTGCCGGTATCGGCGCAGGCCTGCCGGCGGAAGCCGTGGCCAAGGCGTTCAGCAAGGGCGCCGGGGGCATTCTCGGCGAGGCGGGGATCATCATTGCCCTGGGCGCGATGCTCGGCGCGCTGATGGCGGAGTCGGGCGCGGCGGACCGGATCGCCTCGACCCTGCTCGGGCTGGGCAAGGGCAAGACCCTGCCGTGGGTGATGGCGCTGGTGGCGATGGTCATCGGCCTGCCGCTGTTCTTTGAAGTCGGTCTGGTGATGATGGTGCCGATCATCTTCGTCATGGCCCGCCAGTCCAACCTGCCGCTGCTGAAGATCGCCATCCCGGCATTGGCCGGCATGACCACCCTGCATGCGCTGATGCCGCCGCACCCCGGTCCGCTGATTGCCGTCAGCGCCTTGCACGCCGACCTTGGCCTGACCATGTTGCTGGGTTTCTGCATCGCCGTGCCGGCGGTGATTCTGGCAGGTCCGCTGTATGGCAACTGGCTGTCGCGTCGTCTGCACATCGAAGCGCCTGCCGAACTGGGCGAGCTGTTCTCGGCCAAACCCCGTGCTGCCCGCCAGCCGAGTTTCGGCATTTCCCTGCTGA
The DNA here is from genome assembly GCF_044746785.1 of Pseudomonas sp. NPDC090208. NCBI lineage: Bacteria > Pseudomonadati > Pseudomonadota > Gammaproteobacteria > Pseudomonadales > Pseudomonadaceae > Pseudomonas > Pseudomonas sp. NPDC090208. The sequence continues at coordinate 26,138 of NZ_JBIVCU010000028.1, forward strand.
TCATTCTGTTGCCGGTGATTCTCATGCTTGGCAGCACCCTGGCCAAGGTGGCGATGGAGCCGGAAAGCGGTGTCGCACTGACCCTGAAATTCCTCGGCGAGCCGCTGGTGGCGTTGACGATTGCGGTGGTGGCGGCGGTGATCTGCCTGGGCTGGGCCAACGGCATTTCCCGTGAGCAGGTCGGTTCGACTCTGCGCAAAAGCCTGGCGCCGATTGCCGTGCTGTTGCTGACCATCGGTGCCGGTGGCGGTCTCAAGCAGACCCTGCTGGATGCCGGTGTCAGCCAGACCATCAGTAAGGTCGCCGAAGGCGCGCACATGCCGTATCTGCTGCTGGCCTGGCTGATCGCTGTGGCGCTGCGCCAGGCCACCGGTTCGGCGACGGTGGCGACCACCACCACCGCGGGCATTCTGGCGCCGATGATGGCTGGCCTGGCACCCGTTGAAGCATCGCTGGTGGCGCTGGTGATCGGTGCCGGTTCGGTGTTCTTCTGCCACGTCAACGATGCAGGTTTCTGGATGGTCCGCGAGTACTTCGGTCTGCAACTGAAGCAGACGATCTGGGTCTGGTCGGTGTTGCAGACCATCGTCTCGGTGGTAGGGCTGATCGGTACGTCGCTGTTGTGGCATTGGTTGGTCTGAAGCCACGCCGCAACATCCTGTAGGAGCTGGCTTGCCCTGCGAGCGGCTGCGAAGCAGTCGTAAAATCGGCAAACGCGGTGTATCAGGTAAACCGTGTGCTTAGGTTTTACGACGATTTCATCGCCGCTCGCAGGACAAGCCAGCTCCTACATGTAACGCCAATAGCGACTATCAAGACGGGTGATTTCTGCTGAATTGAGCCGGCGCGTAGCCTTGGCTTCATTCCAGAAACGAGCCGAATGGAGGCTCCCATGAACCGTCTTCTCGCCCTCGCCATGCTGCTTTCCGTTGCCGTCGTTTCGGGCTGTGCCGCTGGCAACCATCCTGAACTGCGCCCTTACAGCGCTGAAGAAACCCACCAGTTGGCCCTTGAAGATCTGAACCGTCGCGGTTTGTCTTTCGAGGAATACCAGGCCCGCAAGGCGCAACTGATGGCCGAGCCGCAACTGCAACAGGCCCATGAATTCGATAACCGTGGCGAGATCAACGCCGAGGTCAGCGCACCGTCGAAAGCCCGTCAGGGTTGAGCGGTACGCAACGCTTCTGTACTGATAACAGTTTTATAACCTTTGGTATTTTTATAGAACTGTACGGGTAAAAGTCAGCATCACTGTCCATGTGTTTCCGCCCGTGCTTTCGATAGCGTGGCAGGCAGAAACAAATACATACATCTGGACTTGCCCCATGCTGACTGCCGACCTGTTATTTGCCTTCGTTCTGTTTGCCTTCGTTTCCTCGATCACCCCCGGACCGAACAACACCATGTTGCTGTCGTCGGGCGTGAATTTCGGTTTCAACCGCACCATTCCTCACATGCTCGGCATCAGCTGCGGTTTCGCGGTGATGGTGCTGGCGGTCGGCTTCGGTCTGGGTGCGGTGTTCAAGGCTTATCCGGTGCTGTACACCGTGCTGCGTTACGCCGGAGCGGCGTACCTGCTGTATTTGGCGTACAAGATTGCCACTTCGGGCCCGGTCGGTAACGGCGCCGACAGCAACAGCAAACCGATGAGCTATCTCAGCGCGGCGGCCTTCCAGTGGGTCAATCCCAAGGCCTGGGTGATGGCGGTCGGCGCGATCAGCACCTACACGCCCATGAACGGCTACTTCACCAACGTCGCGGTGATCGCGCTGGTGTTCGGCATCGTCAACCTGCCGGCGGTAGGCATGTGGGCCGGCTTCGGCAGCCTGCTGCGCAATGTCCTGCGCGATCCGTTGTGGCTGCGGGTGTTCAACGGCGTGATGGCGGCGCTGCTGGTGCTGTCGCTGTATCCGCTGCTGGAGCATTGATACCGGTTGGAATATTGACCCCTTGTAGGAGCTGGCTTGCCCTGCGACCTGCCGGGCACCGGCAGCAAATCCGGTGAGCGCGGTGTATCAGGAAAATCGCGTGCACAGGTTTTACGACGGGTCCCCCGCCGGACGCGACCCCGGCGCGCTCGCAGGACAAGCCAGCTCCTACAAGGGGAGCGTTTACAACGCCAGCTTCAAATGCCCACCCGCTGCCTTGTGCCGGGCATTGGTTCGATGCTGCAGGCCGAGTAAGAAGTGATCCAGGCCGTCGTGCAGGCGCTGGGTCAGCAGCTCATCCAGTTCACCGCCCAGCGGGCTTTCGTCGACGTAGCTGATCTGGCTGTCGATGGCGAACACGCCGTGCAGCACTTCCTGGCATTTGAGCGCCGAGAGCACCGGCTTGAGCGCGTAGTCCACCGCCAGCATGTGGGCGATGCTGCCGCCGGTGGCCAAGGGCAGAACCACTTTGCCGTGCAGCGAGCGCTCCGGCAGCAGATCGAGCAGGGTTTTCAAGGCGCCGGAAAACGAGGCCTTGTAGACCGGTGTGCCGATCAGCAGGCCATCGGCCTTGGCCACGGCTTCGATGAAGGCGATCACGGCCGGGCTGTCGAAGCGGGCGTAGAGGAGGTCTTCAGCGTTGAAGTCCTGGATGCGCACGGCATGGACGCCGACGCCGTGATCTTCCAGCCACTGTCCGGCGTGTTTGAGGACGACGCCCGAGCGTGAGCGGGAGGAAGGGCTGCCTGAGATTGAAACGACCAACATGCGAATAAGTCCTTGGGGTCAGTCACCCGAGGTGCGAAGCACCTTGCAGGTTGCGCCGGGCGCGAGAGTGAGGGGTAGTAGACCCTGTTTGTGCAAGGTTCAAAGCAGCATGCGTGCCAGTGCGGTCGGGGCTTGTGAATGCGGGGGGATGAAGGCGGGCGGTTGTTGCGGCGGGTGCTGTAAACCGGAAGGACTGTTGATCGGCTGTTGCTGGAGCAACATCTCTGTTTCGCCTGGCGGCACGTTACGCGAACCCTTGTAGGAACTGGCTTGCCCTGCGACCGGCTGTAGGAGCTGGCTTGTCCTGCGAGCGGCGACGCAGTCGTCGTAAACCTGTGTCTTTGGATTGTCTGACACTCCGCCGAGTCTGCTAACGCAGCCCTGTTTCGCCTGACGGCGAGTTACTTGGAAAAGCCCCAAGTAACCAAGGGCTCTTATCCCCGCCATACGGTGCCTCGCTAATGCTCGGCATACCCTCACTCCGGCAATGCTCCGTGGGCCCGCCGCGAATGGGCCATCCATGGCCCACGCGGCTCTCTCGACATCCTGTCGCTCGGCCCACTGCGCATCACCTGCGTTCGGCCTTCTGGGACGGGGCCCCAAGATCAAAAGCCAGATCAAAAGCTGGCGAAACACACACTTCCTGTGGGAGCGGGCTTGCCCGCGAAGGCGTCCTCAAGATCGCCACCGTCGGTAAGCCGGACTGCTACAGGGCGGCATGTACCATCTGCTTTTGATTCTGGCCAAAGGCCGTAGGAGCCGGCTTGCTGGCGAAGGCGGTGTGTCATAAAGACCGCCTTCGCGACCCTCGCAAACTCGGATCCCTCCCACAGGGGGCCGTGATGGGTCTGCCGATTGCATTGCCATGCCGAGATCCCGCAAACACCACATAGCCGTGGGAGGGAGCCCTGCTCGCGAAGGCGTCATCAACATCGCCACCGCCGGCAAGCCAGACTGCTACGGGTTTGGCGGCGCACTGAAATCTGCCAGTCACCCTGAATAACTGTGGGAGCGAATTCATTCGCGATGCGGTGTTTCTGACGATGGTTTCGTGTCGGCTGAAAGATCATCGCGAATGAATTCGCTCCCACAGTAGATAGACAAACACCATCGCCTTTGATTCTGGCCGAAGGCCGTGGGAGGGAGCCCTGCTCGCGAAGGCGTCATCAACATCGCCACCGCCGGCAAGCCAGACTGCTACGGGTTTGGCGGCGTACAGAAATCTGGCGGACACCCTAAAAACTTGTAGGAGCGGGCCTGGTCTGGGCTGCATTCGGACGAAGGCGTCATCAAGCCAAAAAAAATCCCCACAGCCAGTGACTGCGGGGATTTTGCTGTTGCTTTCAACGTTAAGCTTGTCGCTTGCAACTCGAAGCTACGGTCAGTTCCGGAACATCGCACCCGTCTGGATGAGGTTGTTGGAACCCAGCAGTTGGCTCACGTAGCGACTCCAACGGGTGATGTTGGCCGGGCCGACAAATACCACGTCCTGGGCCGCCAGTTCGAAGCCCTTGGCCAGCGCGTAGCTGGTGGGCTTTTTGGCGTTGAGGTGGTACACGGTCGCCGAATGCGTTGCATCCTGCGCACGGATCACATACACCGCTTCGCCGTCGGCGGCGTCAGGGCTCAGGCCGCCGGATGTACCGAGGGCTTCGAGCAGGGTGACGCTGGTGGTGCTGAACGAGATCACTTGTGGGCGCTGTACTTCACCCAGCACGTAGATCTTGTTTTTCGAGTTGCTGTTGAGGTGCAGGTAGTCGCCGTCCTTGAGGTAGATCTTGCTCAGTTGCGAGTCCTTGCGGTTGAGCGAGTCGACGTCGATCATGTAGTCCTTGCCGTCGCGACGCAGGGTCAGGCCGGCGAGGTTGGCGTCGGTCAGGTCAAGACCGGCCTGGCTGATGGCCTGTACCAGGCTCAGCGGAATGTTGGTGATCTGTTGCGGACCAGGGGTCTTGAAGGCACCAGACAGCAACACGCGCTGGCTGTTGTAACGCAGTACCTTGACGTCGACCTTGACCTCGGTGTACTGCGGCGCCAGGCCCATGCGCAGTTGCTCGCGGATCTGCGCAACGGTTTTGCCCGCCGCCTGAATCCGGCCGACGTACGGGAAGAACACGGTGCCGTCACTCAACACTTCACGGGTGTTGGCATCGAGTTGATCCTGCGAGCCGGGCGCGGTCAGCTCGGGGTGTTCGAAGACCGTCACCAGCAGGGTGTCGCCAGGGCCTACCAGGTATTCCGGAGTCTTGTAGGTCAGCAGCTCGGGCGGCAGCGGTTTGGCCGCTGCGGCCGCGACCTTCTGCTGCTGGGCGAGGGTGGTCGGGGTGATGTTGACAAGTGTCACCGCGGGACCATCAGGATCCTTGTCGGTGACGTCGCTCAGAGACATGTACTGACCGGGGGCGAATGCGCAGCCTTGCAGAACCAGACTGGAAAGCAGCACTACCGCTAACGTTACTTTCATATGAGTGTTCCTTCTTAATCCTAAAAGGTGCGTACTGGCACCGCAGTGATTTCGTTGCATCCCTTACCTACACCGAACTTCGGATCACCTTCGCTCATACACTCAAGCACCTCCTGCCGAGCGTAGCTGCTGCGGCCAAGTCGTTTTTATTGGCAGACGTTCTGTTGTTGTGGGTGGAGCTAAAAAGCGTTCTTGTTGACGAAGCCTTTGAAGAGCGTCAGCAGGATGATTTTCATATCCAGCCAGACCGACCAGTGCTCGATGTACTGCAGGTCGAATTCCACGCGTTTCTGCATCTTGTCCAGCGTGTCGGTTTCGCCACGCCAGCCGTTGATCTGTGCCCAGCCGGTGATGCCCGGCTTGACCTTGTGCCGCAACATGTAACCGGACACCTGGCGGCGGTATTGCTCGTTGTGCGCCACCGCGTGGGGGCGCGGGCCGACGATGGACATCTCGCCGCGCAGCACGTTGAAGAACTGCGGCAGTTCGTCCAGCGAGGTGCGGCGCAGGAAGCCGCCCAGCGGGGTGATGCGGCTGTCGTTGCGGGTGGCCTGTTTCACCACGTCGCCGTTTTCCTGCACGCTCATGCTGCGGAATTTCCACACCATGATCGGTCGGCCATCCAGCCCGTAACGACGCTGGCGAAACAGCACCGGGCCCTTGGAGGTGCATTTGATGGCGATGGCGATCAGCAGCAGCGGCAGGGCGATCATGCTCAGGATCATGCTGGACAGGACGATGTCCTCGACGCGCTTGACCACGCTCCAGGCGCCGTCCATGGGCGAGTCGAAAATGCTGATGCTGGGCAGGCCGTTGATGCTCTCGCTGCGGGCGTGCAGCAGCTCGAACATGAACACGTCCGGAATCACGTAGACCGACGCAGTGGTGTCGCTCAGGCCTTTGATCAGTTCCTGTAACCGGGCCTGGGCGCCGAGGGTCAGGGTGATGTAGACCTTGTCGATCTTGCCGTCGCGGGCGTCGGTGATCAGCTGATCCAGATCGCCGAGCACCGGGATGCGCCGACCGATCTGCGCCAGGTCCATCTGCTGCGGGTCTTCGTCATAGAAACCCAGCAGGTTGAGGCCCATCCACGGTGCACTTTCGATCGACATCGCCAGGCGTTCACCGCACTGGCCGGTGCCGACGATGGCGACGCGGCGAGTGTTGAAACCGCGGCTGCGCGCGCTGTGCAGCAGGCTGCGGATGGCAAGGCGATAACCGCACAGGGCCACCAGCACGCAGGCGAACCAGGCCATCTGGCCTCTGTTCGGCAGGTCGGTGGAGTTGAGCAGCAGGTAGTCGACGAACAGCAGCATGACGAACGCCAGGCCCCAATAGTTCGCGACTTTCAGCAGCTCGCGGATGATCCGCTCGCCGCGCCAGGAACCGTACAACTGGTGATACTCGCCCAGCCAGTGGAAGGCCACCGCGCCCAGCAGGATCTGCATCCAGGCCTGGGCGTCCATCGCCGTGGCGGTGACCAGGTTGACGCCGTAACCGCAGGCGACGATGACCGCCAGATCCAGCAACCGATGGGCCACGGACAGGGACGATTGATGAGCGTGCAAAATACCGCGCAATGGTGTGCTCATGTTCTGTGCTCGCTCAGACGGATTTGATCGGAACAACGCGGGCGGAAGTTTCGCTGTTGACCAGCGCCGGTGCGGGCTGGGTCGTACGGGGCAGCTGGGGTTGCCGGGCCAGACGCGCGGCGCTGAGCCGCTGTTCGACGAACTGGCGCATCTCTTGCGCGAAGCGTGCTTCGCTGAAACGTTCGGCATTGTTCCGGCAAGCCTGCGCGGTGATGCGCGAGCCGGCGGATTCGAACGCATCGATGGCGGCGATCAGCGAGGCCACGGTCTGCTGCGGATAGAACACCCCGGTCGGTTGCGGGTGATCCAGACCGCAGACGGTCTCCAGTACGCCGCCCTTGCCAAAGGCGATCACCGGCGTGCCGCAGGCCTGGGCTTCCACCGGGCTGATGCCGAAATCCTCTTCGGCGGCGAACACGAACGCGCGGGCGTTGCGCATGTGCTCCTGCAGCACCGAGAACGGCTGGTAGCCCAGCAGGGTGACGTTCGGTGCGTGGGCCGCCGCAGCTTTGGCCTTGTCCATTTCCGGGCCGTCGCCGACCACGATCAGGCGCTTGTCCGGCATCGCCGCGAAGGCTTCGACGATCATCGGCATGCGCTTGTACGGCACCATGCGCGAGGCGGTGAAGTAGTAGTCCTGCTTGGTTTCCTGCAGGCTGAAGCCACGGGTGTCTACCGGTGGATAGATCACCGTCGACTCTCGCCGGTAGGCCTTGGTGATGCGTGCGCCGATGAAGTGCGAGTTGGCGATGAACTCGTCGACCCCGGCGGCGGTGCGCTGATCCCACAGACGCATGTAGTGCAGGATGCCGCGCGCGACCATGCCCTTGAGACCGCGGCTCAGGTTGGCCTCTCTCAGGTACTGGTGCTGCAGGTCCCAGGCGTAGCGGATCGGCGAATGCACGTAGCTGATGTGTACCTGATCCGGGCCGCAGAGCACGCCTTTGGCCACGGCGTGGCTGCTGCTGACGATCAGGTCGTAACCGGACAGGTCCAGTTGTTCGATGGCCATCGGCATCAGCGGCAGATAACGCTGATATTTGCTTTTGGCCTTGGGCAGCCGCTGGATGAAAGTGGTGGTCGCCACCTTGCCACCCAGATGGGCGCGGTCCTGGTCGCTGAGAAAATCGATGACGGCGAACAGATCCGCCTCGGGCCAGATATTGATCAACGACGCCAATACCCTTTCGGCACCGGCGTACGTCACCAGCCAGTCGTGGACGATTGCAATTTTCATTGGAGTTCTCTGCATTCACGGCTCGGACAGACCCTGCACGTCGAGCGAAGCTCGCCGGGGCTGGAGCGATTCATTTTTACGGCAGACAGAAACTTGGAACGAGAGATAAGCGAGCGAAGGCCAGGCAAGGCAAAAGCAGGCGAGGAACGGCCGGGGTCGCGCCCGACTTTAGGAACCTAAATGAGCATTCCGAGCCTGCTTTTAACGCTGCCGGGTCGAGTGCAGCTGTCTATCGTTTCAAGTTTTCAGGCATTCACCGGTTGTGTCCCTGCCTTGCGATTGTTCAAGCGTTTGCCCAGTTGGATGAAGGGCGACTCGATGTAGTGGAAACACAGGTGCGCAGCACCCAGGGTCAACAGCGTCGAGAGCACGGCAACGGCCAGTTCCGGCGCTGCGGTGTTGTTCAGCAGCCATTCGCCGAACATGGCCATCGACGGGTGCAGCAGGTACAGCGAGTAACTCACCGCGCCGAGCCAGACCAGCGCCGGATGGTCCAGGCGCACACTGCGGGTCAGCAGCAGAAAACTGCTGATGGCCACGGCATAGGTGAAGCAGTAACGGCCCCAGGTTTCGCCGGTGCCCATGTCCTTGCTGTAGGCCATGATCAACGTCGGCGGTAGCAGCACGGCGAAGGCGATCAGCAGCATTCGCAGGTTTTGCGTCAGCGCCTTGCTGTGTTCGGCCAGCAGCCACTGGCGCCAGATCGAACCGAAGAACATCAGCGACAACGCCAGTGGCAACGCCACGGGCAGCTTGCGTTCGCTCAGCGCGCGGACCACGCCCATGCCCAGCGCCACCAGCAGGAACAGCAGCGAGCAGCGGGCGCGGAACACCAGGTCGTACAGCTTGCCGGCCAGGAACAACGCCAGGCACAGGCCGTAGAACACCAACTCGATGAACAGCGTCCAGTACAGGCCGATCACATCATCGAAACCCAGCGCGGCCTGGACCATGGTCAGGTTCGCTGTCACCTGTTGCCAGGTTGGCAACGGTGCGCCGCCGAGTTTGAGCATCAGCAGAAACACCAGCAGCGACAGCCAGTAGGCCGGGTACAGGCGCATGAAGCGTGAAATCAGAAAGCGCCGTGGGCCTTCAGGGCCGGGCTTGAGGCTGTAGGGAATCACCACGCCGCTGATCATGAAGAACCACAACACCCCCAGCTTGCCGGGGTCGATCAGGTAGTCGAAGACCCAGACGTGACCGATGACCGGCAGGTACAGGTGGGTAAACACCACCAGTAACGCTGCGATACCGCGCAGTGCGTCGAGATAGGCCAGGCGTTTCATGGGGCATGCCTCAAAGCTTGCTGGAAGACTCACGACGCAGGGCATCGTGACCGGTGCTGTTGCGGCGATCCCGGGCGGTGTTGAGCAGCGCGTCGATGCGTTGCGACACGCGGCGGGCCGACTCTTCCCAGGAGAACCGTGCCACGTTGTTCAAGCCGCGACGGCGCAACGACTGGCGCAGCGGCAGGTCGGCGAGGATGCGCTCCATGGCCGAGGCCATGTGACCGACGTCCAGCGGGTCGAAATACAGGGCGCTGGCTTGCAGCACTTCCGGGATCGACGCAGCGTTGGCGGCCAGCACCGGGCAACCGCAGGCCTGCGCTTCCAGGGGCGGAATGCCGAAGCCTTCGTACAGCGACGGAAACACGAAAGCGGTGGCGCCCTGGTACTGCGCGATCAGCTCGGCGTCGCTCAGGCGTCCGAGAAAACGGATGCGCGGGTCGCGGCTGGCCAGACGTTGCAGGTGGTCGTCGGCGAACACGTCGCTGGCGCCACCAACGATGTGCAGTTGCAGATCGTCGTGGTCGCGCAGCATCAGGAACGCCTGGATCATCCGGCTGAAATTCTTGTGCGCGCTGGGCGACGACACCGCCAGCAGATACTCCTGACGCTCCTTGAGCGGCGGGGCAGGTTGGAATTCGGCGCTGACGGCGTTGGGCACCACGAAGATCTTTTTCTCCGGGTACCGGTAGAACCGTGAAATCTCGCCCTTGGAGAAATTGCTCACGGTCAGCAGCGCCTTGATCTGCGACAGCATGATCGGCGTCATGGTCCGGTACAGCAGGCGGAACAGCCGGGTGTAGCTTTCCGGGTGACGCACATAGGTGACGTCGTGGTGGGTGGCGATCTGGTTGCGGTACAGCAACGGCGCGGTGCTGCACAGCGACACCAGCAGCGGGTTGCCATGACGACGCAGGTACAGCGGCAGGTCCAGTTGCTCCCACAGATGACCGCTGTGACGACCGATACACTGCACGTCCAGCGCGCGGGCGCTGTCATGCATCTTGATGTCGTGGGGGGCCACGAACACCACATCGTCGCGCAGTTGCTTGAGCGCCAGACAGGTCTGTTCTGCGAAGCGCTGGACGCCACGCAATTCCTGAGTCAGAAAACGTGCATTGATCACAATCATTGTGGTCGACCTGTTGGGAAAGGCTGAAATTCATTGTGGGAGCCGGCTTGCTGGCGAATACGGTCGATCAGTGACAGACGAGCTGCCTGACACGCCGCTTTCGCCAGCAAGCCGGCTCCTACAGGGACTGAGTGTGAGAGTCGACCTGCGGATCAAGGCAAGGCGAACAACGCCGGGCGGGTGCCCAGGCTGATGATTTTCGGAAACTCGTCGATCGGCACTTGTGCCGAGCAGCGCCCGTCCTGGCAATTCCACGGAATGCCGCTGTCGACCTGACCGTTCTGTGGCTGGCGCGTGTCGATGTACTGCACGTTGCCGTGCAGCACGCTGCTGGCTTCGACCTTGATCGCGCGCGGCAGACCGGCAGTCCAGGCGACCATGATCTGTTCGGAACCCTTGGCGAAGCGCAGCAGGTATTGCGAATCGATTTCCCGGCTTTTCTCCGCGTCGTAGCGGTACTGATGCAGCGTCGGGCTGATGACCTTGAGCGTCAGGTAGGCCTGCTTGATGCTCAGGTCCTGATTGAGCAGGCCGAAATTCTGTTCCGGGTCGGTGCCGTCGGGACCATCGTTGAGCAGGCCGTTCCACCACATGCCCTTGATGTTGGGCATGGTCTGCGCCAGAAAGAAACTGCGCGCCAGAAACGCCGCCTGGGTCTTTTCGTCACCGCCGCAGCGGCCTTCGTTGCTCGGCCAGCCCATCTCGGTGAGGTACAGCGGCACCGGGGTGTTGTTGCGGGTCTTCTCCTTGAGGTCTTCGCTGATCCGCCGCAGCCAGGCGATCCAGTTTTCCGGGGTGTTGCGTTCATCCGCCCGGCAATGCACGTAAGGGTGCAGCGACAGACCGTCGACGTGGTTGAGGATGCCGGACTCCACCAGGCGGTCGGCGAAGCCCAGGTCCATGCCCTGGCTGGTGACCGCGCCGGCGAGAATCACCATCGGCCGCTGGTTGTTGCGGATGCGCCGGGAGGCTTCCTCGATCAGCACGCTGTAGTCCTGAGCGAACGCGGCATCGACCGGATTTTCCTTGTCCCACTCATTCCAGATTTCGTAGAAGTCCACGCTGTCGGTGAGTTGCCGGGTGACGAAACTCACGTAGTTGGCGTAGGCCTCGCGCACGTTCGGTTTGCGCGGTTTGGCGTAGTTGTCATAGAACGGGTTGCCATAGCCGAGCACCAGCAGGGGCCGCAGATGATGCTCCTGGGCCTTGCTCAGATAGGCCTGCCAGGAAGGTTCGATCCTCATCTGGCCTCGTCGGGGTTCGGCGCTGGACCAGTAGGCGTCGTCGCGGACCGAATCCACCCCCGCCGCTTCAAGCAATTGCAGAGCCTTGGCCGACGTCGTGGTCTTGTTCATCAGGTGCGTATCGACCCCGATGATGAAGCCTTCGTCGGCCGCCCCCGTGCAACTGACGAGCAGACCCAGCAGCAGGACCGTCAACGGTCGTCGTAACCTCGTCAGGCGCGTGATGGGCATGGTTCGTCTCAATGAAGAGGCACGGTCCGGAGCGCTTGCTCAGATTGGTCTCGGGCCGTCGGCAAATACAGTCGGCACCGCATGCAGGCGTGCCGGGCAACTTCAGACCGGGTGGGGCAGGACCGTAGGGTCGCGATGCGCAATGTTGTCCAGCAGGGTCTGGTCGAAGATGCTCTCGTAACTGTCGAGCATCAGCTCCAGATTCAGCAGCGCCGCGACACTGACCCGGGCCTGGCCGCTCAGCCGCGCCAGCAGCTCCGGCTGCTGATGCAGGCGGAGCATGGCGTGGCCCAGCGAGTCGGGATCGTCCGGGTTGCACAACAGGCCGTTGAGCTGATCCTGGATGATCTCCGGCAGGCCGCCCATGCGGCTGGCGATCACCGGCACCGAGTGGGCGCAGGCCTCGACGGCGACCATGCCGAAGGGCTCGTTCCACATCGACGGCACCACGGCCACGTCGATCTGCCGGTAGAACTCTTCAGGCTTCTGATAGCCGACGAAACGGATGTTCGGCGACGTCACCAGGGCCTTGAAGGCGGCTTCGTCTTCCGGCTGTCCGCGCCCGGCGATCTGCAACGTGGCGTCGAACGGCAGCCGCTGGAACTGTTCGATGAGCCAGCGTACGCCTTTCTGCCCGGACAGGGTGCCCATATATCCGAAACGCAGCGGAGCCTTTCTCAGCACCAGATCGAGCTGGCGCTGCTTGTACGGCGAGTTGTACACCGGCAGGTACGGGCTGGCGTTGTGCACCACATAGCCGCGGGCGTTGGTAAAGAAGCCGCGTTTCTGCAGCTTGTCGAGGATGAAACTGCTCACCCCGACCACCGCCGAGACCTGCGCCGAGCGCGCATCGTGACCCTTGCGGAACGACTGGCAGGTGCCGCACGGCTGCTGGCAGCAATGGCCACGCTTGAACATGTTGCTGCCCGGGCACATCAGGTACATGTCGTGCAGCACCTGCACGATCGGCAGGCCCGCTGCGGTGATCTCGTCCCACACCGACACCGACCAGCCGGCCAGGTTGTGGCAGACCACCAGTTGCGGCTCTTCCTGCTCGATCACTTGCCTGACGTAGCTGCGCATGGCGCCGTTGTAACGGTCGCGCAGGTGCCAGCCAAGGCGGGCCAGGCGTCCGGGACGTTTGGCGCCGAAGTGCCAGTAGAAGTTATGCAGACCGGCGCGGTAGACCCTGATGCCGTTGACGGTTTCAGGGTTCAGGCCCGCGTCGGGACCGGTCACCAGCACGCTGACCTCGCAGCCACGCTGCTGCAGGCCCTCCACGGTGCGTTGCAGAATGATTTCCGCGCCGCCGCCGATGTGCGGTGAATACAGGCTGCTGATGAACAGTATTTTCATAATGGATACGACTGATTCAGGCCCAGGACGCCGGACTCACCGTCACGGATGGCTTTTTCGATCAGACTCAGGCGCTCTTCGGCGCCGCGTCGTCTGGCGATCAACCGCAGCAGGCGGAAGAACACCCAGCGGTTGAGGCTGTACAGCAGCGACGAATTGGCCCAGACGTTCTTGTCGAACCAGGCCTGGTTGCGCGCGCCGTAGTAGGCGCGCAGGTCCGAACCGCCCAACAGGAAACTTTCATAGATGTTGTTGGTGCGGGCCTTGATGTTCCACGAGTTCTCCAGATCGTCCAGCACCGCTTCGGGCACCAGAAAGATCCGGCCGCCACCGGCGGTGATACGCCAGGTGTACTCGCTGTCGTCGGCGTAAAGCATCAGGGCGTCCAGCGGCAAACCGATCTTGCGGTACAGGTTGCGGTGGGCGAGCAGTCCGCCATAGGTGGCGAACGGCAGTTGCACCATCGGCATCGGCATTTGCGAGCCTTGCGGTGCGCCCCACGGCAGGCGGCGCCAGATCTTGTAAGGCAGCTGCGCGATGTGGAAACCGAAGAAGCTCGACCGACGCTGGATCGCGAAACGCTTGGGCACGCCAGCAGCGATATCGGCCTGGTGGGTCGGGCGGAAGCCCAGCACCGCAGCCTTTTCTTCGCCGTCGATGTGTTTGCGTTCTTCGAGCTCCCGGTGCAGGGTCTCGATGGCGTTGATGGTCGGCGCGTTGTCGTCGTCCATCAGCCAGATGTGTTCGGCTCCCTCGTCCAGCGCTGCCTGAATCCCCACCGAATAGCCACGGGCCGAGCCGGTGTTCTGATGCAGGTAGATCACGCTGACCTCGTCCGGCCAGGTGCGGCGCAGGGTTTCCAGCGGCGCGGTGGACGCGTTGCTGACAATGATCACGCGATCGATCAGCGGACTTTCCAGCGAACGGCTGACCAGGGTGTGCAAGTAGTTGAAACGATCACCATAGGTGAGCGTCACCAGCGTCGTTTTACGGGTCATGGCGAGTGTCCGGGCAAAGAGGGTTCAGGGCGCCGTGCAAATGTGGAGGGCACCAGGAAACGAAGTCAGGGCGTCGTCGAGCGGAGGATTGAATGTGGGAGCGAATTCATTCGCGAGAGGCCGGCACGAGCGATGGATATCTATCGCCTGGAATACCGTTTCGCGAATGAATTCGCTCCCACAGATGGCATCGGTCCGGGTTCAGACCCGCGCTTCCATCCGCGACAGGCTGCTCACCGGCAGGGTCACTTTCTGTTCGCGGTGCAGCAGGTTGAGCAGGATCACCGCGCGTTCGTCGCCGTCGGCGGTCAGGAAGATCGCTTCGACGTCGTTGAAACCTTCAGCGGTAATCCGCACCGCCTCACCTTGCTGGAAGGTGACCTTGGGCGGTGGCGCCAACAGGCGCTCGCGAATCTGCTCGATCAATTCGTCTTTCACCGGAATCGGCATGCCACCGAAGGTCACGATGCGCGCCACGCCACGGGTGGAGCGGATCGGGTACCAGTTGTCGTGGGTCTGATTCATGCGGATGAACAGATAGCCGGGAAACAGCTCCTCTTCGGCAGCCGCGCGGGAGCCGCGCTTTTTCTCGCCGGCCTTGAGCGGGCGGTAGCATTCGAACAGTTGGCGCTGCAGGTGCTCCTGCGCGCGGCCTTCCTGGCGGGGTTTGGTCTGAATGAGGTACCAGCGTGCAGGACTATCGGCTTGAGACATATTCCTTCACTCCACTGCGATCGGGGTAAGAACAGCTCTATCTACAGCACCATGTGATCTGGCCACCTCAAACAGATGGTCTTCCTTTTCCGGGTCACCCCCCTCGTCGAGGGAGTAACAGTCCAGCATCGAATGAACCTGCTCGACGTTATTGAACATCAGAACATCGATGATCGAGAGTTTCGCGACGAACGGTTGCTTGAACTGCGGGTACTCCACCGGCCCCATGCGGAAGAAATGCACGTCCAGGCCATGCTTGGCAAAGTGCGGCCGGTCATACAGGACTGACCCGCCTTCCGGGTTGATGAAGGTCGTCGAGGCGAAGACCTTGGCGATGCGAATGACCCGGTCCTGCTTGTCGGCGGGGGTGCCCAGATTCAGCACCGAGCCCAGCACGATCGGCGTGGTGATGCCCATGTAGGCGCAGATCTCACGCACGGCATGTTCGGTGTAATGCGCAATGTTGCGCTCCGGATAGCGGATCAAGTGTTCGATCAACGGCATCACCTGCGCGAAGCAGGGCGCTTTGCGGTAGCTCGATTCGATCTGCCGGATCAGCCGCTCGGCTTCGTCGCTGAAGGTGTCGCAGAGCTGGCGCTGGTTGATCGGCAACTCGAAGCGGTCCTTCTTCAGGGGGAAGGTGATCAGCTTCGGTTCGCCGTTGGCCAGAATCCGGTTGCGGTTGACCCAGCCCGATCGAATGTATTGCAGGTCATCGCCCAGGACGAAGACATCGGCAGTGTTGATCAGCTGGAAGTAGCCCAGATAAGGGAACAGATATGGCTGCATCATTGCTATGGTCCTGGCCATTCGTCTCTCCTTTTTATAGTTCCGTCGATGGGTAGCGGTCCGGCCCCGCGGGAAGGGGGCGAGCCGCACGTCACTCATTTGCGCACGGTGGTGTAGTCGTAGCCGTAGGCAGCGCAGTCGTAGTCGGCGGTCGAGGCCTTGCGCAGAACACCGTTGAAAATCGCGCCCTTGATCAGGATGCCGTTGTGCATCAACCGGCGTTTGCACGCCTCGATCTCCTTGGCGGTGCTGATGCCGAAGCGGGTGACCAGCAGGCAGGTGCCCGACTGGCGACCGACCAGGGTGGCGTCGGTGACGGCCAGGATCGGCGGCGTATCGACGATCACCAGGTCGTACAGCGGCGACAGGTCGGTGATCAGCTTGTTGAAGTTGTCATGCATCAACAGCTCCGACGGGTTGGGCGCCGCGAAACCACACGAGATGAAGTCCAGGTTGCGCACTTCGGTGTGGTTGATCACTTCCTTGCTTTTCAGCCGCGCGGCCAGGGTGTCGGACAGGCCGTGCTTGGGCGTCAGGTTGAACAGCTTGTGCAGGTAGCCCTTGCGCATGTCGGCATCGATCAGCAGCACGCGTTTGCCGGTCTGGGCAATGATCACCGCCAGGTTGCTGGAGACGAACGACTTGCCCACGCCCGGGGTCGGGCTGGAGATCATCAGCACGTTGTTGCGCGCTTCCAGCATGGCGAAGTGCAGGCTGGTGCGCAGGCTGCGCAGCGACTCGATGGCCAGTTCCGTCGGCGCGCTGACGCTGAGCAGGCGCGGCTCCTTGCTCGCCGTGCGGTTCTGGCTGCTCTTGTCCATGCGTTCCTGATGCCGGGAAAACGGCAGCGAGGCATAGACCGGCATGCCCAGGTTTTCGATCACGTCGGGGTTGTCCACGCCGCGATAGAACGCCTGACGCACGAACACGGCGCCGACGGCCAGCAACAGGCCGGCCAGTGCGGCCACCAGCACGATGATCTTGCGCATCGGCTTGACCGGCTCTTCGACGTTGGCGTCGGCGTTGTCGATGATGCGCACGTTGCCGATGCTGCCCGCACGGAGAATGTCCTGCTCCTGGCTCTTGTCCAGCAGCAGGGTGTAGGTCTGCGACGTGACCTGCATGTCGCGGGTCAGGCGCAGCAGTTCCTGTTGCGTGGCCGGCAGGGTTTCGATCTTCTTCAACAGCGCCGCTTTCTGCGCTTCAACCTGGCCGATCTGGGTCATCAGGCCGCGATAGGTCGGGTGTTCCGGGGTGTACAGGCGCTCGACGTCGACGCGCTTCATCTTCAGGTCAGACAGGGTGCCTTCCAGCTTGACCACCTGATCGAGCACCGATTTGGTTTCCACGCTCAGGTCGACCGACTTGGCGCTGGTCTGGAAGTTGTTCAGCGCGATTTCCGACTGCTCCAGCTGTTTGCGCACAGCCGGCAGTTGCGAGCGCAGGAATTCCAGACGCTGCGCGGCTTCGGCCGAACTGCGTTCGACGTTCTGGCGCACGTACAGGCGGCTGACTTCGTTGAGAATGCGCTTGGCCAGGGCCGGGTCGGGGTCCTGGATCGACAGATAGACGATCCCGGAGTCCTTGCCGGCTTCGGTGATTTTCAGGCGGTCCTGATAATCCAGCGCCGAGGTCAGGGTGCGTTGGCGGATCACGATGAACTCGGTGCCGGGACGACCATTGAGTGCCGCGACCTGAATCTTCACGCCGCTGCCTTCGACGGTCTGACCGACCGGGCCGCTGAGCAGCTTGTTGTGGTCGGAGTCGTACAGGCTGAAGGTGTCCGGCTTGTCGACCACCATGGTCATCTTGTCGCCGAGCAGGGCGTCGGGCACTTCCAGTTGGAAGATGTCGATCTTCTCGCCGCCCCAGGCGTAGCTGTCCAGGCCGAACATCGGATCGGCCAGCGCGCCGTCATGATCGGGCTTGAAGTGGCGGGCCATATAGCCGCCGATGCCTGGCACGTACTTGGGCTTCTGCACGATGTTGAGCTTGAGATCGTCGACCACCTTGCCGAGCACGGCGCGGGATTTGATCAGCTCGATTTCGGTGGTGGCCTGGGACACCGACAGCGGCTTGGCGCTGATTTCGGTGCGGCCTTCGATGCCGATTTTCTTCGGCTCGATCTGGATCATCGCGTTGGCCTGGAAGATCGGCGTGGCCAGAATGGCGTAAGTCACTCCCAGCAGGACGCAGACACCGACAATCGACGCAATCATGCCTTTGTGATCGAAAAGTGTGCGCAAGATAGTCGCCAGATCGATCCGGGAATCCTGGACCTCGTCCAGGGAAGTACGGTTCATAGCGGTCATTTATCTTGGATCTCCTGACTGAAGATAAGGGAGCCAGTCGTCGACGCAACGCGAAAGCTGCTCGTAGGTCTGTTCAAAGGCTAATTTCGGGCGCCGGTAGGGGTCGGCGATTTCCATCTCGTGCTGCCACTTGCCTATCAGAAACGTCTTGCCGCGAACCTCGGGTGCCAGCTTGAGCACGCTTTGCATCTGGCGGTGTTCCATCAACAGGATCAGGTCAGCGTTGTAGAGCATTTGGCGGTCCATCTGCCGGCTGCGATGCTTGTGCGCTTCGACGCCGTTGACTTGCAGAACCGCCCGGGCCAGCGGGTCCATGCTGGAATTGAGCATGGCGTGAGTGCCTGCCGACGAGATATCGATGCGCGGGTCGCGCACCCGTTGTCGGAGCATGGCCTCGGCCATGGGGCTGCGACAGATGTTGCCGACGCAGACCACGAGGACGTTATTGAACATGACCCTTTCGCAGGGGAGTCATCAGCCGTTTGCTGATGTTGAGGCTGAAGTTGCGCGCCACTTGCAGCAGGGTCAGCACCTTGTGCTGCGGCTTGATCGCCGACAGCGAATAGCCGACCAGTTGCATGAGGAAGAATTCGTAAAGCTCGTCGTTGCCCAGGCGGTGGTAGTAGTTGGCCAGGGCGCCGGAGGTCTGCAGGGCCATGTGCAGCTTTCGCTTGCTCGAACGCATGGAGAAGATCCCGCCGGGGTGCAGGCGATACGCGGCAGGTTTGATCTCGGCCATGAACTTGCCCTTGCCGTAGGCACCCAGCAACGACCACCAGCACAGGTCATTGAGCGGCGCGGCGAGCAGTTCCTCGGGCAGGGTGTCGAAGACGTTGCGAAAGACCGTGGTCAAGGTCGACAGCGGCCGGGCCTTCTGCAGTTCGAGCGCTGTCGCGTCGCCCCGCAGCTTGCCTTGCAACTGAATGTCGTACTGCCCGTTGACGTCGAAGGGAATGGCGTCGTGATAGGTAATCACGTAATCCGGATGGCTTTCGAGAAAGTCCACCTGGATCTGCAGTTTGCGCGGATCGGTCCAGTAATCGTCGCCTTCGCAGAAAGCGATGTAGCGGCCACGCGCGATGCCGAACAGATAGGGCACACAGCGCTTGCCTTGCGAGTACTGGTTCGTCTCTTGGTAGAAGGGCCGGATCAGCGTCGGGTAGCGCCTGACGTAATCGGCGATGATGCGGGGAGTGGCATCCGTGGAGGCATCGTCGTTGACCAGGATTTCAAAGTCGAACGTCGTCTGTTGCATCAGGAAACTTTCCAGCGCCTGAGCGATATAGGCTTCCTGGTTGTAGGTCGGGCAGACAATGCTCACCAGAGGAGCGGCCGACTGCGGGCTGCTCGTATTTCTGCTAAAGGCATCCATGGCTCAAATACTCGGTTTGCTGAACAAGACGGAAATCTTCGTCACCAGTGGCTTGTAGCTCGCTGCTACCACCATCAGCGTGATCAGGCCGCTGACGGCCAGACCCAGAAACGTGTTGAAGCGGTTTTCTCCAGCGATCAGCCGCAGCAGCGGCTCGCTCAGTGCAAGCCCCACGGCGGTCATCACGCTGATGCGCAGGATGTCGCGCAACCATTGCCCGTGAATGCCCGGGGCCAGCCGCTGATGCACGATGGCCGGCCAGATGGCGAACGACACCAGGCGCAGGGCGAACCAGGCGATGGCGGCACCGAATGCGCCGTAGCCGTGAATCGCCAGCACCATCACCGGCACGGTAATCAGCGCCGACACCACGCTGTACCAGACATGCAGGCGCATCTGCCCATAGGCGTATTGCAGGTAGAACTGAAATGCGCTGACCGCCATGATCGCGCTGCCCAGCGAGTACCACGGCAGCACCGTGCGGCTCCATTCTGCGGCCGTGCGGTCACCCGACCAGGCGTACACCATCTCGTCGGCGTGCAGGGCAATCAGCGCCGCCAGCGGAAACAGAAAGGTGCAGACAAACCGGTTGGCGGCCAGAAACAGCGAGTGCATGTCCTCGCGGCGACCTTCGGCCATCAGCACCGTCAGGCGCGGCAACAGGGTCTGTGCCAGCGGGTTGCTCAGCATCAGGATCCCGGTGGTGATCAGCGCCACCAGCGAAAAGTAACCGTACTCGTTGAGTGGCAGCAGCTCGGAAAGCAGCACCTTGTCGATCTGCGTCAGCACGATCCACAACACGGCGGTGCCGGACATGCTCGCGGCGAACGGCACGATGGGTTTGACCAGTTGCCAGTCGAAGCCGGTCAGCCATGACGGCGTCGGCATCTGTCGATAGGCGCGTACCGCGAAGATCAGCATTTCGATCAGGCCCACCAGCGCCTGAAACTGGAAAAACAGCACCGGGTCGCTGGAGATCGTGCTCACCAGAAACAGCCCGCCGAAGTAGCGCAGGGTGGCGATGGCGACGTTGGCGATGTTCAACCAGGCATGCTGTTCCAGTCCCTGAATGCCGCTCTTGTACAGCGTTGAATACAGGCGCAGGGCGATGACGATGCCCATCAGGCCGATGCATTCGATCAGCGTCTGCGGCGACAGCTCTTTGGCGTTGAGCCAGTGCAGCGCGATCCAGCCACTGCCGAGGTACATCGCGATGCAGCAGAGGCTCGCCAGTGGCAGAAAGATCAACTCGAAGGAGCGCAGCAGGCGACCCGAATAGTGATCCTGTGTGTCGTTGCCCTGTTGATGGGCCACCGCGCGCACCAGGCTGGGTGAAAGCCCGGCATCGAGCAACTGCAGCCAGGCCTGCAACACCGAGAAGAACCCGATCAGCCCGTACGCCTCGGCGCCCATGTGGCCGAGGTAGAAGGGCATGATCAGAATGCCCACCAGCAGCGTGTACGCCTGTCCTGCATAGCTCAACGCAGTGTTGCGTATGACTGAGCGTTTGGTCTGCATGGTAAGTCCCTTCGCTAAAACGGCTGCGGTTATCCGGGGCAAGCCTCAGATGACCTGTGCCAGGGTCGGGTTCGGGTACGACGCAATGGCGGGGCCGCACTCGGCGATCACCGTCTGGATCGCGCGTTCCTGATCGTCCCGCGACAGGCCCGGATAGATCGGCAGACACAGCACCCGGTCGCTGAGCGAGCGGGAAGCCGTCTGTGCGGCCTGCGGTTGCAGGTACTCCAGGGTGTCCAGCGACGGGTAGAAATAACGCCGTGGGTTGATGCCGTTGGTGTTCAGCGCGCTGCGCAGACGCAACAGTTGCTGCTCGTCGCGCATCGCGATCGGGTAATAACTGTGGTTGAGCTGGCTGTCGTCCTCGGCCTTCTGCAGGTCCACGTAATCACGCAGCGCCGTGGTGTAGCGCTCGGCGATCTCGGCGCGTTCCTGCAGGATGTTGTCGATGTCGTCGAGGATGCACAGACCCATCGCGGCGGAAAATTCGTTGAGCTTGGCGTTGATGCCGATGCCGTCGATCTTGTCCACATCGGCGATGCCGAAGTTGCACAGCAGGTAAGCGCGACGGGCCAGATCGTCATCGTTGGTGATGATCGCGCCGCCTTCTATGGTGTGGAACAGCTTGGTGGCGTGGAAGCTCAGGGTGCTGATGTCGCCCCAGTCGAGCACCGAACGACCGGCATGGCGCACGGCGAAGGCATGGGCGCCGTCGTACACCACTTTCAGATTGCGCCGACGGGCGATCTCTTCAATGCGTTCGACCGCGCACGGGTTGCCGAACACATGAGTGCCTACAATGGCGGTGGTGTCGGAGACGATGCGGCTTTCAATGTGCTCCGGCGAGATGTTCCAGGTCTGCGCGTCGATGTCAGCGAAGATCGGCCGGATGCCTTCCCACTGCAGCGAACTGCTGGTGGCGACGAAGCTGAACGGGGTGGTCACGGCGCTGCCGCTCAGGTTCAGGGCGCGGTAGGCGACCTGCAGGGCGAGGGTGCCGTTATTGGTCAGCAGGACGTGTTTGACGCCCAGATAATCCTTCAGGCGCTGTTCCAGCTCGCACACCAGAGGACCGTGATTGGTCAGCCAGCCGCGCGCATAGATGCCTTCGACGTAAGTCTTGAACTTGTCGATATCGCCCAGGTAAGTCTTGGTTACGTTAATCATCGAAGCCTCCATGTCTGACGCAATGCTTTAAGGCAGTGGTGCGCAAATCCGTCCGCTTCAGCCGCGGGGATGAATCGATGGCTGATTGCCGGCCTTGTTGCTCATCCGGCGTGCCCGGCCCTGGTTGATTTTCAGGATCAGGCGGGTCGCCAGGCTGCCGGTGTGGGGGTCGCCGAAGTGGAACAGCGCGGTGGCGCGCTTGACCTCAGGGCTGCAGGCCTTGTTGGCGTGCAGGGTGCGATAGCCCCAGAAGAAATAAACGTTGCCCGGCTCCAGGCGCAGGATGTAGGGCTTGAGCCAGTCACGTTGCATGCCCTTGATGATCCAGCTGCGGGTGAACTTGTTCTGCAGCAGCGCCTTCTCGATGACGTTGAACAGCACCCAGGAACGCACCCGACGAATATTGGGAAACAGCATCAGATCGCCGCGTTCTTCACCTTCGACCGGGATGAACACCGGAATAAGTGCCGTCACCAGGCTCGCGTCGTAGTGAAAACTGTTGGACTCACGCTTGCCCTGATGGCCCTGCACGCAACGCAGCACGGGAAAGATGCGGTCGCTTGGCGCGTCTTTCTGTGCGGCATGGCGGTAGAGGCGGGCCAGCAGAAACTTGAGGCGCGGGTCGGCCCAGTAGCTGGCCAACAGGCTTTCGCCGAGCATGTCCTCGCCGTGATAGGCGAAATACTCACCGCGATGCTTGTGTGCCTGCTCGTCGGTCCAGGCGCGCAGTTGCTCCAGATCGATCTGAGGCACGGCATCACTCAGCTTTGCAAAGCCGTTGCTGTCTATGTCGGTGGCCAGACGGCGGACCAGTTGATCATCCATATCGAAAGACAAAGACATTGCATCGCTCCCTCGCAGTGAGTGGAAAGGCACATGACCGGTGGCCGTTCTGGCGTCAGGCACGCTACCGCCCGAATCTGCAGATCCAGTCGTCGTTTTCGGGTGGGAGTGTCCGGTGGCGGTTCGTGGCGGCTTGAAAACCGTCGGGCAAAGCTACCGCCCTACCGAGCACTTTCAGCAAATTCAAAAAACTTTCTTCAGGCCAGCAAGTGCCCACCGGCGCAAGCAACACACCGTTTGGATCACTAACTTCGCAGGCAGATAAGCAATGAATAAATCCGAATGCATCCCACGTACGGCTCTGCGGCTGCACTGTTGAAAACAGGAAAACATTGGACACGCATATATATCGACGGCAGCAAACCTCCTGTCAAATCATTTCGCCAACATTCTGTTAAATTTTTGATAAGCGGGTTTTTTGTTGAGATAACTTATTGATTTAAAAGGAAGTCAAAAAAACATCAGTGCCCCGTCACGGTGCGCTGACGCTTTTTCCCAGGTGCTTTTCGCCTGCGGTGGGAGGGGTAAAAATCATGTCGAGGCATTTTTCCAACGCCAGAAGTCAGTCACCGACAGGGCTTAACGGATTTATGGCGCGCCTTCATTGAACATTGTTTGACGGATGCCATTAATCGTTCATCAACTAAGCGGCTGTTCAAATGAATGTATCTATTGACGCAGGGAGACGAGAGGTAACGCATTTAGATGAACTAGCCGTTTCAATATAAATGAAGGCGACACTGGAACTTTAAATGTGAACGCTTTGTCATTTCGCCGACCGTAACTAACCAAACGGCTGACGCGCCAACGAGCCTGATCATTCGGCCCCTGCACCGTGCCACTGTTGCTCCGTCTCCGTGCCTGCTCCATTATCTGATCCTTGCGATGCAATGAATCAGGGTCACCAGGAGAGTCAATGAATACGCAGTCGAAAACCAGTGGAGTGGTGGCACAACGCCTGGCGCAAGCACGCGCCCTGATGAGCCGAGAAGGCATCGATGCCTGGCTGGTGCCATCGGCCGACCCTCATCTTTCCGAGTACCTGCCGGGTTATTGGCAGGGGCGTCAGTGGCTGTCCGGCTTTCACGGTTCTGTCGGCACTTTGATTGTCACCCGGACCTTCGCCGGTCTGTGGGCCGACAGCCGTTACTGGGAACAGGCCACCAAAGAACTGGCCGGCAGCGGTATCGAACTGGTCAAGCTGCAACCGGGGCAGCCCGGCCCGCTGGAGTGGCTGGCCGATCAGGCCCAGGCCGACTCGGTGGTTGCGGTGGATGGTGCGGTGCTGGCGGTGGCCTCGTCGCGTACCCTGGCCAGCAACTTATATGCGCGGGGTGCCAGACTGCGCACCGACCTCGACCCGCTCACTGAATTGTGGACGGACCGCCCTGTACTGCCGACCCAGGCGGTGTATGAACATGTGGCCCCTCAGGCGACCGAAACCCGCGGCGAGAAACTTGCCCGCCTGCGCAGCGTATTGAGCGAGCGCGGTGCCGACTGGCATTTCCTTGCCACCCTGGACGACATTGCCTGGCTGTTCAACCTGCGCGGCGCCGACGTTTCCTATAACCCGGTGTTCATCTCCTTCGCCTTGATCGGGCCAGACAGCGTCAGCCTGTTTGTGGCGTCGGAAAAAGTCGATCCGGTATTGCGCTCCACGCTGGAAAAAGAAGGCATCACCTTGCGTGAATACACGGCCATCGGTGCGGCGCTGCGGGAGGTGCCAAAACATGCGCGCTTGCTGGTCGACCCTGCGCGGGTCACCTGTGGCCTGCTCGATTATCTGGACAGCGAAGTCTCGCTGGTCGAAGGGCTGAACCCGACCACGCTGTTCAAATCGCAGAAAAGCGAAGCCGATGCCCGGCACATTCGTCAGGCCATGGAACAGGACGGGGCGGCGCTCTGCGAGTTTTTCGCCTGGCTGGATTCGGCCCTCGGCCACGAGCCTGTCAGCGAGCTGACCATCGACGAAAAACTCGGTGCCGCCCGTGCCCGTCGCCCTGATTACATCTCCCAGAGCTTTGCCACCATCGCCGGCTTCAACGGCAACGGTGCAATGCCGCACTACCGTGCAACAGAAGAAGAACACGCGCAAATCGAAGGCGACGGCCTGCTGCTGATCGACTCCGGCGGCCAATACCTTGGCGGTACCACCGACATCACGCGGATGGTGCCTGTCGGTACACCGACTGCCGAACAGAAACGCGATTGCACGCGGGTGCTCAAAGGCGTGATCGCACTGTCTCGCGCACATTTCCCGCGGGGCATCCTGTCGCCGCTGCTGGACTCGATCGCCCGTGCGCCGATCTGGGCCGAAGGCGTCAACTACGGTCATGGCACCGGTCACGGCGTCGGTTACTTCCTCAATGTGCACGAAGGTCCGCAGGTCATTGCCTATCAGGCACCGGCCACACCTCAGACTGCCATGCAGCCGGGCATGATCACCTCCATTGAACCCGGTACCTATCGCCCAGGGCAGTGGGGCGTGCGCATCGAGAACCTGGTGATCAACCAGGTCGCCGGCAAGACCGAGTTCGGTGAGTTCCTCAAGTTCGAAACCCTGACCCTGTGCCCGATCGACACGCGGTGTCTGGAGACGAGCCTGCTGACCCAGGAAGAGCGCGACTGGCTCAACGCCTATCACGCCGAAGTCCGCGAGCGTCTGAGTCCGCTGGTGGAAGGCGCTGCATTGAGCTGGCTGAACACCCGCACGGCAGCGATCTGATTCAATCGTCACACCTCGCCACGTTTCGCCGTGGCGGGGTCGTTTCTTTCAATGTCCCCTCAACTGCTCAGCGCTTCCCTGACGAAGTCGACGCGGTCCTGTCCGAAATACAGTTGGTCGTCCACGAACATGCTGGGCGCGCCAAAGATGCCTCTGGTAACGGCGGCTTCCGTGTCACGCTTGAGCTGCTCCTTGATCTTCGGGTCGTTGACCCAGGCGAAGATCTCGGCGGGATCGAAGCCGCCGCTTTTCAGCGTCTCGACCAACACGGCGGGATCATTGAGATTCAGCCTGTCGACCCACATCGCCTTGAACGTCAACTCCAGAAACGCAATGAAGCGCTCCGGTTGCCGGGCCTGAACGGCGGTGAGTGCGCGCATCAGGTTCAGTGTATTGATCGGAAAATGGGGATTGAAATTGAGCGGTACACCGTAGCGTCTGGCGAAGCGATCCAGATCGACGACTGAATAGCGTGCTTTTGCCGGAACATCATTGGGCGAGGCGTTGCCGGTTGCCTTGAAGACGCCGCCCAGCAGTATCGGGCGGAAACTCAGCGTGGCCGAGGTTTCACTGCAGATCTTTTGCAGTTGGGTGTAAGCCAGATAACTGGTAGGGCTGCCGACATCGAAATAGAACTCCACGGTTTTGCTCATCGTCACCTTCCTTCTTTATATGGGTGAGTCTGTTGACCGGATTCGATGCCTTTTCCTACCAGCGCTCATTCCAGGGGCGCAGATCCAGCTCGAATGTCCAGGCGTCCCGTGGCTGGGTGTGCAGGTACCAGTAGTTTTCGGCGATGTGCTCGGGATCGAGAATGCCGTCTTCGGCCTTGAGCGCGTAACGCTCCGGAAACTGGGTACGGATGAACTCGGTGTCGATGGCGCCATCCACGATGACATGAGCCACATGGATGTTCATGGGGCCGAGTTCTCTGGCCATGCTTTGTGCGAGGGCGCGGATGGCGTGTTTGGCGCTGGCGAACGCGGCGAAGTGGGCGGCGCCACGCAGGCCGGCAGTGGCGCCGGTGAACAGGATCGTGCCGCGCTTGCGCGCCGCCATGCGGATGGCGACTTCGCGGGCGTTGAGAAAACCGGAGAAACAGGCCATTTCCCAGATCTTGAAGTACTTGCGTGCCGTTTCTTCAAGGATGCTGCAGGGGACGTTGGCGCCGATATTGAAAACGAACGCCTCGATGGGGCCGATATCCCGTTCGATCTGTTCGATGAGAGCGACCACTTCTTCCTCTTTGCGAGCGTCCGACGCAAAGCCGTGAGCCTCTCCGCCTTCCTGGCGGATGGACTC
Source organism: Pseudomonas sp. NPDC090208 (assembly GCF_044746785.1). NCBI lineage: Bacteria > Pseudomonadati > Pseudomonadota > Gammaproteobacteria > Pseudomonadales > Pseudomonadaceae > Pseudomonas > Pseudomonas sp. NPDC090208. The sequence goes on from NZ_JBIVCU010000028.1 coordinate 53,116, forward strand.
CACCAGCGGCTGCAGCTTCTCGGCGCTGCGCCGCGTGACGCAGGCCACATAGCCCTCTCTGGCAAAACGCCGGGCGATGGCTCCCCCGGTGGCGTCGCCAGCCCCGATCACCAGAACCACCTTCTTGTTATTCGAATCGACGGTCATAGTTCTTCCCTGGCTGTGATGTTGCTGAGCGATATGCTGCCGCTACCTCATGGTGTCGTGGGCTTCTTGCAGACGATGATCATGCTGCGGCTGGTGTATCCGGCCGGGTTCAGTCCGAGAGGGTAGTCTCCCGGATCTTCAGTGGCGTCACCCGACTTGGCAATGACCCGATACTGCTTCGATTCGCAGGAGTCGGTTGCCATCTGGTAGCACTTGTCCCAGGAAGACGAAAGCCCTGAACAATTGATATGGATACCGCGTTTACCCTTCACTGGCTTGGACGTGGCCGCACAGCCTGCGACAGCCACAGCTGCCAGTATTATCAAAATGTACTTCATTCGTTTCCTTACCTGACCGGAACATGCCGATCAGTCTCTAGCTTGAATTCTCTCGTCTGTGGAGGCCCCTGTGATCGTGTCCATTCGAATAAGGCGTCCTGGTGGAGAGGTGCGCGGGAGTAAACATGGCGCAACGGCGTTACAAATGCTAGCGACATCGTGTAACGAACGAAAAAACACGTCAGTCGGCCGGCACGAGCGCGACCGGCTCAGGGCGGGTACTCAGCGTCGCGCCGGCGGAAGCCACGATGATCGCGCCGATGGCCAGCCACTGTGTCAGGGAAAGGCTTTCACCGAGAAAAAGCAGTCCGGACAAGGCGCCAATGGCCGGCTCCATGCTCATGAGCGTACCGAATGTACGCACCGGCATGCGGGTCAGGGCGATCATTTCCAGGCTGTAGGGCAGAGCTGTCGATAAAACTGCCACGCCCAGCGCAATCGGAATCAGGCCCGGATCGAGCAGGGCGCTGCCGGCATGTGCGATTCCGATGGGGGCAATGAAAATGGCTGCGATCAGTACGCCGAGCGCGGCGGTTTGTACGCCGTGGTCGGCACCGGCTTTCTGGCCGAACATGATGTAGGCCGCCCAGCACACACCGGCACCCAATGCATACAACGCCCCGGTGAGATCGAGACTGGCGCTTTGCCCCATGGGAATGAGTAGTGCCAGTCCGGTCACGGCGAGCACGATCCAGACAAAGTCCACCAGCTTGCGCGAGTGGAGCAGGGCGACAGCCAGAGGGCCGGTGAACTCCAGGGCCACGCCGATTCCGAGAGGGATAGTGCGGATAGCCATATAGAAGAGGAAGTTCATCCCGCCCAGTGCGATGCCATATATAAGGATGGTGCGCAGCGATGCTGCATCCAGGCGTGTGCGCCAGGGTTTCAGAATCAGGGCCATCAGCACACTGGCGAAGACCAGACGCAATGTGGTGGTGCCTTGGGCGCCAACCAGAGGAAACAGGGATTTTGCGAGCGATGCACCGGTTTGTACCGATGCCATGGCGATCAGCAGCATGCCGACGGGGAGCGCGGCGGCGGCCAGGCTGCGTTGATGAGTGTTCATTGCGGTATGACGATCCGTGCTGGGCAGTGTAATAAAGAGCGCATTCTGCGAAAGAATCATGAAATGAGCAATATATTGCTCATTTTTCTGTCTCAAAGGGCCATTTTGAAAGTTTTCAAATTAAGTGTTGACGCGCCTGCGGATGTCTCTATAATTCGCCCCACTTCCGGCGCAGACGGAACGGAAAACTCCTTGAATATCAACGAGTTAGACGATAAG
>NZ_JBIVCU010000029.1:0-50346 GCF_044746785.1 Pseudomonas sp. NPDC090208
AGCTTGGCTCCCTCACGTGCTCAAAAGGCACCGCTGCTCATCAGCTGCCATCCACCCCTCTCACCTCTGACATTACCTCAGCTAAAGACACAAGCTCTGCTCGCGATGGCGTCAGTCCTGACAATGCTGTGCTGACTGAGCCACCGCTATCGCGAGCAGAGCTCCCTCCCACAGTGATTTGGGCTGGTTACGGTCTTGTGGGGTGCCCGCAATATCGCCACCGCCGGCAAGCCGGACTGCTACGGAGCTGAAAAAACAAAGACCCACTGTGGGAGCGAATTCATTCGCGATGTCCGTCCAGCCGACACGCATCCATCGTCAGGAACACGGCTTCGCGAATGAATTCGCTCCCACAATTGTCTGTGGCGTCCAGCAGATTCGGCATGGTTTCAACGCCATTCACCTCACCAGGCGCTTTTCCTTTGACGGTCGATAACCGAAGTACGAGCTGTAGCATTTGCTGAAATGGCTCGGCGAGACGAAGCCGCAGGCGACCAGCACTTCCACCTGGGACATTTCGGTGTGTTGCAGCAGACGGCGGGCTTCGGTGATGCGCAGTTCCAGGTAGTAGCGTTGCGGGGTGGTGCCGAGTTGTTCGCGGAACAGGCGTTCGACCTGGCGCCGCGAACGGCCTGCATAGACCGCCAGTTGTTCCATCTCCAGCGGTTCTTCGAGGTTGGCGTCCATCAGTTTGATGACTTCGCGCAGCGGCGCGCTCACCGAGATGTGCCGCGACGGCTTGATCCGTCGGTAGCGCGACTCCTCGAACGACAGGATGTCTTCGATGCCTTCGATCAGCGCCTTGTCGTGCAGGCCCTTGATCCACTCCAGCGCCATGTGAAACGCCCCCGCCGGGCTCGATGCGGTCAGGCGGTCGCGGTCGACGACGAAGGCTTCGCTGGTGACATGGGTGACTTTGGACACCTCGGCCAATGCCGGCCGGTGTTCCGGGTGGATGGCGCAGCGGTAGCCGTCGAGCAGGCCGGCCATGCCGAGAAACCAGGCGCCGTTCCATAATCCGGCCAGTTGCACGCCGCGTTCGGCTGCTGCCTGCAACAGACCGATCAGCGATTCGCTGGCCTTGAGCTCGGTGCGGTAGCCGCCGCAGATCACCAGCAGGTCCAGTTGCTCGACCGCCGCCAGATCGATCCGGGCGTCAGGGCGGATCACCAGGCCCAGGTCGCTGATCACCTCGCCTTCCTGCAAGCCGAACGTGCGCGAGGTGAACAGCGCCGGGCGCAGCAGGTTGGCGGTGACGATGGTGTCCAGCACCTGGGTGAAGGCCGGCAGGGAGAAGTGTTCCAGCAGCAGAAAGCCGGTGCGCCCCTGCTGCGCGGATGCGCTGCGATCTTCCTGTACATAACGAAGGTTCTTGCCCTTCATGCCCCCGCTGAATTGACGCCGCTCCACCCGTTCTGCCTCTTTCTCGTTGTTATGTCCAAACACGCGCTACGCCAGTTGAAAGCCGTGGGCGAGCGGATCCCTGTCGTCGACAAAGATCGTGTTGTGCCCGGTAATCCGGGCCCAGCCACCGATGCTGGGTTTGATGCCGTCGAAGGTACCGACTTTTAGCGCAGACTCAACCTTCCCCTGAAAAATAGTGCCGATCAGGCTCTGGTGGCGGTAGCGGTCGCCGACCTTGAGCCGGCCCTTGCCATACAGTTGCGCCATGCGTGCCGAGGTGCCGGTGCCGCCGGGGGAACGGTCGATGGCCTTGTCGCCGTAGAACACCGCGCAGCGCCCGTCCGCCGTGTCGTCCTGCGGGCGGTCACACCAGATCACGTGATGAACGCCGCGAATCCTCGGGTTTTCCGGATGCTGCGGGTCGCAGATCGGTGCCAGCGCCGAGCGCAGTTTCTGGCTCAGGCCGACGATGTCGGCAGCGCTCATGCCTTCCAGGCCGGTCCAGTTGGCCTGGGGCTCGACCACCGCGTAGAAATTGCCGCCATAGGAGATATCGACGGTCAGGCTGCCGACACCGGGCACCTGCACTTCGACGTCGGCGCTGTGCAAATAGCTGGGGACGTTGAACAGGCGCACCGACTCGACGACATCGCCGCGCAGGTCATAGTCGACATCGACCCGCCCGGCCGGAGTTTCGATAGCCAGGGTGCCGGGGGTTTTCGGTGTCACCAGGCCCTCCTCGATCACCACCGTGGACAGGCCGATGGTGCCGGCGCCGCACATCGGCAGGCAGCCGCTGACTTCGATGAACAGCGCGCCGAAGTCACAATCGTCGCGGGACGACGGGTAGATGATCACGCCGGACATGATGTCGTGGCCGCGCGGCTCGAACATCAGCGCCTTGCGCACCCAATCGTGATCACGCACGAAGATCTCGCGGCGCTCGGCCATGGACACCGACGGCAACAGCGGCCCGCCCCCCGCGACCACCCGCACCGGGTTGCCGCACGCGTGGGAGTCGATACAGAAAAAACTGCGTTTCATGGATTCATCCTTAAAGCTCTTTTCGAAACGTTTTGACGCGAAGGTGAGGCAAGGCGCAACGAGCTCTGCGAGTAACAGCCGAAGGCTGGCCCGCAGGGAGAGCGCCAGCGAATAAAACAGCCGAGGAAGCGGAGTTTACGGGCTGTAAATGAGCATTCCGAGGCTGTTTTCAACGCAGCATCACCGAGTGTCAGGGCGTTTAGATCAGGCGCGGTGAATGACGTTGCAGCGCGCCCCGTGACAAGCGGTCCAGCAGCAGTGCAACGGCGACGATGGCCAACCCCGCACGCAAACCGAGGCCCATTTCCATGCGCGACAAACCACGGGTGACTTCCGCCCCCAGACCGCCTGCCCCCACCAGCCCGGCCAGTACCACCATCGCCAGCGACAGCAGGATGCACTGGTTCAGTCCGACCAGCAGGGTCGGCGCGGCGGTGGGCAGTTCGATTTTGAACAGGATGTCCCGAGGCGAGGCGCCGGAGGCCTGCCCCAGCTCCAACAGGTCCTTGGGCAATTGCTTGAAGGCCAGGGTGGTCAGGCGCAGCATCGGCGGGATGCCGTAGACGATGGTGGCGATCATCGCCGGCACGCGACCGAGGCTGAACAGCATCACCGCCGGAATCAGGTACACCCATGGCGGCACGGTCTGCATGATGTTGAGGATCGGCTGGAACGCTTCGTCGACCCGTTTCACCCGCGCCGCCAGTACGCCCAGCGGGAAGGCGATGGCAACCGAAATCAGTACCGCCACCGTGACCAGGGCGATGGTCTGCATCGACGCGGTCCACAGCCCGGAAAACAGACAGAACAGCAGCATCACGCCGGCGAACACCGCCACGCGCTTGTTGGCGAAGAACATCGCGGCGACCACGACGATGCCGATCAGCAGGTAAGGATGCGGCGCCAGCAACAGCGCCTCGACCCGCGACAGCACCGCTTCGATGACCGTGCTGATCAGCACGAACAGGCCATGCAGGTTGGCGTTCAGCCAGTCGACCGCCGGGGCGAGGATTTCCCCCGGCGAAAAACGCAGATCGGCGGCACTCATTGGCTTTCTCCGCGACGGGAATGGACGGCGCTTTGCGCCAGACGGTCGAGAATCATGGTGAGGATGACGATGGCGATGGCCGCGTTGATCGACTTGGCGATGTCCAGCGTGCGGATCGCTCCGTAGATCGATTCACCCAGGCCACCGGAACCGACGATCCCGGCGATCACCACCATGCCGAAGGCCATCATCAGGCTCTGGTTGATCCCGGCCATGATGCTCGGCATGGCGAACGGCAGACGCACCTTGAAGAACATCTGCGTGCCGGTGACGCCGCTGGCCTCGCCCAGCTCGATGAACTCCCGTGGGGTCATGCGGATGCCCAGCGAGGTCAGGCGCAGCGCTGGCGGCACGGCAACGATGAAGGTCGCCAGCAGCGCCGTGGCCGGGCCGTAGCCGAGCAAGGCAATCGCCGGCAGCAGGTAGATGTAGGGCGGCAGCGTCTGCACCAGGTCCAGACACGGATCGACCACGCGGTCCACCGACGGCGCCAGCCCCGCGACCACGCCCAGCGGGATCGCCACGATCAGCGCGAGGATAGTCGCGGTGAGCACCAGCGCCAGCGTGCTGACCGTCTCCGGCCACAGGCCGATGAAGTCACAGAACAACAGCGCAACACCGGCGAGGATGGCGAAACGCACGCCGATCATGCGCCAGCCGATCAGCGCGATCAGCACGGCGATGACGTAGAACGGCGGCAACCCGATGCACCACAGCACGCCCTTGTAGACCCCGGTCAGCACGCTGTTGGCGGCGTCGAACAGCGCCTCGCCATGGTCGGTCAGCCAGGCCAGCGCCGAATCGACCACCTCGTCGAACTGGCTGGAAAAGTCAGGCGTGTTCATTGGACGCCTCCGTCAGCTTTTCGGCCTGCGCCGGGGCGAATTCGTTGGCGACACCCTGCACCCCGCGCAACAGGTCGCGGGTGGTGATGATGCCGACAATGGCGCCGTTGTCGATCACCGCCAACGCATCGCGCTCGGAGCGCGTGGTCAGGCCGATCAGGGTGTCGAGATCGGCCTCGATCGGTGCCTTGCTCAGCTTGTTCACGTCGCAACCGGGGTTGGCGGCTTTGTACGCTTCGACCGGGGTCATCACCGAGTGGGCCTTGACCAGATGCAGCCGCGAAATGCCGGCGACGAACTCGGCGACATAATCGTCGGCCGGGTTGAGCACGATGTCTTCGGCGGTGCCGACCTGGATGATCACGCCGTCTTTCATGATCGCGATGCGGTCACCGATGCGGATCGCCTCGTCCAGGTCGTGGGTGATGAACACCGCCGACTTGCCCAGGTCCTTGGTCAACTGGCGGAACTCATCCTGCAACTGACGACGGATCAGCGGGTCCAGCGCGCTGAACGGCTCATCCATCAGAATCACTTCCGGGTCGGCGGTGATGGCACGGGCCAGACCGACCCGTTGCTGCATGCCGCCGGACAGCTCGCTCGGGTAGCGATTGACCCAGTCGGTCAGGCCGACCTTGGCCAGCGCCCGCCGCGCCACTTCATAACGTTCTGCCTTGCCGACGCCCTGCACTTCCAGGCCGAAGGCGGTGTTTTCCAGCACCGTACGGTTGGGCAACAGCGCAACACTCTGGAACACCATGCCGATGTGCTTGGCGCGCACTTCACGCAGTTGTGCGGCGCTGAGGCTGGACAGGTCCTGCCCCTTGACCAGCACCTTGCCGGCGCTGGGGGTGATCAGTTTGTTGAGCAAGCGAATCAGGGTGGATTTGCCACTGCCGGACAGGCCCATGATGCAGAAGATTTCACCGCGTCGAACCTGCAGGTTGACGTTCGAAACCCCGACCACGCAACTGTAGTCTTGCAGTATCTGGGTCTTGGTCAGTCCCTGCTGAACGACCGCATTCATCGCAGCAGGCGCACTCTTGCCGAAGATTTTCCAGACTGACTGGCAATCCACCAGGACTTCGTTACTGTCTATTTTGGGCGTTGTCATTTGGTAACCCGTCGAATCAGTTTTACCTGATCTCTCTAATTAATCGAAACGGTTATGGCAGTGGCAATAAACAAGCTTTATAACCTGTTGTCTGAAATAGAGTTGCGCGAAGCCCAGGCAAGGCGAAACGAAGTGAAAAAGCGGAGTTTACTTTAGTAAATGAGCATTTTGAGCTTCGTTTCAACGCCGCATGGGTGAGTGCAGACTATTTCACTTGATGTTTTCCCAACGCTTGAGCAAATCGGCATGACTGTCAGTCCAGCCTTTTACCGCTTCGTCCATGGTCTTGCCATCTTTGACTTCAGCGTTCATGGCGGTGATGTCCGCAATCGGCACATAAACGCTGGCCATCAATTCACGGGCGCGTGGGTATTCCTGAGTGAAGCCTTTATGACCGATCCAGTAGTAACCCTGCAGCGGCGGGAAAATACCTTTTGGATCTTTCAAGAACTTCAGATCAAACTTCTTGGTCATCCACGACGGGTCCCAAACAGTCACCACGACCGGCTCCTTGCGGTCGACCGCGGACTTCAGCGCGGCGGTCATCGCCGTGGTACTGCCCTCGACCAGCTTGAGCTTGAGGTCGTAGGCCTTGACCACGTTGGTCGCGTCGCTCATCAGGCCCGAACCCGGCTCGATGCCGATGATCTTGCCGCCGAGCTTGTCGGCGTTGGCGTTGAGCTGGTCGATGGAATCGATATCGACATAGTTGGGCACGGCCAGACCCTGGTACAGACCGAACGACACCGGCGACAACTTCTCCAGGCGGTTCTTGTTCTTGTTCCAGTAGTCCGATGCGGCGTAGTCGGTTTGCGAGGCCAGTACTTGTACGTCGCCTTTGGTCAACGCGGCGTAGGCAATACCCCACTCGGAGAACTCGACAACTTTTACGGTATAACCGGAGTCTTCAAGTACCTTTTTGGTAATACCGGTAATCGGCGTCAGATCTTCCCAGTTCATGGTGCCCATGGTGATGGTTTTTTCTTCCGCTTGAACGGTAAAACTCATCATGCTGGCCATGGCGACGGCGCAGACTGTCTTCCACATCTTTTTCATGGTATTCCCCGATCTATGTTGTTAGAGCAGAAATGCTTCTTTCTTTATTGATCTACAGCAGACAGTTTGAAACGGTGAATCAACCCTCTCGTCCCGCTCGCAGCGATTGCCAGCGAATGACGGAACTGACGCCCAGTTTTGTCAGTATTTTTGGCGGTAAGCGGCTGGGGCCCGGTGCGCGGCTGAAGTCGTCGAGAAACTTCGAGTGTTCACCGCTGGCCAGTTCGGCGGCCATGACCCCTGCCAGGGTGCTTTTCACCGTACCCAGCCCGTTTTCACAGCAGGCCGAATACAGGTTTTCTTCGATTTCACCGAAGGCCGGCGCGCTGTTGCGGCTCAGGCACAGACGCCCTGCCCAACTGAATTCCAGCGGCGTGCCCTTGAGCTCCGGAAAGCGCGCGTCGAGGGAGGCGCGTTGCTCTTCGGCCACTTCGGCAACCCGTCGTGGCGTCACCTGAATGCTCGGGTCATAGGTGAAACGGGTGCGGATGACGATCCGCGCCAGGCCATCGTGGGTAATCTTGCGCACCGTGGCGCCCATCGGATCGGCCGGAAGCAAGGCCCAGCGCGGCTGGCCGGTGACCGCGCGCCCGAACTCGTCGTGGCTGTACGCCGCCGTCATCGAGGCGTAGGTGAACACGTGCAGCAGACGGCCCTGGAAGTGCCCGAAGTCTTCGATATGGCCGTTGACCGCGAGAATCACCTTGGGCGCAGTGACGCTGCCGCTGTGGGAGCGCGCCCGCCAGTCGTTGCCGACCCGCGACAGTTCGACGATGGGCGAGCGTTCGAACAGGGTGATGCTACCCGCCAACCCCTGAGCGAGATCGCGGATGTACTGCGCCGGCTGAATCATCGCCGCGCCCGGCGTGTACAGGCCGCCGTGGTAATAGGTGGTGCCGGTGATGTCGCGCATCTGTGCGGCATCGAACAGCTCGAACCGTTCGTCGATGGCCTTCAGCGATTGCGCGTAATTGCCGTTGAGGCGCATGCCGCGCTCTGTGGCTGCAGCGTTGATCTTGCCCGACGGGTCGAACGTCTCGGCAGCCATTCCGTATTCCCGCGCCGCGTCGGCAGCAAAGCCGATGGCGAAGCGGTTCTGTTTGATCTCCAGCGCGGTGGCCGATTCGCCGGCCACCGAGTATTCGCCGGACGACAGGCTGTGGGGCACGTCGATCATGAAACCGGAGTTGCGCCCGGCCGGCCCCTTGGCCACTTCGTGGGCGTCGACCACGACAATCTTCGCCCCCGGGTGCAGTTGCGCCAGCCGCCGTGCAGCCGACAGACCGGCAAAACCCGCACCGATGATCAGCCAGTCCGCCGTCACCTGCCCATCAAGCAAATGCACAGGCATCGAGCGCGTGGAAATCGCCTCCCACCCCGAAACCCCGGTGTCTACCGGCAAACGCTTGATGGTATGGGTGCTCATTTTACGGTCTCGTCCACGGACCGGTCAGACACGTCGATCCAGACGGTCTTGATTTCGGTGTATTGATCGTGGGCGAACATGGACTTGTCGCGCCCGCCGAAACCGGACTCCTTGAAGCCGCCAAACGGCGTGGTCGCATCGCCTTCGCCGAAGCAGTTGACGGTGACGATGCCGGCGCGGATTTCCCGCGACAGCTTGATCGCGTTGCGCAGGTTGCCGGTGTAGACCGAGGCCGCCAGGCCGTAAACAGTGTCGTTGGCCAGGGCGATAGCTTCGGAGATCGAGGTGAAACTGGTCACCGACAGCACCGGGCCGAAGATTTCTTCCTGGAACAACCGGCTGTCACGGTCGACACCGTCGATCACGGTCGGCTGCACGTAGACACCGTCCTGGGTGTCGCCACCGTAGACCACGTCCAGTCTGCCCGCCGTGGCGTGCTCCAGGTACGACTTGACCTTGGCGAAGTGCTCGGGGCTGACCAGCGCACCGACGCGGTTCTGCGGATCCAGCGGATCGCCCATTTTCCACTCGCGGATGTAGGCGCCCATGCGTTGCAGCAGTTCGTCCTTGACCGAGGCGTGGACGATCAGGCGCGAGGTCGCCGAGCAGTTTTCGCCCATGTTCCAGAACGCGCCGTTGACCACCTGTTCGGCGACCAGATCCAGGTCCTCGGCGTCGTCCATCACCACCGCCGGGTTCTTGCCGCCGCATTCCAGCACCACGCGCTTGAGGTTGGAATCGGCAGCGTAATGCAGGAAGCGCCGGCCGGTCGCGGTGGAACCGGTGAAACTGACCATGTCGACGTCTTTGTGCAGACCGATCGGCTCGCCGACGTCCTTGCCGGTGCCGGTGACGATGTTCAGCACGCCGGCCGGTACGCCGGCTTCAAAGGCCAGCTCGGCCACACGCAGGGTGGTCAGGGAGGTCTGCTCGGCCGGTTTGACGATCACCGAACAGCCGGCCGCCAGCGCCGGGCCGATCTTCCAGGCCAGCATCAGCAGCGGGAAATTCCACGGCAGCACACAGCCGACGACACCGATGGGCTCACGGATGACCATGGTCAGCGCGTTGTTGCCGACCGGCGCGGTGTGGTCGTACAGCTTGTCGATCAGCTCGGCGTGCCAGCGCAGGGTGTGCACGGTGTCCGGCACGTCGACCAGTTGGCATTCGCTGACCGGCTTGCCACTGTCCAGACTTTCCAGCACCGCCAGTTCGTGGTGATTGCGCTCCAGCAGCTTGGCGAATTTCAGCAACACGGCCTTGCGCTCACCCGGCGCCAGCAAGCGCCAGCGGCCATCGTCGAAAGCCTCTCTGGCCTTGCTCACCGCGTAATCGACATCCTGCGCATCGCAGGCGGCGATGTCGGTCAAAAACGCACCGGTCGCCGGGTTATGAGTGGCGAAGGTCTTGCCGGACAGCGCCGGTTTGAACGCGCCATTGATGAAGGCGTTGGACGGATACGACATCGACTCGGCGATGGCGGCGTACTCCGCCGCAGTCAGCAAATTACGCATGGCGGGCTCCCGAAGTGATGTGGGCGACGGTACGTTTGACGTTGGTGATCACGGTCTGCAGGCTGCGCTTGTCTTCGCCGTTGAGCGGACGCAGCGGTGCGCGCACGTCGCCGACGTTCAAGCCGTTGAGCTCGCAGCCGAACTTGATGCACTGCACGAACTTGCCGCCGTCGAGGGCATTCATCAGCGGCATCATCGCCGACATGATCTGCCGGCCTTTATCGAAGTCTTTTTCCAGCACGCAGGCTTCATAGAGCGCGACGTGTTCCCTGGGCAAGAAGTTGGAACCGGCGCAGACCCAGCTGCGGGCGCCCCAGGCGAAGAACTCCAGGGCCTGATCGTCCCAGCCGCAGGACAGCGCGATGTGCGGAAACTCGCGGGCCAGCAGGTGCACGCGACCCATGTCGCCGGAGCTTTCCTTGATCGCCTTGACGTTTTTCGACTTGCCGACGCGAGCGAGGTAATCCTCGTTCATCTGCACGCACATCCGGCCGGGGTAGTTGTAAAGCATGATCGGCAGGTTGGCGGCGCGGTCGATGGTCAGCGCGTGAATGGCGTTTTCCTGGTCGGTCGGCAGCGCGTACGGCGGCGTGGTCACCAGAATCGCGTCGGCCTTGATCGCCTTGGCGTCTTCGGCAAACAGTACGGCGTCTTCGGTGCGGATGGCGCCGGTGCCGATGATCAGCTGCACCTTCGAGCCAATCACTTCCTTGGCGAAATGCGCCAGCTGGATGCGTTCTTCAGCGGTCTGCGCGTAGTATTCGCCGGTCGAGCCGCCGATGATGATGCCGTGGACCTTCGCCTCGATCAGCGACTCCAGCACCTCACCGAACACGCTGAAGTCGATGCTGCCGTCAGCCTTGTGCGGGGTCACCGCCGGCGTGTAGATGCCTTCGAATTTCACGACGATTTCTCCGAGAAAGAGTGACCGGGAATGTCCAGGCGGGCGTCGGTCTGCAGACCCTGTGGCGCGATGAACATTTCCATGTCGGCGCGGGACAGCTCCCAGTGCTCGAACACCAGATCGACCACAGCCCCTTCGTCGCGGCGCTCGATGGCTTCGATGAACAGGTCGTGGTGGCCGGCGGACAATTCGAGGTGTTCTTCCATCTGCTCGTTGTGCGGACGGAAGAAGGTGTGACCGATGCGGGCGTGGTCGATCAGCAGGCGCTCCAGGCTCGGCTCCAGGTACTGGTTGCCGGCCATTTCACCCATGATCGCGTGGAAGCGGTTGTTCTCCACCACCATGCTCAACGGGTCGCGCTCGTTGGTGGCTTTGCGGAAGCGGTACTGGGTTTCCTTCAGATCGAGCAACTGGCGCTGCTTGAAGTTCTGCACGGCCAGGCGGCCGATGGCAGCGTAGACCATGGGTGCGACGAGAAAGAAATTGCGCAGGGTCGAATGGTTCATCGGAATGACCCGGGTGCCGCGGTTTTCGCGGATATCCAGATAGCCTTCACCGGCCAGACGGCGGAACACTTCGCGAACCGGCGTGCGGGACAAGCCGTAACGCTCGCTGAGAACGACCTCGTCCAGCGCCTCGTCAGGGTCCAGCTCCATGGTCAGGATCTGACGTTTCAAATCTTCATAAAGCGTGCTCTTGCCGTTCTTCACAACAACCTCCGGAAGTTGTCAGAACCGTCTTGTGTGACGGCTTGATGAATTCAGACTCGCACGCGTTTTGGGGTCGGTCAATAGGTTGTATTTTCTATGTATACACACCGAATACGACAAAAACACATAAGCACATAACCGATTCCCATTGAATTCAGGGGTTTAGCCGAAAGGCCCGGAAAACGGGTGGTCGCAGGCGGGAAAGTGAGCTGTCGTTTTTGGAACGGCACGTCGTCGTGGCAGGTCGCCAGCGCGGTTTTCCGGTTGGCTGACTGCGACGTTTTGGCGGGTGGTTGCGACATTGGGGTGGTGGTGCAGAACTCAACGAACCTGTTCGTAGCAGTCCGGCTTGCCGGCGGTTGCGATCTTGAGGACGCCTTCGCGGGCGAGCCCGCTCCCACAGGTATCCGTGGCCCGCAAGACTGTATGCGTTCATCCAGAGCCAGGCCGACCGGTCGGTCGCCTCGGCGAGCTTTTGATTTTGATGTTGGGGCCCCGTCCCAGAAGGCCGAACGCAGGCGATGTGGAGTGGGTCGAGCGACAGGATGTCGCGAGAGCCGCGTGGGCCATGGATGGCCCATTCGCGGCGGGCCCACGGAGCATTGCCGGAGTGAGGGTATGCCGAGCCAAAGCGAGGCACCGTATGGCGGGGTAAAGAGCCCTTGGTTACTTGGGGCTTTTCCAAGTAACTCGCCGCCAGGCGAAACCAAGCTGCGTTAGCAGCTAAAGGCGTCATTCCAGACACACCGAGTGCGCAGGTTTTACGACGACTGCGTCGCCGGTCGCAGGACAAGCCAGCTCCTACAGTTGTCCGCGTAACTCGCCGCCGGGCGAAACGGGGCTGCGTTAGCAGGCTATGCGATCCTTCAGACAAACCGAGTGCACAGATTTTACGACGACTTCGTCGCCGCTCGCAGGACAAGCCAGCTCCTACAGGGTCCGCGTAACTTGCCGCCGGGCGAAAGAGGCCGGCTACGGGGGTGTCCTCGCTTTGGCTTTGGCTTTGGCTCTTGCTTTTGATCTGGGGCCCCGTTCCAGAAGGCCGAACGCAGGTGATGCGCAGTGGGTCGAGCGGCATGGATGCCGCGAGAGCCGCGTGGGCCATGGATGGCCCATTCGCGGCGGGCCCACGGAGCGTCGCCGGAGTGAGGGTATGCCGAGCCAAAGCGAGGCACCGTATGGCGGGGATAACAGCCCTTGGTTACTTGGGGCTTTTCCAAGTAACTCGCCGCCAGGCGAAACCAAGCTGCGTTAGCAGCTACAGCAATCAGCCAGACAAACCGAGTGCACAGGATTTACGACGACTTCGTCGCCGATCGCGGGCAAGCCACGCTCCTACAGGTCTGCGTAACTCGCCGCCAGGCGAAACAGGGCTGCGTTAGCAGACTCAGCAGAGTGTCAGACAAGCCAATGACACAGGTTTTACGACGACTGCGTCGCCGCTCGCAGGACAAGCCAGCTCCTACAAAAGCCCGCGTAGCGCTCCTGCGGACCTTACTCCACCGGCGCGTACTGCATCTCACCGTTGCCGAACGACCAGTCCTCACGCTTGACGTCGATCAGATTGATCCACACATCCTCCTTGCGCACACCGGTTCTGTCGTGGATACCCTCGGCCACGGCGCGGTAGAAGGCTTTCTTCACCTCAATACTGCGACCGGCGTTCCAGGTCACCTGAATGAAAATGATGTTCGGCGTGTAGGTCACGCCCAGATAACCGGCCGCCGGATAGATCAGCTCATCGCTGCGATGGCGATTGATGATCTGGTAACGGTCGTGCTCGGGAACGTTGGCGGTGCTGCGCATCGCCTCGTACACCACGTCGGAAATGGCGGAAATGGTTTCAGGGCTGGTTTCTGCGGCGACATCGATTCGGGCCAGTGGCATGGCTGTATTCCTTGTGATTGCAACAGGGCCGCCGACGACCGGCGGGGCTTGGGACTACAGTAGGCGCGGGCGTAGAATTCATCAAACGCATAATTTTTCGATTATAAATGAGAGATACGCATGCTAATTGAAGACCTGCGCGCCCTGACCGTCGCCATCGAGTGCGCCTCGCTGACCAAGGCCGCCGAGAAACTGCACCTCACTCAATCCGCCGTGTCGCGGCGCATTCAGCACCTGGAGGAATACCTCGGCGCCACGCTGTTCGACCGCACCTCTCGCCCGCCGCTGCCGACCGCCATGGGTTTGCGTGTCTATGAAAGCGCCGTGACGCTGTTGCGTGACGCTGAGCAGCTGCGCCGCATCCCTCAGGAATCGGCGACGCCCAGCGGCAAATTCCGCGTGGGTGTCACTCAAGTAGTAGCCGATGCCGTGGTGCTGGACACCGTGACCTCGATCAGAAAAGCCTTTCCGCAACTGGAAATGCAGATCGCGACCCACTGGAGTTTCGAGCTGGAAAAGCTGTTCGACGAAGGCCTTCTGGATGCCGCAACCCTGTTGCGTCCGGCGCCCAGTACGCTGGCGGCCGGGATGGATGGCAAACGTGTCGCCACGCTGGAAGTGCTGGTGCTGCAAAGCCGTGCGCACCCGCTGACCGACAGTGTCAGCGATCTGCAGCGCCTGGCCGCTCACGAATGGATTCTCAACCCGAAAGGCTGCGCCTATCGCTCGGCGCTGGAAACCGCCATGGGTCGCGCCGGGCACACGCTCCGCCTGGGTATCGACACCCACGGCGCGACAATCCAGACACGGATGATCGCCGCCGGCCTCGGCTTGGGCCTGCTGCCGCGCAGGTTGTATGAACAGAGTCCGTTTCGCGATGAGCTGGCGATTGTCGAGGTGGCGGATTTCTCGCTGCACATTGATGTGTGGGTGGCGCATCCGGCGCAGCCGGGCAATCTGAAACAGGCCAATGAACTGCTGATCGAGCAGGTCATGGCGGGGTTTGCTGATGATGGTCGGTAACGTTTTGGAGATCGCAAATCCTGCCTCTGACTGTAGGAGTGAGCTCTGCTCGCGATGGCGTCGGCTGATTCACCACTGATGGTATCTGAACGGACGCTATCGCGGGCAAGCGCGCTCCTACAGGGGATGGCGTTGGGTCAGACCATACGGCGGTGTCTGGACGGACGCTATCGCGAGCAAGCTCACTCCTACAGGGGATGGCGTTGGGTCAGACCATACGGCGGTGTCTGAACGGACGCTATCGCGAGCAAGCTCACTCCTACAGGGGATGGCGTCGGGTCGGTCAATACCGTGATCCCTGAACGGACGCTATCGCGGGCAAGCGCGCTCCTACGGGGGATGGCGTCGGGTCAGCCAACACGGTGGTGCCTGAACGGGCGTCATCCCGGGCGGCGGTGCTAATGTTATTCACGTCTGCCCCTGCCCCGGAATGCCTGCCATGCCTGCTCACTCCCCCTTCTCCGGCGCCAAGATCGCCCTGCTCTGCGGCAACCAGTTGCTGACCTACCAACGCGACGACAAACCCGGTATCCCCTGGCCCGGCCTGTGGGACTTGCCGGGGGGCGGGCGCGAAGGCAAGGAAACCCCGGAGCAATGCGCCTTGCGCGAAACCCATGAAGAATTCGGCCTGACCCTGACCCCCGCAGCGATCATCTGGAAGCGCGACTATCCGGGCCAGGGCCTCAATGGGTTGAACACCTGGTTTTTCGTGGCCCGGGTCACACCCGACACCTTCAATCAGGTGGTATTCGGCAATGAAGGCCAGCGCTGGGCGGTGACCACCGTGGAAGCGTTCCTGACCCGTACCGACGCCATCGAACACCTGCAGGATCGATTGTTCGAGTACCTCGAAGACGCCACGCATCTGGTGTGAGATCAGCCGCTTCGTTGCGCCGCCGACCTCGTCGATACCCTACTCGTATGCCGTCAGCGCCGCTGCCAGCGTATCGCGCATGTACTGGCGCAAGGCGGCGGGTGCGACCACTTCGATCTGATCGGCGTTGCTCAGCAGCCACAGACGCAGGCCCTGACCGTCATGAACATGGCATTGGAGCAGCCAGCTGTCCGGCCCTTCCTGCTCGATCACCTGATCGTCGGCCAGACGGTTTTCGCTCAAACGCTTGCGCAAATTGGCCTTGACCCGCAGGCGCAGCGCCATCGGCTCGCTGGAATACAGCGACAGCAAGTCCTTCCTGATCTGCGGGGCGTTGATGTCATAGCCGTCCGGCACTTCTGCGTCGGCGCGCGCCACGCTCGCGCTCTGTACGCGGTGCATCTGCAAAACCGAAAGGGTCCGCACGCCGTTGCTTTCGTACTTGTAGCGCGCCGCACCCGGCGCCGGCTCGTGGCCCTGCGGCCAACGCTCCTCCTGGATAAGACAGGAGACGTAAATATTGGCGTCCTGAAACGACAGGCCGAGCACGGTCAGCACATACTCGACCGACAGATCCCCACGCTCCGGCACGCAATAAGCGATTTTCAGCGCTCGCTCTTCCAGCAAGGCGCCCTGCACGGTTTTCAGCAATTGCGGATCGAACTCGGCTGGCTGCAGCGCGACAAACCGTGTGCTGCTGGTCAGACGACTCGACGACCAGTCGTGCTGTGCAGTGGCTTCAAGCAACACCCCCTGGGCGTAGTTCTTGATCACGTCCAGGCTTTTGACCTGCTCGCTCATGCCGAACCGGGCACCGTGCTCCAACAGGAGAACAAGGTTGATAGCCTCGTCTGCCTTGAGTTGCCCCATCCGCCCAAGCGAGGTCGCGATCTGTTTCCTGAACCAGAAAACCTTGTCGTCCTCCTTGTCGCACCCGGCTGCTCCCGCCTCCTCCAGGGTCTTGAGGTCGCGCTGGGTGGTTCTCAGCGAACGCTCCTTGCCCAACCGTGTAATCACTCTGTCGTGAACGGCACGGGTCTCAGCCTTCGCCGACCTCTCGCCGAGGCATTCCCACACCAACATCAGACGAATTGAAAGCCGCGCCATACTTTTTAACTGCCTGCGACAAAAAATGTCGCGAGTCTAGCGGACACTGCGCAACGCCAACAGACATACACCTCAAGGAAGCCCCGAATGAATCGCAGCGTCTATCTCGCCACTCCCGCCGTGCAGCATTTTGTCGAGTGGCTGAGCCGTCATCTGGACAGCGCCGCCTTGCAGCATCGCTACACCCACCGCAAGACCCGCCAGGACTGGCAATTCCAGGGCGTCAGCGATGCCTGGCGCCAATACCATTGGTCGCATCCGGCGATCAGCCGGCTCAACGTCGAGAAAGGCAGCACGGCCGCCAGCAACGCCAAGGCACTGGCGGCGTTGCAGACCGATCTGCAGGCCGCGTTGCAACGCATGGACGATGACGCTGCGTGCCAGGCCGCCATCGAGGTGATGATCTGGGGCGGCGTGCAGGGGCGCAACGTCAACTGGCTGCAGCAAAACCGCAAGGGGCTGGCCGCGACACTGGTCGCCACCCGTGACGCGATCGATCAGGGGCAACTGGACGTCGCCATCCTGTGCAACAAGGCGCTGCGCTTCAACGCCGGCATGACCAAGGTTTACTCGCTGATCTGCCGCGACTTCATCATTTACGACAGCCGTGTCGCCGCCGCGCTGGGCTGGCTGGTGGTCAGATACTGCGAGGAACAAGGCCTGTCTGCCGTGCCGAAGACGCTGGCCTTCCCCTGGGCAGCAGCCAAGGAAGACAACACCGCCACCCCCAAGAACCGCAACCCCGGCCAGGGCAGCCTGAGCTTCCCGCGCCTGCGCACCGGCGCCTTCCATGCGCAGTGGAACATGCGCGCCAGCTGGCTGCTGCACGCGGTGTTGGCAAGCGGCGCAGTGACCGGCGAGGCATTCACTGGCGAAAACGCACTGCGCAACCTCGAAGCCGCGCTGTTCATGCTGGGCTATGATCTCGGCGGGCACCGCAACGACAACAGCAGCGCCGCCTGACCCTTCTTGTTACCCGGCGCGAACACCGCGCCGGCCTCACTTTCAGCTCCAACCTTTCGCCACCGGAGGTCGCCATGTCAGCCAGATAATCCTTGGAGAATCCGACATGGCCCGCACCTTCCGTCGTCGTGGTTGCGACTACGACTACCCGTTTCCCCTGTGGCGCTTTGACGCCGACGAGATCATCGCCCGCATCCCCGCCGTTCGCCGGCAACTGGCGCGTTTTCACAGCGACAAACCCATGGGATTTCGCCCGCCGCCACCACGCGGCTTCCGTCGCGTCGATGATCGCAAGCAACGTCGCGACAACCGCCAGGTGCTGCGTCGATGGTGCCGTGACCCAACCCGCGAACCGCTGTTCGCCGACCACCGCCGGTGTCCGGCATGGATGCCCATGTAGGGCATCCCGCGCCCTTCACGCCCCGCTGGTTTCCACACCAAACAGCGGCCCCAGTTGCTCCGGCGGCAACGCCTTGCTGAAGTGGAAGCCTTGCACTTCGTCGCAATGACGCAGTTGCAGGCACTCCAGTTGTTCCAGGGTTTCCACGCCTTCGGCGGTGACGGTGATGCCCAGCGAACGGCCCAGGTCGATCATCGCCTGGACGATGGCCTGGTCGTTGCCGCGTACGGTCAGGTTGGAAATGAAACTGCGATCGATCTTGATGCCGTCCAGCGGGTAGTTGCGCAGGTACGCGAGCGAAGAAAAACCGGTGCCGAAGTCATCCAGACTCAGGCGCACGCCCAGCGCACGCAGCGCGGTGAGCGTCGCCAGCGCGCCGTGGGCATGGTCGAGAAACACCCGTTCGGTGATTTCCAGCTCCAGGCGGTGAGCTGGCAGACCGCTATCGCGCAGGGCATCGGCGACCACGGCGACCACGTCTTCGTTTTCAGCCAGTTGACCGGGCGACAGGTTGACCGACAGACCGACCTCGGCGGGCCAGTGCATGGCCTGACGGCAGGCGTGATTGAGCACCCAGCGGCCGAGGGGCTGAATCAGGCCGGTCTCTTCGGCCAGCGGAATGAACGTGTCGGGTTGCAGCAGGCCGCGCTGCGGGTGCTGCCAGCGCACCAGCGCCTCGAAACTGCGCAGGGAACCGGCGACGGTGGCGTAGCGTGGCTGGTAATGCAGGCGCAATTGATCGCCGAGCAACGCCTCGCGTAATTCGTGTTCCAGTTCGCGACGCGCCAGCAAGCGCGCGTTCATGTCTTCGACGTAGAAACGCCAGGTATTGCGCCCCGCCGCCTTGGCCTGATACAGCGCGATATCGCCCAGGCGCAGCAGCTCGGCCGCCGTGCGCGCATGGTCCGGGGCCAGAGCAACGCCGATGCTGGTGCCGATGAATACGGTATGGCTGCCCAGCTCGAATGGCCGGCGCAACTCCTCCACCAGCCGCGCGCACAGACCGGTCAGATCAGCCAGTTGCGGATCGCCCAGCAGCACCACAATGAACTCGTCGCCGCCGAGACGCGCCACCATGCCATCAGGCTGCCCGTGCCGTTGCAAACGCTGGGCGACTTCCTGCAGCACCCGGTCGCCGACCGCATGACCAAGGGCATCGTTGACCGGTTTGAAGCGGTCCAGATCCAGACTCAGCACCGCCAGCGCCTGCGGCGGCTGCCGGTCGAGTTGATCGGCGAGGAACTGATGCAGGCGATGGCGGTTGGGCAGACCGGTCAGCGAGTCGTGCAGCGACAGATGCCGCACTTCGGCCTGGGCTTCGACCTCGTCGGTGATGTCGCTGGCGGTGCCCCGGTATCCCGCTGCGCCCGGCATCGCCCTCGCCATCAGTTTGCAGATGCGCCGGCGCCCGCCGTGGTCGTGGTAGTGGCACAGCAACGAGCCGCGCTCGCCGCTGTCGCTCGCGGTCTGGCTCAGCCACTCAGGCAACGCCAGCCCTTCCGGCTTGAGCAAATCGGCAAGCGAGCGCCCCAGCCAGGCCTCGCGCTGCTCGCCGGTGACTTCAGTGAAACGCTCCGACAGGTAGGTCAGATGCCCCGTCGCGTCGACTTCCCACAGCCAGTCCGACGCGGCTTCGGCGATGTCGCGGAAACGCTGTTCGCTGCCACTCAGTTCGTCCTGACTGGCGAGCAACGCGGCGAACTGCGCGTCGATCTGCCGGGCCGAGGCCAGCGCGTGGCGCAGCAGCATGGTCAGGACGATGACCAGGGTCAGCACCCCGGCGATGAACAGCGGCAAAGTGCGCTGCAACAGTTCCATGCCCGGTTTGGGCGGCGTCCAGTCGAGCAGGATGTCCGAGCTCAGCAACGGCATCGACTCGAAGCCACTGCGCGGCTGCTCGGCGACGGTCAGGGCCGGCAGGCCGTAGGTTTCGCTGAGATGAGCGAGCTTGGCCGGATCGAGCACCGAGACGAAGATCATCACCGAGGCCGGCCCCGGAATCTCGGTAATCGACGGGTCCCAACCGGCGCTGATGGTCGCGGCGGCGGCCAGCGCCGGCATGCCGTCGACCTTGAGCGCGCGAACGATGCCGTCATCTTCCTGATGGGTGCGCCGCGCCTCGGCGATCAGCCCGTCGAGATCGCCCTTGAGCCAGTCGCGGACATCAATCTGCGAAGGTCGGCCGTCGATCACCGCGTAAGACGTGTGATCGTGACCATCGATCACCAGCACACCGTTGTAACCGTAGAGCTCGTAAGGCACTGCGCCGACGTTGCGCTGCTCGTCGGCCCAGACCTTGTCCACGGTGACATGCAGATGCTTGTAGGCCTCGGCCCACTTGGCGTAGTTGATGATGTTGCGCGCCACCTCGTTGCGCACCTGGTCCATGGTCCGCGAAATGAAAATCCGCGAGCGCTGCTGCACGTCCAGATCCTGGCTCAGGGCATTCTTGACCAGCAGGTAACCGCCCAGCCCGATCAGCAGCAACAACGCGCCGATCGCCGGAAACAGGCGCAGGATCAACTGCCGACTGCGGCGGTTGCCGACCCAACGTGCAAGGGCGGGTTTGGACATGCGGACACCCTGAAAACATCAACAATGGAACAGGCAGGTCGCAACGAAAGAGGGGCCAAACTCAGCCGTCCGTGGACCGATGATTGCGAATCGCTATCCTAACCGTCTGTTTCTACAGGGGCTAGGGCTTATCTCGCACAAGAGGGAGGCAATTTTCCGACCAGAAAAACGGTCAGTGGTCAGAATCACTCAAGAGCCAGGGGACGACAAACAGATAACCCGATTAAACTGACAATAAGGGTTATCCATCAGCACAATAACTTGTCAAAGTTTTCCTGACTGGTTACGCTTGCTCCAACTGTCACGAATTCTGAAGGCACCACCATGAGCAACTCCCTCCACGGCCCGGCGATGTTTCTCGCCGATGCCGCTGCCCTCGATTTCCTCAATTCGATTGCCACGCCGGTGGATCAGCCGGTCGACTGGATCAGCGACGGCGACGGCTGGCTGGACTGGCTGCAGCAGGCTGGCTGGGTCGAGCCGGCCGTGCTGGAGCGCCTGCGAGCCCAGGCCATGCCGGGTGAGCTGGAGGCGGTGGCCGCTCAGGCGCGGGCGTTGCGCGAGTGGTTTCGCGGCTTTGTCATGAAATACCGGGGCCAGCCATTGCCGGCTGCGGCGCTGGAAGAGTTGGGCGCGCTGAATCGCCTGCTGGAGCGGGACGAGCAGTACACCGAACTGACCCTGGGTGAAGCGGGCTTCGAGTTCCAGGCCAAACGCCGCTGGCGCGGGCCGGATTCGCTGCTGCTGCCGCTGGGGGAAGAGTTGGCGAAATTCCTCAGCAGCGAGGATTTTTCCGACGTGAAGTGCTGCGAAGGCGCCAGTTGCACGATGGTCTTTATCGACCATACCCGCGGCAAGAAACGCCGCTGGTGCAGCATGGCGATCTGCGGCAACCGCGCCAAGGCAGCGGCGCATCGGGAGCGGCTGAAGCAGAACGCCGGCGCCTGATCCTCCGGACAACACCGGCCGTGGAAGGGAGCTCTGCTCGCGATGGCGTCAGCTCAGTCAATGATGTGCTGGCTGACACACCGCCATCGCGGGCAAGCGCGCTCCTACAGGGCCTGCGGCCAGAATCAAAAGCGGCGGCGTGCCGAAATCCGGCTGCAAACACAGATCCGTGGGAGGGAGCTCTGCTCGCGATAGCGTCCTGTCAGTCCATGCAGTGCTCGGCCAGACCACCGCTTTCGCGACCCTCGTTACCTCGGATCCCTCCCACAAAAAGCCCACCCCTGCCTCTGCCAAATCTCCCAGGCAACAAGACCTCATCCCGGCCCTGCCAAATCTCCCAGACAACAAGACCTCATCCACAGCCCTGCCATATCCCCCAGACAGCGCAAGCCCCGTGGGAGGGAGCCCTGCTCGCGAAAGCATCAGCTCAGTCAATGATGTGCTGGCTGACACACCGCCATCGCGGGCAAGCGCGCTCCTACAGGGCCTGCGGCCAGAATCAAAAACGGCGGCTTGCCGAAATTCGACAGCAGACACAGATCCGTGGGAGGGAGCCCTGCTCGCGATAGCGTCCTGTCGGTGCATGCAGTGCCGGGCCAGCAACGGTCTCGGGGTGCTGTTCATCGGGATTCACGCCGCAAACAAAATAACCTGTCAAAATATATTTGACAGGTTATCAAACCTCTGCAAAAGTATCCCCACCAACCGCTCCAAACCAAACAAACCGGTTACGAGGATAACAGCCATGACTTCTTCCAGCGCAGTGATCACCTATCAGTTTGCCGACGCTGACGGCGTCCGTGTGTTCTACCGCGAAGCCGGTGACAAGGCTCGCCCGACTCTGCTGTTGCTGCACGGTTTCCCAAGCTCCTCGCACCAGTTCCGCCAGTTGATCCCGCTGCTGGCCGGGCACTTCCATATCATCGCACCGGACCTGCCAGGTTTCGGTTTTACCGAGGTGCCAGCCGAGCGTGGCTACGTCTACAGCTTCGACAACCTGGCGGAAACCCTGGCCAGCTTCGTCGATGTGCTGGGGCTGAAACAGTACGCCATGTACGTGTTCGACTACGGCGCGCCGACCGGCCTGCGTCTGGCGGTGAAACACCCTGAGCGCGTCACCGGGCTGGTGTCGCAGAACGGCAACGCTTATCTGGAAGGTCTGGGGGATGCCTGGGCGCCGATCCGCGCTTACTGGGCTGAGCCGTCCGCAGCGAATCGTCAGGTGATCGCCGATGCCATCCTGCACCTGGCGGGCACCCGCTGGCAGTACGAGCACGGTGTGAGCAATCCTGCACTGGTCGCGCCGGAGTCCTACACCCTCGACGCGCTGTTGCTGGAACGGCCAGGCAACAAGGAGATCCAGCTCGACCTGTTCCTCGATTACGCCAACAACCTGACCCGCTACCCCGACTTCCAGCGCTTCTTCCGCGAGGCGCAGATTCCGACGCTGGCGATCTGGGGCAAGCACGACCCGTTCTTCATTCCGCCAGGCGCCGAAGCGTTCAAGCGTGACAACGCCAACGCGGTCGTCGAGTTGCTCGACACCGGCCACTTCGCCCTGGAAAGCCATGCCGAGTACGTGGCCCAGCGCATCATCGAAGTGATCGGCGGCAAGGCCTGATCAGCGACCGTTCCGCTGCTGAAAACGCCAGCCCGGCAGCCAGCCCAACAGCTGCCGGGCTTTGGCGTTGCTGACCTGGGTGTCGTCTTCGACGATGTTGAAGATGCCACTGAGGTTGGACTGCATCGCCAGCACGGCCGCCCAGGCAGCCGCCTCGACATGCACCGGGCTGCTGCCGCCGGGTTGATCGGCGCCGGTACCGGGACCGTACAACTGGCCATAGCGCAGCACTACGCCCTGGCCCATCGGTGCTTCCAGCACGCTCTGCTCCAATGCCCTCACCCCGCCGACACTGACTCGCCGCAGCCCTTCGGCATCGATATCCAGCGCATCCACTTCCCGATACGGCGGCGTGCCGAGCGCGTAGGCCCAGGCAATGCTTTGCGCGACGAAGCGCCGACAATCGACGGCCAGCGCCGCTTCGACCAGATGCGCCGTGCCCTGCTCTCGCACCCTGGCGTTACGCACCACCGCCTCAGACATTTGCGCCGGATCAAGGCCGCGCGGCAGGTCCGTCAGTTGATGGATCACGCAGGTTGGCCGGATCGCCTGCAATTCCGACCGGAGCCAGGCCGCGTCCAGCACATCCACCACCACCGGAATCGCCCCTGCGTCCTGCAGCTGTTGCCTGCGTTCCTCGCGGCGGGTCGTGCCGTAGACGCTGTGGCCGGCCTCGACCAGCAGCTTGACCAGAACACGACCGATGACCCCGGTCGCACCCGCCAGAAAAATCCGTTCACTCATTGCTGATGCTCTCCTGCCTTGAAGATGAAAGTGCACCACGAGGATAAAACCGCAGGGATTGGCGAACAGTGGCAAGAACCGGCCAAAGCGCTGGGTCATCGCCGGCTGGCTTGGCATATGGCGCAGCCGGGCTGCGCCGTCGTGGTCAGTTCTTGAAGGTTGAATGTTTGTGGCCCTGGTCGAACAAGGCCGGCACGATCACGCACACCGCCGACAGCGCGAGGATGATCGCCACCCCATCAGTGGAATGGGTGGTCGACGCCGCCACCAGCGACAGCGCGCCCAACGGCGCAAGGCCACCGGCGATTGCCGTGCCGATTTCACGGCCCGTGCCGAAGCCGGACGAGCGCGTCTGCGTCGGGAATTGCCGGCTGAGGAACGAGCCCTGCGGCGCGAACATCATCGGCGCGAGCACGCCCGTGCCCACGCCGATGGCCAGGTAGATCAACAGGCTTTCGCCGGTGTTGAGCAAGGCCAGGAACGGCCAGGCGAACAGCGCCGAGAAGATGCCGCCCAGCACGATCACTTTCTTGCTGCTCCATTTGTCGCAGAGCCAGCCGAAAAACGGCACGGCCACGATGGCAACGAGGCTGGCGATGGTCACCGACAGCGAGGTCACGTGGACTTCGACGCCCTTGAACTGGGTCAGGTAGGCCAGGGAAAAGGTCTTGAAGATGTAGCTCAGCGCGTTGTAGCCAATGGCGACGAACAACACCACCAGCAGGCCCTTCAAATCATTCTTCATCAGGGCCTTGAGCGGCGAGGCTTTGGCTGCTGGCGCCTGATCGTTCAGCTCGGCGTACTCCGGCGTCTCGGGGATGCTGTTGCGCACCCACAGGCCGACGGCGACCAGCGCGATACTGGCGATGAACGGAATCCGCCAGCCACCGGCGAGAAGGAAGTCATTGCCGTTGATGGTCAGCAGATACACCGTCAGCGACGACAGCAGCAGGCCCAGATTGAGCCCCAGTGCCGGCCACGCGCCCTGGCTGCCGCGCTTGCCCTCGCTGGCGTGTTCGTAGGAGGTCACCGCCGCGCCGGACAATTCGGCCCCCGCACCAAGGCCCTGAATGATGCGCACCGCCACCAGCGCAATCGGTGCCCAGATGCCGATGCTGGCGTAGCCGGGAATCAGGCCGATCAGCGTGGTGCATACGCCCATCAGGCAGAAGGTCACCACCAGCACCTGTTTGCGGCCGAACTTGTCGCCGAGGTAGCCAAACAGGATGCCGCCGAATGGCCGCGCGATGAAGCCGATGGCGAAGGTCGAGAAGGCCAGCAGCGATGCGACCTTGGGGTTGGAGCCGTCGAAGAAGATCTTTGAAAAGACAATCGCGGCCATGGTCGCGTAGAGGTAAAAGTCGTACCACTCCAGCATCGAGCCGAAGATCGTGGCGGCGCGCACTTTACGCAGGCGTTTGCGGGTCTGTTCCGGGGTTTCGCCAGACGTGGCGGTGTTGCTGAGAATGGTCATCGTGTGTTTCCGCGGTCGTTGTAGTTGTTGTGGGGGATAACGCAGGTGCGCCCGGTGCTTAGCCGGGGCTGCCGATGCGGTCGGCGATCATCGAACCGATGGGGATGGCCGAGGTGGCGGCCGGCGATGGCGCGTTGCAGACGTGGAGCATGCGAGGCGTTTCGGCGAACAGAAAATCGTGGACCAGGGTGCCGTCGCGCATCACCGCCTGGGCGCGCACGCCGGCTTCATAAGGCAGCAGATCTTCCAGACGCAGCGACGGGCAATATTTGCGGCACTGTTCCAGATAGCCGCGTTTGAACAGCGAGTTCTTCATCTCGCCAAGGCCGGAGCCGAGGTTGTGCCAGATGGTTTTCCAGAACCCCGGAAAGCTGGCGAAGGTGGCGACGTCGCGCAGGTCGACCGAAAACTTGCGGTAGTTTTCCCGGGCGAAACCGAGCACCGCGTTGGGCCCGACGGTGACGCTGCCGTCGATCATGCGGGTCAGGTGTACACCGAGAAACGGCAGTTCCGGGTCGGGAATCGGGTAGATCAGGTGATTGACGATGTTGTTCTTCTCGGCGGGCAGCCGGTAGTACTCGCCACGGAACGGAATGATCTGGTGATCGATCTTGACCCCGGCCAGCTTCGCCAGACGGTCGGACTGCAAACCGCCGCAGACCACCAACTTGCGCGCACGCCAGCTGCCGTCGAGGGTGGCGATGTCGACGTGGTCGCCCTGCTCGGCGATCGCCGTCACCGTGCGCTGCAACAGCACCTCGCCGCCCAGCCGGGTGATCACTGCCGCCATCTGCTGGCAGACCTGGCGGTAATCGACGATGCCGGTGCTGTCGACGTACAGCCCGCCAAGGCCGACCACGTTGGGTTCGCGCTCGCGCAGATCACCCGCCTCCAGCCGCTCGACGTGCATGCCGTTGCTGGTTGCGCGACGGTGCAGGGCCTCCATGCGTTGCATTTCCAGCGGCGTCGAAGCCACCAGCAATTTGCCGCAGACCTCGTAGCGAATGCCGTGCTCGGCGCAGAAATCCTTGGTCGCCTGGGCGCCGCGCTTGCACAGATCGGCCTTGAGGCTGCCCGGTGCGTAGTAAATGCCGGCGTGAATCACCCCGCTGTTATGCCCGGTCTGGTGGCAGGCCAGGCTGTCTTCCTTTTCCAGCACCACCAACGAGGCGCCGGGATGGCGCTGCAGCAACTCCATCGCCGTGGCCAGGCCGACAATGCCGCCACCGATCACGCAAAAGTCATGAACCATTGTTTTTATCCTTGCCACTGTCATTCAAAAAGTCTGGTAGTCAGGTTGTCAGACTAACTATCCGGTAAAAAAGGGCGCGGATTTCTAACGTCATCAGCGCCCTGCTCTTTTCAGTTCATTTCAGGCAATTCGAGCCGCAAACGCTGGGCCGCTGCCCGCAGATGCGCCTCGGCGCACGCTGCTGCCGCTTGCCGGTCGCCTGCGGAAATTGCCTGAAACAGTGCCTCATGTTCCCGCTCGGCATCCGCCGAACCGCCGACCGCGTGGGCCGCCGAGTTTTCCCAGGCGGTCTTGCGTGCCTCGGCCAACTGGCTGCGCAGGAAATCATGAAACGCCACGAAGTATTCGTTCTTGCTGGCTTCGGCAATCGCCCGGTGAAACGCCACGTCAGCCAGTGCCGCCGCTGTGTGGTCGCTGGCCTGTTCGCGCATTTGCTTCAGCGCCCGCTCCATAGATTGCAGATCCGCATCGTTGCGCCGTTGTGCCGCAATGGACGCGGCCTGGGTTTCGATCCACAGGCGCATCTCGAACATCTGCGCCAGGTCGTGACGCTTGCCGGCCGCACCCGGAAAACGAAAAGCCATGCCCGCCGGAGTGCTGGAAATGTACGAGCCCAGCCCGCGCCGGGACACCAGCACGCCGTCAGCCTTGAGCTGGGAAATCGCTTCGCGCACCACCGAGCGGCTGACGTGCAACTGCTCCGACAACTGCTGCTCGGTGGGCAGGCGCGACTCCGGCGCGAGGCGTCCGGAGTCGATTTCCGCACGGATCGCACCAAGCACACGCTCGACCAGCGAATCCGGCCGTTCAAGTTGAAGCATATTGCAACACTCTTAATCAGGTTGTCAGACAATAGGAGTGAGGCCTTCTGCCGTCAAGCGCTACTGCGACCACCAGACAGGGAGATTTCAGGCGTCTTGCGGCGCAAGGCTTGTGAACAACGGTTCGAACGCCAGCTGCCGACGCGCCTGCGCAACAGCGTCCGCCACCACCTCAGGCCCCATGACCGTGCCTTGTAGGTACACGAAATGCAGATCGAAAAGGCCAATGCTGCCGAACAAATGGCGCAGGTACGGGGTCAGGAATTCCGGCTGGCGCGCCTGAGGCCCACTGTGTACCCCGCCGGAGCTGACCAGAATATAGACCGGACGGTCTTCCAGCAGGCCGACCTTGCCTTTCGGCCCATGGCTGAACGTACGTCCGGCGCGAACGATGTTGTCGATCCACAGCTTCAACACCGCCGGCAGGGTGAAGTTGTGGATCGGCGTCACGATGAGCAGCAGATCCGCCCGTTCCAGTTCGGCGATCAAGCGCTCGGACTGGGCAAAGGCCGGCGCATCGTCGGGCTGCCCTTGCAGGATCGCATCGGAGTAGTCCGCGCTGATCGGCAGCAACGGCTCGGCGACCAGATCACGCACACTGACCACGGCATCCGGGCAGGACTGCCGTGCGCTTTCCAGCATGTCCACGGCCAGGCGATAGCCGCTTGAGCGCGCGCCTTGCGGGCTGCAATTGAGCATCAACAGATTCTTCATCGCCCTGCCCTCACACCGACAATGGCTGAACGAAGTGCATGCCCTTCGCCAGCAGGCCTTCGCGGAAATAAAAGCGCTGGGCCAGTGGCATGTGCAGACCGGTGTCCAGCACCAGGTGCGCGCAACCGGCCTCGGTGGCTTGTGAACGCACGCTGTCGAGCAGCTGTGCGCCGAGGCCCAGATGGCGCGCGGACTCGTCGACGACCAGGTCATCGACATAGATGAAGCGCCCGTACAGCAGGTTTTCCAGCGGGCGGAAGCCGATCAGGCCGAGCACACGACCGCCCTGCACCGCGCCGAACAGGCGGTAGCCGTCATGGTGCTGGCGGGTGATTTGTTCGACGAATCCGGCTGCCGAACTGAGCGCCGGGCGCAGCTGCTTCATCACGTTGAATGCGCTGTGCAGGTCTTCTGGCGTGGTGAGTTCCTGGAGCGTCAGTGCTTGTCGATCCACGGCGTCGTTCATGGCGAACCTCGATTGAGAAAGTAAGTTCACTGTAATGGGGCCATGGCTTACCCTACAGAACCAAAAAATGATTAATCGGGTAGGACATGACCCAGCCGCCACTGACCGCAACCGAGCTGTCCGGGTCCACGGATCTGCCGGTGTATCGGCAGATTTACCTGCGTTTTCGCCGCGCGATCGAGGACGGTCGGCTGCGGCCGGGTGAGCGGGTGCCGTCAGTGCGCGCGCTGGCTGCGGAACTGAATCTGGCGCGGGGCACGGTGGAGTCGGCCTATCAATTGCTGATCGGCGAAGGTTATCTGCAAGCGCGCGGGCCGGCGGGGACGGTGGTCTCGCAATTGCTCAAGCCCGGCAGCCCGAAAGTCGCCAGCCAGCCGCCGCCCGCGCCTACGCTGCCACGCCTGCATTCGGGCGAGTTGCCGGCGCCGCTGCAAATGGGCATGCCGGCGCTGGATGCGTTTCCGCGCAAGTTGTGGAACCGCCTGATGGGCCGCGAACTGCGCGACAGTGGCCTGCTCGGGCTGGTGTATCCCGACGCCTGCGGCTATCGGCCGTTGCGCAGTGCCATCGCCGGTTATCTGGGGATTTCCCGGGGCATTCGCTGTTCGCCCGAGCAGGTGTTCATCTGCGCAGGCCACGCCGCCAGCCTCGATCTGATCTGCCGCACGCTGATGAGTCCGGGCGATCAATGCTGGTTTGAAGATCCCGGCTATGTCATGGCCCGGCACGTGCTCGAACGGGCTGGCGCGCAGCTGATTGCGGTGCCGGTCGATGACGACGGCCTGAATGTCGACGCCGCCCTGCAACGTGCGCCCGATGCCCGTTTTGCCGTGGTCACTCCCAGCCATCAGAGCCCGCTGGGGGTGTCGCTGTCACTGGCGCGGCGTCAGGCGCTGCTGGACTGGGCCAACCGTCGCGACAGCTGGATCATCGAAGATGACTACGACAGCGAATACCGTTATCAGGGCCATCCCCTGCCTGCGCTGAAGAGTATCGACAGTCAGGGTCGGGTGCTCTACACCGGCACGTTCAGCAAAGTCCTTGCGCCCGGCTTGCGGCTGTCGTATCTGGTGGTCCCGGAACACCTGATTGAGCGTTTCACCACCGTCGCCGACGCCCTGCACAACCATTGCCCGCAGCTGTTGCAGGCAACGGTCGCGGCGTTCATTCGCGATGGCCATTTCGCCCGTCATCTGAAAAAAATGCGCAGCCTGTACGCTCGCCGCCGTGCGTTGTTGATCGAAGCGCTGGAACGCGAGCTGGGGCAACACCTGCAGATCGACGCCCGTGCCGGCGGCATGCACCTGCTGGCACGGCTGCGAACACCGCTGGACGATCAGGCGATTACCCGCAACGCGAGAACGCTGGGCTACTCGGTCCTGGCCCTGTCGGCGGCCTGTCAGGAAGTACAGGGCCAAAGCGGCCTGCTGCTGGGCTTCACCAACGTCACCTCGGCAGACGTGGCGACGGAATGGGCCAGGGGGTTGGCTGGGGCATTCGACGGCGTGTGAACGCGACCTCGTAGCGGCATGGTTTGCCAGCGGTGGCGCCTTTGGCATCCCCGCCGCCGGCAAGCCGGACTGCTACGGAAATGGTGTGCAACCGGAACATCTGATTCTGGCCGAAGGCCGTGGGAGGGATCGGAGTTTACGACGGTCGCGAAAGCAGTGTGTCAGGCGAATCGCTTTCGCGACCGTCCTAACGTCCGATCCCTCCCACAAAATGCACGTACCTGCCACGGGGTAGATGCCTGGCCGAAGTACCTCAGACACCCTGAATCCTGTGGGAGGGAGCTCTGCTCGCGATGGCGTCCTTCCTGCTGAAACGATGTTGACTAATCCACCGCCATCGCGAGCAGAGCTCACTCCTACAAAAAAGCACGTCCTGCCGCAACGTGTATGGGTGGGTACACGCCTCTGCGTTTGATTCTGGCCGAAGGCCGTGGGAGGGATCGGAGGTTGCGACGGTCGCGAAAGCGGTGTGTCAGGCGAATCGCTTTCGCGACCGTCCTGACGTCCGATCCCTTCCACAAAAAGCACGTACCTGCCACGGGGTGGATGCCTTGCCAAAGTAGCTCAGACACCCTGAATCCTGTGGGAGGGAGCTCTGCTCGCGATGGCGTCCTCCCGCTGAAACGATGTTGACTAATCCACCGCCATCGCGAGCAGAGCTCACTCCTACAAAAAGCACGTCCTGCCGCAACGTGTATGGGTGGGTACACGCCTCTGCTTTTGATTCTGGCCGAAGGCCGTGGGAGGGATCGGAGGTTACGACGGTCGCGAAAGCGGTGTGTCAGGCGAATCGCTTTCGCGACCGTCCTGACGTCCGATCCCTCCCACAAAAAGCACGTACCTGCCACGGGGTGGATGCCTTGCCGAAGTACCTCAGACACCCTGAGTCCTGTGGGAGGGAGCTCTGCTCGCGATGGCGTCTTTCCTGCTGAAACGGTGTTGACTGACTTACCGCTATCGCGAGCAGAGCTCACTCCTACAAATAGTGGCGTCTGTAGCTATTGTTACCGAATCGACAACGGTGTTTATCCGCCGCATCCGTGGACAATTTGCCGCAGGGCGCGGTTTTTTTGTTACGATTCGCAAAATTAACTAACCAGTTAATTACGCTTTTCATGGATGAACCGGTCTGCCTCGCCTCCAACACAGGCGCTGACACGACCTGAATATCCGGGTTGTCGACACCTCGACGTCAGCCCGAAATCATCGTTCCCACCATCGCCGAACGCTCACCGACGTCCGGCGTCAGCAGGATCAAGCAACATGACTACGTCTCGACCTTCGGCACCCGTCAGCCGCTGGCCCCTTTGGGTCGTCGCCTTCGGCGTGCTGCTCTTTGGCTTACTGTTCACCGCCGGTGGCGGTTATCTCGTCACTCTCGGCGGCAGCTGGTATTTCCTGCTGGCCGGCCTGGGCCTGATCGCTTCTTCGTTTTTGCTGTTCAAGCGTCGTCTGGGCGGTGCCTGGCTGTTTACCGTGGTCATGGTCGCGACTGTGATCTGGGCGCTGGTCGATGCCGGTCTGGTGTTCTGGCCGCTGGTGTCGCGCCTGTTTGCCTTCGGCGTGTTGAGCCTGCTGGTGGCGCTGGTCTACCCGAGCCTGCGCAAGGCTAACGGCCTGGCGGCCGGTCGTGGCGGTTACGCCCTCGGCGCGGTGCTGGCGGTTGCCATGGCGGCCGGTTTCTGGGGCATGTTCCAGCCTCACGCTTCGGTCACACCGACCGGTGATGGCCCGGCGCTGACCAAGGTCGACCCGGCCAAAGCGCAGAAAGACTGGGCCCATTACGGCAACGACGAGGGCGGCAGCCGCTTCGCTGCGCTGGACCAGATCAACCGCAGCAACGTGTCGAAACTGGTGCCGATCTGGACCTATCACACCGGTGATGTGGCGATCAGCGACGGCAACGGTGCCGAAGACCAGATGACCCCGTTGCAGATCGGCGACAAGGTGTTCATCTGCACCCCGCACAACAACGTCATCGCACTGGACGCCGACACCGGCAAACAGCTGTGGAAGCACGAAACCAACGCCAAGTCTGCCGTGTGGCAACGTTGCCGTGGCCTGGCGTATTTCGACGCCACCGCCGCCGTGGCCCAGCCGACCGACGGCAGCACCCCTGCCCTGCCGGCCAGCGTTCCGGCCGGTGCCAACTGCCAGCGTCGCCTGTTGACCAACACCATCGACGCGCGCCTGATCGCGGTCGACGCCGACACCGGCGAGCTGTGCCAGGGCTTCGGCGACAACGGCCAGGTCGACCTGAAAGCCGGTCTGGGCAAGGTTCCGGATTCCTACTATCAACTGTCGTCCGCGCCGCTGATGGCCGGTACCACCGTGGTGGTCGGCGGCCGCGTGGCCGACAACGTGCAGACCGACATGCCAGGCGGCGTGATCCGTGGTTTCGACGTGATCACCGGGCAGATGCGCTGGGCCTTCGACCCGGGCAACCCGCAAGACAAGAGAGCCCCGGCCGACGGCAGCACCTACGTGCGCAGCACGCCGAACAGCTGGGCGCCGATGTCCTACGACCCGGCGATGAACACCGTGTTCCTGCCGATGGGCAGCTCGTCCACCGACATCTACGGTGTCGAGCGGACCAGACTGGACCACACCTACGGCGCCTCCGTGCTGGCGCTGAACGCCACCACCGGTGAGCAGAAGTGGGTGTATCAGACCGTTCACAACGACCTGTGGGACTTCGACCTGCCAATGCAGCCGAGCCTGATCGACTTCACCAAAGACGACGGCAGCAAAGTGCCGGCGGTGGTGATCGGCACCAAGGCCGGGCAGATCTACGTGCTGGACCGCCACACCGGTCAACCGCTGACCGAGGTCAAGGAAGTACCGGTCAAGCCGTCGAACATTCCGAACGAGCCGTACTCGCCGACCCAACCGAAATCGGTAGGCATGCCGCAGATCGGCGCGCCGACCCTGACCGAATCGGACATGTGGGGTGCTACCCCGTTCGACCAGCTGCTGTGCCGTATTTCGTTCAAGAAAATGCGTTATGAAGGCCTGTACACCGCGCCGGGCACCGACATTTCGCTGAGCTTCCCGGGTTCGCTGGGCGGCATGAACTGGGGCAGCATTTCCACCGACCCGGTACACGGTTTCATCTTCGTCAACGACATGCGTCTGGGCCTGTGGATTCAGATGGTGCCGCAGGAGAAAGACGCCAAGGCATCGTCCGGCGGTGAAGCGCTGAACACCGGCATGGGCGCCGTACCGCTCAAGGGCACGCCGTATGCGGTCAACAAGAACCGCTTCCTGTCGGTCGCCGGCATTCCGTGCCAGGCGCCGCCATTCGGCACCCTGTCGGCCATCGACATGAAAACCCGCAAGATCGCCTGGCAAGTGCCGGTCGGTACCGTGCAGGACACCGGTCCCATGGGCATCAAAATGCACATGCCGCTGCCGATCGGCATGCCGACGCTGGGTGGCACCTTGTCGACCCAGGGCGGCCTGGTGTTCATCGCCGGTACTCAGGACTACTACCTGCGTGCGTTCAACAGCGCCAACGGTGAAGAAGCCTGGAAAGCCCGCCTGCCGGTGGGCAGCCAGGGTGGCCCGATGACCTTCGTCTCGCCGAAAACCGGCAAGCAGTACATCGTCATCACCGCCGGCGGCGCACGCCAGTCGGCTGATCGCGGTGACTACGTGATCGCTTACGGCTTGCCTGACAGCAAGTAACTGCGTGAACACAAAAAAACCGCTATCGGCCTTTGGCTGATGGCGGTTTTTTTATGCCTGCGAATACACCCTCCCTGTAGGAGCTGGCTTGCCCTGCGAGCGGCGGGGCACCCGTCGTAAAACCGGTGTACGCGGTGTGTCAGACATACGGGGTCGTCAGGTTTTACGACTGCTCCGCAGCCGCTCGCAGGACAAGCCAGCTCCTACAGGATTCGCGTGTGGCGTTGACCCTCAGCCCTGCCCCGCCATCAACTCCACCACCCAATCGATAAACACCCGCAGCCGCAGGCTGACATGCCGTTTCGGCGTGTAGGCCAGGTACATCGGCATCGGCTGCAAGCGCCAGTCGGTAAACAGTGGCAGCAGTTCGCCGCGGCTGACCGGACCGTCGGCCATGTATGCCGGCAGCCAGAGCACGCCCATGCCGGCCAGCCCGGCGGCGAGGTAGGCATTGCCGTCGTCGACCGCCAGCGCGTACTGGCCCTGCACCTCCAGCGTCTCACCCTCCCGGCTCATCACTATCGGAAACAGCCGCCCCGTGCGCGCCCAACGAAAACCGACGATCCGATGGTCGGCGTTTTCCAGCGCCTGCGGATGCTCAGGCACACCGGCACGCTGCAAATAGCCGGGCGCGGCAAAGACACCCAGTTGCAGATCGCCGATATGCCGGGCCATCAGCGATTGGTCGGTCAGCTCGCCGCCACGGATCACGCAGTCGACGTTCTCATCGATCAGGTCGACCACACGATCGCTCACGCCAAGGTCGATGCGGATCTCCGGATATCGCGCATGAAACGCTGGCAATGCCGGAATCAGGATATGGCTGGCCCACGGGCTCGGCACGTCCACCCGCAGGCGCCCGCGCGGCACGGCGGCGGCACCGGTCAGGCTGGTTTCGGCGTCGTCCAGGTCCGCCAGCAGGCCGAGCACACGCTCGTAGAACACCGCACCTTCGGCGGTGACCTGCACTTTGCGCGTGGTGCGGTTGAGCAGGCGCACCCGCAGCCGCGCTTCGAGTTGCTGCACCAGTTGCGTCACGCTGGTCTTGCTCATGTGCAGGGTCATCGCGGCCTTGGTGAAACTGCCGGTCTGCACGACGCGGGCGAACGCCTGCATGGCGTCGAAACGGTCCATGAAAATCCCGATAAACGAAGTGATTGTTTGGTTTCTGCAAACAGTGTTGAGCAGCCTTGCGCGTTTATCGGTGTTCGGCAAGTGCCTACAGTCTGCCCATCGCTCACTGCGGCCCGAATCCGGGCCATCGATGGAGACAGCAACATGACGCAACGTGACGTGGTATTCCCGCCTGGACGCCAGGCGCTGTATGAACGCAACCGCTACTCGCCAGCGATCCGCGCCAATGGCCTGCTGTTCGTGTCCGGCCAGGTCGGCAGCCGGGAAGACGGCTCGCCCGAACCGGATCTGCAACAGCAGGTGCGGCGGGCCTTCACCAACCTCAACGCGATTCTCGCAGCCGCCGGTTGCACCTTCGATGACGTGATCGACGTCACCGTGTTCATGGTCGACCCGCAATCGACCTTCGAGCGCGTATGGGCGGTGGTCCCGGAGTTCTGGGGCGAAGCACCGCATCCGACCCTCACGGCGGTGGGTGTGACCTGGTTGTACGGGTTCGATTTCGAGATCAAGGTGATTGCGAAATTGCCGTAGATAGCACTGACGCCGTGGACCTTGTGGGAGCGGGCTTGCCCGCGAAGCGGTTTAATCAGACAACCTGGCAGCGCAGGACCTGACGCATTCGCGGGCAAGCCACGCTCCACTGGCTCAAGTCTGGGTCGCCAGGTAAAGCTCGCGATATGCTTCCACCAGTTGCACCTGGGAAAACGCCAGGTTGCGCCCGCTGGGGTTGGGCAGCACCCACACCGTCGCGCCGCCGAATGGCCGTGGCTGTCGCCCCCATGCCACTTCGCGCTGACCCGACAGCGCGGCATAGGCGGCCTTGCCGAGAAAAGCCACGAACCGTGGTGCGTAATGGATGATTTTCTGTTCAAAAGACGCGGCGGCCTCGGCGAATTCCGCCTGAGACAACTGGTCGGCCCGCGCTGTCGGGCGTTCGACCACCGCGGTCAGGCCGCAGCGGTACTGCAAAATCTGTCGATCGTCTTCCGGGCGCAGCGCCACCGGAGTAAACCCGGCCAGATGCAGCGTGCGCCAGAAACGATTGCCCCTGCCCGCAAAATGATGCCCTTGGGCAGCGGCGGTCAGGCCTGGATTGATGCCGCAGAACAGCACTGCAAGCTCCCCGGCAACAATGTCTTCCAGTCGTTCAGTCACGCCAAACCTCACAAAACCCGATGATGTCGGGGTCGATCATGCGCAAATGACACCGACCGCATGACGGGCGAGTTCCGTGAGTTCAGCGCGGGATTTGCCCGCCCGGGCGCGAATCGAAATGCTGTGCAGCAACGCCGACGCCAATACCGCAAGAGCCTTCGGGTCGATATCGCCGTCCAGTTCGCCGGAATCCACGGCCCGTTGCAGACGCACCTCCAGATCCTCATCCAGCCGGCTCAGACGGTCCGAGAGCAGCTCGCGAATCTCCACGTCCTCCACCGCTTCGGCCGTCGCCGTGCCAATGGCGAAGCAGCCTCGGGGTTGGCCTTCCCCGGAAAAATAGATCGCCAGTTGTCCTTCATAAAAACGCATCAGCGCGTCCGACAGGCTCATGTTTTCGTCCATCAACGCCAGGTGCATGTCGGCGACGGCGAAATCCCAGTACTGCTCCAGCGCCTTGATGTACAGCGCGTGCTTGTCGCCGAACGCCGCGTACAGGCTGGGGCGATTCATCCCCGCCGCCGTGGCGATGCTGTCCAGCGAGGCGCCGGAATAGCCGGTGTTCCAGAACACCCCCAGCGCCTGTTGCAGCGCGGTGTCGGGGTCGTACGCACGGGGGCGGCCGCGGCCTCTGCCCTCGGTAATCTTTTTTTGTGCCATGGTGTACAAAATCCTTGCGTGTCGGAGGAAGAGGTTATATTTTTACACCATCGCACAAAATTCAGAAACCAGAAATTTCTGAATCGCAGGTTATTCCCGCCCAGCTCGAACCGAGCGTCGTGGCGAAGAGACAAGCGCACGGGAGACACCCTCCGCAGCGCACAGGCTTTGGCAGTTTTGTGGGAGCGGTTGACGCAGCGCAACGTCGCCAGATCAACCGGGCTCAAGTCCTCACAACCCTTACATACGACATCCAGGGCCGCCGGCGTCCGCCGCAGGTGTGTGCCCGACTTCCCGGTTTACAGGTGAATTCGATCATGACCACACAGTTCGACAGCACAGCCAAGCAAGCCAACGAACACCCGGGCCCGGCCCCGGTGAAGAAGCCGTTCAGCGCCCGAATCCGCCCGTTTCTGCTGGTCGGCGTACCGCTGATCGCGGCCATTGCCGGGGCCATCCATTACAAGGCTGGCGAACCCTACGTTTCCACCGACAACGCCAACGCGCGCATCGCCAAGACCTCGATCAACGCCCGCGTGTCCGGGCAGATCAGCGAAATCGCCGTGCGCGACAACCAGCAGGTGCATAAAGGTCAGCTGCTGTACCGCATCGACCCGGAGCCGTTCCAGATCGCCGTCAACCGTGCCGAAGCGCAGTTGAACATTGCGCGCCTGCGCATCGAAGGCCTCAAGGCCAACTACCGCCAGCAGCAGGCCGACCTGCAATCGGCGAAAGAAACCGCCGACTTCGATCAGAAGGAATACCTGCGCAAGAAGGCCTTGGTGGCCACCGAATTCGTCTCGAAATCGATCTTCGAGCGCGCCGACACCGACCTTAAAGTGTCCCGCCAGCGCATCGCTTCCATCGAGCAACAGATCGCTAACACCGTGGTTGCCCTGAACGGCAACCCGGCGATCAACGCCGACGATCATCCGAGTGTGCGTGAAGCCAGAACCCAGCTCGACCAGGCGCAGCTTTACCTTTCTTACGCCTCGGTGTTCGCCCCGGAAGACGGCATCGTCGCCAAGGTCGACGATCTGCAGGTCGGCAGCTTCGTCAGCAATGGCGCGGCGACGTTCGCGCTGATTTCCGACAAGGACATCTGGGTCGAAGCCAACTTCCGCGAAACCGAAGTCACCCACATGCGCCCCGGCCAGGAAGCCGAGATCAGCATCGACACCTACCCCGGTGTCGTGTTCAAGGCCCACGTGGTCAGCATGAGCCCAGGCGCCGGTTCCGACTTCGCCCTGCTGCCGCCGGAAAACGCCACCGGCAACTGGGTCAAGGTGGTGCAGCGCGTGCCGGTACGTCTGGAACTGGACGAAGCCGACCCGCAACACCCGCTGTACTCGGGCATCAGCGCCACGGTCACCGTCGATACCGGTTTCCGCAGCCCGTGGTGGCGTCCGTTCAAAACGATGATGACCGCGAGTAGCTTCCGATGAACGCCCCTGCTGCAACGCCTTCGAGCGCGGCCACGCGGACGTTGCACATCGCCGCGTTGATCGCCACCTACATTCAGTCGGCCAACGTGTCGGTGCCCAACGCGGCGCTGCGGTTTATCCAGGCCGGCATCTCGATGACCGATGACGAAGCCGGCTGGATCTTCACCGCGTACCTCGCGGCCAGCGCCATCAGCATGCCGCTGGCCGGCTGGCTGTCCGCGCGCTTCGGCCTGAAAACCGTCTACCAGACCACCCTGCTGGTGTTCGCCTTCAGCTTGTGGCTGGCGACCTGCGCCACCACGCCGATGGAGTTCACCACCGCGCGCATCGTCCAGGGCCTCGCCGCCGGCATCATGGCGCCGCTGTCCATGGGCATCGCCATGGAAACCCTGGCCCCGGCCAAGCGGCCGAAGTTCGGCATCGCCTGGACCGCCATCGTCTTGCTCGGCATCGTCACCGGCCCCAGCGTCGGCGGCTACCTCAGCGAGTACTTCGGCTGGCACGCGCTGTTCCATGCCAGCCAGCCACTGGTGGCGTTCATCATGCTGGCGGTGGCCTTGCTGCTGCCGAACAAGAAAGCGGCGGGCGCCCCGGCGTTCGATTTCTTCGGTTTCGCCACCTTCACCCTGGGCATGATCGGCCTGCAGATGCTGCTGGACCGAGGCGAGCGCATGGAGTGGTTCGAGTCACCGGAAATCTGGGCCGAAGCCATCGCCTCGGGGCTGGGTTTCTACCTGTTTTTCGCGCATATCTTCACGGCGAAAACCCACTTCCTCGGCAAGCACCTGTTCAAGGACCGCAACTTCGTTCTCTCGACCATCCTCTTCTTCGCCTTCGGTTTCGTGCTGTTGCCAACCCTGGCGCTGACCTCGCCGATGCTCGACGAAATCCTCGGTTATCCGCCGATCACCACCGGCCTGATGACCGTGCCACGGGGTGTCGGTCTGGTCGGCGCGTTCCTGTTGATGGGGCGGATTCCGGCGAGCGTCGATCACCGCCCGATGGTCATGGCGGGAGCGGCCATCGTGATCTATGCCAACTGGACGATGCTGGGTTATTCGCCACTGATGGACTGGACGCCGGTGGCGCTGGCCGGGTTCATCCAGGGTGTCGGCATGGGCATCCTGATGCCGGCGCTGATGAAAATGGCCTTCAGCACCCTCGACCCGAAATTCCGCCCGGAAGGCACCGGCCTGTTCAACCTGGCCCGGGTGTACGGCAGCACGCTGGGCATCGCCATCGTCCAGGCGTACTTCTACAACAACACCCAGGCGATGCATCAGGCGCTGGTCAGCCACCTGACGCCGTACCACGCCGCCCAACACTCGATCAGCGCATCGGCCCCCTTGCCGTCACTGGCCGGCCTCAACGAGATGATCACCGGCCAGGCCGCGTTCATCGGGGTCATGGACCAGTTCAAGGTGCTGATGCTGGCGATGCTTATCGTCGCGCCGCTGATTGTCTTCCTTCGCAAGCCGACACCGGCCAACTGATTTTCGTGGAGTCTGCAAAATGAGATCTAACGCTCTGGACATCAAAAGACCCTTGCTGCGCGCGAAACTCAGTGCGCTGGCCGTCATGGTCATGCTCTCGGCCTGCACCGTCGGCCCCGACTTCGTGCGCCCGAACAGCGACACCTCGCAACATTACGATCCTCAGGCCGAACAGCGCCTGGGCGAGAACGGCACCGGCAAAGGCCAGCAGCGCATCGAGCTGGGCAAGCCGGTCAGCGGCAACTGGTGGTCGACCTTTCAGTCGGCCAAGCTCGACCAACTGGTGAACCGCACCATCAACGGCAACCTCGATCTGGTCGCCGCCGACGCAACCATTCGCCAGGCCGCGTCATCGGTCGCGGCGGCGGAAGGCGTGCTGTATCCGCAGGTGGATCTGGGCGCCCAGGCCGGACGTCAACGCACCCACAACGGCCCCGAGCCTTCGGTCGACAACTTCTACGCCATCGGCCCGCGCGTGACCTTCGACCTCGACGCCTTCGGCGGCAACAAGCGTGCGGTCGAACAGCAACAGGCCTTCGCCGAACTGCAAAAGCATCGTTACGAAGCGGCGTACCTGACCCTGACCGGCGATGTCGCCAGCCAGGCCATCCTGATCGCCTCGGCCAACGCGCAGATGCAGGCCGTGCAACGGCTGCTGGAAAACGACGAGAAGAACCTCAAGCTGGTGCGCATGGCCCACGCCAACGGCACCACCACGCAGATCGACGTGTCGCTGGCGGAAACCCGTCTGGCCCAGGACCGTACCCTGCTGCCGCCGCTGGCCCAGCAACGCGACGCGGCCCGCCATGCCCTGGCGATCCTGACCGGCAAAGGCCCGGGCGACTGGGTCGCGCCGGACTTCGAACTGAGCGAGCTGGTCCTGCCGGCCAGCGTACCGGTCAGCCTGCCTTCGGAAACCGCGCACAACCGTCCGGACGTG
The DNA here is from genome assembly GCF_044746785.1 of Pseudomonas sp. NPDC090208. Classification (NCBI taxonomy): domain Bacteria; kingdom Pseudomonadati; phylum Pseudomonadota; class Gammaproteobacteria; order Pseudomonadales; family Pseudomonadaceae; genus Pseudomonas; species Pseudomonas sp. NPDC090208. Next base: position 39,962 of record NZ_JBIVCU010000029.1, read on the forward strand.
CTGCAAGTCGAGGCGCAACTGCACATGGCCAGCGCCGCTGTGGGCATCGCCACCGCCAATCTGTATCCGCACATCGAACTGTCGGCTTCGCTGGCCCAGGCCGCCTCCGGCAACGGCGGCGCGGCACTGTGGGGCTTCGCCGCGGGACTGACCGCACCGATCTTCAGCGGCGGTACCCTGGAAGCCGAGCGTCAAGCGGCGGTGGACGGCTACAAGGCCACCCTCGCCGGCTATCAACAGACGGTGATCAAGTCGTTCGGCCAGGTCGCCGATACGCTGCAGGCGATCAACCATGACGCCGAACAACATGTGGCCCAGCAAGACGCCCTGCGCGCGGCCGACACCAGCCGGCGTCTGAACCAGCAAGCCTACGCCCAGGGTGAGAACAGCATCCTGCAAGTGCTGGAAGCCGAACGCGCCTACGAGCAGGCACTGCTGGGCGAGATCAAGGTCAAGACCGAACGCTACCTCGACACCGTGCACCTGTTCGTCGCCCTGGGCGGCAATTCGGTGGGCGTGTTCGACCAGCGCTCGGCCAGCCCGGCGCCGGCCAAGTCCTGACCGGGCGTTCTTCCGACGAGGGCGGTTTTGCCGAACCGCCCTCTTTTTGCTTTCATCAAGCCATGACTTTTTCCGAGTGAAACGATGGACACCTTCCAGACCATGCGTTGCTTCGTTGCCGTGGCGCAGAGCGGCAGCTTCACCGGCGCCGCCGAAGTCCTCAACACCACGACCACCAACGTTTCCAAAGCCGTTTCCGCCCTTGAAGCGCGCCTGCACACGCGCCTGATCAACCGCACCACGCGGCGCCTGGCACTCACCGAAGCCGGCATTCGCTATTTGCAACGCTGCGAAAAGATCCTCGAAGAAATGCGCGAGGCCGACGAGGAAGCCGGCACCGCCCACACCCTGCCCGCCGGGCGTCTGAAGATCCACACCATGTCGGCCATCGGCAACCACTACGTGATCGACGCCATCGCCCGATACCGCGAAACGCACCCCTCGGTGATGTTCGATCTGGTGCTGACCAACCGCCTGCCCGACCTGCTCGAAGAGGGCTACGACATGTCGATCGTACTGGCACGGGACCTGCCCGATTCCGGTTTTGTCGCCCAACGCCTGGGGGTGACCTACAGCATCCTCTGCGCCTCACCAGGCTATCTGGCCAAACATGGCATGCCGCAGACGCCGGCGGAGCTGGCCGAATACGACTGCCTGCGCATCGTCAACACGGTGATGCCGGTCGAGCACTGGACGTTCAACGGGCCACAGGGGGAGGAAACCGTGCATGTGCTGACCTCGCCGTTTCACGTCAATACAGCGGACGGCATGACGGTGGCGATCAAGAACGGCATGGGCATTGGCATTCAGCCGATTGCGTCGGCCGTGGAGGGGTTGAAGGCGGGAACATTGGTGCGGGTATTGCCGGCTTATCGCCTCGAGGAATTGAATCTGTTTGCCATTTATCCATCGAGAAAGTTCGTCGATGCCAAAACAAAGACCTGGGTTGAATACCTCAAGTCATGCATTCCGCAATTACTGGCAGCCGATGAAGATATCGCAGGGTCGGTGACACGATAATAAAGATTCAGCGTTTCATTACAGCGGCGGTCATGGAGTGTCGACCCTCCATCGCCCGCACGCGCATCAGCCGTTAGTGCAATCGGTGCCCATCGCCTGATATTCGACGACGTGCTGCTGGCCCTTGGAATCCTGATATGTCATCTGCACCGGCGCTGGGCCGCAACGGTCGGAGATATCGGTCACGGCGATGACTTTGGCGATATCCAGCTTCATCGCGTAGTTGTAAGTTTCAACCGGCGCCTGGGCAGTTGCCGAACTTTCAGCAAACACCGGGGCCACCATACTGCCGAGCGCCAACATCATTGCAAACTTTGCAAGTTTCATGTGCTTCACCATTGATTAGAGAGTGACTTCAAGGCCGGACTGACCAGGAAGTTGATCGTGCCTATCGAGTTCTCCCGGCGAGCATTTGTTTACTCATCCGGTAGAAGCGATATTAGGCACTTGCAGGGTCGACAAACAGTCGCGAGTGAGACAAAGACTATTGTCGAATTCGGCATAAATGGTGGGTTTGCTCTGTAGCAGTTCGGCCTGCCGACGGTGGCGTCCGCATGATCGCTGCCGCCGGCAAGCCGGACTGCTACGGGTTTTGGGTCATCCGTTGGAGAGGCGGAAAACACACTAATACTGTGGGAGGGACCCCTGCTCGCGAAGGCGGTGGGTCAGTTGGCACTGTGTTGTCTGAACGAACGCCATCGCGAGCAAGCTCACTCCTACAGGGTTTGTGGTTTACGCATTTCTATCGAATGTCCCGAGAAGAACCTGTGGGAGCGTGGCTTGCCCGCGAAGGCGGTGGGACTGCTGGCATGGGGTTGTATGGACTGACGCTTTCGCGGGCAAGCGCGCTCCCACGGCCTGCGGCCAGAAGCAAAAGCGGCGGTGTTCGCCGGACTGCTACGGGTTTTGGGTTATCCGTTGGAGAGGCGGAAAACACATACATCCTGTGGGAGGGAGCCCTGCTCGCGAAGGCGGTGGGTCAGTCGGCACTGTGTTGTCTGAACGAACGCCATCGCGAGCAAGCTCACTCCTACAGGGTTTGTGGTTTCCGCATTTCTATCGAATGTCCCGAGAATAACCTGTGGGAGGGAGCTCTGCTCGCGAAGGCGGTGGGACTGCTGGCACGGTGTTGTCTGGGCTGACGCTTTCGCGGGCAAGCGCGCTCCTACGGCCTGCGACCAGAAGCAATTGCGGCGGTGTTCGCCGGACTGCTACGGGTTTTGGGTCATCCGTTGGAGAGGCGGCAACCACACATCCTGTGGGAGGGAGCTCTGCTCGCGAAGGCGGTGGGTCAGTCGGCACGGTGTTGTCTGGGTTGACGCTTTCGCGGGCAAGCCACGCTCCCACGGCCTTTGGCCAGAGGCAAAAGCGGCGGTGTTCGCTGGCCCGTAGCAGTCCGGCTTGCCGGCGGTGGCGTCCGCATGATCGCTGCCGCCGGCAAGCCGGACTGCTACGGGGTGCAGGTGATGGCGTTGCTTACCAGGGTGTCGGTTCCAGCGCGCCGACACCGGTTGGGGTGGTGGCACCCTCGCCGTTGCGCAGGAACGGCAGGTGCCAGAAGTCATTGGGTACCACCACATCCCCCGGCATGACGTTTTCCGGAAAGATGAATTCAAACACCGGCGCCACGTATTGACCGGCAACCAAGCCGTTGGCCACGGTCAGGCGACTGGCATTCTGCAGGCAGCTGTCCACCCCCGGTTGGGGCAATGTCGGCTGGGGTACGCACAGCGAGCGCGCCACGACCCGCAAGGTGCGGCTCGGCTGGCTGAGCAGCCCGGTCGGCGCCTTGCTGGCCCGCAACCGGGCGCGTTGCGGCTGGGCACCGACGTTCTGTGTGGTGATCCCGCCCGAAGCACCGGCACAGGAAGCCGCCAGCACGCCTGAAGGGTCGCACTCCCCTGTCATCTCGAACGGTGTGACCCAACGGTTGGTTTGTACGCCGGTCGCAGGGTCGACATCGATCAGGTAGATGTCCACCGGCGTCTTGACGTCAGTGGTCAGCGCTTCGAGGAAGATACGGTCCTGGGTTTCCTGAGCGGCGCCGTTGACCGCAATCAGTGTCGGATCAGCCGTGCCGACGCCGAACTCGCCAATCGCCAGATAGCTGGGCTGAGTGCCTGGCTGGGTATAAATGCCGAGATTGGCTTCGATGGTGTGAGCCGAGATGAAATCCGGATAACCGCCGCTGGTCGACTTGAACAGCGTGCCGGAATAGGTGATGAAGTCGCCGACCTCGAACGGCACTTGTTGCGTCGGATCCGGGTCGGTGGCGGTCCGGGTCGGGTCACTGAAACGCTTCATGACGAACTGGCTGCAATAGACCTGCCCCGGCCTCGGCGGTGTCAACTCGCCCGCCGCCGGCAAAGGCACGCCAGCCTGGGAGAAGTTGCGGCAGTTGTTGGTGGTTGTCGGGGTGACCACTTTGGGCCGGTTTTTCTGCGGGCAGAGCGCGTCATCGCCTGTACGCGGTACGCACATCGGATATCCGGTGGCCGAGTGAATCGTCGGGTTGGCGTCATCTACGGAAAAGCGCGGGTCGGGACTTTGCGCACGTCCGAAGCGCCCATTGGGATCGTTGATCTGCAGAATGGTCGGTTGCGACGAGTTGGCACTGGTCACTTCAATATTGCCGGTGGTCTCGTCGATCCGGCTGATATAACCGCTGCCGACATGGGCTGATTGCTGGGAAATAAAGATCAGTCCGGCGATCTGTTTGCCACTGACCGTGTTGCCGACAACATGAACTTCAAACGACGGATACGTGACCGGCAGTTGTTTGAGACCCAGCGGGCCACCGTGAACGAACTCGGCCCAAGTCAGTGTGTTGGCAGGCATCTGAATCACCGAGTTGCACGGCACGGTAATTGTCGTGCCATTGACCACCACGGTTCCGCCCAAACGACCCGGATTACTGGTATTGGGGCAATTGCTGTTACTGGCATCGACTGTCATGTCCTGAATGAAGCCGGTGATATCAAAGCCATGTATTGCCAACGGGTCGGTAAATACCGGGTCAGGCAATGTCGGCGTATTGAAAGGTGGTGTAGCGCCCTTGACCGGCTTGGCGGTCCCGCCTTTGGCCCAGGTATCGCCGACTCCGGCAAAGCTCAACGCCAGAGCGGTCAGCACCGCACCGGCGACCAGTGCCGGACGACCGAAAATACCGCCAGGCCGCTTTTGCGCGAGGGCTGCGGCCAAGGTTTTGATTCCTGCACATATGTTCATAGTGTTCTCCGAAACGCTGCCAGCCGTTTGCAACCGTTCGATTGTCCCGCAGACCCGACATGCACAAAGACCCGTGCAAACCATACGGAGCGATGCAGGTATCGAATGAATGGCTCGACCTGGAATACCGGGTAGCGGTTGTTCCATCGATCCCGCGCGGCAATGCACTGGCCGGTTTCGGGCACTTTCGCAGGAGATCATTTATTAGCCGACATTGCCCTAGCACTTGCCATGCCGTTATTTGATAAATGAGCACCGCCCGAAAAAACAACGATCAATTGTCAAAAAAATGTTGAACTTAGTCATTGTAATTAAAGGCCTTACCCAGAACCGGGGAAGTACCACCACGTTTGGGTTAACTATAAAACGGACGCACATACCCATACGCAGAAGTTCATCTGTATAAATAAGAACCGCTCACCATTCGAAAGACCGCAAGTTATGAATACGGCGTTAAATTCATGAAAATTTCGTGAATAACCTGTTCGAAACAATGCGGTATCGGGCCCGTTGAATAACGGAGAAAGAAAGTTTGCCTGACGCCATCCGCGTCAAACCAAAACAGCAGACGACAACACGGCTTGTCGACAGTGATGTCCATCAGGACACCGCCGTCGGCAAGCCATGCTGCCAGGGGAAAAGGAGAGCGACTCGCTGGGGGCTTACTTGCTGGCGACTTCCGCCATCTGCCCACCAGTCACCAGCGCTTTGAGCGAGGCGTCGAACTGTTTCAGGGCGTTGACCTGCAGGTCGCGCTGCTGGTTGATCTGCGCGGCGATTTCCGGGGCGCTCTTGTCGTGGACCCAGACCGATGACAGCTCTTTGGCGCCCACACCTTCGGCCTTGCCGATGTACTGCAGGTTGTTGTCGTAGAACTTGGCAACGAAGCGCGCTTCGAACTGGCTGTTGCGCTGGGTCACCAGTTGGCTGTAAGTGTCGAGCATCACCACCACATCAGGCCGTGCAGCCATCAACGCATCGAGGTTGTCGTAGACAGTCACCGAAGCAAACTCCTTCTCCAGCGAGCCTTTCAACCAGTCGATGGCCAGTTTCGGGTCAGAGCTGTTGACGAAGGCATCGCGAATCCGCGAGTCGAGCACGCCGCTCTTCACGCCTTTGAGGGCGGTGGCGTGGTAGCGCTCCAGATACTGAAGGGTGTTGACGGTGTTTTCGCTGTAGAGCACACCCACCGACTGGGTCGCTTTCAGGCCCAGGGTGCTGTCGGAAACCGGCATGAAATGGCAGGACTGCTCTTCAGCGGCGGACGCCGGAGCGGTGGCGATGAAACCGCCGGTCAATACGGCGACAAGAGCCAGCAGGGTTGAAATTCTCATCGCGTCGTATCCTTCTGAAGCCAGTTCGGTATGGCTCTATCCTGCTCCTTCCAGAAAAAAAAAGAACTCCCGATCCTTGATGTTAACTATCGATTTCAGAAATGGTACGCGGGCGAAGAAAGTCTTTTACGTTTTCCTGAATAAAGCCCCCGGCCCCTATGCTTTTTCGGCCTGATCACCAGGCGAAGCGGCCGACGATCTGGCTGACTTTATGCAGCGCCAGTTCCAGCGCTTCGCCGTCCAGCGAACCCAGCGCCAGACGGATCGCATGGGGCACCGGGCTGGATATCGCGAACGGTTCGGCGGTCGACACCGCCACGTTCACCTCCAGCAAGGCCACCGCCACCTGATCAGCGCGCACCTCTTCCGGCAACGGCAGCCAGAGAAAATACGATGCCGGATGGCTGATCACGTTCAGCCCCGCCAATATCCGCCGGGCAACGAGCTGGCGACCGCGAGCATCTTCGCGCTTCTGCCGTTCAAGCCGGGCCAGTGTGCCGTCCTCGATCCAGCCGCAGACCAGCGCAGTCATCACGCCCGGCGTGTTCCAGGTGGTGGCACGGATGGCGCGCTCCAGCAGCGGCACCCACCCAGGCGGCGCCACTGCATAACCGACGCGCAGGCCGGTGGCGATGTTCTTGGAGAACCCCGAGACGTAGACGGTCCGCTCCGGCGCCAGGGTCTGCACGGGCGCCGGCGCGTCCTCGGCCAGAAACGCATAGGCGCCGTCTTCAATCAACAGCAGATCGTGCTGACGGGCGATCTGCACCAAGCGCTCACGCCAAGGCAGATCCATGACCCAGCCCATCGGGTTGTGCAGCGTCGGCATCGTGTACACGGCCTTGACCCGCCGCGTGCGACAGAGCTTTTCCAGACCCTGCAGATCCGGCCCGTAGGTATTCAGTGGAATCGGCACCAGTTCCAGCCGCTGCGCCTCGGCGACCACCTTAAAGCCCGAATAGGTCAGCGCGTCCACGGCCACCACGTCGCCCGGTTTGAGCAGTGCCATGGCCGTCACCGCCAGGCCATGCTGCGCACCGCTGACGATCAGCACCTGTTCAGCGTCGACCCGCAGACCGCGCACCTGCAGATGTCGGGCAAAGCAGGCGCGCTCGTGACTGCGTCCGGCGTGGGGCTGATAGCGCAGCAGCGCCTCCAGATCGCCGGACAGCGCCAGCTGCCGCAACGCCCCGCGCAGCAATTCGGCCTGCTCCGGTAGCGCCGGGTAATTGAAATTGAGGTCGAGCACGCCGGCCGCTGGCGCCTCCTGATTGACCCCATGGCCGGGCGGCAGCGCGGTTTCCCGCACGAAGGTGCCACGACCGGTTTCGCCGCTGACCAGCCCCATGGCTTCCAGCTCGGCATACACCCGCGAGGCGGTGACCAGCGCCAGACCGTGGGCTTCGGCCAATTGCCGATGGGTCGGCAAGCGCGTGCCGGGGGCCAGTGCGCCGGAGGCAATATCGGCGGCGAAATCATCGACCAGGGTCTTGTAGCGGGCGCGTGGCATTGGCGATGTATCCATGACAATTTTTTGATTGTCATGATAATAGGTCGCAGGATGAGGGCCACGCAACCGCCCTCTTCACTGACCGAGCCGGCCGACCATGGAACATGCCTCCAACGTGCAGCAACAGCGCAGCACCCACAACACCCGCGGCTGGCTCAATGGCCTGCTGGGGGTGATCATTTTCAGCGGCTCGCTGCCGGCCACCCGCATCGCCGTGCAGCAATTCGATCCAGTGTTTCTCACCGTGGCCCGCGCCTCCATCGCCGGGGTGCTGGCGGTGTTGTTGCTGTGGCTGTTGAAGGAAAAACGCCCGGCGAAACATCAGTGGCTGCCACTGACCGTCGTCGCGCTCGGTGTAGTGCTGGGTTTTCCGCTGTTGACCGCGCTGGCGCTGCAGTACGTGACCTCGGCGCACTCCATCGTCTTTGTCGGCCTGTTGCCGCTGGCGACGGCCAGTTTTGCCGTGATGCGCGGCGGCGAGCGGCCACGACCGGCGTTCTGGCTGTTTTCCATCCTCGGCAGCAGCCTGGTGGTGGCGTTTGCCTGCCTGCAAGGCCTGACCGCTTCGCCGCTGGGCGACCTGCTGATGTTGCTGGCAATCCTCGCCTGCGGCCTGGGTTACGCCGAAGGCGCGAAATTGTCCCGCACGCTGGGCGGCTGGCAGGTGATCTGCTGGGCGCTGGTGGTGTCCCTGCCGGTGATGCTGGTGCTGAGCGCCTGGACCCTGCCACCGTCGTTCGCCCACGTCACCGCCCCGGCGTGGTGGAGCCTGGGCTATGTGTCGTTGTTCAGCATGCTGATCGGTTTCGTGTTCTGGTATCGCGGCCTGGCCCAGGGTGGCATCGCGGCTGTCGGCCAGTTGCAACTGCTGCAACCGTTCTTCGGCCTGACGTTGGCCGCCACCCTGCTGCATGAAGCCGTGAGCCTGGGCATGCTCGGTGTCACCGTGGCGGTGATTGCCTGCGTGGCCGGAGCACGGCGTTTTTCCTGAGCGGCACCGCGGGCATCTGGCTGTATATAATCGCCAGCCACACGCGCCCACCTGGGCGCCCTCGCCCGCAGCCGCAGGAAGTCGACCGACGTATGAGTGACAAGGAACCCGAGAAAACCGGCGGCGTGCCGCGCATGGCCGACGTCGCGCGGCTGGCTGGCGTGTCGAAGATGACTGTGTCGCGGGTGCTGGCCGGGCGCGATGTGTCGCCGCTAACCACGCAGCGGGTGCAGGCCGCCATCGACAGTCTCGGTTATCTGCCCGACGCCTCGGCCGGCACCTTGTCCAGCGGGCGTTCGGAGTTCGTGGTGGCACTGGTGCCGTCGCTGGTGAGTTCCAACTTCGCCGACACCGTGCGTGGGCTCAACGACGTGGTCCGCGAGCGCGGGCTGTGCCTGCTGCTCGGTGACACCGATTACCACCTCGATCAGGAAGCCTTGCTAGTGCGCACCCTGCTGCGGCATCGGCCGCTGGGGGTGATGCTGACCGGCAGCGCGCACCTGGACACGACCCGGCAGATGCTGCGCCAGGCCCAGGTGCCAGTGGTGGAAACCTGGGACGTGCCGGACGATCCGCTCGACCAGTCCGTGGGTTTTTCCAACGCTGAAGCGGCGGCGAGCATGGTTCGTCACCTGCACGCCAAGGGCTATCGACGCATTGCGTTTATCGGTGGTGCGTCGCCTCTGGATCATCGCGGCCAACAGCGTCAGCAAGGTTATCTACTGGCGCTGACGGCGCTGGGCCTTGCGCCGCGCCTCATCGAACACGGTGATTCGCCGATCACCATGAGCCATGGCGGCGAGTCCGTCGGGTTGCTGCTGGAGCAATGGCCGGACACCGATGCGGTGATCTGCGTCAGCGACCTGTCGGCGTTCGGCGCGATCATGGAATGCCACCGCCGAGGCCTGAAAGTACCGCAGGACATCGCCGTGGCCGGCTTCGGCGATTTCGAGGTGTCGCGCTACTGCACGCCGACCATCACCACCATCGCCGTCGACCCCTACCAGATCGGCCGCCGCGCCGGCGAACTGCTGCTCGCCGCCGACAAGGCCCGACGCGACGGCCAGCCCCGCCCGGCCGAAGTGGTGGTGACCGGCTACGAGATCGTTTCCCGGGAAAGCACCTGAGCTGAATCTGTGGGACATGCGATAGAAATGCGGAAACCACAAATCCTGTAGGAGTGAGCTTGCTCGCGATGGCGCTCGTTCAGACAAGGCTGCATCGACTGACACACTGCTTTCGCGGGCAAGCCACGCTCCCACAGGTTCTCGGGACATGCGATAGAAATGCGGAAACCACAAATGCGGTAGGAGTGAGCTTGCTCGCGAAGGCGTCAGTCCAGACAAAGCCGTATTGACTGACCCACCGCCTTCGCGAGCAGGGCTCCCTCCCACAGGTTTTCGGGACATGCGATAGAAATGCGGAAACCACAAATCCTGCAGGAGTGAGCTTGCTCGCGATGGCGTTCGTTCAGACAACGCCGTGCCAACAGGTCCACCGCCTTCGCGAGCAGGGCTCCCTCCCACAGATTCTCGGGACATGCGATAGAAATGCGGAAACCACAAATCCGGTAGGAGTGAGCTTGCTCGCGATGGCGTTCGTTCAGACAACGCCGTGCCAACAGGTCCACCGCCTTCGCGAGCAGCGCTTGTGTCTTTAGCTGAGGTAATGTCAGAGGTGAGAGGGGTGGATGGCAGCTGATGAGCAGCGGTGCCTTTTGAGCACGTGAGGGAGCCAAGCT
>NZ_JBIVCU010000030.1:0-43930 GCF_044746785.1 Pseudomonas sp. NPDC090208
CGCAGGTTGCATTTTCGCTGATGCGCAATCAGAGCGAATACGTTCCTGGGAGATGTTTGGGGAGTACAACCCAAACATAGAATCTCCCACGGCCTGCGGCCAGAATCAAATGCATCCGGTGTCCGCTGAACCGAAGCCGTCGTGCGCCAATCCATTGATCAACACAGAGCCCGTGGGAGGGAGCCCTGCTCGCGAAGGCGTCAGGTCGGACACCTCTATATTGAATGTATCGACGCATTCGCCAGCAAGCCGGCTCCCACGGCCTGCGGCCAGAATCAAAAGCGCGGAGATTCGCCGGGCAGTGTTGTGTCGCCAGACGCTCAGTCCATTACCTGGCCTCCGCCCTGACCGCCGCGCGGATCGCTTCCAGCAGCATCATGCACGCCGGGTTGTCGTTGTCCGAGCGCCAGATCAGGTGCAGCTCGCTTTGCACCCCTTCACCCAGATCGATCTCGCGGAACACCACGTCCTTGAACACCACATTGGTGGCGCAGCGGGGCACCAGCGCCAGGCCAAGGCCGGCGTTGACCAGCGCCAGAATGGTCAGCGACGAACCCAGCCATTGCACGTACTCCGGCGCCACCTGCGCCGAGCGCAAGGTACCGGTGAGCAGTTCGTTGAACGGCGGATAGGCCGAGTGCGAATACATCAGAAACGGCTGGGCATCCAGATCCTGCACGCAGACCGAATCGGCTTGGGCCAGCGGATGATTGCCGGGCACGGCCAGCACGAACGGCTCGCGCACCAGCAACTCGGTCTCATAGCCCGGCTGTAGCAACGGCGCACGGGCGATGCCCAGATCGATGCGCCGTGCGCGCAGGGCTTCATGCTGGGAATAGGTGTTCAGTTCGGTCAGCGAGATTTTCACGTGGGGCTGGTTGAGCCGCGCCTCGGCGATCACTTTCGGCAAAAACTCATACACCGCGCTGCCGACGAAACTGATGGTCACCGAACCGATATCGCCCTCGGCAAAACGCCGGGCAGCGATGGCCGCCTGTTGCGCTCGCTCCAGCAACGTCTGTGCTTCGATAAAAAAGGCGCGGCCAGCAGCGGTCAGGGCCACGCTGCGGGTGCTGCGGGTGAACAGCTCGACACCCAAGTGATGTTCCAGCAACTGGATCTGCCGGCTCAATGGCGGCTGGGTCATGTTCAGGCGCTCGGCGGCGCGGCGAAAATTCAGCTCTGTGGCCACGGTGGTGAAGCAGCGCAATTGGGCCAGCTCGAACATTGATATATTCCGGGTATCAATCGACAGTCAATCTAGATTAGACGGGAACAATATCGGCGTCCATCATCGAGACATCCCCAAGAAAGCCCCCAAAAAAACAATGAACGGGAGTCGCCCCTTGAATACCCTCCAATCCACCGCCGACCCGAGTGCGCTGGCCAGCGCCGCCGCCAAGGTCAAACGGCATGTGCTGCCGCTGTTTGTGGTGATGTTCATCGTCAACTACATCGACCGGGTCAACATCGGTTTCGTGCGCAGCCACATGGAAACCGACCTTGGCATCGGTGCTGCCGCCTATGGCCTGGGTGCCGGGCTGTTTTTCGTCGGTTATGCGCTGTTCGAAGTGCCGTCGAACATGCTCCTGCAACGCTTCGGCGCCCGCGCCTGGCTGACCCGCATCATGTTCACCTGGGGTGCGGCGGCGATGGCCATGGCCTTCGTGCGTGGCGAAACCAGCTTCTATATCCTGCGCTTCGTGCTCGGCGCGGCAGAGGCGGGCTTCTTCCCCGGCATCATCTATTACTTCACCCAGTGGCTGCCGGCCAGCGAGCGCGGCAAGGCCATGGCGATCTTCCTCAGCGGCTCGGCGGTGGCGTCGGTGATTTCCGGTCCGGTGTCCGGCGCCTTGCTCGGCATCAGCGGCCTGAACCTGCACGGCTGGCAGTGGATGTTCCTGATCGAAGGCTTTGCCTCGATTGCCCTGTGCGGTTTCGTCTGGTTCTGGCTGCAGTCCCATCCCCGTGAAGCCAAATGGCTGAGCGAGGAGGAGAAAACCGCGCTGGTGACTGCCATCGACGCTGAGCAACGTGCCCGTGAAGCGGCGCAAGTGGTCAAGCCGTCGCTGTTCAAGCTGCTGGCGGACCGGCAGATCGTGCTGTTCTGCTTCATCTATTTCTCGGTGGCCCTGACCATCTACGGCGCGACCTTCTGGCTGCCGAGCATGATCAAGAAAATGGGCAGCATGAGCGACTTCCAGGTCGGCCTGTTCAACTCGATTCCGTGGATCATTTCGATCATCGCCATGTACGGCTTTGCCGCGCTGGCTGCACGCTTCAAGCACCAACAGGCCTGGGTCGCGCTGACCCTGGTGATCGCCGCTTGCGGCATGTTCGCTTCGACCACCGGCGGGCCGGTATTTGCTTTCGTCGCCATCTGCTTCGCGGCGATTGGCTTCAAGGCCGCGTCGGCGATGTTCTGGCCGATCCCGCAGGGCTATCTGGATGCGCGGATCGCGGCAGCAGTGATCGCCCTGATCAATTCCATCGGCAACCTTGGCGGCTTCGTGGCACCGACCGCGTTCGGCTTTCTGGAGCAGACCACCGGCTCGATCCAGGGCGGTCTGTACGGCCTGGCTGCCACCTCGCTGCTGGCCGCCGTGGTGATCTTTTTCGCTCGCACCACGCCCAAGGGCACACCTTCTGTAGAGCCTGTCGCGCTGCATGGCAGCAACACGCTCAACCCAACCCCACGCCTGAAACCCTGATCGACCGGGAGAAGTCTTTTGAAAATCACACGTGTCACCGTCACCCCGATTGCCTTCCGTGACCCGCCATTGCTCAACGCCAGCGGCATCCATGAACCCTACGCACTGCGCTCGATCATCGAAGTGGAAAGCGACAACGGCTATATCGGTCTGGGTGAAAGTTATGGCGATGCGCCGGCGCTGGCGATCCAGCAGCAGTTGCAGAGCCAGTTGATCGGCATGGACCCGTTCAACCTGGCGCAGCTGCGCGCGGTGGTCAAAGCCACGGTCGCGGCGCACAAACCGGCCAGCATCGCCGGTGCCGAACTGGCCCCCGGTTCCCACGCCAGCAAAGCGGTGAGCAATGCCTACTCGGCGTTCGAAGTGGCGTTTCTCGACTTGCAGGCGCGTTCGATGAACCTGCCGCTGGTGGACCTGCTCGGTGGCGCGGTGCGCGATCAAGTGCCGTTCAGTGCTTACCTGTTCTTCAAATACGCGCAGCATGCCGATTCGCCTTACGCACCGGATAGTTGGGGCGAGGCCCTGAGCGAGGAGCATATCGTTGCCCAGGCGCGGCGGATGATCGAGGCCTACGGCTTCAAGAGCATCAAGCTCAAGGCCGGCGCGCTGGACCCGGAACATGAAGTGGCGTGCATCAAGGCGCTGAAAAAGGCCTTCCCCGGCTACCCGCTGCGCATCGACCCCAACGGCAACTGGTCGCTGGAAACGTCGATCCGCATGGCCGAATTGCTGGGCGACGACCTGCAATATTACGAAGACCCGACGCCGGGGCTGGAGGGCATGGCCGAGCTGCATAAACGCACCGGTCTGGCGCTGGCGACCAACATGGTGGTCACCGATTTCGACGAGTTCCGCCGCAGCGTGGCGCAGAACAGCGTGCAGATCGTCCTCGCCGACCATCATTACTGGGGCGGCCTGCGCGACACCCAGGCGCTGGCGAAAATGTGTGAAACCTTCGGTCTTGGCGTGTCGATGCACTCCAACTCGCACCTGGGCATCAGCCTGATGGCCATGGCCCATGTGGCAGCGGCGGTGCCGAACCTGGATTACGCCTGCGACACCCATTACCCGTGGCAGGAGCCGGACGAGGAAGTGATCAAGGGCGGCAAGCTGCCGATTGTCGACGGCTGCGTGAAGATCACCCGCGACCCGGGCCTGGGTCTGGAACTGGACTACGACCAGCTCGGCAAGCTCAACGACCAGTACCTGACCTGCGGCATCCGCTCACGCGATGACGTCAAGCAGATGCAGAAGTACAAACCGGAGTGGAGGGCGGTGAAACCGCGGTATTGAGCCGCTTCGCTACGGCGTCATGCACATCAAACCTGTAGGAGCCGGCTTGCTGGCGAATGCGTTGTGTCATCCAGCACAGTGTTGATTGAACCATTGCTATCGCGAGCAAGCTCACTCCTACGGTTGTTGTGTGAAAGTGAACATGGCAGCAACGTCCGGCTGCCTCTCGTAGGAGTGAGCTTGCTCGCGATAGTGTCAGGTCGGCCAACACCATGTTGACAGGATAACTGCCATCGTCCGAATGTGGCCCAGAGCAAGCGCGCTCCTACGCGTTGATTGCCAGTGCGGTCACGGCAACAGCAGGCCATGCTCCATCGCGTATTTGACCAGCCCGGCCGGTTTGTCGATGTTCAATTTGCGGCGGATGCTCAGGCGGTGGGTTTCCACGGTGCGGACGCTGATCGCCAGGTCGCGGGCGATGGTCTTGTTGTCCAGGCCTTTGGCCAATCCCACCAGCACCTGCACTTCGCGGGGTGTCAGTTCGTTTTCTTCCGGTTTTTTCGAGATCAGCCTCAGCGTCACTTCGGCGCTGTAGAAGGTGCCGCCGGTGGCAATCGCTTCAATGGCGGCGACGATCTCCCGCGAGGGCGCGTTCTTCAGCACATAACCGCTGGCGCCGGCGCGGATCGAGGTGGCGACGTATTCCTGGTTGTCGTACATGCTCAGCACGAGGATCTTGATCGTCGGGCAGCGCTGGCGGATCAACTGGGTCAGTTCCAGGCCGTTCATGTCCTGCAGGCCGATGTCCACCAGCAGAATGTCCGGCTGCACCTGTTCGCACATGATGAGGGCCTGTGCGGCGTTTTCCGCTTCGCCCACCACCTCGAACAGCGGACGGGTGGAGAGCAGGGCGCGTACGCCGTCGCGGACCAGCGAGTGGTCATCGACCAGGGCAATGCGGATGGTCGGGCTGTCGCTCATGATCGGGTCGAAGTTCCTGTCTGGGTCGGGTTCAGGCGGCGACGCTGACCGGCATGGTCACGGTCAGTTCGCTGTGGCCGGGGACCGAATAAAGATTGAGCTGGCCGTGGAAGTGTTCGACGCGCTCGCGAATATTACGCAATCCGATGCCGCCCTGTATCTCCTGAAACGGCTCGCCGTCGACACGGAAGCCGATGCCGTCGTCGCGCACGCTCAGTTGCACCTGTTTGCGGTTGCCCTGCAGGTCGATGTAGACGTTGTGCGCGTGGGCGTGGCGTTCGACGTTGGTCAGCGCTTCCTGGAGGATGCGGAACAGCGCCACCGGCGCACCTTCGGCGAGTTTCAGGTTGCCCAGGTTGTGGCGGTAATGGATGGTCAGGCCGCTTTGTTGTTCGAACTCGGCCACCAGTTGCGTCACCGCCGCCGCCAGCCCGAGGGTGTCGAGCAGGGAAGGGCGCAGGTCGTGGGAAATGGTCCGCACCTCACCGATGGCCTCGCCCAGCCGTTCGGTGCCGACCCGCAGGGTGTCGAGGCCGCGCGGGTCGTTGCCTTCCAGCTGCAGGGCGGCCAGTTCGAACTGGAACTTGATCGACACCAGCACCTGGCTGATGCCGTCGTGCAGTTCGCGGGACAGCCGCGAACGTTCTTCTTCCTGCAGGTTCATGATGCGCTGGTTGAGCAGTTGCAGCTTGCGGTCGGCCAGTCGGTGTTCGCTGGCATTGAGGGTCACGCCGCAGACGAACACCAGCAACACCGCGATCAGAGCCACGGCGCCGATGTCGAGCATGGTTGCGTAAATGCCCCGTGCCACTTCCTGGCGCGCCTGTTGGGTGGCGCGTTCGACGTCTTCCAGATAAATGCCGGTGCCGAGCATCCAGCCCCAGCGCTTGAGCATCACCACGTGGGCCAGTTTGTCGGTGACCTGGCCGGTGGACGGTTTTTCCCAGGCGTAATGCTGAAAACCGTCGCCGGACTCGGCGCTCTGCAACAACGCGCGAATCACCAGCAGGCCCTGCGGGTCGGTCATGTTCCACAGGTCCTGACCGACCAGCGCGGCCTGGCGCGGGTGCATCAGGTTGCGGCCATTGCGGTCGTAGACGAAGAAATAGCCGTCGATGCCGAAGCTCAGCTTGGACAGTTCTTCCAGCACGCGCTGTTTGGTCTGTTCGTCGTCCTTGCCACTGTCGTAGATCGGTGCCAGCGCGCTCATGGCCATCTCGACGTAGTTTTTCAGCTCGGCGCGTTTGCTGGCGAGGATGCTGTCCTCGATGAGCTGCGCCTGCTGCTCGCCCAGACGCTGGTTCTGCACGATGACCAGTGCGCAGATCACCGCCACGGCGAGAATCAGCGGCAGTATGCCCAGGGCGACGATCTTGTATTTGAGTTGCATGGCAGGCGGTGTCCGGCGGGCGGGTGTTGTTATGGGCGGTATTAGACACGGAACGGGCGCCGACCGCCATGAACGCCGGGCCCCCCTGTAGGAGCTGGCTTGCCCTGCGACCGGCGACGAAGTCGTCGTAAGACCGGTAAACGCGGTGTGCCAGGCATGCATAGTCGTCAGGATTTACGACTGCTGCGCAGCCGGTCGCAGGGCAAGCCAGCTCCTACAGGGGGCCGTGTCATCTGGAGTGCGTCTGCGTAGTTCTACGCAGAAGAAACCGTAGTAGTACGAATTTCTCTGGCTGACAACTGGGTAGATAGTGGCGACGCTCCGGTACCCCGGATCGAACAATAACAAGACGCCGCAGCCATGAGCTTCGGCAGGAGACCCTCAATGACCCGACTGACCAAACACCTGGGTTGGTTTGCCGTTGCTGCCCTCGGGGCATGCGCCTTGGGTGTAGTCGCGCTGCGCCGCGGTGAAGCCATCAACGCCCTCTGGATTGTCGTCGCTGCCGTAGCCATTTATCTGGTTGCCTACCGCTACTACAGTCTGTTCATCGCCAACCGCGTCATGCAACTCGATCCGACCCGGGCCACCCCGGCGGTGCTGAACAATGACGGGCTGGACTACGTTCCGACCAACAAACACATTCTTTTCGGTCACCACTTCGCCGCCATCGCAGGCGCCGGCCCGCTGGTCGGTCCGGTACTGGCTGCGCAAATGGGTTACCTGCCGGGCACGCTGTGGCTGATCGCCGGCGTGGTGCTGGCCGGTGCGGTGCAGGACTTCATGGTTCTGTTCCTGTCCACACGCCGTAACGGCCGTTCGCTGGGCGACATGGTCCGCGAAGAGATGGGCCGCGTTCCCGGCACCATCGCGCTGTTCGGCTGCTTCCTGATCATGATCATCATCCTGGCGGTGCTGGCATTGATCGTGGTCAAGGCGCTGGCTGAAAGCCCGTGGGGCATGTTCACCGTGATGGCGACCATCCCGATCGCGATGTTCATGGGTGTGTACATGCGCTATATCCGCCCGGGCCGTATCGGTGAAATCTCGATCATCGGCGTGGTGCTGTTGCTGCTGTCGATCTGGGCCGGTGGTCAGGTCGCTTCGCACCCTGAGTGGGCGCATGCCTTCACCTTTACCGGTATTCAGATCACCTGGATGCTGGTCGGTTACGGCTTCGTCGCCGCCATGCTGCCGGTGTGGCTGGTGCTGGCGCCGCGCGACTACCTGTCGACCTTCCTGAAAATCGGCACCATCGTTGCCCTAGCGATCGGCATCCTGGTGCTGGCACCAGAGCTGAAAATGCCGGCCCTGACCCAGTTCACCGACGGCACCGGTCCGGTGTGGAAAGGCGCTCTGTTCCCGTTCCTGTTCATCACCATCGCTTGCGGTGCGGTGTCGGGTTTCCACGCGCTGATTTCTTCGGGCACCACGCCGAAACTGCTGGATAACGAGAAGAACGCCCGTTACATCGGTTACGGCGGCATGCTGATGGAATCGTTCGTTGCCATCATGGCAATGGTCGCGGCCTCGGTGATCGATCCGGGCGTGTACTTCGCCATGAACAGCCCTGCAGCGGTTGTCGGTGGTGACGCAGTGGCAGTGGCTCAGACCATCAGCGGCTGGGGTTTTGCCATCAGCCCTGACACCCTGATCGCTACCGCCAAGGACATCGGCGAAAACACCATCCTGGCCCGTGCCGGTGGTGCACCGACCCTGGCCGTCGGTATCGCGCAGATCCTGCACCAGGTGCTGCCGGGTGAGAACACCATGGCGTTCTGGTACCACTTCGCGATCCTGTTCGAAGCGCTGTTCATCCTCACCGCGGTCGACGCCGGTACCCGTGCCGGTCGTTTCATGCTGCAAGATCTGCTGGGCAGCTTCGTGCCGGCCCTGAAGCGCACCGAGTCGTGGACTGCCAACGCCATCGGCACCGGTGGTTGCGTGGCGCTGTGGGGTTACCTGCTGTACCAAGGCGTGATCGACCCGCTGGGTGGCATCAATACCCTGTGGCCGCTGTTCGG
Organism: Pseudomonas sp. NPDC090208; assembly: GCF_044746785.1. Classification (NCBI taxonomy): domain Bacteria; kingdom Pseudomonadati; phylum Pseudomonadota; class Gammaproteobacteria; order Pseudomonadales; family Pseudomonadaceae; genus Pseudomonas; species Pseudomonas sp. NPDC090208. The sequence continues at coordinate 8,340 of NZ_JBIVCU010000030.1, forward strand.
CATCTCCAACCAGATGCTGGCCGGTATCGCGCTGATGCTGTCCACCGTCGTGCTGATCAAGATGAAGCGCCAGCAGTACGCCTGGGTCACCATCCTGCCAGCTTCGTGGTTGCTGATCTGCACCGTGTCCGCAGGCTTCATCAAGCTGTTCGACCCAAGCCCGGCCGTCGGTTTCCTGGCCCTGGCGAAGAAGTACAGCGTGGCCGCCGAAGCCGGTCAGATCCTGGCCCCGGCCAAGACTGTCGAGCAAATGCAACACGTGATCTTCAATGCGTACACCAACGCGGCGTTGACTGCACTGTTCCTGTTCGTGGTGCTGAGCATCCTGTTCTACGCGATCAAGGTCGGCCGTGCCGCCTGGGTCAAGAAAGAGCGTAGCGACAAGGAGGCTCCGTTCCAGGCCATGCCGGAAGCGCACTGATGTTCAATGACCTCAGTCGTCTGGGCAAATACCTGGGGCAGGCTGCCCGCCTGATGGTGGGCATGCCGGACTACGACAACTATGTCGAGCACATGCAAAAGACCCACCCGGACCAGCCGGTGATGTCCTACGAAGCGTTCTTCCGCGAACGCCAGGACGCCCGCTACGGCGGCAAGGCCGGTCCGAAGTGCTGTTGACCGGCTGAGTCGCAGCTTTGCTTGAGAAAAAGCGCCACGCCTTGTCGTGGCGCTTTTTTTTGCGCGCCTGCCTACCACGCCCCCCCCGTAGGAGTGAGCTCGCTCGCGATAGCGTCGGATCAGCCAATGCAATGTTGACTGAACCACCGCTATCGCGAGCAAGCTCACTCCTACAGGTTTTGTGGCGTGTGGTGAATAGCGGCACGCCACAAAAGCCGAACTGCTACGGACCGGCGGTCCCCAAACAGACGTTTGCGCTTTGACTTACCCTCGCTGAATTTGCAAATATTACACATGTAATGTAAAGCGAGTTTCCGTCGATGAATCGCAGCGACCTGCGTCATATCAACCTCAATCTGCTGCTGATTTTCGAAGCCCTGATGCACGCCCGCAGTGTGAGTCTCGCCGCCGAGCGCATGTACCTCGGCCAGCCGGCGGTGAGTCTGGCGTTGGGGCGATTGCGTACGCTGTTCAACGATCCGCTGTTCCAGCGCGTCGGGCGTTTCATGGAGCCGACGCCCAGGGCCAGGGAAATTGCGCAATTGCTGGGCCCGGCGCTGGAATCGATTGCCCAGGCAGTGCAGCGTCCTACCGGTTTCGACCCCGCCAGCAGCGACCGCGTGTTTCGCATCGGCCTCAGCGATGACGTCGAATTCGCCCTGTTGCCGCGCTTGCTGCGGCGTATCCGGGCCGAAGCGCCGGGGGTGGCGCTGGTGGTCAGCCGCGCCAATTACTTGCTGATGCCGCGCCTGCTGGCGTCCGGTGAAATCACCGTCGGCGTGGGTTACACCATCGATCTGCCAGCCGCCGCCAAACGGCGCAACCTGCGGGTCACGCGCACGGTGCTGCTGCGCGGCGACGATGCGCCGGGCGAGCTGGATCTGGAACAGTTCTGCGCCAGGCCTCACGCGCTGGTGTCGTTTGCCGGGGGCACGGTGGGCTTTGTCGATGACGCGCTGCGCCGTCTGGGCCGCGAGCGCAAGGTGGTGCTCGCCGTGCCGCATTTCAACAGCCTCGGCGCACTGCTCGAAGGTACCGACATGCTGGCCGCCGTGCCGGACTACGCCGCCGAGGTGTTCACTGCCAATGGTCGGTTGCGCGCCCAGCCTTTGCCGGTGGCGCTGGAAGACCTGGCCGTACACATGGTCTGGACGCTGGACAAGGACAACGATCCGGCCGAGCGCTGGTTGCGTTCGCGGATCAGCATGTTTCTCGGCAACGAGGGCGAAGGCAGCACCTCGTTCTGATCGTTTCAGGATTGTCTAACCTACTGATTTAAAGAGGGTATTGAATATTGCGGATTTGATATTACAACTATCATCTGTAGTGATATCAGCATTGATCGCATTCAATTCGTTCGGGGCGAGAGCCTCGCCGACAATCCGACCACTTTTTTCAATCAGTTGGCGGGCACGGCAATGCAACAGTCACTCACGCTTCTTCGTTATCCCCTTGCGGCATTGGCGCTGGCGATGCTCAGCGCCTGCGACAAGGGCGCATCGGCAACCGCCCAGGCACCCGCAGCACCCAAGGTCGATGTCGCGCAGGTGCTGGAACAGCCGGTGATCGAATGGGACGAAGTCACCGCGCGCCTGGAGGCCCCGGAAACCGTGGAAGTGCGGCCACGGGTGTCGGGCCAGATCGATTCGGTGGCGTTCGTCGATGGCGCGCTGGTGAAGAAGGGCGATCTGCTGTTCCAGATCGACCCGCGTCCTTTCGAAGCGGAAGTACATCGGCTTGAAGCGCAACTGCAACAGGTCAAGGCCACCGTGGCCCGTACCGACGCCGAAGCCCAGCGTGGCGAGCGGCTGCGCACCAACAACGCGATCTCTGCCGAGATCGCCGAGGCACGCAACACCACCGCCCAGGAAGCCCGCGCCAGTGTTGCGGCGACCCAGGCACAGCTGGATCTGGCGCGCCTGAACCTGAGCTTCACCCGCGTCACCGCACCGATCAGCGGCCGCGTCAGCCGTGCCGAAATCACCGCCGGCAACATCGTCAGCGCCGATCAGTCGATCCTCACCCGGCTGGTGTCGACCGACAAGGTCTACGCCTATTTCGACGCCGACGAGCGCGTGTTTCTCAAGTACAACCAGTTGTCCCGCGACGGTAAGCGCAGCGCGTCGACGCCGGTGTACATGGGCCTGTCCAACGAATCGGACAACAAGCACTTGGGGCAGATGAATTTCGTCGATAACCAGGTCAACCCGCGCACCGGCACCATCCGTGGTCGGGCCGTGTTCGACAACAGCGATGGCCGCTACACGCCGGGCCTGTATGCACGTCTGAAGCTGGTCGGCAGCGGCACCTACGCCGCGACGCTGATCAAGGACGAAGCGGTCGGCACCGATCTGGGCAAGAAATTCGTGCTGGTGGTCGACAAGGACAACAAGGCGGTTTATCGCAGCGTCGATCTGGGACCGAAGCTGGAAGGTTTGCGCATCGTGCGCAGCGGCCTGCTCAAGGATGACCGCATCATCGTCAACGGCCTGCAGCGGGTGCGTCCGGGCTCGCCGATCGATCCGCAGATCACGCCGATGGCCAGCGCCGACACCCTCGCGGCACTGGCCGAACAGCGTCAGGCGCTGGAAGCCAGCAATCAGGCTCAAGGCAAAACCGCAGCACCGGCGAAAATCGCCAGCGCCGCCGGCCCGCGCGGCTAAGGGAGACGACCATGAAATTCTCCCGATTCTTCATTCAGCGGCCGATCTTCGCCGCCGTGCTGTCGCTGCTGATCCTGATCGGCGGCGCGATCTCGCTGTTTCAGTTGCCGATCAGCGAATACCCAGACGTGGTGCCGCCGACCGTGGTGGTCAAGGCCAACTTCCCCGGCGCCAACCCGAAAGTCATCGGTGAAACCGTGGCCGCACCGCTGGAGCAGGCGATCACCGGCGTCGAAAACATGCTGTACATGTCGTCGCAATCCACTGCCGATGGCAAGCTCACGCTGACAATCACCTTCGCGTTGGGCACCGATCTGGACAACGCCCAGGTGCAGGTACAGAACCGCGTGACCCGCACCGAGCCGAAATTGCCGGAAGAGGTGACGCGCATCGGCATCACCGTCGACAAGGCCTCGCCCGAGCTGACCCTGCTGGTGCACCTGACTTCGCCGGACAAGCGTTACGACATGCTGTACCTGTCCAACTACGCCACGCTCAACGTCAAGGATGAGCTGGCGCGGCTGAACGGTGTGGGCGACGCGCAGGTCTGGGGGCTTGGCGAATATTCGCTGCGGGTCTGGCTCGATCCGAACAAGACCGCGTCGCGCAATATCACCGCCACCGACGTGGTCAATGCCATTCGCGAGCAGAACCGCCAGGTCGCCGCCGGGCAACTGGGCGCGCCGCCGTCGCCGAGCGACTCCAGCTTCCAGATGTCGATCAACACCCAGGGCCGTCTGGTCACTGAAGAGGAGTTCGAGAACGTCATCGTCCGCGCCGGTCCCGATGGCGAGATCACCCGCGTGCGTGACATCGCCCGGGTCGAGCTGGGCTCCAGCGCCTATGCCTTGCGTGCCCGTCTGAACAACGAGCCGGCGGTGGCCATGCCGATCTTCCAGCGGCCCGGTTCCAACGCCATCGAGGTGTCCAATCAGGTTCGCGCGAAAATGGCCGAGCTGAAGAAGAGCTTCCCCGAAGGCATGGACTACAGCATCGTCTATGACCCGACCATTTTCGTGCGCAGTTCCATCGAAGCGGTGGTGCATACCCTGTTCGAAGCGCTGATTCTGGTGGTGCTGGTGGTGATCCTGTTTCTGCAGACCTGGCGTGCCTCGATCATCCCGCTGGTGGCGGTGCCGGTGTCGCTGATCGGCACTTTTGCGGTGATGCACGTGTTCGGTTTTTCGCTCAACGCGCTGTCGTTGTTCGGGCTGGTACTGGCCATCGGTATCGTGGTCGACGATGCCATCGTTGTGGTGGAGAACGTCGAGCGCAACATCGAGCTGGGCCTGAACCCGGTGGCGGCCACGCAGAAGGCCATGGGCGAAGTGACCGGCCCGATCATCGCCACCGCGCTGGTGCTCTGTGCGGTGTTCGTCCCGGCAGCGTTCATTTCCGGGTTGACCGGGCAGTTCTACAAACAGTTCGCGCTGACCATCGCCATCTCCACGGTGATCTCGGCGTTCAACTCGCTGACTCTGTCGCCAGCGCTGGCCGCCGTGTTGCTCAAGGGCCACGACGCGCCGAAGGACCGTTTCTCGCGGGTGCTGGATGGGCTGCTCGGCTGGCTGTTCCGGCCGTTCAACCGGGTGTTCGAGAAAGCCAGCCATGGCTATGTCGGCACCGTGCGCCGGGTCGTACGCCTGAGTGGCGTGGCGCTGGTGATGTACGCCGGGCTGATCGGCCTGACCTACATCGGCTTTACCACCACGCCGACCGGTTTCGTGCCGACTCAGGACAAGAAGTACCTGGTGACCTTCGCGCAATTGCCGGACGCCGCCAGCCTCGATCGCACGGAAAACGTGATCAAGAAGATGGGCGACATCGCCATGAAAGAACCGGGCTTCGACAGCGCTGTGGCGTTCCCCGGTCTGTCGATCAACGGCTTCACCAACAGCCCCAACAACGGCGTGGTGTTCATCGGCCTGAGTGCGTTCGAAGAGCGCACGGACCCGGGCATGTCTGCGGGCGCCATTGCCGGCTCGCTGAACCAGAAGTTCGCCGGTATCCAGGAAGCGTACACCGCCGTGTTCCCGCCACCGCCGGTGATGGGCCTGGGCACCATTGGCGGTTTCCGCCTGCAGATTCAGGACCGTGGCAACCTCGGTTATGACGCGCTGTACAAGGAAACCATGAACGTCATCACCAAGAGCCGCAGCATTCCGGAACTGGCCAACCTGTTCACCAGTTACACGGTCAACGTGCCGCAGGTGGACGCTGCCATCGACCGCGAGAAGGCCAAGACCCACGGCGTGGCGATCAGCGACATTTTCGACACCCTGCAGGTCTATCTGGGCTCGCTGTACGCCAACGACTTCAACCGCTTCGGCCGCACCTATCAGGTCAACGTCCAGGGCGAGCAATCGTTCCGTCAGGACCCCGAGCAGATCGGCCAGCTGAAAGTGCGCAACGACAAGGGCGAGATGATCCCGCTGGCGACGTTCGTCAAGGTCAGCAGCGTGTCCGGCCCGGACCGGGTCATGCACTACAACGGTTTCATCACCGCCGAAATCAACGGCGGCCCGGCGCCGGGCTACAGCTCGGGCCAGGCCCAGGCGGCAATGGAAAAACTGCTGGCCGAAGAACTGCCACGGGGCATGACCTATGAATGGACCGACCTGACCTACCAGCAGATTCTGTCCGGCAACACCGCGCTGTTTGTTTTCCCGCTGTGCGTGCTGCTGGCGTTCCTGGTACTGGCCGCGCAATACGAGAGCTGGAGCCTGCCGCTGGCGGTGATCCTGATCGTGCCGATGACCCTGCTGTCGGCCATCGCCGGGGTAATCATCGCCGGCAGCGACAACAACATCTTCACCCAGATCGGCCTGATCGTACTGGTGGGGCTGGCGTGCAAGAACGCGATCCTGATCGTCGAGTTCGCCAAGGACAAACAGGACGAAGGTCTGTCGCCGCTGGATGCGGTGCTGGAAGCCTGCCGCATGCGTCTGCGGCCGATTCTGATGACCTCGTTCGCCTTCATCATGGGCGTGATCCCGCTGGTGACATCGTCCGGCGCCGGTTCCGAAATGCGTCATGCCATGGGCGTGGCGGTGTTCTCCGGCATGTTGGGCGTGACCTTCTTCGGTCTGCTGCTGACTCCGGTGTTCTTCGTTCTGATCCGCAACTTCGTCGAACGTGGCAAGGCGCGCAAGGCCGCCCGGGCCCATGCTTCGGCCGCTCTGAATCCGGAGGCGCACTGATGAGCCTGTTGAAACTGTTCACCCCGAGCCTGCTGGCGCTGGCTTTGGCGGCCTGTGCGGTCGGCCCGGACTACAAGACCCCGGACACGCCGGACGCTACTGTCGTTTCGGCACAGGCCGGCAGTTATGACCGCAGCCATTTCGAAAGCCTGTGGTGGCAGCAGTTCGACGACCCGACGTTGAATCAACTGGTCAGCCGGTCGTTGCAGGACAACCGCGATCTGCGCGTCGCTTTCGCCCGCTGGAAATCGGCGCGGGCGATCCGCGACGACATCAGCAACGACGCGCTGCCGGTGGTCACCAGCCGCGCCAGCAGCCAGTTGGGCAGGGCGCAGGTGCCGGGGCAGACCGAACAGCGGGTCAATATCGAGCGCTACGACCTGGGGCTGGACATGGCCTGGGAGATCGACCTGTTCGGACGGATCCAGCGCGAGCTGGAAGCCAGTACCGCGCAGCAGGATGCGGCGCTGGCCGACCTCGATCAGTTGCGGGTGAGCATGATTGCCGAGTTGGCCGATGCCTACGGTCAGCTGCGCGGTGCGCAATTGCGCGAGAAGATCGCCCGCAACAACCTGAAGAACCAGCAGGATTCCCGTGGCGTCACCGTGCAACTGCGCGATGAAGGGCTGGGCAACGATATCGACGTGGTGCGCGCCGATGCGCGGCTGGCGGCGGTGGAGGCGAGCATTCCGGCGTTGCAGGCCGAGCAGGTGCATCAGCGCAACCGCATCGCCACCTTGCTGGGCGAGCGTCCGGAGCAATTGAGCGTGGACCTGGCGCCCAAGGAGCTGCCGGCGATCTCGAAAAACCTGCCGGTGGGCGACCCCGGCCAATTGCTGCAACGGCGCAGTGACGTGCGCAGCGCCGAACGGCAACTGGCGGCGGCGACGGCGAATGTCGGGGTTGCCACGGCGGACCTGTTCCCACGGGTCAGCCTCAGCGGTTTTCTCGGGTTTACCGCAGCGCGGGGTTCGCAACTCGGTTCGGGGGCGGCGCAGGCCTGGGGGCTGGGCCCGAGCATTACCTGGGCGGCGTTCGACCTGGGCAGCGTACGGGCCCGCCTGCGTGGCGCCAAGGCGGAGGCGGAGGGTTCGATGGCGCACTATGAGCAGACCGTGTTGCTGGCGCTGGAGGAAACCGACAATGCCTTCAGTGATTACAGCAAGCGTCAGCAGCGATTGCAGTCGCTGGTGCGGCAGAGCGAGTCCAGCCGCAAGGCCGCCGACCTCGCCGAGATCCAGTACCGCGAAGGCACCGCCGACTACCTGATCCTCCTCGACGCCCAACGCGAACGCCTGGCCGCCGAAGATGCCCAGGCGTCCGGAGAAACCGACCAATACCGGGCCATCGTCGCCATCTACAAGGCACTGGGTGGCGGCTGGGATGCCACGGGGCAGGTGGGTCAGCCAGCGCGGTTGTGATTGAACCGACGCTATCGCCCGAATGCTGCCCAGACCAAGCGCGCTCCTACGGTATGGAGTTTTCGAAATTCCTGTGCACACCCCGAGTCATTGTAGGAGTGAGCTTGCTCGCGATGGCGGATTGTCAGACGACATCGGTGCGATTGAACGAACGCAATCGCGAGCAAGCTCACTCCTACATGGCCGGTGCCGGGCTGAGATGTACCTGACACCACAAAACCTGTGGGAGGGAGCCCTGCTCGCGAAGGCGTCACACCAGCCAATGTGGTGCTGACTGACCCACCGCCATCGCGGGCAAGCGCGCTCCTACGGGGCCGGTGTCGGGCTGAGCTGCACCTGACACCACAAAACCTGTGGGAGGGAGCTCTGCTCGCGATGGCGTCAGGCCAGTCAATGTTGTGCTGACTGACCCACCGCCTTCGCGGGCAAGCCCGCTCCTACATGGCCGGTGCCGGGCCGAGCTGCACCTGACACCACAAAAACTGTGGGAGGGAGCTCTGCTCGCGAAGGCGTCAGGCCAGTCAATGTTGTGCTGCTGACCCGACGCCTTCGCGGGCAAGCCCGCTCCCACATGGCCGGTGCCGGGCCGAGTTGCACCTGACACCACAAAATCCGTGGGAGGGAGCTCTGCTCGCGAAGACATCAGTCCAGTCAATGTTGTGCTGACTGATCCACCGCCTTCGCGGGCAAGCCCGCTCCCACAGGGCCGGTGCCGGGCTGAGATGTGCCTCACACCACAAAGTCAGCTTTGGAAGTCGGTCGACCGTGCCACGCTTTCCCAGGCTTTCAGGTCGGCATTCACATGCTCATGCTTGATGCCGATCTGCGCCACGGTGTCGCTGCCCAGCGGCAGGCGGCGGGGCGGGTTTTCGGCGTTGGCCAGGGTGATGAAGGCGTCGGCCAGACGGGTCGGGTCACCGGGCTGGGCGTGGTTGGCATCGGCGGCGAAGCTGCGCATGGCGCCCACGGTGTCGGCGTAGTCGTCGATGATGGCCTGGGTACTGATCAGCGATTGCTCATCGAGGAAGTCGGTGCGGAAGAAGCCCGGTTGCACCACGGTGACGTTGATGCCCAGCGGCTTGAGTTCGATGTACATCGCATCGCTCAGGCCCTCCACGGCGAACTTGGTCGAACCGTACACGCCCCAACCGGTAAACGCGTCATAACCGCCGATGGACGAGATGTTGATGATGTGCCCGCTGCGACGCTGGCGCATGTGCGGCAGCACGGCGCGGGTGACTTTCAGCAGGCCGAAGACGTTGGTGGCGTAGACGTTTTCCACTTCCTGGCTGCTGGATTCTTCCACCGCACCCAGCAGACCGTAACCGGCATTGTTGACCAGAATGTCGATATGCCCGAAACGCTCGACCCCGGCGGCAACGGCGTCGATGGCGTCCTGTTCGCGGGTCACGTCCAGGCGGGTCGCCAGCAGGTTGGGGTGGTCGCCGAAACGGGCGATGACATCGGCCGGCTTGCGTGCGGTGGCGATGACCGCGTCGCCTTGTTGCAGGGCCTTTTCAGTGATCAGAGCGCCGAAGCCACGGGATGCGCCAGTAATGAACCAGACTTTCATGCTGTCTTCCTCGAAGTGTGGCCGCGTTGTGCGGGCCGTTGAGGAAGATCTTAGGGGCAGAGGACTGTGTTGATAATCGCCATAAAGGTGCATGCAGTGCTGCCATGAATTCAGCAATGGAACGCAATCCCTGTAGGAGCTGGCTTGCCCTGCGACCGGCTGCGCAGCAGTCGTAGATCCGATAAATGCGGTGCGTCAGACAGACCGCGTGCGCAGGTTTTACGACGACTTCGTCGCCGGTCGCAGGACAAGCCAGCTCCTACAAAAGATCGCGGGGCACGCCAGCGCGTGCAGGGGGGCGTAGAGCGCGCCGATCACCTCAATGAATACTCGACGCCAGTTCAAAGATCGGGATGTACATCAGGATCACGATCAGGCCGATCAGCAAGCCGATAAAGGTCATCAGCAACGGCTCGAACAGACGCACGAACCATTCGATCCAGCGGCTGATTTCTTCGTCGTAGAAATCCGCGGTGCGCTCCATCATCTGGCCCAGATTCCCCGATTGTTCCCCGGCGCGCAGCATGCGCAGCGATACCGGCGTGGCGAGGTTGTTCTGCTCCAGCGCCACCGACAGCGCCTGACCTTCGCGGATGCGTTCGCTGGCCTGGTCCAGGCGGATTTGCGAGGCGCTGCCCAGCAGGTTGCGGACCATGCCCATGGCGGTGAGGATCGGGATACCGCCTTGCAGCAGAATCCCCAGCGAGCGATAGAACCGCGCCAGCTCGTACATGAACACCCGCTGATGCACGGTGGGTACCCGTTCGATGGTGCGGTTGAACGCCAGGCGGAAACGCCGCTGGCGCACCAGCACCGCCATGCCGATGATGAACGCGGCCAGGCCCATGGCGAAGTCCATCTGGTGGGCGTGGAGGAACATCCCGGTTTCCATCAGCACCCGCGACAGCCACGGCAGATTCGAACCCAGCCCTTCGAACACCAGGCTGAAGCGCGGCACCACGTAACCCATCAGGAACAGCACCACCGCGCCGCCGACGATCAACAGCAGCATCGGGTAGACCGAGGCGCTGACGATGCGCTGGCGCACTTCGTCCATGCGCTTGCGGTACGACACATAACGGCCCAGCGCCTCACCGACCGCGCCGGTCTTTTCACTGGACTGCACCAGCGCCACGTACAAAGTGGGGAATACCGCCGGAAACTGGGTCAAGGCCTGGGAAAACGATTTGCCTTCATATAGAAGCCGCACCAGCCCGCCGAGGGTCTTGCGCGCCTGGGGCGCGGTTTCCTTTTCCGCCAGACTCTCCAGCGCGTCGATCAACGGCAACCCGGCGTTGAGCAGGGTGGTCAGTTCCTGGCTGAACAGCACCAGGTTGAAATTTTCCGGGCGCCGCCAGCCACGGATCTCCCAGCGCGATTCGGCGCGCACGTTGAGCACGCGCATGCCCTGGGCTTCCACCATGCCCTGGGCGTCGATCGAACTGTCGGCATCCATCGCCAGGGACAAGACTTCGCCGCGCTTACCCACGGCCTTGATCGTATATTTCATGGTCGTCACTGCCAGTTGGTGACTTCAGCGTCTTCGCCCTCGCCACCGGGCTGACCATCCTTGCCCATCGACATCAGGTCGTACTCGCTGTTCTCGCCGGGGTAGCGGTAGATGTAGTTACGGCCCCAAGGGTCCTGCGGCACGGCTTTTTGCAGATACGGCCCGGTCCAGCGGGTTTCTTCGGCCGGTGCCGTGACCAGCGCCTGCAGGCCCTGTTCGGTGGTGGGGTAATGGCCCACTTCCAGGCGGTACAGGTCCAGCGCCTTGGACAGGCCCTCGATCTGCGCCTTGGCGACCTTGGCCTGGGAACGTCCCAGCTGGCTGAAATATTTGGGCGCGACGATGCCGGCCAGCAAGCCAAGCACCACCAGTACCACCAGCAGTTCGAGCAGGGTGAATCCCTGTTGTCGACGGGCTGCCGGGTGTTGACGACGGGACTGCGCACAACGGGTGAAAATCCCCATGGGAACCTCCGCAAACTGGGTTGTCCCAAGGGCTCATGCAATTGCCGTGCGCGCCACGGGCCCCGGCCTTGAGCTTTTTCTGCGGGCCCGCTGGGCCGCGCCTTTGCGCCGGGTGCAAGTCCGGCACAGCCTTTGCTCCCACCCCTTTCGTGGCACCGCAGTTGGGGAATAACCCCCAGTTTTAGCGTCGTGCCCGAGGAGGCACGGATGGACCTTGAGCGTACGTTCAGAGGCGTGTTGCTTACGCTGTGCATATTGCCGCTGGCCGCCCAGGCCGACGTGTACATCTCGAAGGGGCCGAACGGCGGCTACATCATTTCCAACGTCAAACGGGCCGGCCGTGACGTGCAGCAGGTGTACCGCGAGCCGGTGTCGCTGGCCCCAGTGGCGACGGCGGTGGCTGCCGCCAGTGGCAGTGACGAAAAAAGCATGAGCATCAGTCTGCGGCCCTATGCCCGGGAGGTCTCGGAGGCGGCGGCCAGCAACGATCTGCCGCCTGAGCTGATCCACGCGGTGATCCGCAGCGAATCGGCCTACAACCCGTCGGCGCGCTCGCCCAAGGGCGCGGCAGGGCTGATGCAATTGATGCCCGACACCGCCCGCGACATGGGGGTCGACAACGTCTGGGACCCGACCGCCAACATCCAGGGCGGGGCCAAATACCTCAAACAGCTGATGGTGATGTTCGACAACGACATCTCCCTCGCCGTGGCCGCCTACAACGCCGGCCCCGCAGCGGTGAGCAAGCGCGGCAACGTCATCCCGCCGTTCGCCGAGACTCAGCGTTATGTGCCGGATGTGCTGCGCGATTACCACCGCCTGCTGGGCGATGCGAACCCGGCGGTGACCAATTGAACAATCATTTTGCGCAATCCCTTGTAGGCGCTGGCTTGCCCTGCGACCGGCTGCGAAGCAGTCGTAAATCCGATAAATGCGGTGTGTCAGACAGACCGCATGCACAGGTTCTACGCCTGCTCCGCAGCCGGTCGCAGGGCAAGCCAGCTCCTACAGGATGCGCGTTGGCAAGCCGGATCTGGGGCTTGTCGAGCCAGTGGGGCATTTCCCCACTTCCGGGGACTGGCCGTTGTTGGCAATTGTTGTCATTCCCCCAATTGTCAGATGTTTGCGTGTAACTGCTTGATTTTAAAGAGTTGAATTTGTGGCACGGTCATTGCTAAAGCTCTTTTACGTGCAGTTCTGTATCCGATCCGTTACGGAGGACCCGTCACGATGAAGCGGCTCAACTCATCCCGTTTGCTCAATTTCCTGCTGTCAGCGGGCGCCTTGCTGGCGGTCGAAGACACGGTCGAAGCAGCTGTACGCTGCGAGCGCAATCTGGTGGCCAATGTCGTGGCCCTGGATCAGCCCCTGATGTACAACCGCCTCGGCGCGCAGAATGCCAACGGCATGATCTATGCGCTGCGTGGCGATGTGGTCGATGAAAATAACGTGCTGTTGACCCAGGGCGGCGCCGCAGTGCCGGGCCGGGTGTCGTTGCGCCCGGACAAGCGTCCGCGGCCGATGGTGTTGCGTGTGGCGGCCGGGGATTGCCTGACGGTGACCCTGCAGAACCTGCTGGCGCCCCAGGCCAACCCCAACAGCGATGGTTTTGAACCCGAGGAGCCTGAAGGCGGCGAGGGTGAAGAGGGCGAGAACGCAGCGCAACCGTCTGGCGGCGGCATGCCTCACGAGTTCGTGGTCAATGACCAGGTCAGCGAGCGCTACGTAGGCTTCTCGGTCAACGGCATGCAGGCGGTGAACAGCATCGCCGACATGTCGTCCAACGTCGGGCGTAACGGCAATTTCCTGCTGGCCCCCGGCGCCACTCGCTCCTACACCCTGTATGCCGAACGCGAAGGCGCGTTCAACGCCAACAGTCAGGCCGCCACCTTCGGCGGTGAAGGCACCTCCGGCAACATGGCCAACGGCCTGTTCGCCCAGGTGGTGGTGCTGCCGAAGGGTGCGCGCGCCTATCGCAACGTGCTCAACGAAGAGGAAATGCGCCTGGCCAGTGTCGGCCGTGCGCCGACCGGTCAGCCGATCGTCGATTACGAAGCCCGTTATCCGGATCGCCAACCCTGGACCACAGAGGGCAAGGCCGGCAAACCGATCATCAACATGGTCAACGGCAACGAAATCATCAACAGCGAAACCGATGCCGTGGTCATGGGGCCCAACACCGACGGCAGCTTTCCGCCGTCGACCTACCCGCTGGAAAGCATCGGCAAGCGCAACCCGGCGTACCCCAACCGGCTGGAGCCATTCCGTGACTTCGCTGCCGTGTTCAACGACGAATCGGCGGTGACCCAGGCGTTCCCCGGCTATTTCGCCGACCCGGTGTTCGGCCACATGCTGGAGCCGACCCGCGACGCCTTCATGATCAACTATGGCTCCGGCGGCATCGGTGCCGAGGTGATCGCCAACCGTCTGGGCGTGGGGCCGATGCACGACTGCCTGTCGTGTGCCTATGAAGAATTCTTCCTCAGTTCCCACACCGTCGGCGACATCGGCATGCTGGTGGACGTACCGGCCAACGTCGGCCTGGAAAGCATTCTGCCCGGTCAGGTGCCGCCCAAGGATGCCACCGGCATCAAGGCGAGCATGGCGCTGTATCCGTCGGAACCGTCCAACGTCAACCACAGCTACATCGGTGACATGGTCAAGATCCGCAACACCCATAACGGCAAGGAACAGCACATCTTCCACCTGCACGGGCACCAGTGGCTGTTCAACCCCAACGACGACAACTCCGACTACATGGATGCCCAGGGCATCGGGCCGGGTGTCGGCTACACCTACGAAATCGCCAACGGCGGTTCGGGCAACCGCAACCGGGTGTCGGGCGACGCGATCTATCACTGCCACTTCTATCCGCACTTTGCCCAGGGCATGTGGACCATGTGGCGCGTACACGACGTATTCGAGGAGGGAACCAAGCTGGCTGTTTCCCAGGCCAGCAACGATGGGTTCCACACCACTCCGTTTGCCTTGCGCAGCGGTAAACCGGCTGCGGGTGCCCGCGCATTGCCGGACGGTGAAATCGTTGCGGGCACACCAATTCCGGCCATCGTGCCGTTACCGGGCAAGGCCATGGCGCCGATGCCGGGCAAGGTTGCCGTGGTCCCCAAACTCGGCGAGCTGGTGGCGGCCAATGACGACGCCGACGACGAGGATGACGATGACGACGACGCTCATCAGACCAGCGGCGGCGGTCAGCAAGTGATCGGCTCGGTGGTGCTGGTCGACCGCAGTGAAGCCAACCGCAACGCCGATGGCTCGCTGAAAAACCCTGGCTATCCGTTCTGGATCGGCGGTATGGAAAGCACCGTCGGCCAGCGTCCGCCAACCCCGCCGCTGGACATGCTCGATGCCGCCAAGGCCCAGGCCCTGCGCAGCAGCGGCAATGCCCTGTGGGCCAACCTTGACCCGCTGCAATCCGGTGGCTGGGACGGCGGTCTGCCGCGCCATGCACTGGACGGCGTGGCGGCTGGCGGCGAGGCGCAAACCGTGACCACGGTCACCGACCTGTCGAAGGTCGTACACAAGGCCAAGGCGGTGTTCATGCCGGAAGAGGGCACGGATGTCGAACAGGCCGCCATGCGCTTCCATGCCAAGGCCGATCACCCGAGTTTCGCCCTGCTGCCCGGCAAACAGTTCGTCGCCAAGGCGTTCCGTACCAACGGTGCCTTGCCGGTGGCCGGCGCACCATTCTATGAACCGTGCATGGACGACACCGGCAAGCGCCTGACCACGGCCGCCGGCAGCGGCACCTTCCACAGTGGCGAAAGCACCAGCGGCATGTCGTTCACCGGCTCTTCGCCGTACAGCGCCGACCGGCCACGGGTGTACAAGGCCGCCAACCTGCAATTCGACGCGGTGTACAACAAAGTCGGCTATCACTTCCCGCAGGCGCGCATCCTGGCGCTGTGGGAAGACGTCTGGCCGGTGATCAACAAGCAGCGTCCGCCGGAACCGCTGGTGATGCGCATCAACACCTTCGACTGCGTGATGTACCAGCAGACCAACCTGATCCCCAACTATTACGAGCTGGATGACTATCAGGTGCGTACGCCGACCGACGTGATCGGCCAGCACATTCACCTGCCAAAATGGGACCTGACCGCAGCCGACGGTTCGGCCAACGGCTGGAACTACGAAGACGGCCTGCTTTCGCCGGCTACCGTGGTCGAGCGCATCCATGCCATCCGTTCCTTCAACCAGTGCACCGACGTCGACCCGCGCGACGGCACGCAAGCCTGTCCGAAAGCCAAGGCACACCCGTATTTCGGGCAGTACGGCCGCGCCGATTGGCTCGGTGCGCGCACGGCCATGCAGCGCTGGTTCGCCGACCCCGTGGTCAACACCAAAGGCGTCGACCGTGGCCTGGGCACCATCTTCACCCACGACCACCTCGGCCCGTCGACCCACCAGCAACTGGGCCTGTACGCCACCGTGCTGGCCGAACCGGCCGGTTCCACCTGGTTCCACTCGGAAACCGGCGAGCAGCTGTACAGCGGCGCCCGTCAGGACGGCGGTCCGACCTCATGGCAGGCGGTGATCACTACCGGCGATCTGGACGGCGACGGCAAGAACGACAGCTATCGCGAGTTCTTCATGGAATACAGCGACTTCGTGCATGCCTATGAAGCCGGGGTGTATGTCGGTGCCGGCCCCAATGGTGTGCCGAACGGCCAGGCCTTCCCGGTCAGCGCCAACACCTTCCGCTATGCGATCAACCCGCCAGGGCGCAAGGCGGCAGCGAACCTGCTGGATTCGGTGCTGGAAGCCGGCAGCGGCGAGCTGGAAGGCTGCCCGCTACGGCCTTGTCCGCAAGCGATTTCGGTGGATGATCCGGGCATCTTCGTCGTCAACTATCGGCACGAGCCGGTCGGGTTACGGATCTATGACCCGAACCGCACGGCGCCGGACGGCAAGCCGGGCATGCAGGCAGCAGGCCTGGCCGGTGATCTGGCCTACGCCCTGCAAACCCGTACCGACCGTGCAATTCCGGCGCTGAACCTGGCCCCGAGCGCGATCACTCAGGCCACCGGACCGACCGGCGGCGTGACCCGGTTCCCGCCGCACATCAACCGTGGCGGCGACCTGCCGGGTGACCCGTTCACGCCGATGTTGCGCACCTATACTGGCGACAATGTGCGGCTGCGCCTGCATGCTGGCGGCCATGAGGAGGAGCACAACGTGACCCTGCACGGCGTGAAGTGGCTGCAGTCCGGTACCGGTTTCGGCAACAGTTCGAACTCCGGCTGGAAGTCTTCGCAAATGGTCGGCATCTCCGAACAGATGGGCTTCAACGCGCCGATTTCCACGATGTCCAGCGCGGCCAGCGATACCGGCGACTATCTGTACTCGATGGATGCGTCCCTGGAGGGTTACTGGAACGGTATCTGGGGCATCATGCGCAACTACGGTTCGCAGCGTAACGACCTGTTCGCTCTGCCAAACAACCCGAAACCGGTGATCGGGCGCAATACCACCGCGTTCGACGGCGTTTGCCCCCGTGTCACTACCAATGCCAACGGTGTCGGCACCCGGCCAACCGTCCAGCGCAACTTCGAAGTGGTGGCAGCGCTGGCCAACGACATCCTCGGCAATCCGCTGAACCTGACCATCGGCGATGCGCCGGGGCAGGGCCAGCACGTCGGTGCGCCGCTGAATGCGGCCGGTGGCACGCTGGTCTACAACAAGCGGGCGACCACCATCCCGCAAGCCACGGTGACCGACGAGGAAACCGGCCTGACCCTGACCATCGGTGGCCAGTCCGGACCGCTGCACGATCCGACCGCGATCATGTTCGTGCGCAAGGCCGACCTCGACCCGGTCACCGGCAAGCTGAAAGCCGGTGTCCCCATCGAGCCGCTGATGCTGCGCGCCGCTGCCGGTGACTGCATCAACGTGACCCTGGAAAACCGCCTGCCGAGCGCGATGCCCGACCTGCCGAGCTACGCGGTGATGGCCGGCACGGTCAAACGCGACCGCAACAGCGGCCAGGGCTCGACCACCTTCAACAACAATCTGATGCGGCCGTCGAGCCATGTCGGCATGCACTCGCAGTTGCTGGCCTACGACATCACCAAATCGGACGGCTTCAACGTCGGCCTCAACCCGATCCAGACTGTGGCCCCACGGGTGGGCACCTCGGGCGCCTGGCCGACCCGCACCTATCAGTACTACGCCGGCCATCTGGAACGTGAAGGCAAACCGGTGTCGCAACTGGGCCGTGCGGTCGACAACATCAACAGCACGCCTGTGGAGTTCGGTGGTTTCAACCTGACCCCGGCGGACATGATCAAACAGCCGCAGAAAGGCCTGGCCGGTGCCATGACCATCATGCCGTTCGGTGCGACCTGGACCGAGGACAGCCGTTCCCGTGCCAACGCCACGGTCAACGTCACCGGGCAGAGCGCCTACCGGGACTTCATGCTGGTCATGCAGAAGTCGCTGAACATGCGCTGGGCCAATGGTCGGCCGGTGGAAAACCTGGCGGCGGAAGGCAACGGTGTGCCGGCCGACCCGCAGGACAACTCCGGCATGGCGATCAACTACCGCACTGAGCCGCTGTGGTATCGCTTCGGCCTGGCCCCCGATGCGCCGTTCGGACATGCCGACGGCCATGGCTTCGCCGATGTGCCCAACGCGCACATGGCCTACAGCAACGCGCTGGTCGGCGGCGATCCGGAGACGCCGGTGTTGTACGCCAAGCCGGGGCAACCGTTCCGCACTCACCTGACCGTACCGGGTGGTGGCAGTCGCGGTACTACGTTCCAGCTCGACGGGCATGTCTGGCCGACGGCGCCGTACCAGGCCGAGAAGTCCGACACCGGCGGTTACCCGATGGCAACGTCTGGGGTGGGTTCGGTGCGCTTTGCCTATAACCCGATGTCGCTGTACATCGGCGCCCAGGAAAGCCTGCTGCCGGCGGCACATTTCAGTCTCATGTTCCCGAGTGCCGGGGGCGCCAACGCCGTACCGGGTGATTACCTGTTCCGCGACTATGCCGGGTTCGGCAACGTCTCGGGCCTGTGGGGCATCCTGCGGGTGACCAACGATCCAGAACCAGCCGTGGCGCAGTAGGGCCCGGAGACCAGACGAAGAGGCCGGCCTGTACAAGAACAACAGGGGCCGGCCCGACCCAACTCATCGGCATCGACGCGACGGCGTCAGGTGCCACAGGGGGTGCAGCGTGAACGGATGGATCAGAGGGGCGTTTGCAGGTGGCGCGTTGGCGGTGACGCTGACGCTCATGGGGCATTCGGGCGATCCGCTCAAGGATGCCAATCTGGCGCTGGGTGCCAATGACAACCCGCCGGCCCTGCCGGGGCTGGGCAACGACCGGCAATTGATCAAGAACGGCGTGACCGTCAAGTTCGAAGCGCGGCCGCTGAACGGCGACAAATTGATGGAGGGCATGTTCGCCGACGTGCGTTTCAGCGTCACCGACAGCGCCACCGGCCAACCGTTGCCGGGCGTCGCGCCGGGCGCCTGGCTGGACCCGGCAGTGGCTGACGAGCAGGCCGGCAGTCGTGATGCACAGTGCAAGTCGCGGGTCGGCCTGTACCTCAAGAGCACCATTGGCGCGCGACCCTTGCTCGACCTCAACAGCTATTTCCTGATGGTGCTGAACAAGGACGCCAGCGCCACGGTGATCGACCCGACCGTGTCGGTGGGCGGCATCACCAGCACCATGAGCCGCATCGCCCTCAAGCAACCGGGCATGGACTGGACCTCGACCAACGACGACAAGCGCGTGTTCGTGTCGATGCCCAATGCCGACGAAGTGGCGATCATCGACGCGGAAAAATTCCAGGTGCTGCTCAGCGTGCCGGCCGGCAGAAACCCGCTGCGGGTGGCATTGCAGCCGGACGAGCGCTATCTGTGGGTCGGCAACAACGCACCGGACGAAGCCTCCAGCGGCGTCACGGTAATCGACGCGCAGACCATGAAAGTGCTGACCTTCCTGAAAACCGGCCTCGGCCATCACGAAATCGCCTTCAGCAAGGATTCGCGCTACGCCTTTGTCAGCAGCCGTGACGCCGGCACCGTGGACATCTTCGATATCGCCAGCCTGTCGCCCAGCAAGACCCTGAAAACCGGCACGCGGCCGCTGTCGGTGGCCTATTCGCCATTGTCCGACGCGGTCTACGTGGCCGACGGTCAGGACGGCGCCGTCACGGTGATCGACGCCAAGAGCCTGGACGTGCGCAAGGTGATTGCCGCGCATCAGGGCATCGGTCCGATGAGCTTCAGCGATGACGGTCGCTTCGGTTTCGTGCTCAACACCTTCAACAATCACGCGGTGGTGATCGACGCTGCCAGCGACAGCGTCATCCACGATCTGGAAGTCTCGCCGGAGCCGTTCCAGGTCAGCATCACCCAGAATTACGCCTACATCCGCGGCCTGGCATCGCCCCGGGTGACCATGATCAACCTGTCCAGCCTGGGCAAGGACCGCAAGCCGATCCTGCAATCCTTCGAGGCCGGCCCTTCGGCGCCGCGCCTGGCCGGCGACCTGCCGCTGGCGTCGGGGCTGAGCCCGGCGCGGGACAACGATGCGGTGTTCGTGGTCAACCCGGTGGACAACACCACCTATTTCTACGCCGAAGGCATGAACGCGCCGATGTCCGGCTACCCCAACCGGGGCAACGCCGCCCGCGCGGTGCGGGTGATCGACCGCAGCCTGCGCGAGGTCGAACCGGGGGTCTACAGCTCACGGGTGCGGCTGCCCAGCGCCGGCAAGTTCGACGTGGCGTTCATGCTCAACCAGCCCCAGGTCATCCATTGCTTTGCCACCCAGATCGAGGTCAATCCGGCTCTGGAAAAACGCCTGGCCATCCCACGGGTGACGTTCCTGCTG
Source organism: Pseudomonas sp. NPDC090208 (assembly GCF_044746785.1). Taxonomy (NCBI): domain Bacteria; kingdom Pseudomonadati; phylum Pseudomonadota; class Gammaproteobacteria; order Pseudomonadales; family Pseudomonadaceae; genus Pseudomonas; species Pseudomonas sp. NPDC090208. Next base: position 28,661 of record NZ_JBIVCU010000030.1, read on the forward strand.
GAACGCCGCTTCGAACCGGTCGGGCAACTGGTGCCAATCCGCATCCGCCTGGTGCAGGGCCGTGGCGACAAGCCGATGACCGGCGCCAAGGACGTTTACCTGCGCTACTTCCTCGCGCCCAGTTCGCGGCCACGGGAAGTGCTGGCCACCGAAATCGGTGACGGTATCTACGAAGCGCACGCCGACCTCAGCGAGACCGGTGCCTATTACCTGCACGTGCGCTCGGAATCCCTGGGGATCCGCTCCAACGAGCAGTCCTACGCCAGCTTGCGGGTGATGCCGGTGGACAAGTCGCCGGTACACCTGAACGACCAAAGCCCCTCTGTTTCAGACAGGATGACGCCATGAAAGCCGTATTTGCAGTTTCGATGTTGGCTTTGTTGATCGCCCAGGGTACTTCCGTGGCCTTTGCCCACGGCGGTGCCGACCATGCGCAGCAGCAGAAACCGGTGACCGAGGAAAACGCCGTGGTGCGCTTTGCCGACGTCTCCCTGACCAATCAGCACGGGCAGCCGGTGAACCTCAAGCGCGATCTGGTCAGTGACCGCATCGTGGTCATGGGCTTTGTCTATACGACCTGCACCACGGTCTGCCCGGTGGTGTCGTCGATCATGGCCAAGGTGCAGAAGCAACTGGGGGCCAAGGTCGGCACCGATGTGCAGATCGTCTCGATCACCGTCGACCCGCTGCGCGACACGCCGGCACGCCTGCTCAGTTACGCCAACCGCTTCCAGAACGGCCCGGGCTGGGCCTGGCTGACCGGCACGCCGCAGAACATCGACGCCACCCTCAAGGGCCTGGGCACCTGGACCGCCGACCCTGCCAACCATCCGCCGCTGATCATGGTCGGCGACGGCCGCAGCAGCCACTGGACCCGCTATTACGGCTTCGCCGACCCGGCGCAACTGGTCGAACGCGTGGAGCAACTGCGCGCCGACCGCGTCGCCAAACCGGTCAAGCATGGGGTGTATGTGATGGGGGATCTGCCATGAAAGCCGTGAGCCATGCGCGCGCCGTAGCAGTCCGGCTTGCCGGCGGCGACTCCACTCTCTGTAGGAGTGAGCTTGCTCGCGATAGTGTCAGTCCAGTCCATGACGCATTGACGGGTAGTCCGCAATCGCGAGCAAGCTCACTCCTACGAAGAGCTGCGGTGCTCATGGCCATGACCTTGGCCGCTCAAACCGCCTCGGCCCATGAAAACCACGAGGCGCCCACCCTGGCCAAGGCCGCGCCGGTCACGGTGGCGCCGCCGTCCAGCGGCACCCATGACGCGCTGACCTATTTCACCGACACGCCGCTCAAGGATCAGGACGGCAACACCGTGCGTTTCTTCAGTGACGAACTCAAGGACAAGCTGGTGCTGCTCAACGTGGTGTTCACCCATTGCCAGGACGCCTGCCCGCTGATCACCCGCAAGTTGCGTGACGTGCGCGAGGCCATGGGTGAGCCGCTGGCGAGCAAGGTGCATTTCATCACCCTGACCAGCGACCCGCAGCGTGATACGCCGCAGGTGCTCAAGGCCTTCGCGGTCAAGCAGGGTGTCGACGGACCGAACTGGCGGTTCCTCACCGGCACCCAGGAGCAGATGGACCTGGTGCTCGGCAGGCTGGGGCACATCATCCCCAGCCCCGAACAGCATTCGACGCAGTTGATCGTCGGCGATGTAGCGACCAAGCGCTGGGCGAAGATCCGCCCGGATGCGCCGGTCGATGCCATCGCACAACGTTTGCAGTTTCTGACCCTGCCTGTGGCAGGGCGCTAAGGAGCTCGACATGAAATCCTCGCTGGCGCTGTTAAGCCTGCTGTGGTGCCTGACCGGAACAGCCCATGCCCTGGAGCTGAGCCCGTCCGAGGCGGCCGGCAAGCGTCTGTACCGGGAGGGGATTTCCGTGACCGGGGCCGAGGTGTCGGCGCGCATCGGGGTGTCTGGCACACCGGTCCCGGCGAACACCGTGCCCTGCGCCGGTTGCCATGGCAGCGACGGACGCGGTAGGCCGGAAGGCGGCGTGCGGCCGCCGGACATCACCTGGCGGCGCCTGAGCGCGCCGTATACCCAGCAGGTCAGGGCAGGGCGCAGCCGTCCGCCGTACAGCGACAGCGCGCTGTCCCATGCGGTGATCGAAGGCATTGACCCGGGCGGCCAGCCGCTGGATTCGGCCATGCCGCGTTTCGTCATGTCCAGTCAGGATCAGGTCAACCTGCTGGCCTACCTCAAGCGTCTGGAGGACGACGCCGACCCTGGCGTGCAGGCCAAGGCCCTGCGTCTGGGCACCTTGCTGCCGGCCGAAGGCGCGCTGGCGCCGCTGGGCGACACGGTGGCCGCGGTGCTGATCGGCGCCCTGGCCGCGATCAACGAAGCCGGCGGCATCCATGGCCGACGGCTGGAACTGGAAATTGCCGATCCGGGCCCGGATGCGGCCAGTGCTGAAGCCGCATTGCAGCGCCTGACCGGGGAAAACGGCGTGTTCGCGCTGATCGCGCCACTGGCGCCGGCGCTGGACGAGCGTCTGGCCGGGCTGCTGGAACAGGCGCAGGTGCCACTGATCGGTTCGATTTCGCTGCTGGGCATGCAACAGGACAGCCCGCTGATTTTCGAGCCGTTGCCGGGGCAGGCCGAACAGTTGCAGGCACTGGCCGCCTATGCCGAGACGCATCTGGGCCTGGCGCAACAGAAAACCGTGGTGGTGTATCAGGACAGCCCGCTGGAGCGGATTCAGGCCGAACTGCTCAAGCAACGGCTCAATGGCGAAGGATGGAGCGATGTCAGCCTGCACGCTTATGTGTCCGGGCAGGGCTTCAGCACGGACGTAACGATGACCGGGGTCAAGGGGGTGTTTTTCCTCGGGCGTGCCGCCGATCTGCGCGGCATGAGCGATGCGCTGCAAACGGCGGGGCTGACGCCGTACCTGTTCGCAGGTTCGGCCCAGGCACCGGGGGATGTCTGGCAACTGCCGACGGAATTTTCCCGGCGGCTGTTTCTGGCCTATCCGTTCGTGCCCAGTGACTGGACCGCCGAGGGCCGCGCGGCACTGGCGGGGGTACGTGAGCGCAGCGGCCTGAAGGGGCAGTACGCGGTGCTCCAGGTGGACGCCTACTGTTCGGTGCTGCTGGTCGCCGAAGCATTGCGACAGATCGGTCGAAACCCCGCCCGAGAGCCTCTGATCAAGGCGTTGGAAGGGTTGCACGATGTGAAGACCGGCTTGACCCCGATGTTGGGGTTCGGTCCGGGGCGACGATTGGGCATGGCGGGTGCCCATGTGGTGACGGTGGATTTGCAGCAACAGCGGTTTGAACTGATCAGTCCGTACGTCAGGGTCAATGCCGCCTATTGAAGTGAGGGATCGCCATGAGACTCAAGTTGTACACGTTGTTTTTGGCGTTATCGGCGTTAAGCCTGATCCTGCTGGTGGTGAGCCGCAGCGAAGCCGTGGCCGATCCTGCGTTCGGCGGCAGGGCCGTGGCGCGAGTCAATGGAGTGGACATCGGTCAGGTCGAGCTTGAGCACTATTTTGCCGATTATCTGCAAGCCCAGGGCCGGATGGTGGGGGCCATCCGCAATCCGGTGGCCTACAACCGGCTGCGCGACGCGGCGCTGAACGATCTGATCGACAAGGAACTGCTCTGGCAGGAAGCCAGCAAGCGCGGCATCCGCGTCGACGATCAAAGCGTGGCCGACAACCTTGCCGCCCTGCGTGGCGAGTTCACCTCCGAGGAAGTCTTCAACCGCCGTCTGGCCGAAGCCGGTTTCGACAATGCCAGCTTCACCGAATACCTGCGCCGGGAGCTGACCGGTCAGCGCATGCTGGCCGAACTCAGCCAGGTGAAGGCGCCGCAGGAAGCCGAGGTCGAAGCCTTCTATCGCAGCCAGCCTCCACGTATCCATGCCCGGCACATACTGCTGCAAGTCAGCGATCAGGCTGGCCCGGAAAAAGTGGAAGCCACTCGCCAGCAACTGCTCGCATTGCGGGCCAGAATCCTGGCCGGTGAGGACTTCGCCAGCCTCGCGCGCCAGTATTCACAGGACAATCGGTCGCCGGAAGGAGGTGATCTGGGCTATTTTTCTCGTGACAGCATGGTGTCGGAGTTCGCCGACGCTGCGTTCAGCCTCAAGCCCGGGGCGATCAGCGAGCCGATTCGAACCGTGTACGGCTGGCATTTGATCAAAGTTGAGAACACAGTGGCAGTTGGCGTCATCGATGATCGCCAGGGTCTGGCCATGGCCCGCCAGGCGCTGGACCAACAGCGCCACACGCAGGCGATCCAGGCGGCACTGCAACGTTTGCGAGCGGTCAGTAAGATAGAACGGGCGGGTGAGCGATGACCCGGGTTTTCCCCGATTGTGGGGACAAATTCGGCAACCGATGGCGATGGTCCCCGTTAACGGGGATGGAGTTGGGTCCATGGTCTTTCTTTTTTCTTGAAGAAAATCAGTGGCATGGGCGAAGAAAAATCAAAGAGGAGGGTCTGGCATGAACAGTGCTCTTGTACCTATACAAGGGAACACTCCCCAGACCGGGCCACAGGACCTGTCCCGATTTCAGGAGTCGACCTTGTTAAACAAAGTATTGGTTGTAGAGGACGAACAGATCCTGGCGCAAAACCTTCAGTCGTATCTGGAGGCCAAGAGCCTGGATGTCCGGGTTGCAAACGACGGCGCGGGTGCCATCGATCTTGCACAGGGTTTCGGGCCGGACGTGGTTGTCCTCGATTTTCGCTTACCCGATATGGAAGGGTTTCAGGTACTCGATGCGGTACGGAAACAGAAGGAGTGTCACTTCATCCTGATTACCGGCCATCCGACCAGCGAAGTCTGCGGTCGGGCCACCGATCTGGGTGTCAGCCACATTCTCTTCAAGCCGTTCCCGCTGGCCGAACTGGCTCGAGCTGTCTGTGACTTGTTGGGTAATGAACGACGACCGACGAACAAGGCCGTGCAAGCTGCCGGGTTCATCGAGCGTCGACACAGCCCGGCTGAGAAGTTCCCGTTGCAGTTGTACGACGGAACCTGGGTTCACTCCGACCGTCGCAGCAACAGGCAGACCGCGTCGCCACAGAGCGAGAACGTGGTCTTCGATGGGGAGGAGAAACTCTAGCCGGGACCTGGTTGTTTGACAGCGTCGCGTGATCTTCAGGCGCAACGTCTTTCAGACAGTCAGGAAACGGCACACCAGTCACGGATGACTCGGCGCGTCGAATGTGTGGTTCCTTTTTTAGGGTCCGGGAGTGCATTCGATGGAAAGTCTTACGCTCGTCGTCGAGAGACCGCCGCTGGCTCAGCCAGTCGAGCCGCCCGCTCGTTTTTCCGCAGGCCTTCTGGCCACTGCCCGGGAACAGGCCGCCAGCGAGGGGCAACGCCCCCTCGATGCCCTGGAAACCCTGTCCGGGCTTGAACCCGCCACTTTCATCCGCGCGCTGGGCGAAACCCTGCACTATCCGGTGCTGGACGCCGCCAGCCTGTTCAAATGCACCCCGGTGTTCGATCAGGTCAGCCTGGCCCAGGCGCTGAAACGCGAATTCGTCATGCTGCGCCACGACGACGCGCTGATCGGCGTGTTCGCCGACCCCTTCGATGACAGCCGCCTGGCCTGGATCGACGAATGCCTGCAGGGCGCCGCGCTGTACCTGTGCCACGCCGCCGATCTGGCCGCCTACCTGGCCCGCCAGGAAGAAGGCTTCCAGGCAGTCGCCGCACTGGGCACCCACGGCGACGAACAGCATGAATACGACGCGCTGGAAAGCCTGTCGCTGACCAGCATCAGCGAAGACGCCAGCGCCGTGGTCAAGCTGGTCAACTCGACGCTGTACGACGCCCTGAAAATGCACGCCAGTGACATTCACCTGGGGGTGACCGGCAACGGCCTGGTGATCAAGTACCGCATCGACGGCGTGCTCAACAACATCAGCAAGGTCCAGGGCGCCGAATTCGCCGATCAGGTGATCTCGCGGATCAAGGTCATGGCCGAACTGGACATCGGCGAAAAACGCGTGCCCCAGGACGGTCGTTTCAAGATCGGCATCAGCGGCCGCCAGATCGACTTCCGTATCTCGATCATGCCCAGCATCTTCGGTGAAGACGCCGTGCTGCGGGTGCTCGACAAACAGGACCTGGCCGACCGCGTCAGCGGCGTGCGTCTGGAAGCCCTCGGCTTTGAAGACGCCACCCTGCACAGCCTGCGTCGCCTGGCCGCCGAACCCTACGGCATGGTGCTGGTCACCGGCCCCACCGGTAGCGGCAAGACCACCACGCTGTACGCGATGATCACCGAGATCAACCACGGCGTGGACAAGATCATCACCATCGAAGACCCGGTGGAATATCAACTGCCCGGCGTGCTGCAGATTCCGGTCAACGAGAAGAAGGGCCTGACCTTCGCCCGTGGCCTGCGTTCGATCCTGCGCCATGACCCGGACAAGATCATGGTCGGCGAGATCCGCGACCCCGACACCGCACAGATCGCCGTGCAGTCGGCCCTCACCGGTCACCTGGTGTTCACCACCATCCACGCCAACAACGTGTTCGACGTGATCGGCCGTTTCACCCAGATGGAAGTCGACCCCTACAGCTTCGTTTCGGCGCTCAACGCCGTGCTGGCCCAGCGCCTGATCCGTCTGGTGTGCAACGGCTGCGCGGTGGCGGTGACCCCGAGCGACGAAGACCTGCGCGCCTCGGGCCTGACCCGCGAGTGCAGCGGCCATTACCACTTCGTCCACGGCGCCGGTTGCGGCCGCTGCCGTGGCACCGGCTACCGCGGGCGTACCGCCATCGCCGAGCTGCTGCACCTGGACGACGAGATCCGCCAGATGATCGTCGAGCGTCAACCCATTTCCCAGATCAAGCATTACGCCTGCAGCCGCGGCCTGCGCCTTCTGCGCGGTTCGGCTCTGGAACTGGTGCGCGATGGTCGGACCACGCTGGAGGAGATCAATCGTGTCACTTTCGTATCGTGAGCATTACGTGGCCGTGATCGGTGCCAATGGCGTCGGTCTTTCCCGCTGCACCGTCGGCGGCAAGACCTGGCTGGGCAGCGCCGGATTCATCGCCGACCGTCAGGGCGCAGCGACCCTGGCCCTCGACACCTTGCAACGGCTGCTCGGCGAGCACATCAAGGGCCGCGCCCGGCTCAGTGTGTTGCTGTCCAGCCACTACAGCCGCTTCGGCCTGATTCCGTGGAGCGAGCACATCGCCACCCCCGAAGAGCTGCGTGCCTACGCCGCCGCCTGCTTCGACGAAACCTACGGCAAATCCGCCGAAGAATGGACCCTGAGCCTGTCGCCGGAAGACGCCGGCAACCCACGCATCGCCGTAGGCCTGCCACAGGCGCTGCTGGCACGGCTGCGCGCCATGGTCAAGGAACTGGGCCTGAGCCTGGTCTCGGTGCAACCGTACCTGATGACCGCCTTCAACCGCTTCCAGCGCAGCCTCGGCGACAAGGACTTTCTGTTCGTGGTGGCCGAGCCTGGCCGCAGCACCTTGCTGCTGGCCCGGGAAGGGCGCTGGTCGGCGGTGCGCTCGCTGCGCATCACCGACACCGACGCCGCCCTGGGCTCGATGATCGCCCGTGAAAGCGAGCTGCACGGCCTCAACGGCGACAAGCCGGTCGATCTGTTCATCCACGCCCCGGCCCGTCATCACGATGCGCCGCAGATTCTCGGGGTGCAGACCCTGGAGCTGCCGGTGGGCGAGGGCGATGCCCAGGATGCCCTGCACATCATGTCCAGAGCGGTGAACTGACATGCGCGCCCTCGATCTGGAATTTCAGCCACAACGGCGCGGCAGCAAGCTCGGCTGGAGCGTGCTGGGCCTGGGCCTGGTGCTCGGCGTATCGGTGGCTGCGGCCGCCCACGTGGTCGGCCAGGACATCCTCGAACAACAGAGCCAGTTGGGCCACGCGCAACGCAAGTTGCAGGTCCACACCGGCGCCCCGGTGAGCAGCCTGACCCCGGCGCAGCAGCGTGAACAGGAACTGCGCATGAGCGAGATGAAGCAGGTCTCGGCTCAACTGCGCCGCCCCTGGGAACGCCTGTTCGCCACCCTGGAAACCTTGCGCGGCAGCGACATCGCCTTGCTCAGCCTGACCCCCGATGCACGCAAGGGCCAGGTCCGCATCAGCGCCGAAGCCCGCAACCTGGAAGCCATGCTGGCCTTCCACCGGCAGCTGGAAGACAGCGCCGAGCTCTCCGATGTCTCGCTGGTCAACCACGAAATCATCGCCAAAGACCCGCAGAAACCGATCCTGTTCAACCTGTTGGCCACCTGGGAGGTGAATGATGTACGTCCCTAGCCTGATTCTGCGTGAACACGTACAGCGGGCCGGCTGGCCCGGCATCGGCGGTGCGGCGCTGCTGGCGCTGGCACTGAGTTACGGCGCGTTCAGCCTGTTGCCGGACTGGCAGTCGCTCGATGGTCTGCGCCAGAACAGCCAGAAAGCCAGCGAATTCCTGGAAAAAGTCGCCAACGGCACCGCCACGCTGCCGGTGGTGCCACAGCAGCAACTGGACGACTTCCACAAGGCACTGCCGACCCAACTGGACGCCACTTCGGCCATCGACCGCATCTACGTCATGGCCGATAAGGAAAAGATCAACCTGTCTCGCGGCGAGTACTCGCTGGGCATCGATCCGAAAACCCAGCTGGCGCGCTACCAGATCCTGCTGCCGGTACGTGGCAGCTACCCGCAACTGCGGCGCTTCATCCACGCACTGCTGACCGAACTGCCGGCCGTGGTGGTCGAGGATGTCGACTTTCAACGCAAACGGATTGCCGATACCGAGCTGACCGGGCGCATCCGCATGACCCTTTACCTGTCGAGGTCATGAGCATGAACACTCGTCGAATGGCCGGTTGGCTGGCGTTTTTCGGTGTCTGCGGGCTGGTGGCCTGGATGCCTGAGCAGTTTTTCGGTGAACCGACCGCAGACGTCGTCCGCGACGTGCAACCTGCGGCAACCAAACAACAGGCCATCGCCGCAGGCAAACAGGCTGCCGGCAACGACACAGCCGCTCAGCCCGTGACGGTCAACGTGCCGCAAGTGGACCTGTTCGCCGCACAGAGCTGGTACGTCGCCCCGGTGATGACTGCTGAACAGCAGGCCGCGCTCAGCGCACCTGCCGCCCCTACGGTGCCCACTGCACCGCCCCTTCCGTTCCAGTTCATTGGCAAGCTGGAAGACAGCCAGCAGTTGCAGGTGTTTCTGCAAAACGGAGAACGGCTCTATGTGGTCAGGGCCGGTGATGTGATCGATGAAACCTACAAAGTCGATCGCATCTCGGCCACTGAAATGAGCCTCGTCTATCTGCCCTTGAAGTTTGCGCAGACCTTGTCTGTGGGGAGTGCACCATGAGTCCGCTGCGGTTGTCGTCGAACGCGTTGTTGCTGGGCTTCACCTTGTCCATGGGCGTGATGCTGGGCGCCTGTACCTCGGACATCAACCGTCGCATCGGTCAGGACCTGATCGACGACGGCCGTTACGAGGAGGGCATCGCCAAACTGCAGGAGGCGGTCAACGCCAACCCCCGCGATCCCAACCTGCGTATCGCCCTGACCTCGGGCAAGGCCCGGGTGGTGAAAACCCTGTTGACCAAGGCCGATTCGGAGCGCTCTCAACGCGACTTCAACAGTGCCGCCATCGACTACTCGCGGGTGGTCTCCATCGAGCCGAACAACGGCCGCGCCCGGGACGCCCTGTACCTGCTGGACCAGATGCGCAACATCAACAACATGCTGGTGCAGGGCCAGGCCTCGCTGCGCCGTGGCGACATCACCGGTGCCGAGCGCGAGGCCCGTGCGGTGCTGGCGATGGACCCCCGGCACGAGGGCGCGATCCAGATGCAGAAGGACATCGACCTGCTGCGGGCACGCACGTCCACCCCTTATCCGCAGCTCAAGACCCGCATGGACAAACCGGTCACCCTGGAATTCCGTGACGCCAACCTCAAGGTGATCTTCGAGGTGCTGTCCCAGGTCGCCGGGCTGAACTTCATCTTCGACAAGGACCTGCGTCCTGATCTGAAAGCCACCATCTTCGTGCGTGAAGTGCGTATCGAAGACGCCATCGCACTGCTGCTGCAACAGAACGCCCTGCATCAGAAAGTGGTGAACGACAACACCATTCTCATCTACCCGGACTCGCCGCAGAAGCTCAAGGATTACCAGGAGCTGACCATGCGCACGTTCTACCTGACCAACACCGACGCCAACACCGCGCTGAACATGGTCAAGACCATGCTCAAGACTCGCGACGTGTTCATCGACGAGCGCCTGAACACCCTGACCATGCGCGACACGCCTGACGTGATTCGCATGGCCGAGAAGCTGTTCTACGCCCAGGACCAGTCGAACCCGGAAGTGGTGATGGAAGTGGAAGTGATGGAAGTCTCCCACCAGCGCATCCAGGACCTGGGCCTGCAATGGCCGAGCACCTTCGGCATCGTCAACTCCGACGGTTCGGCAGTGAGCATCCTCAACCAGCTGCACGGCATCAACTCCGGACGGATCTCCATCTCGCCGTCGCCACAGCTGAAAATCAACAACCAGGACAACGACGTCAACACCCTGGCCAGCCCGACCATCCGCGTCAGCAACCGTGAACAGGCGCGCATCCACATCGGTCAGCGGGTGCCGATCATCAGCGCCACCTCGGTGCCGTCGACCCAGGGCCCGGTGATCACCGAAAGCATCACCTACCTGGACGTTGGTCTGAAGCTGGAGGTGACTCCGATCGTCCACCTGGACAACGAAGTGGCGATCAAGGTCGCTCTGGAAGTGAGTAACGCCACGCCGCTGGAAGCGACCCGCAACGGCACCATTCCGGTTCAGGTCGACACCCGCAACGCCCAGACCACCCTGCGTCTGCATGACGGTGAAACCCAGATCCTCGCCGGCCTGGTGCGCAACGACACGCAGTCCAGCGGCAACAAGATCCCCGGTCTTGGCGACCTTCCCGGCGTAGGCCGACTGTTCGGCAGCAACAAGGACTCCGTCGGCAAATCCGAGCTGGTGCTGTCGATCACCCCACGCATCGTGCGCAACCTGCCGTACCAGGCGCCGAGCGACATGGAGTTCCCGACCGGCACCGAAACCAGCATGCACATCAACTCGGTCAACCCGGACGTACCGGTGACCGTGGAAGTCGGCGGCAAGGGTGTGCCACTGGCCGTAGCCCCTGTGACCGAGAAGCCTTGATCATGAACAGCCAACGCACCTCGCGCGGATTCACCCTGATCGAAATGGTCGTGACCCTGGCCATCGTAGGTCTCCTGGCAAGCATTGCCGCGCCCCTGACCGAAACCGTGATCCGTCGCGGCAAGGAACAGGAGCTGCGCACGGCGCTGTACCAGATCCGCGATGCCCTGGACGCCTACAAACGTGCGGCCGATGCCGGTCGCATCGAGAAGTCGGCGACCAGCAACGGCTACCCGGCCAACCTGAAAGTGCTGGTCGACGGCGTACGCGATCTGAAAAGCGCCAAGGGCGCGAAAATGTTCTTCCTGCGCCGCATCCCGCGTGACCCGCTGGCCAGCGCCAATGCCGGCAGCAGTTTCAGCAAGGGCAAGCACGAGGCGGTCGACGACTGGGGCCTGCGCTCCTACGACAGCCCGGCGCAGAACCCGCGGGACGGCGAAGACGTGTTCGACGTGTATTCCAAAGCCAAGGGCCGTGGCCTCAACGGCATCGCCTACTCGGAGTGGTGAATCATGCGCAGACAGAACGGTTTTACGCTGATCGAGCTGCTGGTGGTCATGGCCATCATCGCCACGCTGATGACCATCGCCGTGCCGCGCTACTTCTCCAGCCTGGAAAACTCGCGGGAGACCGCGTTGAAACAGAGCCTGTCGGTGATGCGCGAGGCGCTGGATCACTACTACGGCGACACCGGCAAATACCCGGACTCGCTGGAAGACATGGTCACCCAGCGTTACCTGCGCAGCCTGCCTGAAGACCCGATCACCGGGCGCAACGACATGTGGCAGATCGTCGCCCCACCGGAAGGCGTGCAGGGTTCGGTGGCGGACATCAAGAGCGGTTCCACCGGGAGGGCGCGTGATGGCAGTCTTTTCGGTCAATGGTAGCGCGCCTGTCGCACTGCCGGCCCGCCAGCAGGGGTTCACCTACCTGAGCGCCTTGCTGCTGATCCTGATGATGGGCACCGCCCTGGCGGCGGTGGGTCAGGTCTGGTCGACCGCCGGCAAGCGCGACCGCGAACTGCAACTGCTGTGGGTCGGCACCCAGTACGCCCAGGCCCTGCGCAGCTACTACCGCAGCGGCACCGGTGTGGCCCAGTACCCCGAGTCGCTGGACGAGTTGCTGGAAGACCATCGCTTTCCGTCGATCCAGCGGCACATCCGCCGGCTCTATCCGGACCCGATCACCGGCAGCAACGACTGGGGCCTGACCAAATCCATCGACGGTCGCATCACCGGGGTCTACAGCCGGTCCACCCAGACCCCGCTGAAAACCGCGAACTTCCCGCCGCAATGGCAGGAATTCGAAAACATGACCAGCTACGGCGACTGGAGCTTCGTGGCCGAGAAGGCCTTTCAGGAAGAAACCACCAACCGGCCGAACGCTTCCGCCGGAAGTCCGGGCCGCCCCGGCAGCGTGGGCTCGCCGGCCAGCAACGGGCCGGGTGTTTCGCTGGGGACCGCGCTGGGCACGCCATTGGGAGGTGCCAGTCAATGAATGCCTTTCATGCTCGCTTCAAGGCTCCCTGTGTCGGCGCCGTGCTGCTGATCGCAGCGTCCAGCGCCAGTGTCGCCCAGGCCGGCGACGAAGACGAAATGATGGGCTTCATCACCGACTACTGCATCTCGCTGGTCTGCCACAACTTCTACAACGCCTTTACCGACCGGCTGCGCGCCACCAGCCGGATGGACTTCAACCTGGTGGTGCGCGAACGGCCCGACCCCCGCTGGGGCAGTCTGATCTGGGTCGAGTATGACCAACGCATCGTATACCGCCGCTTCATGGCACCCAACGCCACGCAGACCCGCGAAATGGCCGAAGACGCCGCCGACCAGGCTCGCGCAGCGGTCATCCAACGCAAACTGCAAGTTCAACTGCAGGACAACACTGATCTGGGGAAGGACGAATTATGAACAGAACAATAACCGCCGTTTCGACCTGCCTGTGCCTCACCGGTTTCAGCCTGATGTGTCACGCCACCGAACTGGTCTACACGCCGGTCAACCCTAACTTCGGCGGCAACCCGCTCAACGGCGCGGTGCTGCTCAACGAAGCCCAGGCGCAGAACGATTTCAAGGACCCGAGCCTGAAGAAATCCACCGTCGCCGGTACCACCGCGCTGGAGCGCTTCAGTCAGCAACTGCAATCGAGCCTGCTGTCGCGGGTGCTCGACAACATCCAGAACGGCAACACCGGCAGCCTGACCACCGACGCTTTCATCGTCAACGTCGTCGACGATTCGGGCTCCCTGAGCATTCAGATTACCGACCGGTCCACGGGCGAAGTCTCGGAAGTAAACGTCAACGGGCTCAATGCCAACTGACGGATGCTGAAGTTCCAAAGGAGCGATAGACCATGAAAGCATGCATCGTGATTCTGATGCTGGTAGCTGCACTGCAAGGTTGTGGAGTCCGTCAGCCCATGCCGGCCGATCAGAACAAAGAGACCCCGACCCTGACCCCGCGCGCGTCGACCTATTACGACCTGTTGAAAATGCCGCGGCCCAAGGGGCGTCTGGTGGCGGTCGTGTATGGCTTCCGCGACCAGACCGGGCAGTACAAGCCGACCCCGGCCAGTTCGTTCTCGACCAGTGTCACCCAGGGTGCGGCCAGCATGCTGATGGATGCGATGCAGGCCAGCGGCTGGTTCGTGGTGCTTGAACGTGAAGGGCTGCAGAACTTGCTGACCGAACGCAAGATCATCCGCGCTTCGCAGAAAAAACCGGCAACGGTGGTGGGCCCGGACGGCGCCCCGGTGAATGTGCAGATCCCCAATGAGTTGCCACCGTTGCAGGCGGCCAACCTGATGCTCGAAGGCGGTATCGTCGCCTACGACACCAACGTGCGCAGCGGCGGGGAGGGTGCGCGTTACCTCGGTATCGGTGGCTCGCAGGAGTACCGCGTCGATCAGGTGACGATCAACCTGCGGGCGGTGGATGTGCGCAGCGGTCAGGTGATGGCGAACGTGATGACCAGCAAGACGATCTATTCGGTCAGTTACAACGCCGGTGTGTTCAAGTTCGTCGAGTTCAAGAAGTTGCTGGAGCTGGAAGCGGGTTACACCACCAACGAACCGGCGCAACTCTGTGTGCTGTCGGCGATCGAGGCGGCGGTGGGGCATCTGGTGGCCCAGGGGATCGAGCGGCACATGTGGCAGGCCGCCGGAGACAACAGCGCGCCGAATGAAACACTGCAGCGTTATCTGAGCCAGAACAAACCGGCGGAAGATGGGCAATAACGGTATCCATGGCGAGGGCGAGCGGCTGACCCGTAGGAGCGCGCTTGCCCGCGAACGCAGCCCTGCTTCTCCTCCGGCACGTTACGCTGACCCTTGTAGGAGCTGGCTTGCCCTGCGAGCGGCGACGAAGTCGTCGTAAATCCTGTGTCTTTGGCGTGCCTGACACTCCGCCGAGTCTGCTAACGCAGCCTATTTCGCCTGGCGGCGAGTTACTTGGAAAAGCCCCAAGTAACCAAGGGCTCTCTACCCCGCCATACGGTGCCTCGCCCAGGCTCGGCATACCCTCACTCCGGCAATGCTCCGTGGGCCCGCCGCGAATGGGCCATCCATGGCCCACGCGGCTCTCGCGACATCCTGTCGCTCGACCCACTCCACATCGCCTGCGTTCAGCCTTCTGGAACGGGGCCCCAAGATCAAAAGCCGGCGAAACACATACTCCCTGTGGGAGCGCGCTTGGTCTGGGCCGCATTCGGACGATGGCGGTGGGTCAAACGACACGGTATTGGCAGGACTGACGCTTTCGCGAGCAGGGCTCCCTCCCACGGATTGTGGTGTTTGCGGGATCTTGGCATGGCAACACAACCGGGATGATCACTGCCTACCTGTAGGAGCTGGCTTGCCCTGCGACCGGCGACGCAGTCGTCGTAAAACCTGCGCACTCGATTTGTTTGACGGATCGCATGGTCTGCTAACGCAGCCTTGTTTCGCCTGACGGCGAGTTACTTGGAAAAGCCCCAAGTAACCAAGGGCTTCTTACCCCGCCATACGGTGCCTCGCCTTGGCTCGGCATGCCCTCACTCCGGCAATGCTCCGTGGGCACGCCGCGAATGGGCCATCCATGGCCCACGCGG
>NZ_JBIVCU010000031.1:0-37883 GCF_044746785.1 Pseudomonas sp. NPDC090208
CAAAAGGCACCGCTGCTCATCAGCTGCCATCCACCCCTCTCACCTCTGACATTACCTCAGCTAAAGACACAAGCTCTGCTCGCGATGGCGTCAGCTCTGGCAATACATCGGTGACGGGAAGGCCGCTATCGCGAGCAGAGCTCCCTCCCACAAGGCTCGCGTCGTCCACCTAATTTCGGTACGCCGGCGCCTACAGGTCCATGCCGCCACCGCTGCCTGCCAACGGCACGGTGAAGCGAAACTCGCTGCCCACGCCCTCTTCGCTGCTGGCGATCAGTTCGCCGCCGTGGGCCTTGATGATGCCTTGTGAGATGTACAGTCCAAGGCCGGTGCCGCTCGGGTTGCCCTCGCGAATGCGCCAGTAGCGTTCGAACACATGCGGCAACTGCTCGGCCGCAATACCGGCACCGGAATCCACCACGCTGACCGCGACCATGCCGTCCTGAACTTTGGCAGTCACGCTGATCCGGCCTTCTTTCGGTGTGAACTTGATCGCATTGCCGACCAGGTTCGACAGCACCTGAAACAGCCGTTCGGGGTCAGCCATGATCTTCAGGTCGGGCTCGCTGGTGAAGGTCAGCTCGATGAACTTGTTCAAGGCCAGCGGGGCCAGCAGCGACCAGCCGTCTTCGAAAAACTGACTGACCTCCAGCACCTGCGGGCAGATGGAATAGCGGCCGGCCTCGATCTTCGAGGTGTCGAGCAAGTCTTCCAGCAGGTTGGTCATCCGCGCGGTGGCCCGCTGCAGCGTGTCGATGGCCGAGTTGAGGCGCTTCGACGCCGGGCTGACGTCGGCAGCGATCACCCGCTGCATCATGCCGCACTGCATGACGATGGCGGTCAGCGGGCTGCGCAGGTCATGGGACACCACCGCCACCAGTTCATCGCGGGCGCGCACGGCGTCCTTCTCGCGCAACACCTGCCGCGCCAGGTCCGACTCCAGTGCCGAACGACGCAGGTCGGACACCGCATACACGTCGCCAATCCCCCACGGCGCCGCCGTGCCGTCGACCTGCTGCTTCCACACCTCGAATGACTCTCGCGGTTGCAGGCGATTGCCGACCAGCACCTTGGTCTGTTCGGGGTTGGCGGTCCAGGCCACGCTGTCTTTTACCTCCGGGCGAAACCACAGCACCGAGTTGTCCACCGGCTTGGGCAGGCTGAACGCCAACAAACCGCTGGCGATGCGCTGATAATCCCGCGCTTCGGGCAGCAACGCGGCAAGACTGGCCGTCTCGACCACCGCCTCCGGACGCGCCTGCACCCACTGTTGCAGTGCCCTGATCTGTTCGTCGTCGGGACACTGACCAAAGCGATGCAACTGGTCTTCGATCACCACCGCCACGCCACTCGCGTCGGCCACCGCCAGCAGCTCCTGCGGATGGCCGATCAGGCCCTGATAGATATCGCCTTCGGCATCGTTCATCGCGACAGCCAGGGATTTCAGCAGCGCCGCCTTGGCCTGCCGTTGACGCTGGGCGTGCAACTCTTCCAGCGCACTGATCTGCATCGACAGCACCTGGCCGATGGTCTGGCAGGCCGCGCGCAGGCTGTGCGGCACTTGCAGCGGCTGGCGGTGCCCACAACTGATCAGCCCCCAGAGCCGGTCTTCCTTGAGCAGGGAAATGCTCATCGACGAATGCACGCCCATGTTGCGCATGTACTGGCAGTGGATCGGCGACACGCTGCGCAGCACCGCATGGCTCATGTCCAATGGCTCGCCAGTGTCCGGACGCAACGCCGGCACCAGCGGCGACGGTACGTAGGTGGCGTCGGGGATGATCCGCAGCCAGTTCAGCCGGTACAGCTCGCGGGCCTGCTCGGGAATGTCGCTGGCCGGAAAGAACAGGCCCTTGTAGGCGTCCAGCTCGGGCGTCGCCGATTCAGCGATGACCTGGCCGTGGCCCTGTTCGTGAAAGCGGTAGATCAGCACGCGGTCGTAACCGGTCAGCGCGCGAATCTCGTTGACGCTGATCTCGTACAGCTCGGCCAGCGTGCGTGCCGCCTGCAAGCGCCGCAACGTGCGGCTCAGGTGATGATCCCGCATGGTCGTACTGGTCTGCACCGGTTCCAGTTCGACAAACAGCAGCCCGTCATGACGGTGCAACAGACCGTCGAACGCCCGCTCACCCCAGTGCAGCCACTGCGGATTGATTTCCTCCAGCGAGCCCCCGCTCACGGCCTCCCGCAGCCGAGTGGCCTGCGCCTCACCCAGCCACGCCGACAACGCCTGGCCGGGGGCCACGTCGTTACCCAACCCCAACTGTGCCCAGGCATTGGCGCTGGCCTGGGTCACCGTCCAATCGGACTCGTCGACGATCAACAGCACGCCGTGGGGCTGGATCGCACCGGGGATGCGGATCGGCTCGTCGGCACAGTTCTGCAACAGGTCGTCCAGTTGTTGCGAAGTCACGGAAGTCATCGCAGCACTCCTGCGCGGTCCAGCCAGTCTTCGAAACAGCCGAACGTGGCACACGCCGCCTCGACGGTTTCGCCATGTTGGTCGTGGTCATCGAAGTCGCTGAGCCGGGCGAGAAAGGCCTTCCACAGGCGGGCGGTGTCACGGCCATAGACATCGAGAAATTCACCGCCACTGTCGGCGGCGATGCCCAGCTTGTCCTGCACCAGACGGCGCAGAACCTGCCCGCCCAGGGTGGCGCCTTCCATGACGTACATCACGCCCAGGCGCTGTGCTTCGGTAACCGTCGAAGGCAACTGTCGGCACAACGGCAAGGCGCCGATCTGTCCGGCGTCGAGGCCAAGGGCGTGCAGGTCCTTGAGCAGGGCCGGGATTTTCTGCCGTTCGCTGTCCGCCACAGCGAAACGTTCAAGCTCACGCTGCAGGGGCAAGTGAAAACCGTAATAGGCCTGAATGATGCGGCGGTAGGTCGCCAGGTCCAGGTCGTTGCGCAAGAACGGCAAACGGGCTTCCAGACGTCGATGCTGCGGTGCAGTGGCCGCGCGCAGCTGCTCCAGGAGTTCGGCGCGACGCTCGGACGGCGCGACAGGGGATGGCACTGCGTTAGCGTCAGGCAAGGGCGATGGCGTCCAGAAAAGAGAGATGAAAGCTTCGAGTGTCGAATCCGTCTGCTGGTTCAGGGCAATGTGCTATTGCGCACACTAAAGGACAGTGCCAGCCGGTGCAAATATCACGACATCGGCCCCCGTTCAGCGCCGCTCGCGAGGGGTGGCAACGGGCAATCGAGAATGTCGGCGACGGCACGCATCAGCTCCGCTTCCGTCGCCGTGACCCGGCCATCGTGCTCGATACAACGGGCCATGGCCTTGAGCAATTGCGGCTTTTGCAGCGGCCATAGCTGATTGAGGCGACTCAGCGCGTGTTCCATGGCCTTGAGCCCGGCCGGCTGCGGGAATGCCAGGGTTTGCAGGGCTGGCGGCAGCTCCGCGCACGCCGAAGCGAAGGCCGCCTGCGCCTGCGTCACGTCGGCATGCCCTGCCCTGGCCAGTTCGCCGAGCAACAGCGCCAGACTGTCGCCCAGTTGCTCCAGATTGAACTTGCCCTGTACCGGCCGTGGCGGATCGAGGCTGCGCTGGACGATACGGAACAGCGTCCACTCGGCCAGATCGACACTGCCGTCGGCCTTGATCAGCAGCGCCATGTTGTCCTTGAACGTTCTGGCCGTGCCTTTTTCCAGTTGCCGAAGCGCCGGAATGGCAAGGTCCAGCAACGGCAGGCGCAGGTCTGGATCGAGCTGACTCAGCGGCTCGACCAGCTTCGACAGGACCCGCTCCAGGGCGATGTCGAGGGTCGGGCTGATCAACGCCAGTTGCCGGCTGCGCAACGCCGGATCGGCGGACAACAGCAGCCCGTAAATCAGCGCCTGCGCGCCGCTGAGGCTGTGGGCCGCGGTGCCCAGCGGGCCGGCCAGTCGCCCCAGCGCATCACGGGCGACGGCCAGATGTGCCGATTGTGGATCGCCCACTGAGGCCAGCGATTGCTCGACATCGGCCAGGGTGAAGTGCAGCCCTTGCGCCTGCGCCGAAGCGACCTTAGGCGCATCCGGGATGATCGAGTACGCGGTCGGCCATACCACTTGCGGAAACCGCCCGTCCCAGTGAGGTTCGATACGACGGATACGTTTTTTCAGCGGCGGATGGGTGGCCATGAAACCTTCCACGTAGGCCGACACCCCGCTGCTGAAATACAGATGGCTGAACTCCGGCGCATGGCTGGCCTGCAAGTAAGAGCCTTCGGTGTAACCGCCGATCTTCTTCAGGGCGCCACCGATGCTGGCCGGGTTGCGGGTGAATTGCACGGCCGAGGCGTCCGCCAGGTATTCGCGCTCGCGGCTGACGGCAGCCTTGATCAGCCCGCCGAAAAACGTCCCGGTGTAACCCAGTACCCACAAGGTGGCGCCGGCGAGAAACAGCGGTATCGCCGCCCGTTCACCGTCCTTCGCGCTGCGCATGCCGAATTCGCCAATCAGGCCGATCAGCAGAATGCCGTGCAACACCGACACCAGCCGCGTGTTCAAGCGCATGTCGCCGTTGTGGATATGGCTGAACTCGTGGGCCACCACCCCTTGCAGCTCTTCGCGCGACAACAGGCAGATCGCCCCGCGGGTGATGCCGATCACTGCATCCTGTGGAGTCAGGCCAGCGGCGAAGGCGTTGATGCTGGTGTCGTCGATCAGGTACACCGGCGGCACCGGGGTGCCAGAAGCAAGGGCCATCTCCTCGACCACGTTGAGCACCTTGCGCTCATCGGCGTCGTGTTGCTGCAGGTTGATCAGGCGCCCGCCGAGGCGTTTGGCAACGGCCTTGCCGCCGTCACGCAGCTGCAGGCTTTTATAGAGTGAGCCCAGCACGACCACGGCGAGAATGATCAGGGCGATCCCCGGCAGCAGGTTCCAGGCCACATGCAGGGTGTGCTGCTTCTTGCCCGTGTCGGCCATGAACTGCCAGGCGACGCTCAGCACCAGGCTGGTCAACGCCACCAATGCGGTCACCGCCAGCGCCATCAACAGCACCAGACGCCTGCTGTTGAGCCGGGCACGGTCTTGCTGCTCGAAGAAATTCATCCGGCCTTCCCTGTGCCCGCGGACTTAGAACGCCACCCTGGGCACCGCCTGAATCTGCGCGCTGTCGGCGAATTCCAGCAGACCGGCATCGGTCTTGTGGCCGAAACGGGCGGCAAAGAACACCGGCGGGAAAGACTGGCGATAGGTGTTGTACTCCATCACCGCGTCGTTATAGGCCTGACGGGCAAAGGCGACCTTGTTTTCGCTGCTGGTCAGCTCTTCGCTCAGTTGCTGCATGTTCTGCGAGGCCTTGAGATCCGGATAGGCTTCCATGGTCACGGTCAGACGGCCCACGGCACTGCTCAGCGCACCTTCGGCATTACCCAGCTGCGCCATGCTGTGCTCGTCACCGGCCTGTCCGGCGGCCGCCTTGAGTCCGGCCACCGCCTGATTGCGCGCGCTGATCACCGCTTCGAGGGTGTCGCGCTCGTGGCCCAGGTAGGCTTTGGCGGTTTCGACCAGGTTGGGGATCAGATCGTGACGGCGCTTGAGCTGCACCTCGATCTGCGCAAAGGCGTTCTTGAAGCGGTTACGCAGCAGCACCAGACGGTTGTAGATGCCGATGACGTAGAAGACAAAAGCGACCAGCAGAACCAGAACAATGATTTTCGAGACCATGCAGACTTCCTTGAATGCAACTGCAGGTGGGCGGGCCGCCAGATGGTAGCCGAACCCGCCTGCTGATGCTCAGGGAATTACATCGGTCAGAAGATGTAATCGGTGGTCAGGAAGCTCGATTCGCGGTTGTGGATGATGTCGCTGATCAGTTCCTTGTTGTTCTCCTGGAACTTGGTCGCCACCAGAGTACGGATCGAGAACACGCGCAGGGCGTCATGCACCGACAGCGTGCCCTCGGCCGAGTTCTTGCGGCCGTTGAACGGGAAGCTGTCCGGGCCGCGCTGGCACTGTGCGTTGATGTTGATCCGCCCGACCTGATTGGCGAAGGCATCGACCAGACGCCCGACCTGTTTGGAGTCGTTGCCGAAGATACTCAGTTGCTGACCGAAATCGGAATCCAGCACGTATTCGATCACCGTTTCCAGATCGCGGTAGGCCACCACCGGCACCACAGGGCCGAACTGTTCTTCGTGGTAGACGCGCATGTCCGGGGTCACCGGGTACAGCACAGCCGGGTAGAAGAACTGCTGATGGGTGGAACCGCCCCCTTCGTTGACCACCTTGGCGCCCTTGCTCACGGCATCGTCGACCAGCCCTTGCAGGTAATCGGTCTTGCCCGGCTCCGGCAGCGGCGTCAGCGACACACCCGGCTCCCACGGCATGCCCGGTTTGAGCTGGGCCAGTTTTTCCTCGAACTTTTCCAGGAAGCTGCCAACCACGTTTTCGTGGACGAAGAGGATTTTCAGCGCGGTGCAGCGCTGGCCGTTGAACGACAGCGAGCCGGTGATGGCTTCGCTGACGGCGTTGTCCAGATTGACATCGGGCAGCACGATGCCGGGGTTCTTCGCGTCCAGACCCAGCGCCGCGCGCAGGCGGTGCGGTTTTGGATGGAGTTTTTTCAGGGCGCTGGCGGCCTTGTTGGTGCCGATGAACGCAAACACGTCGATCTTGCCGCTGGCCATCAGTGCGCTGACGGTTTCACGGCCACTGCCGTAAATGACGTTGATGACGCCGGCCGGGAAGCTGTCGCGGAAGGCTTCCAGCAGTGGACGGATCAGCAGCACGCCGAACTTGGCCGGCTTGAACACCACGGTGTTGCCCATGATCAGCGCCGGAATCAGCGTGGTGAAGGTCTCGTTCAGAGGGTAGTTGTAAGGCCCCATGCACAGGGTCACGCCCAGCGGCACCCGGCGGATCTGGCCGAGGGTGTCCTGCTCCAGCTCGAAACGGCTCGAGCGGCGGTCGAGCTCCTTCAGCGCGTTGATGGTGTCGACGATGTAATCGCAGGTGCGGTCGAACTCTTTCTGCGAGTCCTTGAGGTTCTTGCCGATCTCCCACATCAGCAGCGTGACCACGGCCTCGCGCTGTTCGCGCATGCGGGCGAGGAAGGTTTCGACATGACGAATGCGGTCGACCACGCGCATGGTCGGCCAGGCGCCCTGCCCGCGATCGTAGGCCTTGACCGCGGCGTCCAGCGCAGTCATCGAGGTGTCGGCGTCCATCAACGGCGTGCTGCCCAGCACCACCGACTCAAGGCCTGTGTCGGTCTTCAGCGACACCGGGCTCAGCACCGGCGCCAACGGCCCCTGCCACTGCCGCAATTCGCCGTTGACCAGATAATCCCGCTGCTCGATGGCCGGTCCCGCGCGGAACTGCTCGGGAATGTCTTCGGCGCGCGGGTACAGGTTGTCCAGGCGGTTTTGCAGGGTCATCGCTCTTTACCTCTTCCAGTCGGTAACAGGGTGAAACAGTTCAGCACACTACGCCACAGCGGCGCGGGAATGAAAAGGGTTGAGGCGAAAATGACAGAGACGCCAGGCCAATCACGATCAGTTTTTGATTTTATCGACGGCGTGCGAGAAAGCTCTGCTCGCGATCTGGCGCGAAGTGGCAGCAGGTTGTGTCAGACACACTGCGCGCACAGGATTTACGACGGGTTCCCCGCCGCTCGCAGGACAAGCCAGCTCCTACAGGTCATGAGTTCGCCGCACCGTAGCAGCATGGCTTGCCAGCGGCAGCGGTCTTGAAGACGTCAGCGCCGGTAAGCCGGACTGCTACAGGATTCGCGGCGTTCGCCGGGTTGGACGACAAACGCAAACCCTGTGGGAGCGGGCTTGCCCGCGAATGCGGTGTATCAGCCACCTGTAGGCGTCAGGTTGATCGCTATCGCGGGCAAGCGCGCCCCTACAGGAATGTGGTGCTTTGCCATTTGACGCGCAGTTCAGGCCACCGCCGTGCGGTTACGGCCCTGGGCCTTGGCCTTGAACAGCGCTTTGTCGGCGCTGCCGAGCAAGGCGTGGACGCTCTGGTCGGCAGCGTTCATCGAGGCGATGCCGAGGCTGGCGGTGATGCCTTCCATGTGTTCGCAAGGCAGCCGGGCGATGGCTTCGCGCAGTTGCTCGGCGGTCAGCTCGGCGTCTTCCAGCGAGGTGCCAGCGAGCAAGACGGCAAATTCCTCACCGCCCAACCGGCCACAGACATCGATTTCCCGCGCCGACTCGCAGATCACCGCGCCCACCTGGCGCAACACCTCGTCGCCGGCCTGATGCCCATAGGAATCGTTGATGAGCTTGAAGTGATCGATGTCCAGCATCAATGCACACAGCGGCAGATCGTTGCGCTTGCAGTCTTCCCAGGACTGTTCGGCTTGAAGGAAGAACGCCCGCCGGTTTTTCAGCCCAGTCAGCTCGTCAGTCTGCGCCGCGTGGCTGGCGATGCCGTGGGCGTACTCCATCTCGCGGGTCAGGCTGAACGCCTTTTCCATGGCCGCCGACAAGGTGTTGGTGGCGCTGGCGACGAACGAGGCAAACACTAGCGACGCCACAGCCATGCCGATCTGGGTCGACATCGGCTGCAGCAGCAACCAGAACGAGCACGGCAGTAACACCAGGCCAATCGACACCAGCACCATGGAGCGATAAGCCGAATAACACGACACCGCGCTGACCGACATGCCCACGGCAAACAGCAGCACCAGGGTTTGGGTCAGAAGATCGCCGCCGCTCATCAGCGCCACCGCGCCGCCACCCCAGATCGACGCCGACAACACCAGCGTCGCCCAGTAAATCGGCTCCCAGCGCTCCGGGGTGCGGGCATCGACGGGGCTGCGGAAATACACCAGCAACATCGCCAGCCGCAGGCAGGTGGAAGCCCCCAGCACGATCAGCCAGCGATACATCACCCCGTGGTCGACCCGGTCAAAGCACAGCCAGCTGAGCATCAATGCGCCCAACAGGCTGCCGAACACGGAAAAAAAGCTCTGGCGAAACAACAGGTGCATGCGATCGCTGCGCACCTGGGCCCGTATCAGGACATCACGCTCGTGTTGAATCTCAAGGACGTCCATTCGATCCGCCTGCTTTGTGTCACCGTGACAACGCGCGATTGTGGCATCGTGCTATGACGGTATACAACACAGGCAACTATAAACCGCGTTTATTTGGCATTGCGCCCTGCCCGATCAACGTGCCAGGTCAAAACGACGGGCGCCGGCAGCGGCATCACGGGCCAGGCTGAGCGCATATACCCGGCTGCTTTCGCTCATTCGATAGCTGACCTGGCCCTGCGCCGTCGGCGCGACCACGAGCAGCGAGGCGGCCACCAACCGTTCCAGAACCTCGACCTGCAGCGGCTGTTCCGGAGTGTCCTGCCCCACCGCTCGCAGCGCATCGTCGAGGCTGAAGCCGCCATCGAACGCTGCCAGTTGAACGAACACCCGCCGTGCGTCCTCTGCAATCAAGCCGTGACTCCAGTCCAGCGACGCCCGCAGGCTCCGTTGCCTGGCCGGCGCAGTACGGCGCCCCTGCCAGTCGAGACTCGCGACATCGCCCAATAATTCGGCCAGGCGCTGCAAGCCGAGGGTGCCGACCCGACGAGCAGCGATATTGATGGCCAGCGGCAGCCCTTCCAGGCGTCGGCAGATGTCGCCGATCAAGGCCACAGACGCATCATCCAGCACCAGATCGCTGCCCGTGCTTTGCGCCTGTTCGACAAACAGGCGCAGCGCCGGATACGCCAGCGCCTGTTCCGTGTCGACGTGGCCCGGAGAGCAGGCCAATGGCGGCAACGGGTAGACCCACTCACCCTCACTGCGCAGCGCTTCACGGCTGGTCAGCAGCAGGTGCAGCTCGGGGCAGGCGCCGATCAGTTGCTCACTCAACGCGGCAACGGCGTCGGCCAGATGCTCGCAGTTGTCGAGAATCAACAGGCTGCGGTGGCCGGCAAAATAGCCTGCGAGGGCAACGCAGGGATCGCCTTTGGGTTCGGCCAGGTCGAGCAATCGGCACAGGGTCCGGGGTAACCGCGCGCCCTCGCCTGCCACCACCGTCAGATCGAGATAATGCACGCGGCGCTCGAACGTCCAGAACGCCTCATGCCCAACAGCGACCGCCACACAGGATTTGCCACTGCCGCCCGGCCCGACAATCGACAGCAGGCGGCGCTGGTTCAGACTCGCGCCAAGGCTGGCGACAACCTGTTCACGCCCTGACAGTCGCACCGGCATCGGCGGCAACCCGCACTGCACCGGCCCCGCTGCTGTCGCGGCGCCCTCTCCAGCTGTCGGCGCCACGCGACGCCGGCTGACCCGGGCCACGAAGCAATAGCCGCGGCCCGGAATGTTGCTGACGTAATGCCCGCCGTCGACCGCATTGCCCAAGGCCTTGCGCAGGCTGGCGATGTTGACTCGCAGGTTGCTGTCATCCACCGCGCCGTCGCGCCAGGTCCGCGCAATCAGGGTTCGTTTGTCGACCACCTCGCCGGCGTGCTCGGCCAGCGAGATCAACAAATCCAAGGCGCGATTGCCCAAGGCAAACGGCTGGCCGTTCTTTTCCAGCCGACGCGTGCCCGGGTACAGCCGGAACGGGCCGAACTCCAGGACTTCATCGAACCGACAATTGCGGGCATCGCTCAACGGCGGCCTCCGTTTCCATGGAAAGACATTGAAAAGGGTCTGCGCCAATCAGCGCAGGGTGTAACCACCGTCGACGACGATGTCCTGACCATGGATGCTGCGCGCGGCGCTGGAGAGCATGAACAGGATCACATCGACCACCGCCGCCGGTTCCAGAAAGCGGCCATCGAGCAGACGCGCGTTGACCGCCTGGGCCACAGCATCCAGTTGCTCGCCGGGCAGGCCGAGCGATCCCCAGATCGGCGTTGCGGTCGGGCCCGGCGACACCACGTTGACCCGCACACCGGCGCCGGCCAGTTCCACTGCCAGCGTGCGGGCGTGGGCGCTGAGGGCAGCTTTCGACGCGATGTAACCGGCCAGCCCCGGAAAAGCCAGTGCCGAGAGGAAGGTGCCGATGAACACCACTGACGCCGGAGCGACCAACTGGCTGCGCAACGCGGCCAGGGTGTTCAGCGCACCCTCGCCGTTGACCGTCCAGTTGCGCTGAAAGCCGGTGGAATCCAGACCGTCGGCCAATAACGCCACGCCCGCGTTGGGCACCAGATAATCCAGCGGTCCGAGGGTTTTCGTGTAGTCGGCCAGACGCTGCAGATCCTCGGCGTCGGTCACGTCTCCCGGCAGGTAATGCAGGCGTTCGTCGTAACGGCCTTTCAGTGCTTCAAGCCCACCGGCACGGCGCGCCATCGCCACCACATAGGCGCCGCTGTCGAGCAGGCGCTCGGTGAGAACCAGACCGATGCCGGAGCTGGCCCCGGTGACCACGGCCAGACGATCGTTGAATTCACTGTTCATATCGCGTTCTTCCTGAGGGCTGAGACAGAAAAGGCATTCCCCGGGGGTGGTTTCAGGATTCGTGCCATGTCTTAAAACTCAGAAAAACAAGGGGTTGGGCGAGATTGCGGTTAATTTGACTCACGATGATCTGCGGTCATAAAGACTCTGCGGGGTCGTTATGACTACGTGGGCCAGCCTGGCGAGGCGGCGTTGCCTGACCGGACGCTTTCGCGGGCAAGCCCGCTCCCACAAAGGCGTTGGTGATATTGGCGTAGCAGTCCGGCTTGCCGGCGGTGACATGCCAGGCCCCCACCGCTGGCAAGCCATGCTGCTACAGGTTTTGGATTGCTCACCCGTCAGGCGGCAAACACAGCATTTTGTGGGAGGGAGCCCTGCTCGCGAAGGCGGTGGGTCAGTCAACACAGCATTGACCGGGATGACGCTTTCGCGAGCGGGGCTCCCTCCCACGGGTTATGTGTCGTTCAGATGATTTCTGCATGACACCAGCCCCTGTAGCAGTCCGGCTTGCCGGCGGTGACATGCTTGAGATCGCCAACACCGGCGCTGCGGGTTCACCGTCGTCGAATTCGCCTCCACAGATCGAATCGTTTAGTATCCCCGCCGCCGGTTTCCACACGGAATTAATAGGGAATCCACGGGCCAGCGGCATCGGCTCAAACGGAACTGTCCCCGCAACTGTAGGCGCCGAGCCTGCTCCACGATTGCCACTGGGTTGATCCCGGGAAGGCCGGAGCATGGCGATGAAGCGTCAGTCAGGAGACCTGCCGGCAAGCGTCAATCATCCACCGGCGGGGTGTCCGGGAAGGACATCCGTCTGCGCCGCGTGCGCGATCTGCCCTTGCCCTGCGTTTTTTGCAGCAAGTCGGGATGTGCTTTCCAGTGCCTGCCTCACCGGCCAACGGGTTTACTGGAGATCACCTTTCATGTCGCTGCGCCGCCTTGCTTCCCTGCTTCTCGCCCTGCCCCTGTCCGGCGCGGCATTCGCCGACTCGACGCACTATCCCTTGCACCTCGACAACTGCGGCATGCCGCTGACCTTCGCCAAGGCGCCCGAGAAAACCGTGACCATCGGCCAGGCCGCCAGCGAAATCCTCTATGCCCTCGGCCTGGGCGAGCACATGGTCGGTACCTCGCTGTGGTTCAACCCGGTACTGCCACCGTTCAAGGCGGCCAACGACAAGGTCGAACGCCTGGCCGACAACGCGCCGAGTTTCGAATCGGTGATCGGCAAACGTCCCGATCTGGTGCCGGTGCAGTTCGAATGGATGGTCGGCCCCCAAGGTGCGGTCGCCACCCGCGAGCAGTTCCAAGACCTGAAAATCCCGACCTACATCCTGCCGTCCGACTGCGAAGGCAAGGACAATCTCGTCGGCGCCGACGGCACGCGGCTGCAGGCTTTCCGCATCGACACGCTGTACAAGGGCATCGCCCAACTGGCGGAAATCTTCGACGTGCAGGACCGCGGCCAACAACTGATCGACGGCTACCGGGCACGTCTGACCAAGGCTGTCGAGCAGGCAAAAGCCCATGACGACAAGCACCCGTCGGTGGTGTTCTGGTTCTCCAGCGCCGACCTCAAGGTCGATCCGTACGTGGCCGGACGCAAAGGCATTCCCAACTTCATGCTCGATACCCTGGGCATGCGCAACGTCGTCGACTCCGATGAGGAATGGCCGACCGTGGGTTGGGAAACCATCGCCAGGGCCAACCCGGACATCATTGTCATCGCGCGAATGGACCGCCGCCGCTTCCCGGCGGATGACCATGAGAAGAAGCTGGCGTTTCTCAAGTCCGACCCGGTCACCCGCAACATGGACGCGGTGAAAAACAATCGCATCGTGATCATGGACGCCAATGCCATGGAGTCCGGCGTACGTCTGTTCGACGGCATCGAACAACTGGCCCAGGCCACCGCCGGGCAATGAGTCGCGAGCGCTTGCAACGCCTGCTCGGTCATGGTCTGTGGGTCGGCATCGTGTTGATGCTGGCGATCATTGCCGGGGTCGCCATCGGTGAAACCACCATCGGCCTGCCAACGATTTTCCAGGTGCTGGCGAACAAATTGTGGGCGGCGGGTTATCCGCTCGATCCCATCGACGAGGGCATTGTCTGGAACTATCGGCTGACCCGCGCCATTGTCGCGGCAGCCTGCGGTGCCGGGTTGGCGGTGGCCGGCGTGGTGTTGCAGTCGCTGTTGCGCAACCCGCTGGCCGACCCTTACCTGTTGGGGATTTCTGCAGGCGCGTCGACCGGCGCGGTGCTGGTGGCGATCATCGGCTTCGGCGCAGGAGCTCTGTCACTGTCGGCCGGTGCCTTTATCGGGGCGATGGCGGCGTTTGCTCTGGTCGCCCTGCTCGCCCGTTCCTCTCAAGGACAGAACAGCGCCGGACAGATCATCCTCGCCGGAATCGCCGGATCGCAGTTGTTCAATGCGCTGACAGCATTTCTCATCACCAAATCCGCCAGCGCCGAACAGGCACGCGGCATCATGTTCTGGCTGCTGGGCAACCTCAGCGGCGTGCGCTGGTCGTCGGTATGGCTGAGCGTGCCAGTGGTGCTGGCCGGGCTGCTGGTCTGTGTCTGGTATCGCCGGGCGCTGGATGCCTTCACCTTCGGCGCCGATTCGGCGGCCTCGCTGGGGGTGCCGGTGCGCCGGGTGCAGGTGATCCTGATCGCCAGCGCAGCGCTGGTCACGGCGGTACTGGTGTCGATCGTCGGCTCCATCGGTTTCGTCGGGCTGGTGATTCCCCACGCGGTGCGCATGATCGCCGGGGTCCGCCACAGCCGCCTGCTGCCCCTCAGCGCCTTGAGCGGCGCGCTGTTTCTGATCGCTGCCGATGTGCTGTCGCGCACGTTGATCAAGGGTCAGGTGTTGCCGATCGGCGTGATCACCGCGCTGGTCGGAGCGCCGGTGTTTGCCTTGATCCTGATCCGTGGGAGCCGCAGCCGATGAACGCGTTCAACGGGCAGACCTGTGCCTTGCAAGGCCAGCGTTTGAGTTATGCGATCAAGGGTTCGCCGTTGCTCAGCGAGGTGAACCTGAGTATTCATACCGGCGAAAACCTCGGCATCGTCGGCCCCAACGGCTCCGGTAAATCGACCCTGCTGCGGTTGCTGGCCGGGCTGCTGAAGCCTACGGCGGGCGAGGTTCGTCTGGGCGATCAAGCGCTGTCGAGCCTGAAGCGTCGCGACATCGCCCGGCAACTGGCGCTGGTGGAGCAACACGCGGAAACCGGCGATGCGATCAGCCTGTTGCAGGCCGTGGAGCTGGGGCGCACGCCGTGGCTGTCGGCGCTGACGCCGTGGAGCGAGGAAGACCGCCGCATCGTCGCTCAGGCCATCGCCGATGTCGGCCTGGAGCATTTGACCCATCGGGCCTGGCACACGCTGTCCGGTGGCGAGCGCCAGCGCGGCCACATCGCCCGCGCCCTGGCGCAGCGGCCGCAGATGCTGTTGCTGGATGAGCCGACCAATCATCTGGATATTCAGCAGCAATTGTCGATTCTGCGGTTGGTTCACGGCTTGCCGGTGACGACGGTGATTGCCTTGCATGATCTCAATCAGGCGTTGGGGTGTGATCGTCTGGCGGTGATGGACAGCGGGCGTCTGGTGGCGCTGGGCCCGCCCGCCGAGGTGCTGACGCCGGAGCGGTTGCGTGAGACGTTCGGGGTGTCGGGCCACTGGTTGACGGATCCGCTGGATGGATCGCGGTGGTTGCGGTTGAGGGCGCTGTAATCGGCTCCGGTATTGCGTCCTGAACGCTGCGCCACCTGTAGGAGCTGGCTTGCCCTGCGACCGGCGACGCAGTCGTCGTAAAACCTGTGCACTCGGTGTGTCTGACGGATCGCATGGTCTGCTAACGCAGCCCTGTTTCGCCTGACGGCGAGTTACGCGGACCTTTGTAGGAGCTGGCTTGTCCTGCGACCGGCGACGAAGTCGTCGTAAAACCGGTGCATGCGGTGTGTCTGATAGATTGCTGGTCTGCTAACGCAGCCTTGTTTCGCCTGGCGGCGAGTTACTTGGAAAAGCCCCAAGTAACCAAGGGCTCTTTACCCCGCCATACGGCACCTCGCTAATGCTCGGTGTTCCCTCACTCCGGCAATGCTCCGTGGGCCCGCCGCGAATGGGCCATCCATGGCCCACGCGGCTCTCGCGGCATCCATGCCGCTCGGCCCACTACGCATCGCCTGCGTTCGGCCTTCTGGAACGGGGCCCCAGATCAAAATCAAAAGCCAGATCAAAAGCCAGATCAAAAGCCTGCGAAACACAGATTCCTTGTGGGAGCGGGCTTGCCCGCGAAGGCGTCCTCAAGATCGCCACCGCCGGCAAGCCGGACTGCTACGGAGCGGTGTGTGCCATCTGCTTTTGATTCTGGCCGAAGGCCGTGGGAGCGAGGCTCGCCCGCGAAGGCGTCAGGTCAGACAACGCGATGTGGACTGCCCTGCCATCTTCGCGGGCAAGCCCGCTCCCACAGGGTCTGTGGTGGTTCTGCAGATTGTGCTGCCGTGCCCAGATCCCGCAAACACCATCATTTGTGGGAGGGAGCCCTGCTCGCGAATACGGCAAGTCAATCAATGCTGTGGCGGCTGACCCACCGCCTACGCGAGCAGAGCCCTCTCCCACAAAGATTGTGCTGATCCTCCCGCAGCAATCCGGTCAGACATCCACCTGCGCAACCACCGGTTGATCCACCGGCAAGGCAAAGCGGAAGGTGGCGCCCTGTCCGGCAACGTCGATCAGTTCGATGCGGTGTCCGTGCAGTTGCAGGATCTGGTGGACGATGCGCAGCCCAAGCCCGCCATCGCGGCGCGCACCGCCGATGTTGAACGGGCGTAGGAACAGGCCTTCGCGCAATTCGGCGGCAATGCCGGGGCCGCTGTCGCTGACGGTGACTTCGACGGAACGGCCCTTGGGTTGCAGCGCGACGCGGATTTCGCCGCCGTGTGGGGTGTGGCGCAGGGCGTTGTCGAGCAGGTTGGTCAGGACCCGCTCGATCAGGCCCAGGTCGGCATACACGCCCGGCAACGACGGTGGCATTTGCGGAGTCAGCGTCACGGCCTTGGCTTCAGCACCCAGTTCGAATTTCTGAAAGATGTCCTGCACCAGGTCGCTGAGGGAAAACCGCTCGACCACCGGCACCACAAAACCATGTTCCAGGCGCACCAGTTCCAGCAGCGACTGCGCCAGCCCGCCGACCTTGCGGCTCTGGTCCAGGGCGATGCCCAGATAGCGGCGGCGTTCTTCAGCGCTGAGGCTGGCGTCCTTGACCGACAGCACCTCCAGATAGCCATGCAACGACGCCAGCGGCGTGCGCAGGTCATGGGAGATGTTGGCCACCAGTTCGCGGCGGTCCTGGCTTTGCCGGTTGAGGGTCTGCCATTGCTCGCTCAACCGTCGCTGCATCTGCCGGAACGTGGCATCCAGCACGGCGATTTCATCGTGACCATGAGCCGCCGGGCCTGTTTCCAGCGCGGGCAACGTGGCCGGTGCGGCGTTGATGTCGAACTGGCCGACAGTTTCGGTCAGGCGGCGCAATGGCCGGGTGATCCAGGCGAAGGCCAGCACACCGGCCAGCAGGCACAGCAACGCGATCAGACCGATGGCCCACAACGCCGTGCGCAGCGCTTCGCTGGTGGCGCCGCGTTCGACCAGACGGTCGTGTGCCTCGCCCAGCAGGACCACATAGAGAAAACCGGCGGGCTTGCCCATCACCATCAGCGGCGCGGCGCTGAACACTTTGCGCCCGTCGACGCTGCGCGGGTCGTCACCGAGGATCGGCAGCGGCGCACCGGCCAGCAGACGGCGCACCGGGTCGAGATCGACCTGGCCGCGCAGGATTCGGTCCTTCGGTGCGGCATCGCCGACGATGCGCCCGTCGACGTCGAGCAAATACACCTCGACGCTGGGGTTGACCAGCATCAACTGGCTGAACAGCCCGCGCACCGCATCGGGTTTCAGGCCGTTGCTGTCCATCAGTTGCGTGTCGCGGGCGATGTGCTGGGCCAGGTCGCGGGACAGCCCTTGGACCACCTCCAGTTCGTGCATGCGGCTGGAGCTCACCTGCAGCCACACCGACGTACCGCAGCAGATCAACAACAACACGGCGAAGACCAGTGAAAGACGGCGGCTGAGGGTCATGTTCATGCCGACTCTCCGGGCGTGGCGAATTTGTAGCCGCGCCCCCACACCGTGAGGATCCGCAGCGGCTGCGCCGGGTCGGCTTCGATCTTGGCGCGCAGACGGTTGATGTGGGTGTTGACGGTGTGCTCGTAACCCTCATGGTTGTAGCCCCACACCGAATTGAGCAGGTCCAGCCGGGAAAACACCTTGCCCGGCTGGCGAGCGAAGAAGTACAGAAGATCGAATTCCCGTGGCGTCAGGTCCAGCGGCCGGCCTTCCAGCGAGGCTTCGCGGGTCAGCGGGTCGATGAACAGCCCGGCACTGGACAGGCTGCCAGCTTCCATCTTCAGGTTGCGCGCCATGGCATCGACCCGCCGCAGCAGCGCCTTGACCCGCGCCACCAGTTCCATCATCGAGAACGGCTTGGCCAGGTAGTCGTCGGCGCCCAGTTCCAGGCCGAGGATCCGGTGCATTTCGCTGGAGCGTGCGCTGGTGATGATGATCGGCGTGTAACGGGTCATGGCCCGCGCCCGTCGGCAGATTTCCAGGCCGTCGACGCCGGGCAGCATCAGGTCGAGGATCAGCGCGTCCCAGCCACCCTGTTCCAGCAGGCGCAGGCCTTTTTCGCCGTCGGCGCTGTGTACCACCTCGAAATGTTCGTCCCGCAGGTGCAGGCAAATCAGGTCGGCGATATGGCTATCGTCCTCGACCACCAGAATGCGTTTGGGCTGATCCATGGAAAGCGAACCTTGCAGGCACCTCAGCGTGCGATGCCGCCATTGTGCCGATTTTGCCGGCGGGCAGTTATCACGAATTGTTTAACTCTCGGTGAGGATTCGGCGAACAGCACGGGCCTAGTCTGGCTCCATCGCCGTGTTGCAGGACACGGCCCATCGACACGGCCAGGGAGAATCCCATGCTTTCCAGACGACAATTCATGGCATTGAGCGGCACCGCCGGGGTCGCCGCCCTCGCGCTGGGCATGCTGCCCAAGTTCGCCGACGGCGAGGCGCTGATTCCGCAGGATTCGCCCATCGGCACCTTCGAAGTCAGCCACAGCGACGCCGAATGGCACGCGCTGCTCACTGACGAGCAGTTTCAGGTATTGCGCCGCGAAGCCACCGAGCGCCCTTACAGCAGCCCGCTGAACGACGAGCATCGGCAAGGCACGTTTGCCTGCGCCGGTTGCCAGTTGCCGCTGTTCTCCTCGACGACCAAGTTCGACAGCCACACCGGCTGGCCGAGTTTCTGGACCTCGCTGGACAACGCCACCGGCATCCGCACCGACACCTCGTTCGGCATGGTCCGCAAGGAAGTCCATTGCCGTCGTTGCGGCGGGCACCTGGGCCACGTGTTCGACGACGGCCCGAAACCCACCGGCCTTCGTTACTGCATGAACGGGCTGGCGATGACGTTTGCCGAGCAAAGTTGAAAAGCGGCACCCCTGTAGGAGCTGGCTTGCCCTGCGACCTGCCGGGAACCGGCAGTAAACCCTGACAACCCTGTATTCCTGACACACCGCGTGGACCTGATTGGCGACTGCTTCGCAGCCGGTCGCAGGACAAGCCAGCTCCTACAAGGCGCGCGGGGCACGCCACGCATCGACAAAGACTGCGCAACTTCTGGATCAACCTGAACGGACACAACACCATGCTACTGATCATCCTTGCCTACCTCGGCGGCGTGCTGACCATCGTCAGCCCGTGCATTCTGCCGGTGCTGCCTTTCGTGTTCGCCCGCACCGGTCAACCCTTCGTGCGCAGCGGCCTGCCGTTGCTGGTCGGCATGGCCCTGACCTTTGCGCTGGTTGCCACGCTGGCTGCCGTCGGCGGTGGCTGGGTGGTGCAGCTCAACCAGTACGGACGCGGCCTGGCGCTGGTGTTCGTCGCCCTGTTCGGCCTGACCTTGCTGCTGCCGAAGCTGGCCGAACGCCTGACCCGTCCGCTGGTGGCAGCGGGCAGCCGGCTGTCGGAGAACGCCGGTACCGGCGCGCAATCCAGCGCCTGGGCGTCGTTCCTGATCGGCGTCGCCACCGGCCTGCTGTGGGCGCCATGTGCAGGCCCGATCCTTGGTCTGGTGCTGACCGGTGCCGCCCTGCAAGGCGCCAGCGTCGGCACCACCCTGCTGTTGCTGGCTTACGCGGCCGGTGCGGCCACGTCGCTGGCACTGGCGCTGTTGGTCGGCGGCAAAGTGTTTGGCGCGATGAAACGCTCGCTGGGTGCCGGTGAGTGGATTCGCCGTGGTCTGGGCGCGGCCATGCTGGCCGGCGTTGCTGCCATCGCACTGGGCCTGGACACCGGCCTGCTGACCCGCATCTCGACCGCTTCGACCAACAGCCTGGAGCAATCGCTGGTTTCGCGCTTCAAGGGCGAGCCGCAAAGCAACCTGATGCAGGGCGGCGCGATGATGGCGAAGAACATTCCCGGTCGCGACGACGCGGGTGCCAGCATGCAGGCCTCCGGGGCGATGATGATGGCCGCGAAGCACAGCGAACCGAGCCTGCCGATCGAAGGCCAGTTGCCGTCCCTCGATGGCGCCGTGCAATGGCTGAACAGCCCGCCGCTCACCGCCGAGCAGCTCAAGGGCAAGGTGGTGCTGGTCGACTTCTGGACCTACTCCTGCATCAACTGCCTGCGCAGCCTGCCGTACGTCAAGGCCTGGGCCGACAAGTACCACGATCAGGGCCTGGTGGTGATCGGCGTGCATGCGCCGGAATTCGCCTTCGAACGCGACGTGAAAAACGTCACCAAGGCCATGGCCGATCTGGGCATCCATTACCCGGTGGCCATCGACAACGACTACAAGATCTGGCGCGCCTTCGACAACCAGTACTGGCCGGCGCACTACTTCGCCGACGCACAGGGCCGTATTCGTTATCACCATTTCGGTGAGGGTGCCTACGACGAGTCCGAGCGGGTCATCCAGCAATTGCTGCGCGAAGCCGGCAACGGCCAGATCACCAGCGACCTGATCGACGCCAGCGGCCAGGGCGTACAACAGGCCGCCGACATGCGCGACGTCAAATCGCCGGAAACCTACGTCGGCTACGAACGTGCGGAAAACTTCGTGTCCCCCGGCGGCGCCAAGGCTGACCGCGTTGCCAGCTACAGCACCCCGGCCAGCCTGGCGCTGAACAACTGGGGCCTGGACGGTCAGTGGAACGTCGGCAGCGAGCGCGCCAGCCTGGCGGCGGCCAACGGCAAGATCGTCTACCGCTTCCATGCCCGCGACCTGCACCTGGTGCTCGGCCCTGGCAGTGACGGCAAGCCGGTGCACTTCAAAGTGATGATCGACGGCAAGGCGCCGGGCGATGCCCACGGCAGCGATATCAGCGCCGATGGCAGCGGCACCGTCACCGAGCAGCGCCTGTATCAGCTGGTGCGCCAGCAAGGCGACGTCAGCGAGCACACCTTCAGCATTGAATTCAGCGAGCCGGGTGTTTCGGCTTACGCCTTCACCTTCGGTTGATGACGACCCCGTCAGGAGTATCAGAGATGAACATTTTCAACGTTTCCCGCCTCACTTCGGCCCTGCCCGCCTGGCGTCGTCATGGTCTGCGCGTACTGGCTGCCGGAGTGTTGATGCAAGCGGCCGGCTGTTCCTTCGCCAGCAATGAAGACGCCGTGAGCATCGCGCCGCCGCAGAAAGACGAAATGGTCAGCGCGCCCGGCACGGAAACCGCGGTGCTGGCCGGCGGCTGTTTCTGGGGCGTGCAAGGGGTGTTTCAGCATGTGCAGGGGGTGAAGAAAGTCGTCTCCGGCTATGCCGGCGGCAAGGCCGACACCGCGCAGTACGAGCGGGTCAGCGAGGGTGACACCGGACATGCCGAATCGGTGGAAATCACCTTCGATCCGTCCCAGGTGAGCTACGGCAAGCTGCTGCAGATCTTCTTCTCGGTGGCGCACAACCCCACCGAACTCAACCGCCAGGGCCCGGACAGCGGCACCCAGTACCGCTCGGCGATCTTCCCGGAAAGCGCCGAACAACAAGCGGTAGCCCAAGCCTACATTGCGCAGCTGGATGCGGCGAAGTCGTTCGGCAAGCCCATCGCGACGAAGATCGAGTCGTACAACGGTTTCTATCCGGCGGAGGATTACCACCAGGATTTCCTGACCAACCACCCGACCTACCCGTACATCGTCATCAACGACCTGCCGAAAGTGGCCCAGCTCAAGCAGTTGTTTGCCGACCGCTACAGCGAGAAACCGGTGTTGTTGAACACCTCGCGGTGAGCATCCGGCATTGATTTCATGCGGACCATTTGTAGGAGCGAATTCATTCGCGAAGCGGTATTCCAGGCGACGGATTTGCATCAACCGGAATGCCCATCGCGAATGAATTCGCTCCCACAGTGGGTGTGCACGGCGCCAGAACCTGGCCATTGCACACCTCATTGGTTTCACGCAAATCATCCGTAGGAGCCGGCTTGCTGGCGAACAGGTGTGATTCGCCAGCAAGCCGGCTCCTACAGATCGTGCCCCCGGCCCTAAACCAAAGTATGCCCCCTGAAAACCTACGTATCAGCGCCCGGTACCAAGGTACAAGTGACTGTCCGAACGGCTCGGCATACCTTTGAACCATTCCTGTCATGCAGGCCATGACCTCTCTGCAAGCCGTGGGAACAGACCGATCCGGACAGGCCCGTCGAAGAACACTGTGAGGAGATTCACCATGTTTGCCGAACTCGATCCCAGATCCGCGCTGCGTGCCGAATTCGCCGCCGACGCCCACGGCTTGTACACCACCTTGCACGGCCAGGAACGCGACCAGTTCCTGTCCTTGCTTGACGAGCACTTGCAGACCGCCCGGCAGATCTGCGGTTTTGCCCGGGAAGTGCGCTGGCGCTTGCGCAAGCTGAACTACCAGGCGATCAAGGAGCTGTTCAAGGGGCTGGATCAGGCTTCGCAGCAGTTCGTGATGTTTCTGCAACAACGGATCGAAGGCCTGAGCGGCACGCTGCCGACCGAGCCGCTGGTGCTGTCGCAGCAGGACGCCGAGCAGGCCCCCGGCTTTCGTGAATGTTTCAAGGAGATCCATCAGTTGTCCCTCCATTCGAGCCTTTTGGTCACGCGCACCCAGCGTTTCATGGACCGCGCCGTGGATGCCGGTGATTACGCCACCGCCAATCTGGTCAGTGAAGTGCTGTACCGCGCCAATCAACTGATCTGCAAGATCAAGCTGGATATCCCCACGGGGGCATCGTTTACCAGCGAATGCCGCCAGCCGACCCGGCCACACACCTATTTTTCCACCATGGAGGTCTGGGCCCAGAGCCCGGGTCTTCTGGCGGTCAGTGCCGCTGAAAGTTATCGCTACTGAGTCGATTCATGCCGGTCTCTCCTCCCTTGGCGCCCGAACAGGGCGCTTTTTTTCGCTTGCGACCGCAATGGCCAACATGCAGTCATTTTCACGTCATGTTTTTCACCTATTCACGGATGAGGTCTACGCTTTCGCCTCGCCAACGGCACGCGAGGCGCACGTGCGCCAGCCGCTGATTGCGGCAATCCCTCTCCGAACCCGTGTTACACCCATGAGCAACAGGGAAAGAAGACGCACGAGCGTCCTATAACAACGTCGTTGATCCATTGAGACTGACCGTCCCAACCAGGAGCCTGATAATGAGCAAATTGACCACCGTGGCGGGTGCTCCCGTCGTCGACAACCAGAACTCGCAATCGGCCGGCCCGCGCGGCCCGCTGATGCTGCAGGACGTATGGTTGCTGGAGAAACTGGCGCATTTCGACCGCGAAGTGATTCCGGAGCGACGCATGCACGCCAAGGGTTCCGGCGCCTTCGGCACGTTTACCGTGACCCACGACATCACCCGCTACACCAAGGCGAAAGTGTTTTCGGACATCGGCAAGAAAACCGATATTTTCATCCGCTTCTCCACCGTGGCCGGTGAACGCGGTGCGGCGGATGCCGAGCGTGACATCCGTGGCTTCGCCGTGAAGTTCTATACCGAACAGGGCAACTGGGACCTGGTCGGCAACAACACCCCGGTGTTCTTCCTGCGCGATCCGCTGAAATTCCCTGACTTGAACCACGCGGTCAAACGCGACCCGCGCACCAACCTGCGCAGCGCCGAAAACAACTGGGACTTCTGGACCCTGCTGCCTGAAGCCCTGCACCAGGTCACCGTGGTCATGAGCGACCGTGGCATCCCGGCGTCGTACCGCCACATGCACGGTTTCGGCAGCCACACGTTCAGCTTCATCAGCCCGCAGAACGAGCGTTTCTGGGTCAAGTTCACCCTGAAAACCCAACAGGGCATCAAGAACTTCACCGACGCAGAAGCCGCTGCGGCCGTGGCCGGCGACCGTGAAACCCACCAGCGTGACCTGTTCGACGCCATCGAGAACGGCGACTTCCCGCAGTGGAAGCTGTTCGTGCAGATCATGCCGGAGCAGGAAGCCAACACCTACAAGATCCACCCGTTCGACCTGACCAAGGTCTGGCCGCACGCCGATTACCCGCTGATCGAAGTAGGCGTGCTGGAGCTCAACCGCAACCCGGACAACTACTTCCACGACGTCGAGCAGGCCGCGTTCAACCCGGCCAACGTGGTGCCGGGCATCAGCTTCTCGCCGGACAAGATGCTTCAGGGCCGGTTGTTCTCCTATGGCGACGCACAGCGTTATCGCCTGGGCGTGAACCATCACCAGATCCCGGTCAACACGCCGAAATGCCCGGTCAACAGCTACCACCGCGACGGCCAGATGCGCGTCAACAGCAACGCCGGCGGCACCATCGGTTACGAGCCGAACAGCAAGGATGCCTGGGTCGAGCAGCCGGATTTCTCCGAGCCGCCGCTGGAACTGCATGGCGCGGCCGCCAATTGGGACTTCCGCAAGGACGATGACGACTACTACTCGCAGCCACGGGCACTGTTCCAGTTGATGACGCCAGCACAGCAGCAGGTGCTGTTCGACAACACCGCACGGGCCATCAGTGGTGCCTCGGCGCTGGTCCAGCAACGTCACATCGGCAACTGCACCAAGGCCGACCCGGCCTACGGTGCGGGCGTTGCAGCCGCCATCGAGAAACTGCGTTGATCTGACCTCGTCAGCGTTGACACAAAAGGGGTGTTCAGGCCACGGTACTGACACCCCTTTTTTCTTGTGCGCGATTCACCCGTGCGCCCTTTTCACGCGAGCATCCGGCCATGAACGAACTGCAACAGCTCAACGAAAGCCACGGCCTGCTGCTGGTGTTCTTCAACGTGCTGCTGGAGCAGATCGGCCTGCCGGTGCCAGCCTATCCGACCCTGATCGTCACCGGGGCGCTGGCGATGCAGAGCAAGCCCCTGCTCGGCGCCGGGGTGCTGGTGGCGATATTCGCCTGCATGATCGCCGACGCCCTGTGGTACTGGGCCGGCAAGCGCTATGGCAGCGTGCTGTTGAAGTCGATCTGCCGGATTTCCCTGTCCCAGGACACCTGCATCCGTCAGGGCATGACCGTGTACGACCGGGTTGGGCCAAGGGTGATGCTGGTGTCGAAGTTCCTTCCCGGCGCCGGCGCCCTGGTGACCACGGTGGCCGGGATGAACGCCACGCCATTCGGCACCTTCCTGCGCTATTCGCTGGCCGGTTCGTTTATCTGGGCCGGGTCGGCGCTATTGCTGGGCATGCTGTTCAGCGAAGCACTGATCCCGATGCTGGGCTGGCTCAGCGGGTATCTGCCGCTGGCTCTGGCGATTGCCGGGGGCGCACTGGCACTGTTCATCGCCTGGAAATACTGGAAGCGCCGCCGACTGCTGGCCCGCACCTCGCAAGTGCCACGTATCACCGTGCCGCAGTTACTGGCCCTGCGCGACACCGACGACCCGCCGGTGGTCATCGATGTGCGGCCGCAGTTTCACACCGCAGTGGTCGAAGGCATTCCCGGGGCCATGTCGATCAGCCTGGAAGAGCCGCTGGAGCCGTGGATCGAGCAGCTTGGCGATGTCGACATGGTGTTCTACTGCGCCTGCCCCAACGAACTGTCCGCCGCCCTGCTGGCCGAAAAACTCAAGGCCCGCGGGCTGACCCGGGGCAAGGCGCTGGTGGGTGGGCTGGATGCGTGGCGCGAGGCCAATGCGCCTGACGCGCCTGAAGGCGCGCCAGCGTCTGTACGATAAGCACCGTACTTGTGGGAGCCGGCTTGCTGGCGAAAGCGGTGTGTCAACCATGATGTCGTCGACTGACACGACGGGTTCGCCAGCAAGCCGGCTCCTACAGGTGTGTCCCGGCACCGGGATCAGATCACTCGATATCAATCACCACCTTGCCATTGGCCGCACCGCTGCTGACTTTTTCGAACGCCTGATTGGCTTCATTCATGATGAAACGCTGTTCGTCCAGACGCACCCGCAATTGTCCGGCCTCGGCCATGCGCGTGGCCTGGGCGAGAATGCCGCCGTGGTGCTGGCGGCCTTTGCCGGTCAGCAGCGGCAACAGGGTGAACACGCCCGAATAGGTGGCACCGCGGAACGACAGCGGCGCCAGCTTGTGCTCGCCCCAGCCCAGGCAACTGACCACGTGCCCGGTGTAGACCTTTGCCGCCGCGAACGAAGCATCCAGCGTGGCGCCGCCGACGGTGTCGTAGACGATGTTGAAACCTTCGCCTGCCGTGTGCTGCGCCATGTAATCGGCGACGGAGCTGCTGCGGTAATCAATGGCCGTGGCGCCAAAGCTCTCGATGATCTCGCGGCTATGCGCCGAACCGGTGGCAAATACCTGAGCGCCCTGAGCCCTGGCAATCTGCACCGCGACATGACCGACGCCACCTGCACCACCATGAACCAGCACTGTATGCCCTTCGCGAACCTGCGCACGGTCCACCAGCCCTTCCCAAGCGGTGATGAAAATCAGCGGCAACGCGGCGGCTTCGCGCATGCTCAAGTTGGCCGGTTTGCGCGCCAGCAGGTCGGCATCAACCGCAATGTACTGAGCCAGACCGCCCTGCTGACCGCCAATCCCGCCGGCCATGCCGTACACCTCATCGCCGACTGCGAACGCGGTTACACCGTCGCCCACTGCCTCGACCACCCCGGCCAGATCCATGCCCAACACGGCGGGCAGCGGCTGCCGGGCGTGAGCGCCTTTGCCGGCGCTGATCTTGGCGTCCAGCGGGTTGACCCCGGCGGCGATGACCCGCACCAATACCTGTCCGGCGTGCAGCTCGGGGCGTGGCAGGGTTTGCAGTTGCAGGGGTTGTTGGTGCTCGACGGCGACGACGGCTTGCATGGTGCTCATGGCATGTTCCTGATTTGCAGAGGCCCGGTAATGGGCGATGGCGACAGTGTCGCTGTCGGCATCGATTCCGATAAGACGCCTAATCGCTATAGTATTCATGCCTGAAAACAACCAAATGGATCGGCGATGGACACCCTCGAAGCCATGACCATGTTCGTGCGGGTGGTCGAGCGCGGCAGTTTTTCTGCCGTGGCCCGCGAACTGGGCACCACGCAGCCGACGGTCAGCAAGCAGATCGGCGCGCTGGAACAGCGTCTCGGTGGACGGCTGATCGCCCGCAGCACCCGGCAGTTGTCGCTGACCGACGAAGGCCAGCGCTATTACCGCCAGTGCCGGGAGATCCTCGCGGCAGTGGACAGCGCCGAGCACAGCTTCCAGACCGGCCGCGAAGCGGTGGCCGGGCCGTTGCGCGTGGCCTCATCGGTGAGCTTCGGCCGCCTGCAGATCGCGCCGCGCTTGCAGGCGTTTCTGCAGCGCCATCCCGAAGTCACGGTGGATCTGCTGCTCAGCGATCAGAACGTCGAACTGGTCAGCGAAGGCATCGACGTGGCAATCCGCATCGGCGAACTGAAAGACAGCAGCCTGATCGCCCGCCATCTGGGCGTGACCCGGCGGCTGATGGTTGCAGCGCCGGCTTACCTGCAAAAGCGCGGCACGCCGCAGACACCGGATGACCTGATCCGGCATAACTGCCTGCTGTTCAACCTGCTGGAGGACTTCGACAGCTGGACCTTCAACGACGGCCAGTCCAGCGTGCAGGTGCGCGGCAACGTGCGCAGCAACAACAGCGAAGCGATCCGGCAGATGGTTCTCAGCGGCCTGGGAATTTCGCTGTCGCCGTCATGGCTGTATTGCAGGGATATAGAGGCGGGCCGTGTGGTGCAGATTTTGCCGGATTACGTGCCCGCCTCCTTGCCGATCAACGCCCTGCTCCCGGCCAATCGCAGACAGTCGGCGCGAGTGCGGGCGTTCGTCGATTTTCTGGCCGAGGCGTTTGCCTCTGGCAAAACCTTGTAGGAGTGAGCTCTGCTCGCGATTGCAGGGTGTCAGGCACTTTCGCAGTGGCTGACTGGCAGTCATCGCGAGCAAGCTCACTCCTACAAAGGATTGGCGCCGAACGCACCGTTGCAGTGAACACGATCGCTTTTGATTCTGGCCGAAGGCCGTGGGAGGGAGCTCTGCTCGCGATGGCGTCCGTGCAGACGCTGCCGTGTTGACTGAACCACCGCCATCGCGAGCAGAGCTCCCTCCCACAGGGATTTGGGAAACCCCACCCTTTTGGCTATGACCCAACCCCTGTAGCAGTCCGGCTTGCCGACGGTCACGATTTTGAGGACATCACCGCCGGCAAGCCACGAAATTGGCGGCGTTCATCGAACGCGCGGCAAATGCAAAACCTGTGGGAGCGGGCTTGCCCGCGAAGGCGTCCGGTCTGACACCTCGATGGCGCCTGACAGGCCGCCATCGCGGACAAGCGCGCTGCTACGGAGGATTGGCGTTTAAATCCCTTCCAACGCCAGGTCCATGGCGAAGTAGGTGAAGATCAGGTCGGCACCGGCACGTTTGATCGCGCCGAGGCTTTCGCGGACCACGCGGCCTTCGTCGATGGCACCGGCCTGGGCGCCGAACTTGATCATCGCGTACTCACCGCTGACCTGATACGCCGCCAGCGGCAGGTTCGAGGCTTCGCGGATGTCGCGGATGATATCCAGGTAGGCACCCGCCGGTTTGACCATCAGCGCGTCGGCGCCTTCGGCTTCATCCAGCAGCGACTCGCGCAGGGCTTCGCGGCGGTTCATCGGGTTCATCTGGTAGCTCTTGCGGTCGCCCTTGAGCGCCGAGCCACCCGCCTCGCGGAACGGCCCGTACAGCGACGACGCGAACTTGGTCGAATAGGCCATGATCGGCGTGTTGGTGAAACCAGCCGCGTCCAGCGCAGCACGGATCGCGCGGACCTGACCGTCCATCGCCGCCGACGGTGCGATCACGTCAGCACCGGCGCGGGCCGCCATCACGGCCTGTTTGCCGAGGTTTTCGATGGTCGCGTCGTTGTCGACATGGGCACCGTGCATCACGCCGCAATGGCCGTGGTCGGTGTATTCGCAGAAGCAGGTGTCGGACATCACGATCATTTCCGGCACGGCGTCCTTGATGATGCGCGACATGCGCGAGACCAGACCGTTTTCCTGCCAGGTGTCGCTGCCGGTGGCGTCCAGGTGATGGGACACACCGAAGGTCATCACCGACTTGATGCCGGCACGGGCATAGCGCTCGACTTCCTGGGCCAGCTTCGACTCCGGAATACGGCGCACGCCGGGCATGCTGTTGATCGGCACGAAATCGTCGATTTCTTCTTCGACGAAGATCGGCAGCACCAGATCGTTCAGGGTGAATTCGGTTTCCTGGAACAGCGCGCGGAAGTTGGCGTTGCTGCGCAGACGACGTGGACGAGCGGCGGGAAACAGACTGGACATGGCAGATCCTGAAGAAAGTGTTAGCGAAAAACCGGCCGGACAAGACGCATCCGGTCGCTATCAATGGCGCGAAGCTTATGCCTGCGACGGTCCCGATTCAAATGGCATGACAATAAAGTCCTTTACCGATGCCGCAACAGTGCCGCGCAAAAGCCAGAACCAACGGCAGTGCGCCGGGGTCA
This sequence comes from Pseudomonas sp. NPDC090208, assembly GCF_044746785.1. Lineage (NCBI taxonomy): Bacteria > Pseudomonadati > Pseudomonadota > Gammaproteobacteria > Pseudomonadales > Pseudomonadaceae > Pseudomonas > Pseudomonas sp. NPDC090208. The sequence continues at coordinate 29,380 of NZ_JBIVCU010000031.1, forward strand.
TTAAGCAAGAGCCGCAGCCGTTCCGGTTGCGCCGCGCCCCGTGACGAGAGCGACCTTGAACAGCCCGGCAGATCTGCGCAACAACCGCTCGCTGGACGGCCTCAACTTCTTCCTGGCCGACGTCCGTGACGGGCTCGGGCCGTATCTGGCGATTTACCTGCTGGCGGTCCATCACTGGGATCCGGCAAGCATCGGTCTGGTCATGACGCTGGCTGGTATAGCCGCTTTGCTGACCCAGACGCCAGCGGGTGCGCTGATTGACCGCACCCGCAGCAAGCGTCTGGTGGTGGTGATTGCCGCGCTGCTGGTGACCGGCGCCTGCCTGGCGCTGCCGTTCATCCACTCGTTTGGCTGGGTCGCCCTGACCCAGGCGCTCAGCGCGATTGCCGGTTCGGTGTTCGCCCCGGCCATCGCGGCGATCTCGCTGGGCATCACCGGCCCGCGCGCGTTCACCCGCCGTACCGGGCGCAACGAAACCTGGAACCATGCCGGCAACGCCTGCGCCGCCCTGCTGGCCGGTGGCTGCTCGTGGCTGTTCGGGCCGATCGCGGTGTTTTACTTGATGGCATTCATGGCGCTGGCCAGCGTTGTCGCGGTCAGTCTGGTCGACCCGGCGGCCATCGACCATGAGATCGCCCGTGGTTTCGAACCCGGTCAGGATCATCAGCATCCACCGCCATCAGGGCTCAGCGTGTTGTTGAACAACCGCCCGCTGCTGTTGTTCGCCATCTGCTGCGGGCTGTTTCATCTGGCCAATGCCGCCATGCTGCCGCTGGTCAGCCAGAAATTGGCGCAGATCGACCTGCAACTGGCGACACCGCTGACTTCGGCCTGCATCGTTGCTGCACAACTGGTAATGGTGCCGGTTGCCTGGCTGGTCGGGGTCAAGGCCGATGTCTGGGGGCGCAAACCGCTGCTGCTGGCCGGTTTCATCATCCTGCCGTTGCGCGGCGTGCTCTATGTGCTGTCCGACAACCCATACTGGCTGGTCGCCGTGCAATTGCTCGACGGTATTGGCGCCGGTGCGTTCGGCGCCCTGTTGCCGCTGGTGGTCAAGGATCTGACCCGAGGCAGCGGGCGTTTCAATGTCAGCCTCGGGGCGATTTCAACGGTGTTCGGCCTCGGTGCAGCGCTGAGCAACGGCCTGGCCGGACTGGTGATCCGTGAAGCCGGTTACGATGCGGCGTTCCTCACCCTCGCCGCGATCGCTGCGGTCGCCTGCCTGTTGCTGTGGCACGCCGTGCCGGAGACCGCCGACACTGCGCAACACGATGGCCGTGAGCAGAAAAGCGCCACTGATGCCCAGGGCCAGCCAGAGCAAGGCCCGATCACCTGAGTGGTCACGCACGGCGGCGAAGCACCAGGGCGCGAAGGCCGACAGCATGAACCCCGGCGCCACCAGCCGGCCCAGCAAGCGGGCGTACTGGCGATGGGCGAACAGCTCGAATGGCAGGCTGGCCCGCAGCAACGTCGCCAGCCCGTTCAGCGCGCCGTAGCCCGCCACGAACAGGCATGCCAACAGCACCCGGCCCTGAGCCATCAGGCCGACGGCGAAACACAGCGGCAAGCCGATGCCGACCCACAGATTCAACCGCAGCGCTGAAGCTGAACGGCCAAACAGGCTTTGCATCAGACGCGCGCAGGTCTGGCCGATCCCCCACAGCGCGACCAGACCGACCGGCGCGCCCATGCCTGCCAGCAAGCCCGGCAGTTGCGGGCCCAGGCCGGCGGACAACACGCCGATCAGGGTCACGCTCAGGCCATACAGCAGCTGCAGCGAAACCGGCGCCGGGCGGTCGTCTTCATCGCCAGTTTCCGTGATCTTTGCCGCAGGCTTGCCGGAAGCACCTGGCAGCACGTTCAACAGCAACAGGCTTGCCGCCGTCAACGCCGCATAGATCAGCAGCCCGCTTCGCCAGCCGACAGATTCCTGCAAGGCGTGCCCGAGGGGCCAGAATACCGCTGACGACAGCCCGCCGAGCAAGGTGATGCGGACCATGGCCGGACGCGCCTGCTCCCCGGCGATACCGGCCAGGGTTGCGAACAGTGCGTCGTACAAGGACAGGCGCATGCCGACACCCAGCAGCGCCCAGACCGTGTAATAGCCGCCCGGCGACAGCGGCGCCCACGCCAGCAGCACGCAGCCCACCGCGTTGATGAGCGTGCCGACGCGCAGCACCTGACGCCCGCCAAAGCGCTCGATCAGGCTGCCGCTCAAGGGCGACACCAGGCCCATCACCAGCATCGCCACCGACAGCCCGGCGAACACCCGTTCGCCACTCCAGCCCAGATCGGTCGCCATGGCCTGACCGAATGCACCGAGCAGGTAGAACGAGGTGCCCCAGTTGATCAGTTGCGCGACGCCCAGCCGCCAGACCACGGCCGCACCGAGAGAGGTGTCAGCCATGGGGCACGCAGCTGTTGCCCTCGCCCAGTTCGCGCTGCATCAGCACGGTGTCGAGCCAGCGACCATGCTTGAAACCCACCGACTGGAACACGCCAACCACGCGAAAACCCAGGCGCTCATGCAGGCGGATCGACGCGGTGTTTTCACTGTTGCCGATCACCGCCACCATCTGCCGCCGACCGTCGTCGATGCAATGCTGGACAATCCGCCCGAGCAGCGTTTGACCAATGCCGAGCCCGGCCATGCCGTCGCGCACGTACACCGAGTCCTCCACGGTAAAACGATAGGCCGGGCGCGGCCGGTACAGCGTGGCGTAACCGTAGCCGACCACCTCGCCGTCCCATTCAGCAACCACATAGGGCAGACCGTGAGCGAGCACGTCGGCACGACGCTGGAGCATCTGCGCCAGGGTCGGCGGCTCCAGCTCGAAACTGGCGGTGCCGTGGAGCACGTGATGGGCGTAGATCGCCTGCACGGCGGGCATGTCATCTTCACGGGCGTCGCGCAGGGTGAGGTTGTGGGGCATGGCGGATCTCGGTCAAAGGTGAAATTCATTCTGCAGGAGCGCGCTTGCCCGCGATTGCGTTGTGCCTGACAGCCACGATTTGGCTGATAGACCGCCCATCGCGAGCAAGCTCACTCCTACAGAGAAGCGCTGTTCGTTGTAGGAGTGAGCTTGCTCGCGATTGCGCTGTGCCAGGCAAGCATGATTCGTCTGATATACCGCAATCGCGGGCAAGCGCGCTCCTACAGAGAAGCGCTGTTCGTTGTAGGAGTGAGCTTGCTCGCGATAGCGCTGTACCAGGCAAGCATGATTCGTCTGATATACCGCAATCGCGGGCAAGCGCGCTCCTACAAGGGGTCGGGCAAGACAGGGAAATGATGACGCTCACCCAACGCAAATAAAAGCTATGATTCGTCATCCTCAGCATAAGTAAAACTTTGCCATGCAACGGCTCAACCTCACCCATTTGCACACCTTCGCCCAGGTCATTCGCCACGGCAGTTTTTCTGCCGCCGCCGCGCACCTGGGGCTGACCCAGCCCGCGGTCAGCCTGCATATCCGCCAGCTGGAAGACCGCCTCAACCTGCGGCTGATCGAGCGGGTCGGCAAGCGCATCAAGCCGACGTCTGCCGGCGACACCCTGCTGGAACACATCGGCCGTATCGACGCGGTGGTCGAGGACGCCCTGCTCGATCTGTCCAGCCACGCCGAAGGAGTTGCCGGCCAGATCGCCATCGGCACCGGCGCCACTGCGTGCATTCACCTGTTGCCGCCGATGCTGCAAGCCTTGCGCCGGCAGTTTCCGGCGCTGGATGTGCGGGTCAGCACCGGCAACACCGAAGGCATCCTGCGTGGCGTCGAACAGAACCGCCTGGATTTGGCGCTGGTCACCCTGCCTGCGGCCGGGCGCAGCCTGTCGATCAGCCCGTTGCTGGAGGACGAATTCGTCGCCATTTTCAGCCGCGAGCATCCTGGCGTGCCGTCAACGCTGACGCCGCAAACGCTTCAAGCGCTGCCGCTGGTGGTGTTCGAAGCCGGCAGCAGCACGCGCCTGCTGATCGATGAGTGGTACCTGCAGGCCGGCCTGCGCATCAAGCCGGTGATGGAACTGGGCAGCATCGAGGCGATCAAGGAAATGGTTTCGGCGGGGTTGGGTTACAGCATCGTGCCGCGCATGTCGGTGGCCGCCGCCCATCATCGTCGCGGCTTGCAGGTGCAGGCCCTGACGCCGCCGCTGAGTCGCACCCTGGGCATTGTCCTGCGTCAGGACAAGCCGCTGGGCAAGGCGCTGCGCCAGGTGCTGCAAGCGTTGCAGACACTGGCGCCCTGATTGGGTTTAGAATGCCGCCCTTTTCCGACTTGACCCGCCGCCTTTCGATGAACACCGACGCCCTTCAGACCCTGAACACCCACCTGCTTGCTGCCCTCGACCCGGCGCCGAGTGAAACCCGTCGTCTGTTCCACGGCCGTGGCCGTCGCTGGCCGGGCCTGGAACAACTGACCGTGGACTGGATGCAGGGCGTGGTGCTGGTGTCGCTGTTCAAGGCGCCCGCCGACGATGAGCTGGACGCCCTGAAGCGGCTGCTGGCGGAGCTGGTGCAGTCCTCGGCCTGGCGCAGCAGCCAGGCCCATACCCTGTTGCTGCAACATCGCTACCTGGCCGACAGCCTGACCGAAACCCTGCTGGGCGAGATGCCGGAAGAATGGACGCTGACCGAAGGCGGCCTGCGTTACCTCGTCGACTTCGGCAGAAAGCAGAACACCGGGTTGTTCCTCGACATGCGCTACGGCCGCGACTGGGTGCGTGCCCAGGCCGGTGGCAAGCGCATCCTCAACCTGTTCGCCTACACCTGCGGCTTTTCCGTGGCCGCCATCGAGGGCGGCGCAGACTTTGTGGTCAACCTCGACATGTCCCGCGCCGCCTTGAGTCGGGGTCGCGACAACCATCGCCTGAACCGCCACGACCTGAGCAAGGTCAGCTTTCTTGGCCACGAGCTGTTCAAATCCTGGGGCAAGGTGAAAAACAGCGGGCCGTACGACCTGGTGATCATCGACCCGCCGTCGTTCCAGAAAGGCAGTTTTCTGCTGACCAAGGACTACCAGCGCGTGCTGCGCAAGTTGCCGGAGCTGTTGACCGCCGACGGCTGCGTGCTGGCCTGCATGAACGATCCGTCGCTGGGCGCCGACTTCCTTATCGAGAGTATGGCGCGGGAAGTACCGACGCTACGTTTCGAGCAGCGCCTGGAGAATCCGCCTGAGTTCGCCGATATCGAACCGGAGGGTGGGCTCAAGGCGTTGGTGTTCCGGCAGAGCTGAAAACGGTCATTTGTAGGAGCTGGCTTGTCCTGCGACCTGCCGGGAACCGGCAGTAAATCCGGATATCGCGGTGTATCAGACAGACCGCGTGCACAGGTTTTACGACGAGTTCCGTCGAACGCGACCCCGGCGCGCTCGCAGGACAAGCCAGCTCCTACAGGTTAAGCGCTGAGCCGCGAAATCACGTCGTTCAAGCCCACCGACAACTCATGCAGATCGCGGCTGGCGGTCTGGGTGCGCTGCACGTTGTCCTGGTTGGTGGTGGCGATGGCGGTGATTTCGGTGAGGTTGCGCGAGATGTCTTCGGCCACCGAGGTCTGTTCTTCCGCAGCCGTGGCGATCTGCCGGTTCATGTCGCGAATGGCTTCGACCGCTTCGGTGATGCGCTGCAACGACGAGCCCGCCAGCGTCACCTGATCGACACTTTCCTGGCTGCGCGCCTGGCCGTTTTCGATGGCCTGGGCAGCGTCTACGGCACCGGTCTGCACCGAGCTGATGATCTGGTTGATTTCGGCGGTCGAAGCGGCCGTGCGCTGGGCCAGGGTACGCACTTCATCGGCGACCACGGCAAACCCACGCCCGGCATCCCCTGCCCGCGCCGCTTCGATGGCGGCATTGAGCGCCAGCAGGTTGGTCTGCTCGGCGATACCGCGAATCACCTCCAGCACCTTGCCAATGCGCTCGCTGTCGCTTTCCAGCCGGCGAATGACCGTGGCGGTGTTGCCGATTTCGGTGCGCATGCGGGTGATCGCGGTGATGGTCGCGCTCATGACCTTGCCGCCGTCCTGCGAGCTGCGGTCTGCTTCATCGGCGGCTTGCGCGGCCTGTGCTGCATGGCGGGCGACTTCCTGAGCGGTGGCGGACATCTCGGTCATCGCCGTGGCCACCTGATCGGTGCGCTCGAACTGTTCGTGGGAACCCTGAGCCATCAGCGCGGCAATCGCCTTCAGCTCGCCGCCAGCGCTGTCCAGGTCGGTGGTGCTGCGCTTGAGGCGGCTGAAGGTGTCGGCAAGAAAATCACGCAGGGTATTGGCGGCCACGGCCAGACGGCCCAGTTCGTCCTGTCGGGTCACGGCGACACGCTCGCTGAAACGCCCTTCGCTCAACTGCGCGACGTAGTCGATCAGGCTGCGGATGGGCCCGACGATATTGCGGTTGACCATCCACAGGGTCAGCAGGCCCACCAGCAACGCCGAAACCAGCATCACCAGCGTACCGACGACGATGGTTTGGCTGGCCGTGCTGCTGATGCTTTGCGACTGTTCGTCACTTTGCTTGCGCAGCGTCGCCACCAGACTGCTCATCTGCTCGCTGGCGGCGCGGTCCACGCCCTTGACCGCCTGATCACCGGCGACCGGATCACCGCCTGCCGCGACGAACGCATCACGGCCCTTGCGGTAGGCCACGCCCAGCGCCCGGTGCTCGTCACGCAGACGCTCGACCTGGGTCTTGGTTGCCCCGTCGAGCCCTGTCATCGCGCTGAGCCGTCCGAGGGTGTCTTGCACCTGACGTTCCTGGTCTTCGAACTGGCCCCAGAACTTGTCACGGTCACCGGCCTGTTTGCCGCGCAGCAGGACGTTTTTCCATTCCTGCACCTGGATCTTGAATTGCAGGTTGGCCTGATCGACGAGCTGGGAGGCCTGCAACGGACCTTCCAGCAGACCGCGATAGGCCTGCACGTTGTTGGAGAGAAACTGGAAACAGGCCAGTGCAATCAGCAGGACCAGAAACAGGCTGCCGCTGAGCAGCGCCAGAATCTGCAATTTAAGGGATTTCGACATGGAGGAATCTCGTCAGGGAGGACTGCCCTCTGCCCATGCGGGCCGGAGGGTTTGCCTGCTGGTCACTTCCCTGTGCCGCCGCGTTGCATTCAGCTGTAAAACGGCGGGCTTGCCTCTCTCTGTTCGGCTGCGCAGAGGGTTTCTTGAGCAGCGCCCGACGAACAGCACAGCGCACCTGAGAACGCCATTCCCCTGTAGGAGCTGGCTTGCCCTGCGAGCGACGGGGAACCCGTCGTAAAACCTGCGCATGCGGTACATCTGATACACCGCATCAGCCGGGTTTGCTGCCGCTTCGCGGCAGGTCGCAGGGCAAGCCAGCTCCTACATGGGGCCATATCGGTGAGCATCACATCTGCCAGCTTTCCCGGCACTCCAGCAGGTAATCGATAAATGCCCGCAGCCGCAGTGGCACATGGCGGTTGCTGGGGTATAGCAAGGTGAAGGGCCGCGAGCGTCCGCCGTAGTCCTTGAGCACTTCGACCAGGGTGCCGTCGCGCAGGTCCTTTTCCACCACGAAGCGGTACGCCTGAAACAGACCGGCGCCGTGGCGGGCCAGAGTCACGCCGCCCAGCACGTCGTCCGAACAGCAATAACCACTTTCGGCGAGAATGTCGCGCAACTGGCCGTTCTCCTGAAACAGCCAGGGAATGCGCCGGCCGTTGCTGGGCAACTCGTACTGAATGCAGTCGTGATCGGCCAGGTCTTCAAGGGTTTGCGGCGTGCCCACCCGTTGCAGGTATTCGGGCGTTGCCACCATCACCAGGGCGCCGTCTTCCAGTTTGCGGGCGATCAGGGTCGAATCCGGCTGAGTGCGCACGCGGATGGCCATGTCGTAGCCCTCCTCGACGAAATCGATATTGCGGTTGCTCAGGTTGATGTCCACCGTCACTTCCGGATAGCGCCGACGAAACTCCGGCAACAGCGGCAGGATGCGGTAATGGCCGTAAGTGGTGGGAATGCTCATGCGCAACGTGCCGGACGGCTTGAGCTGCTGCCCGGACACCTGCCGCTCGGCCTCGATCAGTTGCGTCAGCGCGTGGCTGCACTGCTCGAAATACACCCGGCCACTTTCGGTCAGACGGATGCTGCGGGTGGTGCGCACAAACATGCGCACGCCCAGACGCTCCTCCAGCCGCGAGATCGAACGGCTCACCGCTGCCGGCGTGACACCGGCGGCCAGCGCGGCGGCAGTAAAACTCCCGGCCTCGGCGGCCAGACAGAACAGCTCGATGCTGCCCAGTTGAATATCATCGAAATGGCGTTTCACGACTCGTTACACCACGTATCAATTGAGGGGCTGGATAGCTGGTTTATCACCTTTTCGGGCACAAATACAGTTTGAGCCGGCGTTTGGAGGGAGTGAGTTCTGGGGTGAGTCAGTTGGCATCGTTTTGTCTGGGCTGACGCCATCGCGAGCAGAGCTTGTGTCTTTAGCTGAGGTAATGTCAGAGGTGAGAGGGGTGGATGGCAGCTGATGAGCAGCGGTGCCTTTTGA
>NZ_JBIVCU010000032.1:0-33154 GCF_044746785.1 Pseudomonas sp. NPDC090208
AGTCTCCCAACGGTCTGTACTGGCTAGAGTCAGATTCGGCTTTCCGTCCTGCCCACCCCATCAAGTCTAAGCATACAAGCCGGCTTGCTGGCGAATCGCGCAGGGTCAGTGACATCAATGTGGCTGACAAAATGGGTTCGCCAGCAAGCCGGCTCCTACAGGATCACATCCCGGCTCAACGCGCCTTCGGCGTCGCCACCTTGTCCCGCAGGTACACCGGCTGCGCATCGTCGGCGACGATGGCTTCGCCACGCTGCCAGGCAAAGGTGCCCAGGGTGAGGATGTCCTGGGCGTGAGGCAGCATGCTGGCATCCTGTGCGGACACCGGCACGGCGATGCGTCCGGCATACCCCCAACCGGTGCCGGCGCCGAACCAGTCACCGCTGGCATCGTCCGGCAGCGCCGCCTGCTCCGGTGGCATCACGGCTTCGTTGGCCACCAGGCGCATTTCCCCATCAGTCTCGCGATAGCAACCCCAGTAGACCTCGTCCATGCGTGCATCGATGGCCGAAGCGACTTGCCGGGCGCCATGCTCGCGGTAGGCAAGCTGGGCCAGCGCCGCGAGGTTGGACACCGGCAGCACCGGACGGTCCAGACCGAACGCCAGCCCCTGCACTACACCGATGGCGATACGCACGCCGGTAAACGCGCCGGGACCACGGCCAAAGGCGATGGCATCCAGCGCCGACAGGGCAATCCCCGCCTCGCCCAGCAGCGTCTTGATCATCGGCAGCAGTTTCTGCGCGTGCAGACGCGGGATCACCTCATAGTGAGTCAGCACTTTGCCGTCGTGCAGCAAAGCGACTGAGCAGGCTTCAGTGGCGGTGTCCAGGGCCAGCAAGGTGGTCATCGGGGGGTTCCAGAAAAGGGTTGAGCGAAAAAAGTGCCGCATTATAAACAACAACGGCCCGCAAGCGGGCCGTTGTTCACTGCATCGATCGCAAGATCAGGCCAGTGCAGCCTTCACCTTGGCGGTGATTTCTTCGACCGAGCCGACGCCCGGGATGCTGCTGAACTTCGGTGTGCCGTCTTTGGCTTCGAGCTGCTTGTAGAACTCGACCAGCGGCTCGGTCTGCGCGTGATAGACCGACAGGCGATGACGCACGGTCTCTTCGACGTCGTCCTTGCGCTGTACCAGATCTTCACCGGTCACATCGTCCTTGCCGGCCACTTTCGGCGGGTTGTAGACGGTGTGGTAAACGCGGCCCGAACCTTCGTGAACACGACGGCCGGAAATGCGCTGGACGATCTCTTCGTCGTCGACCTTGATCTCGACCACGTGGTCGATGGCCAGGCCGGCATTCTTCAGGGCTTCGGCCTGAGGAATGGTGCGCGGGAAACCGTCGAACAGGCAGCCGTTGACGCAGTCAGGCTGTGCCAGACGATCCTTGATCAGACCGATGATCAGGTCATCGGAGACCAGACCGCCGCTGTCCATGACGCTCTTGGCCTTCAGACCCAGTTCAGTGCCCGCCTTGACCGCTGCGCGCAGCATGTCGCCGGTGGAGATTTGCGGAATGTCGAACTTCTCGGTGATGAACTTTGCCTGAGTACCTTTGCCGGCCCCGGGAGCTCCCAGCAGAATCACGCGCATTGTTGTGCTCCTCAATTTTTATAGAGATTTCGTCGGATTCGCCTGAAACGGGCCAATCACACTAAAAAGAATTACTGACCCAACGGCCAAAAGGCTGCTCAAGATACACAGCCGATTCATGCCGCACAAGACGCTAAAAGTCGCACCAACCCGGCGTAAACCGGTCGCCTGCCAACGATCGATACTTTCGGATGACCCACTGCAACTGCCCGCCGGCGCGCCATCGATGACAGCTCGCAGCCTGCGGGATGAAGGCTTGCGCCTCCATCCCTGTCACACGCCTGCCATCAGCCCGTGTTGCGCAAACCGGCGGCAATGCCTGCGACAGACACCAGTAAAGCCTGTACCAAAGGACTGTCGAGACTGACGTCCTGACGCCGCGAGCGCGCCAGCAATTCGGCCTGCAACAGGTGCAACGGGTCCAGATAGGTGTTACGCAGACTGATGAACTCCAGGGTTTCCGGACTGTGCGCCAGCAACTGCGACTGCCCGGTCAGGCCCAGCACCACCTGACACGCCTGCGACAATAGGTCGCGCAGATGTATACCAAGATGCAACAGGGTCGGGTCAACCAGACGTTCGTCGTAGAGTTGTGCGATGTCGCTGTCGGCCTTGGCCAGCACCATCTCCAGCATGTCGATGCGGGTGCGGAAGAACGGCCACTGCTCGCGCATCTGCGCCAGCAACTCGCCCTGCCCGCGCGCCAGCGCCTTGCTCAGCACGTCCTCCCAACCCAGCCAGGCCGGCAGCATCAGCCGGGTCTGGGTCCAGGCGAAGATCCACGGAATCGCCCGCAGACTTTCCACCCCACCCTCGCGACGCTTGGCCGGACGGCTGCCCAGCGGCAAACGGCCCAGTTCCTGTTCGGGGGTGGCCTGACGGAAGTAGTCGACGAACTCCTTGTTGTCGCGCACCACCGCACGGTAGGCGCTGACGCCGTCGGCGGCGAGCTGGTCCATCATTTCCCGCCACGCCGGTTCCGGCAGCGGCGGCGGTTGCAGGGTGGCTTCCAGCACGGCGGCCAGATAGAGGTTGAGGTTCTGTTCGGCGATGTCCGGCAGGCCGAATTTGAAGCGGATCATTTCGCCCTGTTCAGTGGTGCGGAAACGCCCGGCCACGGAGCCCGGCGGCTGCGACAGAATCGCCGCGTGGGCAGGACCGCCACCACGTCCGACCGTACCGCCGCGGCCGTGGAACAACAGCAGTTCGACCTGCTGGGCGCGACAGATGTCCACCAGTTTTTCCTGGGCACGGTACTGCGCCCAGGCCGCCGCCGTGGTGCCGGCGTCCTTGGCCGAGTCGGAGTAGCCGATCATCACTTCCTGCGGCCCCTGCAACCGCGCGCGGTAACCGGGCAGGCTCAACAGTTGCTCGATCACGGGGCCGGCGTTGTCCAGGTCGGCCAGGGTTTCGAACAATGGCACCACGCGCATCGGTCGCTGCAACCCGGCCTCTTTCAGCAGCAGTTGCACCGCCAGCACGTCGGACGCGGCGCCAGCCATGGAAATGACGTAGGACCCCAGCGACGCCGCCGGTGCCGCCGCCACTTCCCGGCACGTCGCCAGCACTTCGGCGGTATCGGCAGCCGGTTTGAAATGGCCCGGCAGCAGCGGACGCTTGTTGCTCAGTTCGCGCAGGAGAAAGTCGATGCGGGTCTGCTCATCCCACTCGTCATAGCGCCCGAGCCCCAGGTAATCGGTGATTTCGGTCATTGCCGAGCTGTGCCGTGTCGAATCCTGACGCACGTCGAGCTTGACCAGGAACAGCCCGAAGGTCACCGCCCGGCGCAGACAATCCAGCAGCGGGCCGTCGGCGATCACCCCCATGCCGCATTCATGCAGGGACTGGAAGCACAGCTGCAAGGGTTCGAGCAACTCGCGATTGCTGTGCAGCACGCCTTCCGGCGCCGGCTGCGTGACGGCCAGCGAAGCGTGGGCCCAGTTGCGCGTGGCACGCAGGCGTTCGCGGAGTTTCTTCAGCACGCTGCGATACGGCTCGGCGCTCTCGCCCGCCACCGCCATCAGCGCTTGACTTGCCTGTTGCATCGACAACTCGGCGGCCAACTGGTCGACGTCGCGCAAGTACAGGTCCGCCGCCATCCAGCGCGCCAGCAACAACACTTCGCGGGTCACCGCTGCCGTGACGTTGGGGTTGCCGTCGCGATCGCCGCCCATCCACGAGGCAAAGCGAATCGGTGCTGCCTCCAGCGGCAAGCGCAGCCCGGTCGCGGCATGCAGCGCGGCATCGGCCTTGCGCAGGTAATTGGGGATCGCCTGCCACAGCGAGTTTTCGATCACCGCGAAACCCCACTTGGCTTCGTCCACGGGCGTCGGGCGAATGCGGCGGATTTCTTCGGTGTGCCAGGCCTCGGCGATCAGCCGCTGAAGGCGCTCGGTGATCTGCTGGCGTTCCTGGCGATTGAGGTCGCGGTGGTCGAGCGCCGCCAGTTGCGCGGCGATGGCGTCGTATTTCTGAATCAAGGTGCGCCGCGCCACCTCGGTGGGGTGCGCGGTCAGCACCAGCTCGATTTCCAGCTTGCCCAGTTGCCGGGCCAGCGCATCCGGCGACTGCCCGGACTGTTTCAGGCGTTCGAGCAATTCCGGCAGCACTCGTGATTCGAACGGCTGCGGCTTGCTGTCGTCACGACGATGGATCAGTTGGTACTGCTCGGCGATGTTGGCCAGATTGAGAAACTGGTTGAAGGCCCGTGCCACCGGCAGCAATTCGTCTTCGCCCAGGCTTTCCAGATTGGAACTCAGTTGCTCGGTGCCCTGCGCCTCGCCGTGGCGTCCGGCCTTGGCGCTCTTGCGGATGCGCTCGATCTTTTCCAGAAAATCAGCGCCGTGCTGATCACGAATGGTGTTGCCCAACAGCTCACCCAAAAGGTGAACGTCCTCGCGCAAGCGTGCATCGATATCAGCCATCCAGCCTTCTCCTTCAGCGGTTTTTATTCTGAATCCGTCCACTCCGGGCGCCCGGAACTGAACGCCTGTAAAGAATGCTTCTCTCAATGAATGTGTATAGAGCGACAAATTGATACAGCCGCGCAACCCTTCGCCGCACATCTGCCGCAAGCGGGCTAGTCTCAACGACGAACCCCACGAAGGTTCGATCACTGGCCTGCGACCGCCACCCAGCGGTGCCATCAAGAGGTTCTTATGAAAATCCGTGAGCTTGCAAAACACTGGGAACAGACCGCCAAGGGCCGCCTGACCAAGACCGGCTACACGATTCATCTGGATATCGAGGCCGCTGCACGTTTGGCAGCCATTACCGAGATGTACCCCAAACGCTCCCCGGAAGAACTGCTCGGCGAACTGATCGGCGCAGCGCTGGAGGAGCTGGAAGCCAGCTTCCCGTACGTGAAGGGCAAGCAGGTGGTCGCCACCGATGAAGAAGGTGATCCGCTGTACGAAGACATCGGTCCGACCCCGCGCTTTCTCTCCCTGTCGCGGCGTTATCTGCATGACATGCAGGACACGCAGAAGCACTGATCACGACGTCGTTTTCGAGATCTTGAAAAGCCGCGCGCCACCCCGGAAAACCGGGTCTGGCGCGCGTTTTTTTGCGTCAATTTCTCAGCGTCAAATTTGCAAGGCGCAGCAAGAGCCGCCGTTTTGAGACGCAAAATGTCTGAACTATTCAAAAAACGCGCGGGTCGGACCCATTAGCCATGACAGAAAAAGCCGACAGATGGCAGCGGACGTCTCGGACGTTCCCCGTCCGCCCTGGCCCACGACTGAAATGGAAAAACCTCGTTTTCAGGAGTTTCAAAATGGAGTTGACCACCATGAACACCAGCACTGCCAATACCACGTCCAAGGGCTTGCGCGGGTTTAAGCTGGCCGCACTGGCTCTCGGCACCAGCGTTCTGCTCGCCGGTTGCGCGGGCAATCCTCCAAGCGAGCAGTACGCGGTGACCCAGTCGGCCGTGAACGCCGCCGTCAGCGCGGGCGGGACCGAATATGCCGCCGTCGAAATGAAACAGGCTCAGGACAAGTTCAAGCAGGCCGAGCTGGCCATGCAGGAGAAGAAATACGACGACGCGCGCCGCTATGCCGAACAGGCCGAGTGGGACGCCCGGGTCGCCGAGCGCAAGGCCCAGGCCGCCAAGGCACAGAAAGCGGTGCAGGATGCCCGTCAGGGCGTCAACGAACTGCGTGAAGAAGGCATGCGCCAGGCTCAGCCGGTCACCCAGTAACGGCGCGCACTTCCTGCATTGGCCATTGATTTAAAGGACGAAACCATCATGCGTAAACAAGTACTTATCCCTGCCCTGCTGGCCCTGAGCGTTGGCCTGGCTGCCTGCTCCTCGAAACCCAACGTGAACCTGGAGCAAGCCCGCACCAACTATTCGGCGCTGCAAAGCAACCCTAAAGCCACCGAACTGGCCGCCCTGGAAACCAAGGACGCCAGCGAATGGCTGGACAAGGCCGACGCGGCCTATCGCAACCATGACAACGAGCAGAAGGTCGATCAGTTGGCCTACCTGACCAACCAGCGCGTCGAGCTGGCCAAGCAGACCATCAATCTGAAGACCGCCGAAAACGATCTGAAAAACGCCTCGGCTCAGCGTGCCCAGGCGCGCCTGGATGCCCGCGACGCGCAGATCAAGCAATTGCAGAACAGCCTCAACGCCAAGCAGACCGAACGCGGCACGCTGGTGACGTTCGGCGATGTGCTGTTCGATCTGAACAAGTCCGAGCTCAGACCCGCCGGCATGGCCAACGTCAACAAGCTGGCCCAGTTCCTTGAGGAAAACCCGGATCGCAAGGTGATCGTCGAGGGTTATACCGACAGCACCGGTTCGGCGAGCTACAACCAGTCGCTGTCTGACCGTCGCGCCCATTCCGTGCGCATGGCACTGGTGAAAATGGGCGTTGGCCTCGACCGCGTGGTTGCCCAGGGCTATGGCAAGGAATACCCGGTGGCGGACAACACCAGCGCCTCGGGCCGCGCCATGAACCGTCGGGTGGAAGTGACCATTTCCAACGACAACCAGCCGGTGGCGCCGCGGTCTTCGATGCAGTAACGCCGCTGCCGCCTGAATGACACGCCCCGTCTGTTGCTGAAACAGGCGGGGCTGGCTGATCACCACAAAACCTGTAGGAGTGAGCTTGCTCGCGATGCGTTCGTCCAGACGCTCTCACGTGGTCTGGTGCACCGTGATCGCGAGCAAGCTCACTCCTACAAAATATGCGGTGCGTCGGGTGGTTGAAGGGAGTCAGGCAGACCGTCATCGCGGGCAAGCGCGCTCCTACAGGGGCAGCGTCAAACCATTCCCTTACTGAACCTGCTGCGGGGTCTGCTGGCCCATGCAGCGCACGGCCTGTTTCTTGTCGTTGACCAGCACACCGGTCAAACCTTTCTGCTCGGTGTCGAACAGCACCAGCACCCCTTCGATGCACTGCGCGGTCTGCGGTGCCGGCTCCAGGCTGAGCCGGTAATCCTCGCCGGGCACGGTCTTGAGCATGGTGAACGATCTGAGCAACAACGCATCCTCCGGCTTGGCGAAATGCAGATAGCCGTAGTACCACAACACCCCCACCGTGCCGAAAATGCAGGCGATGCCGGTGAGGATCTGCGGGATCAGGTTACGTTCTTCACTCATTGCGGGTTCTCTGATGGGCTCTTGGAAGCGCTTTTTGAAGGGGTCGCTTCTTTCGGTGCGTCCGGGTAATTGGGGATTTCGGCAAGACGACGCAGGCCGTTGAAGTGCTGCGGATCATCCAGATAGCGCACCATCACCTCGCGCCACGTCGGGTCGCCAAAGGTCTGCACATGGGGTCCACGGGTCAGTTGCAACACTCGCGGTGGCGGCGCCGTCTGATACAGGCTGATGCCGTTCTGCAGCGGCACCTGGCTGTCGTCCAGGCTCTGGAACAACAGGATCGGCGTGCCCTTGAGCTGCCCGATGCCATTGATCGCGCTGTCGCTGTCCGGAATCACCCACGACAGCGGGCGCTTGAACGGCCAGGTCAGCCAGGAAGTACCAAGGGTGTAACGCGCCACTTCGCGATAACTGGCCGGCACGCCGTCCAGCACCAGCGCCTTGACTCCGGCGCGCTGCTGCGGATGGGTCGCCAGATAATGCACGCCGATCGCCCCGCCGATGCTCTGACCGAGCACCACCAGCGGCTTGCCTTGCACTTCGGGGGATTGATTCAGCCAGGCGAACGCGGCGTCGATGTCCTGATAGATCGCCGGCAGGTTGGGGTCGCCCTCGGAGCGGCCGTAGCCGCGATAGTCCAGCAGCAACACCTGATAGCCCTGTTCCGGCAACCACCAGCTGCCGCTCAGGTGCCAGGCCATGTTGCCGCCGTTGCCGTGCAAATGCAGCACCGTGCCCTTGACCGGCACGCCGGGTTTGGCCGGCAGCCACCAGCCGTTGAGCTTCGTGCCATCAGCGGCGGTCAGGGTGACGTCGCGCCAGGCCAGTTGCGCCTTGTCCGGAGTCAACGGCAGGCCGCGTTCGGGGTAGAACAGCAGTTGGCTGCAGCCGGTGAGCGACATGAGCAGGAGCAGCGTGAGAAGAGGCTTCAAGCAATGTCCTTTTTGTTCGATTTTCCGACTCGACGGCATCGTCTGTAGGAGTGAGCTTGCTCGCGATCACCCCTCTACCAGCCACCATAGATGTGTCAGACCCAACGCATCGCGAGCAAGCTCACTCCTACAGGATATGTATTGATCGCTTATCCAGCGCTTGCCGCAAACCTGTAGCAGTCCGGCTTGCCGGCGGTTGCAATCTTGAGGATGCCATCGCGGGCAAGCGCGATCCTACAGGGTGGCGTTCCTCAGAGAATATTCGAGTAATCCGCCTCGATCCGGTCCAGGCTCAAATGGTTGAGGAAGTTGGAGAAGCACATCCACGCCGACAGGGCATTCATGTCGCGGAACTGGTCGGGCAGGTATTTGGGTGGCACCACCAGGCCTTCGTCCACCAGTTGACGCAGGGTGCGCATGTCTTCCAGCGTGGTCTTGCCGCAGAACAGCAGCGGCACCTGCTCCAGCTTGCCTTTCCTCACCGCCAATTGGATGTAGTTGTACACCATGATGAAACCCTTCAGGTACGAAAGGTCTTTGGTGAACGGCAGACCATTGGGCACCGAGCCGCGGAAAACGCGGCTGGCGTTGCCGTAGCTTTCCGGCATGCCGAAGCCCTGCTCGCGGTAGAACTCGAACACCTGCAAAAAGTCCGCGCCCTCTTCGGCCATGTGGATGGCGCGGGTACGGTTGGTCAGCTTGCGCAAGCGGCTCGGGTAGGAGGCAAAACCGATGACCTCCATGAGAATCGCCAGGCCTTCCTGGGTCACCGTCGACGAGGGCGGGCCCTTGGCGAGGAAGGTGCAGATCGGCTGGTTCAGACCGTTGAGGGTGGTACCGACGTGGACCAGCCCTTCGTGGACTTCCAGCGCGCGCACGTCACGCTCGTTGAACATCGCGTCGCTGCGGATCTTGATGTAGTCGGCACCCGCTGCTGCGTCGGCAACGATACCGTCGGACTCGAACACACGGATGGTTTCCTCGGCCTCGCCGAACACCCGGTTGAGGCGGCTCTGCAGCATCGCCACGGCGTCCTTGGCAGTGAGGATTTTCGGCTCGTCCTTGAGATCGCCGCGGCCGGCGATGTTGTTCAGGTAGTCGGAGAGCATGAGGCCAAGATCGGACAGAGTCGGGTCGCCCGCGTGGAATGCATCGGAGGCGGCGCCATACAGCTCCTGGGAGATCAGGCCAAAATCCGCGGTACCGCGCGCTTCGAGCATGCGCACCACCATGCGGTATTCCTTGCACATGCGCCGCATGATCTGCCCGACCGGGTTGAACTGCCCGAGCTGACGGGTGATGTCACGCTCGATGTTCTGGAACTCCAGCTTCAGCGCCGCCGAATCGAAACCCAGCGGGCGGTTCTCGTAATAGGCGCGGTCGACCTCGGGCAATTGCTTGCCCTTGGCCGCGAGGAAATTCTTGCGAATGCTGTCGTCCCACTTCACCGCGTCCAGCACCCGGATCGGCGTCTGCGCCAGGACGATGCGATCGGACAGCGTGCGAATGGTCTGCTGGTAGTCGTCCACCCGGAACTCCTGTGATTGGTTCATGGCGCTATTTACTCATACGCTGATATTGAGCAGCCTTGAGGAAGACATCGGAATTGGCCGTGTCATCCAGATACGCGAACACCTTGTCCAGTGGCGTGGTGATCAGCACGCCGTCGCCCTTCTCGGTTTCCACCGGCTGGCCGGCGAAGACGTTCTGCTCGACCAACTGCTGCATGCGTTCAAGGTCCAGGTCATAGACCACCAGTTCGTCGGCGGCGTTCTCGTTGTCGATCAGTTCAAAGCCGGCGATCACGTAGTTGGCGCCGTATTTGTCCGGCAATGCGGCTGACAGGTACCAGCGACTGCCGTGGCGGGAAACGGTGAAGGTGTATTCGTCGCGGTTCTTGCGATCACCCTTGCGATAGCTGACCGCCTTGTACTGACTGGCACCGGCGCGGCTGATCTCCAGCTCCAGCGGCTCGCCCCAGGCGTTCTTGCTGGTCCAGGTGCCGAGCAGCTTTGGCGGCGCGGTGTCGCTGGCCGGAATCGGATCCTTGAAAGTCACCAGGCATCCGCTCAACAACGCGAACGCCATGGCGAGCAAGATGCTCCAGACTTTCATCGGGTTCTCCTGAAATGTGCGTGTTCAGCCCGCCTGCGGCGTGACCGTGCCCAGAACCAGATGCATCTGGCGAGTAAGAATAGCGAGCATTTGTTCGTCTGCGTCGGGCTTTGCCTCGTACAACAGGCCCTGATATTCCATCCGCCCGATAATACCCGTCAACACTTGAGCATCCACCTGAGGTTGTGTGGAGCCCATCACCTCAAGAAATTGCGCACTGCCCTGCAACAGAATCTGCTGATGAGCGCAGACCAGCGAAGCCAGTCGCGGGTTGATCAGCGCTTCCAGGCGGAACGCATGTTCGGCGATCAGATGATCGCGGCGGGTGTGCAACTGGTGGCGCACGTACTCCATGGTCATCCGCGCGATTTCATCGGCCAGCCGTGCACGGGCCTGCTCGCTGCCGTCGTTGCGCGCGACCATTTCGCGCAGCAGGGTTTCGGTGTTGGTCCACAGTTTTGCCATGTAGGCGGCGCTGCGTTCGACGTACTGGGCGAAGGCATCGGTGAGCAGGTCATCGATGTCCTTGAAGTAATAAGTGGTGGCCGACAACGGCACCTGGGCCTCGGCGGCCACGGCGCGGTGACGCACGGCGCGCACGCCATCACGCACGACGATGCGCATGGCCGCGTCGAGGATCTGCTGTCGGCGCTGTTCGCTGCCCTGTCGGCTCGCCTTGCGGCCTTGATACTGAACACTCTGCGCAACGGCGGTGGCGAGGCCGGCGGCTCCGTTTTGAGCGATCGTACGATTCACGACAGGTTTTCCTTATTCAATCATGGCAATAGAACGACGCGATTCCTGTAGGAGCTGGCTTGCCCTGCGACCTGGCGCGAAGCGGCAGTACATTCGATGCTTGCGGTCATCCTGACACACCGCATCCATCGGTTTTACGACGACTTAGTCGCCGGTCGCAGGGCAAGCCAGCTCCTACAGGGTCGGTGTTGCGGTAAAACGGGCAAAAAAAAGCCGCCCTCTCCAGGCGGCTTTTCCGGTATTGCTTACGCCTGAGGCCGCATGTGCGGGAACAGGATGACGTCGCGGATCGACGGCGAGTTGGTCAGCAGCATGACCAGACGGTCGATACCGATGCCTTCACCGGCCGTTGGCGGCATGCCGTATTCCAGGGCGCGGACGAAGTCGGCATCGAAGTGCATCGCTTCATCGTCACCGGCGTCCTTGTCGGCCACCTGCTGCATGAAGCGTTCGGCCTGGTCTTCAGCGTCGTTCAGCTCGGAGTAGGCGTTGGCGATCTCGCGGCCACCGATGAACAGCTCGAAACGGTCGGTCACGCTCGGATCATCGTCGCTGCGACGGGCCAGCGGCGAGACTTCGAACGGGTAACGGGTGATGAAGTGCGGCTGCTCCAGCTTGTGCTCGACCAGCTCTTCGAAAATCATCACCTGCAGTTTGCCCAGACCTTCGAAGCCAAGCACCTTGGCGCCGGCCTTCTTGGCGATGGCACGGGCCTTGTCGATGTCCTGCAGGTCTTCGGCCGTGATGTCAGGGTTGTACTTGAGGATCGAGTCGAACACCGACAGACGCACGAACGGCTCGCCGAAATGGAACACCTTGTCGCCGTACGGCACGTCGGTGGTGCCCAGAACCAGTTGCGCCAGTTCGCGGAACAGTTCTTCGGTGAGGTCCATGTTGTCTTCGTAGTCGGCGTAGGCCTGGTAGAACTCAAGCATGGTGAATTCAGGGTTGTGCCGGGTCGACACGCCTTCGTTACGGAAGTTGCGGTTGATCTCGAACACTTTCTCGAAACCGCCGACCACCAGACGCTTGAGGTACAGCTCCGGCGCGATGCGCAGGAACATGGCCATGTCCAGGGCATTGTGGTGAGTTTCGAACGGCTTGGCCGCCGCACCACCAGGAATGGTCTGCAGCATCGGCGTTTCGACTTCGAGGAAATCGCGCTTCATCAGGAAGCTGCGGATGTGGGCGATGACCTGCGAGCGCACGCGGAAGGTTTCGCGCACTTCTTCGTTGACCATCAGGTCGACGTAGCGCTGACGATAGCGCTGCTCGGTGTCGGTCAGGCCATGGTGTTTGTCAGGCAGCGGACGCAGCGACTTGGTCAGCAGACGCACGCTGGTCATTTCCACGTACAGGTCGCCCTTGCCGGAACGGGCCAGGGTGCCTTCGGCGGCGATGATGTCGCCCATGTCCCAGGTCTTGACCGAGGCCAGGGTGTCTTCGGACAGGGTCTTGCGGTTGACGTAGACCTGGATGCGACCGGTCATGTCCTGGATCACCATGAACGAGCCACGGTTGAGCATGATGCGACCGGCAACCTTGACCGGAATCGCCGCTTCGGCCAGTTCTTCCTTGGTCTTGTCCGCGTACTGTTTCTGCAGGTCGTTGCAGTAGTTTTCGCGGCGGAAGTCGTTCGGGAAGGCATTGCCCTTGGCGCGCTCGGCAGCAAGCTTTTCCTTGCGCAGGGCGATCAGGGTGTTTTCTTCCTGTTGCTGGGCTTGCGGGTCGAGTTGTTGGTCGCTCATGTCTTTAGATTTTCCATCACAGGTTCGTTGCTTCTTGCCGTCGGCAAGGGATCGCGGGCCGGTCGCTTGTGCATGCGCGCCGTGCCCGCAACGGGAGTGTCGCGATTACAGCCCTTGCTTGAGGCTGGCTTCCAGGTAACCGTCGAGGTCACCGTCGAGCACCTTGTTGCAGTCGCTGCGCTCGACGCCGGTCCGCAGGTCTTTGATGCGCGAGTCATCGAGGACGTACGAACGGATCTGGTGACCCCAGCCGATATCGGACTTGGTGTCTTCCAGCGCCTGGGACGCCGCGTTGCGCTTCTGCATTTCCAGCTCGTACAACTTGGCCCGCAGCATTTTCATGGCGGTGTCCTTGTTCGCGTGCTGGGAGCGCTCGTTCTGGCAACTGACCACGGTGTTGGTCGGAACGTGGGTAATCCGCACCGCAGAGTCGGTGGTGTTGACGTGCTGACCACCGGCACCGGACGAACGATAGGTGTCGATGCGCAGGTCCGACGGGTTGATGTCGATCTCGATGCGATCGTCGATTTCAGGCGATACGAACACCGCCGAGAACGAGGTGTGGCGGCGCGCGCCGGAGTCGAACGGGCTCTTGCGCACCAGACGGTGTACGCCGATTTCGGTACGCAGCCAGCCAAAGGCGTATTCGCCCTTGATGTGCACGGTGGCGCCCTTGATGCCGGCGACTTCGCCTTCGGACAGTTCCATGATGGTGGCGTCGAAGCCACGCTTGTCGGCCCAGCGCAGGTACATGCGCAGCAGGATGTTGGCCCAGTCCTGCGCTTCGGTGCCGCCGGAACCGGCCTGGATGTCCAGGTAGGCGTTGTTGGGGTCCATCTCGCCGCTGAACATGCGGCGGAATTCCAGCTTGGCCAGCGACTCTTCCAGGCCCTGGAGCAGCTCGACGACGTCATTGACGGCGCCTTCGTCGTTCTCTTCGACGGCCATGTCCAGCAGTTCGCGGGAATCGGTCAGGCCGCTGGACATCTCGTCCAGGGTCTCGACGATCTGCGCCAGGGCGGCGCGCTCGCGGCCCAGCGCCTGAGCGTACTCTGGCTTGTTCCAGACGTTGGGGTCTTCCAGCTCGCGGTTGACTTCGATCAGACGATCACTTTTGTGATCGTAGTCAAAGATACCCCCGAATAGACTGGGAGCGTTCGGTGAGGTCCTTGATGGTGTTCAGGATCGGGTTGATTTCCATGGTCGACAGGACTCGCAGGCGAAATTTTCAAAGCCGGCGAGTATACCCCAGCCACTGTCGTGATGGCAGTCCGTTGGGCAGGGTCTGGCCGCTTCGATCTGAATATCGACACAACATCACAGAACCTCAGAGTACCCGTGGGAGGGATCCGAGGTTACGAGGGTCGCGAAAGCGTTGTGTCAGACAGACTGTATTCGCGACCCTCGTGACCTCGGATCCCCCCCACATTGGACCCTGACGTGGCAAACGACGCCTCAGGAACCCACCACCACCTGATTGCGCCCGTTGTGCTTGGCCGCGTACAGCCCCTGGTCGGCCTGCTGAATCAACTGGCGGCTGTGGCTGCCCACAGGCGGCACCATGGTTGCCAGGCCGATGCTGACCGTCAGGGTCGAGCCCTGGGTCGGCGCGATGTGCGGAATGTTCATGCCGGCGATGGTCTGGCGCAGTTTTTCCGCCAGCAGGCGCGCGCCGCCGGGGGAGGTATTCGGCAGCACCAATGCGAACTCTTCACCGCCGTAACGCGCCGGCAGGTCGGAAGGACGGCTGGAGCTGGCGCGAATCGCCTTGGCCACCTGACGCAGCGCTTCGTCGCCCTCAAGATGGCCGAACGTGTCGTTATAAGCCTTGAAGTAGTCGACATCGATCATCATCAGCGACAATTGAGTCTGCTCACGCACCGCCCGGCGCCATTCCAGCTCCAGGTATTCGTCGAAGTGACGACGGTTGGACAGCCCGGTCAGGCCGTCGGAGTTCATCAGCCGTTGCAGCACCAGGTTGGTGTCGAGCAACTGCTGCTGGCTGACTCGCAGCGCGCGATAGGCTTCGTCGCGCTGCAACAGGGTCATGTAGGAGCGCGAGTGATAGCGGATCCGCGCCACCAGTTCGATGTTGTCCGGCAGCTTGACCAGATAATCGTTGGCCCCGGCCGCGAACGCCGCGCTCTTGATCAGCGGGTCTTCCTTGGTCGACAGCACGATGATCGGGATGTCCCGGGTCGCCGGGTTGTTGCGGTATTCGCGCACCAGGGTCAGACCGTCCAGCCCTGGCATGACCAGATCCTGCAGGATCACCGTCGGCTTGATCTGGATCGCCTGACTGATGGCCTGATGCGGGTCGGCACAGAAGTGGAAGTCAATGTTGTCTTCATTGGCCAGGCCACGCCGGACTGCCTCGCCGATCATCGCCTGATCGTCGACCAGCAACACCATGGCAGCGTTTTCGTCCGTGGCGTTCAAATCGTCCAGCTGCAAATCATGCATTCAGGTTCTCCTGCTCACAGACGAACTGTGAAATCACCTGGAATTTCATTGACTGAAAACCTCTTTCAAGCGAGAGGCAATAGTGTCCAGCGAGCGAATCTCGACGGCTGCGTCGATGGCGGCTGCCGCCTTGGGCATGCCGTATACCGCGCTGCTCTGCTGGTTCTGAGCGATGGTCAGGTAGCCTTGCTGCCGCATCAGCTTGAGCCCCTGGGCACCGTCTCGCCCCATTCCCGTCAGCAGGACACCCACTGCATCACCGTTCCAATAGCTGGCCACACTTTCGAAAAAGACATCGATAGAGGGCCTGTAAATTTCGTTCACCGGCTCGGCGGTGTACGCCAGCGTGCCGTTCTTCAACAAGCGGATATGGTGGTTGGTGCCAGCCAGCAGCACAGTTCCGCCCTGTGGCGGCTCACCGTCGCGGGCCAGCCGCACCGGCAACCCGGACGAGCTGCTCAACCACTGCGCCATCCCGGCGGCGAAAACCTGATCGACATGCTGCACCAGCACGATGGCGGCCGGAAAATCGTTCGGCAGCCCCTTGAGCAAGACCTCCAGCGCTGCCGGCCCGCCCGCGGACGACCCGATGGCCACCAGGCCGCAGCGTTTGGCCGTTTCCCGCAACGGCGCCGGGGCGCTGCGCACGCGGCTGTCCCGCTGACCGATGAGCCAGCCTATATTAAGAATCTTGCGCAACAAAGGCGCAGCCGCTTCCCTGGGGTTGCTGCCACCGATGGCCGGGGTATCCACTACATCCAGCGCACCGTGGCCCATCGCCTCGAAAACCCGGTGCACGTTCTGTTCGCGGTCGACGGTGACGATGACGATCGCACACGGCGTGGCGGCCATGATACGTCGAGTGGCCTCCACGCCGTCCATCACCGGCATGATCAGGTCCATCAGAATCAGGTCGGGGGTCTGCTCGGCGCAGTGCGCCACGGCATCGGCGCCGTTGTTGGCCACCCAGATCACCTCATGCGTGGGCTCGAACGCCAGTGCGCGACGCAAGGCTTCCACGGCCATGGGCATATCGTTGACGATGGCGATCTTCATCCGTGCGCATCTCCTATCAACTCAACGACCGCGTCGAGCAACGCATCGTCATGGAAACTGGCTTTGGCCAGATAATAGTCGGCGCCGGCATCCAGGCCCCGGCGGCGATCTTCCTCACGATCTTTATAGGACACCACCATCACCGGCAGCGATTGCAGACGACTGTCGCGGCGCAGCAGGGTCACCAGTTCGATGCCGTCCATGCGCGGCATGTCGATGTCGGTGATCAGCAGATCGAAATCCTCGGCGCGCAGGGCGTTCCAGCCGTCCATGCCGTCCACCGCGACGGCCACTTCGTAACCGCGCCCCAGCAGCAGCTTGCGCTCCAGCTCGCGCACGGTCAGCGAATCGTCGACCACCAGCACGCGCTTGCGCGACTGGCTACCGGCCTGCAGATTGCGCCGATCGATGCGCTCCAGCCGACCGGTGTTGAGCAGCTTTTCCACCGAACGCAGCATGTCTTCGACGTCGATGATCAGTACCGCCGAGCCGTCGTCGAGCAGCGCCCCGGCGGAAATGTCCTGAACCTTGCCCAGCCGCGGGTCCAGCGGCAGCACCACCAGCGTGCGCTCGCCGATAAAGCGTTCGACCGCCACGCCGTACACGGCGTCGCGTTCGCGAATCACCACGACTTTGAGCACGTCTTCGCCATGCTGGCTGGCCGGGCGATTGAGCAACTGGCTGGCGGCGACCAGCCCGACATGGCGCTCTTCGTGCCAGAAATGCTGGCGACCTTCCAGTTGCACGATTTCGTCGGCGCGCACGTCGCGCATGCGTTCGATGTGCGCCAGCGGGAAGGCATAGGCTTCGCCGCCGACTTCCACCACCAGACTGCGCACCACCGACAGGGTCAGCGGCACTTCGATATGGAAACGGCTGCCCTGCCCGGCCTGCTGCACCAGCTCGACGCCACCGCGCAGCTGCCGGACCATATGCTGCACGGCATCCAGACCCACGCCACGCCCGGACACTTCGGTGACCTTGTCGCGCATGCTGAAACCCGGCAGGAACAGGAAGCTCAGCAGCTCTTCTTCGCTCAACTGCGCAGCGGTTTCTTCCGGCGACAGCTTGCGCTGGACGATGTTGTGGCGCAGACGTTCGAGGTCGACCCCGGCGCCGTCGTCGATCAGCTCCACCACCAGCAGACCGGCCTGGTGCGAAGCCTTGAGCTGAATCAGCCCCTCGGCGGGCTTGCCTTGAGCAAGGCGCACGTCCGGCGCTTCGATACCGTGATCGACGGCGTTGCGCAACAGATGGGTCAACGGCGCTTCGAGCTTTTCCAGCACGTCGCGGTCGACCTGGGTTTTCTCGCCTTCAATTTCCAGACGCACCTGCTTGCCCAGCGAGCGGCCAAGGTCACGCACCATGCGCGCCTGCCCGCCAAGCACATCGGCGAACGGCCGCATGCGACAGGCCAGCGCCGTGTCATAGAGCAATTGCGCGCGCTGCGAAGCCTGCCAGCCGAACTCGTCGAGGTCGGCGGTCTGCTGAATCAGCAGGTGCTGCGCTTCGCTGAGCAGTCGGCGAGCCTCTTCAAGCGCTTTCTGCGCATCCGGGTCGACTGTGTTGCCCAGCAGTGCCTCAAGGTTATCCAGCGCCCGACTGGCGCCACTCTGCGAGCGTTTGACCCGCTGCATCACGGTCAGATAAGGCTTGAGTCGCTGGGTCTCGACCAGCGATTTGCTCGACAGGTCCAGCAGGTTATTCAGACGTTCGGCGGTGACCCGCAACACTCGCTCGCCATCGGAGGTGCGACGGTCGCCACGGCGCTCGGCCTTGCTGGAGATGTCGGCCTCGACTTCAGGCGTGGTCGCAGGCGTTGGCGGTACTATTGGCGCCGGCTCGGGAACGGGAGCGGGTTCAGCCTCGACCGGTTTGAGCGGTTCCAGTGCCGCAGGCCCCAGAGCCGACTGTACCGACGCCACCAGCGCCTGGGCGTTGGCCAGCAGCAGCTCATCGATAGAGGGCGCCAGGCTGGCGTTGATAGCCGCCGACGCAGTCGGGCTGACCAGGTCATTCATCAACGCAACGTAGCCGTCGATGTCGGCCTGAGCCACGCTGCTCTTGCCCGGGGTGGCGATGCGCATCAGCAGGTCGGTACCCATCAGCAAGGCGTCGATGTGCTCGGGACGCAGGTGCAAGCGACCTTCCTGCGCACCGACCAGACAATCCTCCATGACGTGGGCGACGCTGACACCTGCATCGACACCGACGATACGCGCGGCGCCCTTGAGCGAGTGCGCGGCACGCATGCACGCTTCCAGCTGATCGGCCTGGGTCGGATTGCGCTCCAGCGCCAACAGCCCGGCACTCAGGACCTGGGTCTGCGCCTCGGCTTCGAGGGTGAACAGTTCGAACAATGACGCATCGCGCATCTGGTCGGGCGTCATGTCAGGCTCCGGTTCACAGCGGACAGCAGTTGTTCTTCATCGAGCAGGCGCAAGCTGCGGTTGCGCCATTGCAGTACACCACGGGTAAAACGCGCCTGGCTGGTGTTCTGCGCGGGCAGCGACGCCGAATCGAGCAAGCGCGCCTCGATGGCATGGATGCCGTCGACTTCATCCACCGGCACCACCACCGGCCCGCCTTCGGCCGAGACGATCAGCATGCGCGGCATGATGCGACCGTTGCCGGCCGCTGCTGCCGAGGTGTCCAGCCCCAGCAACTCGACGAACGACAGGCAGGCGACCAGCGCCCCGCGCACGTTGGCGACGCCGAGCAAGGCCCGGGAGCGCTGGTGCGGCAACGAGTGAATAGCCTGTACCGGCGAGACTTCGACCAGGCACCGGGTCGGCAACCCGAGCCACTCTTCGCCGAGGCGGAACACCACGACCGAGCGGGTCTTGATGTCGCGCTCCAGCTCCTCGGCCTGCATCGAAGCGCGGTGTTCCTGGCTCAGGGCATAGCGGTCGAGCAGGCGCGTGGCCGCCGCCGAATACACCGAGCAGTTGCGGCAATGGATGTGATCGGCCAGCAACGGGCAGGAGCGGTCGCCGTGAATGCCGATGCGGTTCCAGCAGTCGTCGATGGCCTGGGCGTCGTCGCTGACCAGTTCGGTGTGTACGCCCGTCATCGGCTACGTCCTTCTTTGTTCACGCCGCGCGCGGCACGTTCCTGCAAGCGACGGGCGCCCGCCGTATCGCCTTGGGCGGCGAGCAGCGCGGCCAGTTGCGCCAGCGCCTCGGGGTGTTGCGGTTGCAGGTACAGCGCCTTGCGGTAATACGTCTGCGCGGCCGTGGCATCGCCGCTCACTTCACTGAGCAGGCCCAGCCAGTAGAACACCGGTGCCACCGGCTCATGCTGTTTGAGATAACGCTCGCAGGCGGCATGGGCTTCAGCGCTGCGGCCTTCGTTGGCGAGCCTGACGATGTCGTCGAGCAAGGCTGCCGCTTCACCGCCATGACCCGCGGCAGGCGCACCCGGGCGTGGAATCGCCGTTTGCGGGGCGAATGGCCGCACGCTGCTTTTGCCGGCTGGCGGTGTCGGAGCAGGTGTCGGCGCAGATGTCGCTGGCGCCGGTCTTGCACTGATCGGCGGCAGCGAAAATGGCAGCGGAGCTGGAGCTGGCAGAGCCGGTGTTTCCTCCACGCCATCGGTACGGCGGCGGAAGGCGAACGACTGGGCAATGCCGATCGACACCATGCCCATGCGCCCCAGCAGGCTGCCTTCGGCGGGGCCGATAAACAGCACGCCGTCTTCACGGGTCATGCGCTTGAGCGCTTCAAAACCCTGCTTCTGAGTCTGCACATCGAAATAGATCAGCAGATTGCGACAGAACACGAAGTCGTAGGCCGAGTGCGCTACCGGCGACGCCGGGTCGAGCAGGTTGCCGGCCTGGAAGCTGACCCGCTCGCGAATCCGCTCCTGCAGGCTGTAACCGTCCTCGACCGGGCTGAAATAGCGTTCGCGGAAACTCAACTGGTCGCCGCGAAACGAATTCTTGCCGTAGATGCCACGACGGGCGCGTTGCAGCGACAGCGGGCTGATGTCCACCGCCTCGACCTTGAACTGCTGCGGCTGGATACCGGCGTCGAACAGCGCCATGGCAATCGAATACGGCTCTTCACCCGTGGAACACGGCAGACTGAGAATGCGCAGCGGCCGCGCGCCGTTGAGCTGGGTCAGCCGCGCAAGGGCCAGCTTGCCGAGGGTGGCGAAGGATTCCGGGTAACGGAAGAACCAGGTTTCCGGGACGATCACCGCCTCGATCAGCGCCTGTTGCTCGTCTGCCGAGCCTTGCAGCAGCTGCCAGTAAGCGTCCTGATCGGGCATGTTGCTGAGGCTGCAGCGCTGACGCACGGCTCGCTCGATGATCGCCTCGCCCACCGAGGCTACATCCAGACCGATGCGCTGCTTGAGAAACGCAAAGAACCGCGCGTCGCTGCTCATGGCACTGCCTCGAAGGCCTCAAGACTCATGGGCTGCGGCGGAAACAGCAAGGCGCGTACACCATCGTCGAGCAGATCCTGCACGCGAATCCACTGCAACAGCCCCAACTCGTCCTCACGCACCGGCCCCAGATAGCGCGCCTGCGGGTTGTCCAGGCCGTAGGCCTTGAACTCGTCCGCCGCACAACGCAGGGTGTCGGTCGCCTGTTCCAGAATCAGCCCGAGCCAGCGCGGCGGCTGTTCGCCATCGAAGCGGTAATTGACCAGCACCAATCGGGTGCTGGTGCGCAGTTGCGCCGGCTGGCCGAAGGCCAATGCGCACAGATCGATCACCGGCACCACGGCGCCACGATGGGCGAACACCCCGGCCACCCAGTGCGGCGCCTGGGCAATCGGCTTGAGCGCCAGTCGCGGCAGCACCTCGGCCACTTCCGTCGCCTCCAGCGCATAACGCTCCGGGCCGAGACGGAACAGCAGAAACAGCTTGCTCTTCGACACCAGCGCGGCGCTGCGTTTGACGGAATGCTCGATCATGGCCTCGACTCAGACCTTGAAGCGCGAAACGCCGCTGCGCAGACCGACAGCGACCTGGCTCAGTTCGTCGATGGCGAAGCTGGCCTGACGCAGCGACTCGACAGTCTGGCTGCTGGCATCGCCCAGCTGCACCAGCGCCTGGTTGATCTGCTCGGCGCCAGTGGCCTGGGCTTGCATGCCTTCGTTGACCATCAACACCCGCGGCGCCAGCGCCTGCACTTGATGGATGATCTGCGAAAGCTGCTCGCCGACCTGCGTCACTTCGAACATGCCGCGACGGACTTCTTCGGAGAACTTGTCCATGCCCATCACCCCGGCCGACACCGCCGACTGGATCTCTCGGACCATCTGCTCGATGTCATAGGTGGCGACAGCCGTCTGGTCGGCCAGGCGCCGCACTTCAGTGGCGACCACAGCAAAACCGCGCCCGTATTCACCGGCCTTCTCGGCTTCGATGGCAGCGTTGAGCGACAGCAGGTTGGTCTGGTCGGCGACCTTGACGATGGTCACCACCACCTGATTGATGTTGCCGGCCTTCTCGTTGAGGATCGCCAGCTTGGAATTGACCAGATCGGCCGCGCCCATCACCGAGTGCATGGTCTCCTCCATGCGCGCCAGACCTTGCTGGCCGGAGCCGGCGAGGATCGAGGCCTGGTCGGCGGCGGACGTCACCTCGGTCATGGTGCGCACCAGATCACGGGACGTCGCGGCGATTTCCCGCGAGGTCGCACCGATTTCAGTGGTGGTGGCGGCGGTTTCGGTGGCAGTGGCCTGTTGTTGCTTGGAAGTGGCGGCGATCTCGGTCACCGAGGTGGTGACCTGTACCGAAGAACGCTGGGCCTGGGCAACCAGTGCAGCCAGCTCGGTGGTCATGTCGTTGAAACCGGTCTGCACCACGCCGAATTCGTCCTTGCGATCCAGATTCAAGCGGGCACTCAGGTCGCCGGTGCGCATGGTTTCCAGAATCTGCACGATGCGCTCCATCGGCGACAGAATCGCCCGCATCATCAACAGGCCGCAGGCCGCAGCAGCCAGCACGGCCATGATCAGGGAAATGCCCAGGGTGATCTTGGCGCTGGAAACGGCGGCTTGAATGGCGTCGGATGCACGGTCGGCAATCACTTTGTTCTTGGTGCCCAGCGCGTTGAGAATCTTGCGGCCTTCGAACCACATCGGTGTCATCTGTTCGGTGAACACACGCTGGGACATCACGAAGTTGCCGTTCTGGTAAGACGCCAGCACGTTGTTGAGGACCATCTGATAACGCTCGCGCAGTTGCAGAAACTGGGCGAAATCGTTGCGGTCGGACTCTTCGAAGATACTCTTCTGGTAGTTGGCGATCTGCGCCTGCAGGCGGTCCTCGAAGTCCTTGTACTGGTCTTCTTCGGCATTGGTCAGATCGCGCCCGGCCCCTTCGGCGAGCAACTGCTGGGTACGGACATAACTTTCGACCCAGGCGCCACGTACGGTGCTGCTGTAGTAAACGCCTGGCAGCGCGTCGAGGCGAACTTCGTCGCCACTGCTTTCAATCACCAGCAGCCGATTGAAAGCCACGACAACCATCAGCAGCATGATGGCGATGACAACGGCAAAGCTCGCCAAAATACGTTGACGCAACGTCCAGTTCTTCACAGTCAGCCCTCAAGAGTTCAACTCGGTAAAACCGGGTTCAAGAAGCGGACCGAAAGACGGCCCAAAGCGAGCGAGAGTATAGCCTAGTGCCTTACCAATAAAGCTGACTATTTCCGACGTAACTTACGCAATAACGCACACATATGACGGAAATATCTGACAGGTTATCGGCGCTTTGAGGGAGGGCTTGATGGTGAGGAGTTGCCGCTTTTCCAACCGGGCAAACACACGATCGTGATGCCTTCATTGCAACTGTAGGAGTGAGCTTGCTCGCGATCACGGTGTGTCAGGCATGTTTGCAGGGCCTGATCAAAAGCATCGCGAGCAAGCTCACTCCTACAAGGGAGCGGCGGGGATTAATGCTGCGCCTGGCGCACCTGGCTTTCCAGCTCGGTCTTGAACGCTGGTGGCAGTTTCAACTGCTTGGCCAGTTCATCCAGATACGCCCGCTCCATGAAGTGCTCCTCGTCGACCATCATCACGCTGGCCAGGTACATCTCGGCGGCGATTTCCGGGGTGTGGGCGGCGCGGGCAACGTCGGCCGGGTCGAGCGGTTTGTTCAGTTCGGCCTGCAGCCAGTGCTGCAACTCGCGATCACCGGTCAGGCGGGTGAACTCACCCTCGATCAATGCCCGCTCACGCTCATCGACATGCCCGTCAGCCTTGGCCGCCGCCACCAGCGCGCGCAGGATCGATTCGCTGTGCTGCTCAACCTGGGCCGGCGGCACACGGTCGACGGTCTGCGGCTGGGAAGGCTGGCCGCCGCCCTGATTGGCCTGCCAGTTGCCATAGGCCTTGTAGGCCAACACGCCCAGCGCGGCGAGACCGCCATAAGTCAGCGCCTTGCCGCCCAGCTTACGCGCACTTTTATTGCCCAGCAGCAAGCCCATGGCACCTGCCGCCAACGCGCCGCCGCCGGCACCGGAGAGAAAACTGCCCAGGTTGCCACCGCCCGCCTTGCCGAGCAGATCCCCCAGCCCACCCTGGGCGCTCTTGCTCTGAGCGCCAAAGCCGGACGCGCCAGTGGTCTTGTTCTGCAGCAGGTCCTGACCGGATTTCAACAGTTGATCGAGCAAGCCACGGGTATTCATGGGACACCTCTGGAAATGATTCAAATGATCGACCCGCAGGGTAAGACGAACGTTTCCATGCGGGTTTTCAGGTGTGCTTCCAGATGTTGCGACCGAGCTGGCTCGCCATCGTAAAAAGCGATATACATTTGAAGCATTCGAAAAAGAACAAGGACTGCCCCGTCATGATGACCCTGCGCCAGATACGCCACTTCATCGCCGTGGCCGAAACCGGATCGATCTCGGCCGCCGCACAGGCGGTGTTCATTTCCCAGTCGACCCTGACCCTGGCGATCCAGCAACTGGAAGAGGACATCGGCGTCAGCCTGTTCAGCCGCCACGCCAAGGGCATGACCCTGACGCACCAGGGCCACCAGTTTCTGCGTCAGGCGCACCTGATCCTCGCCACCGTGGAAAACGCCAAACGCAGCCTGCAACAGGGCACTGACCAGATCGCCGGCCAATTGATCGTCGGCGTCACCAGCCTGGTCGCCGGTTACTACCTGGCCGACCTGCTGACCCGCTTTCAGCGCGCTTACCCCAATGTCGATATCCGTGTGATGGAGGACGAACGCCCCTACATCGAGCACTTGCTGGTCAGCGGCGAGATCGATGTCGGCGTGCTGATCCTGTCCAATCTCGAAGACCGTCACGCCTTGCAGACCGAGGTGCTGACCCACTCGCCACACCGGCTGTGGCTGCCAGCGCAGCACCCGCTGCTGGAGCACGACAACATCAATCTGGCCGACGTCGCCCGTGAGCCGCTGATTCAGCTCAATGTCGATGAAATGGGCGTGAACGCCCAGCGCATCTGGTCCCAGGCCGGTCTGCAACCCTGCGTCAGCCTGCGCACGGCCTCCACCGAAGCGGTGCGCAGTCTGGTGGCCGCGGGGCTTGGCGTGTCGATCCAGCCAGACATGACCTATCGGCCCTGGTCGCTGGAAGGCGACATCATCGAAGCGCGGCCGATTGCCGACCTCAACCAGACCCTGGATGTCGGCCTGGCCTGGCGCCGGGGTACCGCACGGCCGTCGCTGGTCGATCCGTTCCTCAATGTGGCCCGGGAACAACCGCATCCGGGACGCAGGCCATCGATTTAATCGAACGCTGCTTTCAGTATTTAGAATTTGTCGAGCGCTGACAGTGGCACTAGGCTCTGAGGCTTGGGAGATGAACTGTTTCTGGATGTGAGAGCGGCACGTCCCAGACGACGCTATCGCGAGCAAGCTCACTCCTACAGGGGAATGCGATCAATTGTAGGAGTGAGCTTGCTCGCGATGACGTCCTGACAGGCACCTCCTGAAAATCCGCAAATAACAATATCGATACAAGGAAGCTCGACCCATGGCTGGCACCCCCACTCCCCCACTGCTCACTTCATTGCTGATCGACGGTGAACAGGTCATGGGCCAGGGCATGGTCGAGCCGATCCTCAACCCGGCCACCGGTGAGGTGCTGGTACACATTGCCGAAGCCAGCAGCGAGCAGGTCGAAGCCGCGATTCTCGCCGCCGATCGCGCCTTCAGCAGCTGGTCGCGAACCACGCCGCAGCAGCGCGCCAACATTCTGCTCGGCATCGCCGACGCCATCGAACGCAACGCCGATCACCTCGCCACGCTCGAAGCCCTGAACTGCGGCAAGCCGCTGCACCTGGCGCGGCAGGACGACCTCAGCGCCACCGTCGATGTGTTCCGTTTTTTCGCCGGTGCCGTACGTTGCCAGACCGGGCAACTGGCCGGTGAATACGTCCCCGGTTACACCAGCATGGTGCGCCGCGATCCGATTGGCGTGGTCGCCTCCATTGCGCCGTGGAACTACCCGATCATGATGGCCGCGTGGAAAATCGCTCCGGCCCTCGCAGCCGGCAACACCCTGGTGTTCAAGCCCTCGGAACACACGCCGCTGTCGATTCTGGCGCTGGTGCCGATCCTCGCCAAGCACTTGCCCAAAGGCGTGATCAACGTCGTCTGTGGCGGCGGCGAAGGAGTCGGCAGTCATCTGGTCAGCCACCCGAAGGTGCGCATGGTGTCGCTGACCGGCGATATCGTCACCGGCCAGAAGATCCTTCAAGCCGCCTCCAGAACCTTGAAACGCACTCACCTGGAACTGGGCGGCAAGGCACCGGTGATCGTCTGCAACGACGCCGACATCGATGCTGTGGTCGAAGGGGTGCGCACCTACGGTTATTACAACGCCGGGCAGGATTGCACCGCCGCCTGCCGCATCTACGCCCAGGCCGGGATTCACGACCGGCTGGTCGCCGAACTGGGCGCGGCGGTGAGCAGCCTGCGCTTTGCCAGCAAACGCGACGCCGACAACGAAATCGGCCCGCTGATCAGCACCCGCCAGCGCGACCGCGTGGCCAGCTTCGTCGAACGCGCCCTGAGCCAGCCGCATATCGAGCGCATCACCGGCGCCGCGGTGCATTCCGGCCCCGGTTTCTACTACCAGCCGACCCTGCTGGCCGGCTGTAAACAGGGCGATGAAATCGTTCAGCGCGAAGTGTTCGGCCCGGTAGTGACCGTGACCCGCTTCGACGAACTGGCCCAGGCGGTGGACTGGGCCAACGATTCCGAATACGGCCTGGCCTCGTCGATCTGGACGCAGAATCTGGACAAGGCCATGCAGGTCGCGGCGCGGCTGCAATACGGCTGCACCTGGATCAACAGCCATTTCATGCTGGTCAGCGAAATGCCCCATGGTGGCCTGAAGCGTTCGGGCTACGGCAAGGACCTGTCCAGCGATTCGCTGCAGGACTACAGCGTGGTGCGGCACATCATGGCCAGGCACGGCAACGCACTGACCTGACACGGTTTCGCAACATCGGCTTCAGGCAACACCGCTACGCTAATAACAGCTTGAAACAAGCAGGCTTCACCGGTTCATCGTTCAAAACTGCCCCGATCATAATTTGAAAAAGAGGGAACATCATGTCAGTGCAAAAGACCGCGCTTCTCGGCGCCGTAGTCACCGCGTTGTTTGCCAGCGGCACCTTGCAGGCCGCCGAGATGCTCAAGGCTGTCGGCAACGGCGAAGGCCAGCTGGATATCGTGGCGTGGCCGGGTTACATCGAGCGGGGCGAAAGCGACAAGGCTTATGACTGGGTCACCGGTTTCGAGAAAGAGACCGGCTGCAAGGTCAACGTCAAGACCGCCGCGACCTCCGACGAGATGGTCAGCCTGATGACCAAGGGCGGCTACGACCTGGTCACCGCTTCCGGTGACGCCTCGCTGCGTCTGGTGGCGGGCAAGCGGGTGCAGCCGATCAACACCGACCTGATCCCCAACTGGAAAACCCTCGACCCGCGCCTGAAAGACGGCCCGTGGTACACCGTCAACAAGCAGACCTTCGGCACGCCTTATCAGTGGGGCCCGAACGTGCTGATGTACAACACCAACGTGTTCAAGACCCCGCCGGTGAGCTGGAGCGTGGTGTTCGAGCCGCAGAACCTGCCGGACGGCAAGCCGAACAAGGGCCGCGTGCAGGCCTACGACGGCCCGATCTACATCGCCGACGCGGCGCTGTACCTGAAATCCGCCAAGCCGGAACTGAAGATCGAAGACCCCTACCAACTGACCGAAACCCAATACAAGGCCGTGCTCGACCTGCTGCGCGCGCAGCATCCGCTGGTCCACCGCTACTGGCATGACGCGACCGTGCAGATGAGTGACGTGAAAAACGAAGGCGTCGCCGCGTCCAGTTCATGGGGCTACATGGTCAACGGCCTGGTCGCCGACAAGCAGCCGGTCGCCTCGACCATCCCGCAGGAAGGCGCCACCGGCTGGGCCGACACCACCATGCTGCACGCCGACGCCAAGCACCCGAACTGCGCTTACAAGTGGATGGACTGGTCGCTGCAACCGAAGGTCCAGGGCGACGTTTCTGCCTGGTTCGGCTCGCTGCCGGTGGTCCCAGCCGCGTGCAAGGCCAGCGAGCTGCTGGGCGCCGAAGGCTGTGCCACCAACGGCTTCGACCTGTTCGACAAGATCGCCTTCTGGAAAACCCCGCAGGCCGAGGGCGGCAAGTACGTGCCGTACAGCCGCTGGACCCAGGATTACATCGCGATCATGGGTGGGCGTTAAACCCGGAACGCGATCCCCGGCACACCGTAAAACCTGTAGGAGTGAGCTTGCTCGCGATGCATTCGATCAGACACTGCAGCGTTGTCTGACACCACGTCATCGCGAGCAAGCTCACTCCTACAAGGTTCAGCCACACATTCACCGCTTGTACCGGCCCTTTGCGGATTGTTCCGCTCCCGCCAGGGCCAACTGGAGTTTCACCATGACCCTTGCAGTCCAGTTCACCCACGTTTCCCGTCAGTTCGGCGAAGTGAAGGCCGTTGACCGGGTTTCCATCGATATCAAGGACGGCGAGTTCTTTTCCATGCTTGGCCCTTCGGGCTCGGGCAAGACCACCTGCCTGCGTCTGATCGCCGGCTTCGAACAACCCAGCGCCGGTTCCATCCGCATCCACGGCGAAGAAGCCGCCGGGCTGCCGCCGTACCAGCGCGACGTCAACACGGTATTTCAGGACTACGCGCTGTTCCCGCACATGAACGTGCGCGACAACGTCGCCTACGGCCTGAAGGTCAAGGGCGTCGGCAAGAGTGAGCGCCTGAGCCGTGCCGAAGAAGCGCTGAACATGGTCGCCCTCGGCGGTTATGGCGAGCGCAAGCCGGTGCAACTGTCTGGCGGTCAGCGCCAGCGTGTCGCCCTGGCCCGTGCACTGGTCAATCGTCCGCGCGTGCTGCTGCTCGACGAGCCCCTCGGCGCCCTCGACCTCAAGCTGCGCGAGCAGATGCAGAGCGAACTGAAAAAGCTGCAGCGCCAGCTCGGCATCACCTTCATTTTCGTCACCCACGACCAGACCGAAGCGCTGTCGATGTCGGACCGGGTCGCGGTGTTCAACAAGGGTCGCATCGAACAGGTCGACACCCCGCGCAACCTGTACATGAAACCGGCGACGCCGTTCGTGGCCGAGTTCGTCGGCACCTCCAACGTGCTGCGCGGTGACATCGCCCTCTTGCTCAGCGGTACCGAACTGCCGTTTTCGATTCGTCCCGAGCACATCCGTTTTGCCGAAGGCCCGTTGGCCAGCGACGAAATCGAAGTCAGCGGCCTGCTGCACGACATCCAGTATCAGGGCAGCGCAACCCGCTACGAGCTGAAGCTGGACAACGGCCAGACCCTCAGCGTCAGCCAGGCCAACACGCAGTGGCTGGACACCAGCAGCCGTCACCAGACCGGCCAGCGCGTCACCGCCCGCTGGGCGCGGGAGGCGATGGTGGCGCTGCACGACAGCCACGCCGAGGCGCACTGACATGAGCCAGACACTCGCCCATCCGGCGCCACTCACCGGGCCTTCTCCGCTGCGGCGCTTTTCCAATCTGCTATACCGGCGGCCGAACCTGTACCTGTCGCTGCTGTTGATCCCGCCGCTGCTGTGGTTCGGCGCGGTCTATCTGGGCTCGCTGCTGACCCTGCTCTGGCAGGGCTTCTACACCTTCGACGACTTCACCATGGCGGTGACGCCGGACCTGACCCTGGCCAACTTCGCCGCGCTGTTCAATCCGTCCAACTTTGACGTGATCCAGCGCACGCTCGGCATGGCGGTCGCGGTGTCCATCGCCAGCGCCATCGTCGCCTTCCCCATCGCCTACTACATGGCGCGTTACACCACGGGCAAGACCAAGGCGTTTTTCTACATCGCGGTGATGATGCCGATGTGGGCCAGTTACATCGTCAAAGCCTACGCCTGGACCCTGCTGCTGGCCAAAGGCGGGGTCGCCCAGTGGTTCGTTCAGCATCTGGGGCTGGAGCCGCTGCTGCAGATGATCCTCGGCATTCCCGGGGTCGGTGGCAGCACCCTGTCGACCTCGCATCTGGGGCGTTTTCTGGTGTTCGTCTATATCTGGCTGCCGTTCATGATCCTGCCGATTCAGGCCTCGCTGGAGCGCCTGCCGCCGTCGCTGCTGCAAGCCTCGGCCGACCTTGGCGCGACGCCTCGGCAGACCTTCATGCAGGTGATTCTGCCGCTGTCGGTGCCGGGCATTGCCGCCGGTTCGATCTTCACCTTTTCACTCACTCTGGGCGACTTCATCGTGCCGCAACTGGTCGGCCCGCCCGGCTACTTCATCGGCAGCATGGTCTACGCCCAACAGGGTGCCATCGGCAACCTGCCCATGGCCGCTGCGTTCACGCTGGTGCCGATCGTGCTGATCGCCGTTTACCTGTCCATCGTCAAACGACTGGGGGCCTTCGATGCGCTCTAAGCCTGTAAAGAACGGCGACCAGGCCTCGTGGGGCCTGAAGATCGCCGCCTGGGGCGGGTTGGTGTTTCTGCACTTCCCGATCCTGATCATCTTCCTGTACGCCTTCAACACCGAAGACGCCGCGTTCAGCTTTCCGCCTCAGGGCTTCACCCTGAAGTGGTTCAGCGTGGCCTTCGCCCGGCCCGACGTGCTGGAAGCGATCAAGCTGTCGCTGCAGATCGCCTGTGTCGCCACGCTGATCGCGCTGGTGCTCGGCACCCTGGCCTCGGCGGCGCTGTACCGGCGTGACTTTTTCGGCAAGGACGGCATTTCGCTGATGCTGATCCTGCCCATCGCCCTGCCCGGCATCATCACCGGCCTGGCGTTGCTGTCGGCGTTCAAGACCCTGGGCATCGAACCCGGCATGTTCACCATCATCGTCGGCCACGCGACCTTCTGTGTGGTGATCGTCTACAACAACGTCATCGCCCGCCTGCGCCGCACCTCGCACAGCCTGATCGAGGCGTCGATGGACCTGGGCGCCGACGGCTGGCAAACCTTCCGCTACATCATCATGCCCAACCTCGGCTCGGCGCTGCTGGCCGGCGGCATGCTGGCGTTCGCGCTGTCGTTCGACGAAATCATCGTCACCACCTTTACCGCCGGCCACGAACGCACGTTGCCGATCTGGCTGCTCAACCAGCTCAGCCGCCCGCGCGATGTGCCGGTGACCAACGTCGTCGCCATGCTGGTGATGCTGGTGACCATGCTGCCGATTCTCGGCGCCTATTACCTGACCCGCGGCGGCGAAAGCGTGGCGGGCAGTGGCGGGAAGTAAGAACAACCTTTTCGGCACACACCACCATTCCTTGTAGGAGTGAGCTTGCTCGCGATCCGTCGGACCAGACGCTGCAACGCTGCCTGACATAACGCCATCGCGAGCAAGCTCACTCCTACAAGGGGCCGCATTCCATCAACAACCGGTCGCAGGCCGACGTGCCGCGACGAAGAACCCTACGGATCGAACAAGAGGACAAACCATGCAAACCAAGCTGCTGATCAACGGCCAACTGGTCGCCGGTGACGGTCCCGCGCAACCGGTGTTCAACCCCGCCCTGGGCCGGGTGCTGGTGGAAATCAACGAAGCCACTGAAGCACAGGTCGACACCGCCGTGCGTGCCGCCGATGCCGCTTTCGAGAGCTGGTCGCAGACCGCACCGAAAGACCGCTCGCTGTTGCTGCTGAAACTGGCCGACGCCATCGACGCCAACGCCGAAGAACTGGCGAAACTGGAATCGGACAACTGTGGCAAGCCCCTGCACGCCGCGCTCAACGACGAGCTGCCGGCCATCGCCGACGTGTTCCGCTTCTTCGCCGGCGCCAGCCGCTGCATGGGCGGCTCGGCAGCGGGTGAATACCTGCCGGGCCACACCTCGATGATCCGTCGCGATCCGGTGGGCGTGATCGCCTCGATTGCGCCGTGGAACTACCCGCTGATGATGGTCGCCTGGAAAATCGCCCCGGCCCTGGCCGCCGGCAATACCGTGGTGCTCAAGCCGTCCGAGCAGACGCCGCTGACCGCCCTGCGCCTCGCGGAACTGGCCGGCGAGATCTTCCCGGCCGGTGTGCTCAACCTGGTGTTCGGTCGCGGCCAGACGGTCGGCAATCCGCTGGTGACCCACCCGAAAGTGCGCATGGTGTCGCTGACCGGCTCCATCGCCACCGGCTCGCACATCATTTCCAGCACCGCCGACAGCGTCAAACGCATGCACATGGAGCTGGGCGGCAAGGCGCCGGTGATCATTTTCGACGACGCCGACATCGACGCCGCAGTCGAGGGCATCCGCACCTTCGGCTTCTACAACGCCGGCCAGGACTGCACCGCTGCCTGCCGCATCTATGCACAAAGCGGCATCTACGAGAAGTTCGTGGAAAAACTCGGCGCAGCGGTCAGCACCATCAAGGTCGGCCCGCAGGATGACCCGAGCACCGAACTGGGCCCACTGATCACCGCCCAACACCGCGACCGCGTCACCGGTTTCGTTGAGCGCGCCATCGCCCAGTCCCACACCCGTCTGATCACCGGCGGCAAGGCCATCGACGGCAACGGCTTTTTCTTCCAGCCGACCGTGATCGCCGACGTCCAGCAGGACGACGAAATCGTCCGCCGCGAAGTGTTCGGCCCGGTGGTCTCGGTGACGAAATTCGACGACGAGGCGCAGGTGCTGGCCTGGGCCAACGATTCGGATTACGGCCTGGCCTCGTCGGTCTGGACCCAGGACGTCGGCCGCGCCCACCGCCTCTCAGCTCGCCTGCAATACGGCTGCACCTGGGTCAACACCCACTTCATGCTGGTCAGCGAAATGCCCCACGGCGGCCAGAAACTCTCCGGCTACGGCAAGGACATGTCCATGTACGGCCTGGAGGACTACACCACTGTTCGGCATGTGATGTTCAAACACTGATCCGCCACAACCATCAGGGGCAACGCCTTCCCATAGCAGTCCGGCTTGCCGGCGGTGGCGATCTCAAGAACGCCATCGCCAGCCAGCCGGACAAAATCCCCGTGGGAGGGAGCTCTGCTCGCGATAGCGCCATATCAGTCAACATTGTCTTGGCGGATTAACCGCAATCGCGAGCAGAGTTCCTTCCCACATTAGGTTCAATGTGTCGGAAATCCAGACTCGACACAAAATCCAGCGAATGGCATTTCAGACAATTCGGCACTGGCACGCTGCTCCTTCCTACACCCGATCTGTTGGTTGAAGCTGTTCGGTATCATATTTTGATACCATGAATAACCGACATAAGATCGTTCTAAAAGTCGTCTTCTCCAAACCCGTGCCCAGCAATCTGGAATGGAGCCGGCTTGAGGCTTTGTTCATTGCACTGGGTGCACGAACTATTGAGGGAGCCAACTGTCTTAAGCCTCCCACCCGACTAACGGCTGGCAGGCGAGTCTTGCCATGGTTTTCCATCCCGAACCATGGCGTTCAGCCTGA
>NZ_JBIVCU010000033.1:0-33099 GCF_044746785.1 Pseudomonas sp. NPDC090208
GCTGGCGCAGGTTGCATTTTCGCTGATGCGCAATCAGAGCGAATACGTTCCTGGGAGATGTTTGGGGAGTACAACCCAAACATAGAATCTCCTACTGTTGCCTGCGTAACTCGCCGTCAGGCGAAAACCGGCTACGTCAGCCGCCAATGCAATTCATCAGACCACCCGCCGACTGACGAGCGCGGTCTCCCGCGACAACGGCTGCGAAACCGGCAAATGGCACGACTCCCCGCGTCCCATCGGAAAGTAACTGAAACCCCGTTTGGCCATACGCTCGACGTCGTACATATTGCGGCCGTCAAAGATCACCGGCGCCTTCAGACGCTGCTGGATCAGATCGAAATCAGGCGCCTTGAACGCCTGCCACTCCGTGCAGACAATCAACGCATCGCTACCCTGCAGCACCGACTCGGCAGTGCCCATCAACATCAGCCGCGACTGGTCTGCATACAACCGCTGCGTCTGCTGCATTGCCTGCGGGTCATAAGCGCGCACGTTGGCGCCAGCGGCCCACAAGGCTTCCATAAGATCGCGGCTGGGCGCGTCACGCATGTCGTCGGTGTTAGGCTTGAACGCCAGCCCCCATAGCGCAAAGGTCTTGCCGCGCAACTCCCCCTTGTAGAACGCATTGATGCGCTCGAACAGCTTGTTTTTCTGCCGCTGGTTGATGTCTTCCACCACGCTCAGCAGATCGCTGGCGCAGTTCGCCTCCCGGGCGCTGTGGATCAGTGCGCGCATGTCCTTGCCGAAACACGAGCCGCCATAGCCGCAGCCGGGGTAGATGAAGTCATAACCGATGCGCGAATCGGCACCGATGCCCAGGCGCACGGACTCGACGTCGGCGCCCAGATGCTCGGCCAGTTCGGCGATCTGGTTGATGAAGCTGATCTTGGTCGCCAGCATCGCGTTGGCCGCGTATTTGGTCAGTTCGGCGCTGCGCAGGTCCATGAACATCACGCGTTCGTGGTTGCGGT
The DNA here is from genome assembly GCF_044746785.1 of Pseudomonas sp. NPDC090208. Classification (NCBI taxonomy): domain Bacteria; kingdom Pseudomonadati; phylum Pseudomonadota; class Gammaproteobacteria; order Pseudomonadales; family Pseudomonadaceae; genus Pseudomonas; species Pseudomonas sp. NPDC090208. The sequence continues at coordinate 975 of NZ_JBIVCU010000033.1, forward strand.
TGAAGGGCGCATACAGCTCGCGCATCACCGGAAACACGTCCGGGTTGCTGCAACCGATGACGATGCGGTCCGGGCGCCGGCAATCCTTGACCGCCGAGCCTTCCTTGAGAAACTCCGGGTTGGAGACGATATCGAACTTGAGCAGCCGTGCCGACTGGCGCAACGCTTGTTCGATATGGCTGCGCAGGGCATCGCCGCTGCCCACCGGCACCGTCGATTTTTCGACCACGATCACCGGTTCTTCGCGGTGCCGGGCGATGGCGTCGCCGACGGAAAAAAAGGCGTCGAGGTCCGCCGAGCCATCGGCCCGGGAAGGCGTGCCGACGGCAATGAACAGCACTTCGCCGTGGCGTACCGCGAGTTGTTCGTCGCAGGTGAACTGCAGGCGTCCGGCGTCGAGGTTTTCTCGCACCAGGCTTTCCAGGCCCGGTTCGTGGAGGGTCACATGGCCCTGGCTCAATTGCTCGACCCGCAGCGGGTCGATGTCCATGCACACCACGTCATGACCGACCTCTGCCAGAACCGTGGCCTGCACCAACCCCACATACCCGCTACCGAACACGCTGATCTTCATCACCCACTCCTTTAATTCACCACCCAGACGGGGTCAGGCTCAGGATGGGCGGGCAATACTTCAACGGCGTGACAGACCGATGACGGTCCTGTGTTACCGATGCGTTCGCTATACCCCGGTATGAGAGGGCTACACCAATGCGCTAGCCCGCTGGACCCGGGCATGAACGACAGTCGCCGGGCAGCGCCTTAGAGTATTCACATGCCGCAGCAACGGGCTCCGCAGAGCCGACCGGTCATGTTCAGGCGGCCATCCATCTCAGCAAAGGGCCTTGATGCCCAAGAGGTTGCCATGTTGACCCGTAACGATCTGCGCCGCATGGACATGAGTCTGTTGGTGGTATTCGAAGCCATGATGCACGAGCGCAATGTCAGTCGCGTTGGCGAAAAGCTGTTTCTCGGCCAGCCTGCGGTGAGCAATGCGCTGTCGCGGTTGCGCACTCTGTTCGGCGATCCGCTGTTCATCCGCAATGGCCGCTCGATGGAGCCCACCGCCCGTGCCGAAGACCTGTTCCAGATCCTCGCGCCGCTGCTCGATACCATCGCCATCACCTTGAGCCAGACCTCCGATTTCGATCCGGCCAACAGCCAGAAGGTGTTCGATATCGGGCTGTCCGACGATGTCGAATACTCGCTGTTGCCGCCGTTGTTGCGACGCTTGCGTCGAGAGGCGCCGGGCATCCGCCTGGTCATTCACCACACCGATTGCCAGCGCATTTCGAACCTGCTGGGCAACGGCGAGATCTCCGTCGGCATCAGCTATACCGACGAACTGCCCGCCACCGCCAAGCGCAAGTTCCTGCGCACGATCAGACCCATGGTGCTGCGCGCCGACGGGGCGAGGGCGGGGCTGAGTCTGGACGAGTTCTGCCGTCGGCCCCATGCCACGGTGTCGTCGATGGGTGATCTGGTCAGCGACACCGAACGCGGCCTCAAGCGCCTGTCGCGCAGCCGTCAGGTGGTGCTGGCGGTGCCGCGCTTCAGTGCTCTGCCTGTGTTACTGCAGGACAGCGACCTGCTGGCGGTGGTGCCGGACTACGTCGCTCGGGCCATGACCGTGGGCGGCGCCCTGCGTGCCGACCCGATGCCGCTGGAACTGGGGGAATACGAGTTGTCGATGGTCTGGCGCGGCGTCGCCAACAACGACCCGGCCGAACGCTGGTTGCGCTCGCGCTTCAGTGAGCTGCTGAGCGATCACAGCCGCCGACCGCTGTCGATTGCGGCGGCGTGAGTGGCGGGCGGTTCATTCCCGCAACAGGATTTTGCGGGAGGGACAAGCGCACTCCGCAGTCAGGTGCCCCGGGTTGTTTTTGTGCCCAGGTTGCTTTTGTGAGAGGGAGGCCCTGCTCGCGATAGCGTCAGGTCAGCCAGTAAATCAGTGACAGGTAGGACGCTTTCGCGAGCAAGCTCACTCCTACAGTTTTGTGGTGTCCGCAGGGTTTTGATCAGACATACGCCCTGAGTTGCTTTTGTGGGAGGGAGCTCTGCTCGCGATAGCGTCAGTCCGGTCACCCTTGTATTGACTGAAATGGCGCTATCGCGAGCAGAGCTCCCTCCCACAGGCATGAGTGGGCTCACCTATTTTTCGGCCAGAACCTTTTCCGACTTGGCATAAAACCCGGGGTTTATGTCATATCGTCATGCCGCCGGCGATTCTAATATCGGGCACGGTGTCGTCCGTTTTATTCACTTCATCACGCGATGGCCTTTCGGCTTGTTTGCGGTCTTCAACGTTTCTTTCTTTCAGCGCTTTTATTCTGGCAGCAGACCATGAGTATTCTTCAGACAAAAAACACAATGGCCCATGAACATGCCTGCGTCTATATCGTCGATGACGATCAACTCTTGCGAGAGTCCCTGAGCAGCTTATTGCGCTCGATCGGCTTGCGCGTCGAACTGTTTGCCTCGGTTGCCGAATTCCTCGAATTCAAGCGACCGGACGTGACCAGTTGCCTGGTGCTGGATGTGCGCCTGCAAGGCATCAGCGGTCTGGATTTCCAGAATGAAATGGTCCGTGCCGAAGAGACCCTGCCCATCGTGTTCATGACCGGCCATGGCGACATCGCCATGACCGTCAAGGCCATGAAAGCCGGCGCGGTGGACTTTCTCGCCAAGCCGTTCCGCGATCAGGACCTGCTGGATGCCGTGGCCCTGGCGCTGAGCAAGGACGCCGAACAGCGCGAGGCGAACAAGGGCATGGCGGAGCTGCGCAAGCGCTTCCAGACCCTGAGCCCCCGCGAGCAGGGGATCATGCGGCTGGCGGCATCGGGCCTGATGAACAAGCAGATCGCCGGAGAAGTGTGCCTTTCCGAAATAACCGTGAAGATACATCGGGCCAATGTCATGCGAAAAATGAGTGCCAGAACTTTCGCGGAACTGGTGCGCATGGCCGAAGTGTTGAATTTGAGCCGGCACAAATAACTCATATATATACACAGGTATGATTATGGAAGACCGGGCAGGGCGTATCGTGTTGACAGGGACAGTCAGCGGACTCGACCCAGTCAATGGAAGGTGTATAAATTGGTCACCCGCCCGGTTATTGCAATTATCGATGATGACGAGAACGTCCGGATATCGTTGAGCAGCCTGTTGCGTTCATACGGTTATATGGCGCGTCTGTATGACAGTGCCGAGGACTTTCTCGCCGCCGACAATATTGCCGGTCTGCATTGCCTGGTCTCCGATATTCAAATGCCCGGCAAGAGCGGCCTGCAGATGTATCAGCAGTTGCTCGCCCAAGGCATCCGGTTACCGGTGATTTTCATCACCGCGTCGTCCGATCAGGCGCCTCGGTTGTTGGCCGAACAACTCGGTGCAAAGTGTTATTTGCCCAAACCGTTTGACGGTGAGGACCTGATCGGTTGTTTGCGGGTGGCCTTGAAAGAACACGGTTGAATCGTGTTGCCGCGCAAGCATACCAAGGTATGGATATTCAAGACTTCGGGGTTAAACAGGCCAACTCAGGCAGCAATGACGCTGGCCGGGACGCTGATTAGAGTAGCGCCATATATCACGACAAACCCCGCCCCTGAATAGACAACCCTGGAATACAACATGAAACGACATATCCTGGTAATTGGTGCTGGATTCGCTGGTGTCTGGAGTGCATTGAGTGCGGCTCGCCTGCTCGATCTGCATGGCAACGGCGATGTACGGATCACCGTATTGGCGCCGCAGGCGGAACTGCGTATTCGCCCGCGTTTCTACGAAGCCAACGTTCATGAAATGAAGGCGTCGCTGGGTGAACTGTTCGACGCCACCGGCATCAAGTTCGTCGAAGGCGCGGCGATTGCCATCGACAGCGCAGGCAAGCGTGTCGAATACGTGGCGGCGCGCGGTGTTCATTCCTGGCTGAGCTACGACAAGCTGGTGCTGGCCACCGGCAGCGAGCTGATTCGCCCGGCGCTGGCCGGTATCGAGCATGCCTTTGACGTCGATGAAATCGAAAGCGCGAGCCGTCTGGAACAACACCTCAAGTCGTTGAACCAACTGCCGGACTGCGGCGCACGCAACACCGTGGTGGTCTGTGGTGGTGGCTTCACCGGCATCGAAACCGCCACCGAGATGCCGGCGCGTCTGCGTGCCGTGCTGGGCGCTGATGCCAAGGTCAATGTCATTGTCGTCGACCGGGGTGCGCAGATCGGCGCCGCATTGGGCGCAGGCATCGCGCCGTCGATTGTCGAGGCGTCCAGCGAACTGGGCATCGAGTGGTGTCTGGGCGTGTCGGTGGCCTCGGTGGACGCCGACGGCGTGACCCTGTCCGACGGCCGTCGCATCGAATCGAAAACCGTGATCTGGACCGTGGGTTTCCGTGCCAGCCCGCTGACGGCGCAGGTGCCTGCCGAGCGCGATGCTCAAGGGCGCCTGCATGTCGACGGCCATCTGCAGGTGCAGGGCCAGGCGGACATCTATGCGGCTGGCGACGTGGCCTGTGCGCTGACCGACGATGCCGGGCATTACGCGGCCATGTCGTGCCAGCACGCCATTCCTCTGGGGCGCTACGCCGGCAACAATGCCGCCGCTGCGCTGCTGGGCGTGCCGGCCAGCACGTATCGCCAGCCGAAATACGTGACCTGCCTGGACCTGGGCGAGTGGGGCGCAGTGTTTACTGAAGGCTGGGATCGTCAGGTGCGGCTGGTCAAGGATGAGGCGAAGAAGCTCAAGCACGACATCAATTCGATCTGGATTTACCCGCCGGTGGCCGAACGCGCCGCAGCGCTGGCTGCCGCCGATCCGTCCATCCCGGTCGCCTGATTCAGGTCATTCCCCGGAGACTGTGCTCGTTTGACCTTTTCCTGGCCTCGATAAGTTTGGAGGCCAGGTTTTTTTTGTTTGTTTTAGGGCTGAGCCGTTGTTGTTAATACCAACGTGTTAATAACTCATGCCAATACGTTATTCCACCTTCCATAGTTGAGTTTGAGTGCCTGCTGCCACAGCTCGATACTGTTGCTTGTACACACTTACAACTTCCGCAGAATCAATACTTGAAGGAACGTGAATATGAAACTTTTACCGTTATTGTTTTCCATGGCTGTTTCCGTCGTGGGCGGCACTTTCGCGATGACCAGTTGGGCGGTCGAAGGGACGGCGCAACCTGGCACTGCCAGCGTCCAGCGTTCTCAGCGTGAAGTGGCCTCCGACGGTGCCGATCGGGTAGGGGGCAATCGTGTTGCGTCTGACGGTGCGGATCGCGTCGGTGCTAACCGTGTTGCGTCTGACGGTGCTGATCGCGTTGGTGCCAACCGTGTTGCGTCTGACGGCGCGGATCGTGTGGGTGCCAATCGCGTGGCCTCCGACGGTGCGGATCGTGTGGGTGCCAACCGTGTTGCGTCTGACGGCGCGGATCGTGTGGGTGCCAATCGCGTGGCCTCCGACGGTGCGGATCGTGTGGGTGTCAATCGCGTGGCCTCGGACGGTGCGGATCGCGTCGGTGCAAATCGCGTTGCTTCCGACGGTGCGGATCATGTCGGTGCCAATCGCGTCGCCGCCGATGGTGCCGACCACGTGGGCAACAGCCGCGTGGCCGACATCGGCTACCGCAGCCGTCCGGAGCGACGCATCGCCGACATCGACTACTCCGGGATAAACCAGCCGGAGACCCTGTATTTCTGCGGCCCGTGCCGCTGATTCGCCTGACGCCCTGGCCAGCCCGGCTCACTGTCGGGCTGTCTGGCCTGAAAACAGGGGTATATGGCGCATGGGCGCGCGCGTTTGCTCTTAGACTCATGCGCAGTACAACGTGACCCTCAGCAACGGGATGACGCAGCCCCCATGAGCATGTACGAAACCTCTGGCAAGACCAGGCGCGACCGATTCAACCTCGCTTCTTTGTTCGCAGCGCTCAGATCTCCGGCGACTTCCGCTCGCCGGCCCTTGTTGAGCATCGGCCGCAAGCGCTACGAAACCCTGCTGGTGTGGGGCATCGGTCTGGTGGTCGCGGCAGGGATCGTGGTGATCAGCACCGCTGCCCATCACCGCGACATCGCGGCCACGGTGATCTACCTGACCTTGCTGCTGATGGCAGCCAACATCGTCTCGCTGCGGGTGGTCATCGGGGTGTCGCTGTTCTGCATGGCGACCATCGTGGTGATGTTCTTTGTCGACAGGGGGTATCAGGACTGGGATTCGCTGACCAGTTTCGTGCGTTGCCTGACGGCGCTGTCGGCCATCGGCTTTCTCGCCGCCCGGGCCAAGCAGGCCAGCGATGCGCTGCGCCAGAACGACATTTACATGACCGGCGCCCAGCGTCTGAGCCTGACCGGCAGCGTCTGTTTCAGCGGTCAGAACGACGAAATGGCATGGTCGGAGGAAAGCGCGCGGATCTTCGAGTACCCGCCGGACATGCCCCTGTCCAGAGCGATGATTCTGGCGCGCACGCCGTACGAGGACCACGGCCTCATCGACGAGATGTTTGCCCGGGCCGCTCGGCGCGAACCGCAGATCGAAGTGGCCCATCGTCTGTTGATGGCCGACGGCCGGATCAAGCACATCCACATGATCGCCATCCCGCTGCACGACCAGACCGACCGTTTCGAATACCTCGGCGCGGTGATGGACATCACCGAGCACAAGCAGGCGCAGGAAACCCTGTACCGCACCCAGGCGCAACTGACCCACATCTGCCGCGTCACTACTTTGGGTGAGCTGACGGCGTCCATCGCCCATGAGGTCAACCAGCCGCTGACCGTGATCAACAGCAGTGCCGATGCCTGTCGGCGCTGGCTCGATCGCTCCGCGCCGGACATGCACGAGGCGCTGGGGGCGCTGCAGCGGATCAACGAAAGCGCGCGCCGCGCCAGTGACGTGATCGACCGGGTGCGCGCGTTGTCGCGCAAGAGCGATCCGGTGCGTCGCGCCGAACCGCTCAACGGCATCGTCAAGGACACCTTGCACGTGGTCCAGCACGAGATGAGCCATCACGGCATTCAGGCGCGTCTGGCGCTGAGCCCGCACGATCCATGGGTCTCGGCCGACCGGGTGCAGCTGCAGCAGGTGCTGATCAATCTGATGATCAATGCCTGTCAGGCGATGGCCGCGGTCGACAAGGGCCGACGCATTTTGCATGTCAGCAGCCATGTGCAGGACGACGAGGTGATCCTCGAAGTCGCCGACGGCGGTCCGGGCATCGACCCGGAGGTGTTGCCGGCGCTGTTCAATCCGTTTTTCACCACGCGAGCGAGCGGGTTGGGCATGGGCCTGTCGATCTGTCGGTCGATCATCGATTTCCATGAGGGCAGGATCTGGGCGGTCAACACTGAACGCGGCGCGTCGTTTCTGTTCGCTTTGCCCTTGTTGGCCCGTGGCGCCTGACGGCTCCGTCTTTTCGCTTTCTTCGAGAACTCCGGATGACACGACGTACCACCTTGCTTGTGACTTACACCCGCCAGAGCCGGGTCGGCGCGCTGTCGACGCGACTGGATGCCTTCGCCGATGACGTGCGCCAGTCGCCGGGATGTCTGGCCTGCGACAAGTCCCGTCGGCCTGACGGTGCCTGGCAGGTGCGGTGTGAATGGCGAGTCGAGGCGGTGCAAAGCGCGGCAAGCTGGGAGCGCTGGGTGATGAAGTTGCACCGGGCGCTGAGTCTGCCGGGGTGAGGTGGGTTTGCGGCGACAGTGTGTGCGCCGCAACCCTGTAGGCGCGTGGCTTGCCGACATTAGCGATCTTGAGGGCACCTCCGCCGGCAAGCCGGACTGCTACGGATCGATGTATGCCATCTGCTTTTGCTTCTGGCCGCAGGCCGTGGGAGGGATCCGAGTTTGCGAGGGTCGCGAAGGCGGTGTGTCAGACAAATCGCTTTCGCGACCCTCGTAACCTCGGATCCCTCCCACAGGTTTCTTGTGTTGGCCTGACAGATTGTGAAGACGTATGGAGATCTGCCAGGCAACGGCATCTGTGGGAGGGAGCTCTGCTCGCGATGCGTCCATTCAGACAATGTCGTGCCGACGGGCACACCGCTTTCGCGAGCACAGCTCCCTCCCACGGCCTTCGGGCAGAAGAAAAAGAGCAGCGTCAGGAATGCTCGTTGTGCATGTTTTAATGATTGACAATGCTCGTTTAAACTATAGAGTGAGCATAAACGAGCATTCAGTGTGACGAGGTAAGCGCATGTCGATCGAACTGCAACGGGCCGCCTATTCAGTGTTGCTGCCGGCCTTTTCCGGCTTGCGCCTGGACGATGCCGTGCGCCGCTATCTGCATCGCGGCGGCGTCTCCATCCTGCTTGGGGAAACCCGCGATGAATACCTGGCGCGGCACATGAGCTTTCAACGCCGTCGCTCGGAAACCCAGGCGCAGTTCATGGCCATCGCCGAGGAAGCCGCCACCTGTGCCGGCTTACCGGTGCTGGTGGCGGTGGATCAGGAGCTGGGCGGCATCCAGCGTCTGCATCGGCTGGTGCCGGGCATGCCTTCGGCCGACGCGCTCAAGGAACTGAGCAGCGACGAGATCGAGGCCCGCAGTTATGAGATGGCCAGCTCGGCACGGCTCATGGGCGTCAATCTGTTCCTGGCGCCCATCGTCGACGTGGTCACCGGCATCAACCCCTGGCTGTATCAGCGCAATCTCGGGAGCGACCCGCTGGAGGTGGCGCTGATTGCCTGTGCGTTCATTCGCGGCGTGCAGCGCGCCGGCGTGATCGCTACGGCCAAGCATTTCCCCGGCCACTATCAAACCGAGCATGATCCAGCAGTGGCGCGCGCTGTCGTGCCCGATTGTGCGGCGTCGCTGGCCGATGGTCTGGACGTGTTTCGCCAGGTCATCGCTTCTGGCGTGCAGGCAGTGATGCCGGGGCCTGCGGTGTTTCCGGCGCTGGACCCGATCCACTCGGCGAGCACCTCGGAAAAGGTCATCGGCCTGCTGCGCGACGAGCTGCAATTCGACGGGCTGATCATCTCCGATGACCTCGACGCGGTGTCGATCCTGCGCGACAACAGCCTCGCCGATACGGCGGTTGCAGCCTTGCGTGCAGGCGCGCATTTGTTGCTGGTGTCCAGTGAAGCCGGGCTGGATGAACTGGCCGGGGCGATTGTCGGGGCGGTGGCGAGCGGCAGACTGGATCAGCAGGTGCTGCTGAGCGCGGCCGACAAGGTTCGCGGCGCGGCACAGGCGTCACGGGACCAGGTAGAGTCGGGGCTGTATGTGTCCTATCCGATTCCGGGCGGACATTTGACCCGCCGCGTTCCGCTTTAAAGGGCTGACGTAGCGGCGGCACTGCACAATAATGGCCGTCTGCCTGCCAAGAGACTGCCGCTCATGTTCACGCCGCTGCCATTCGCCGATTTGCTGCGCTTCGCCCAACGCTCCAGTGCCGTCACCCAACCGTGCACCTGCATGCCGAAACCCTATGTCGGCTGGGAAGGCATGCCGGTGTCGATCAAGGACGGCCAGTTGCGGGAAATCGGCTCGCTGGTGACCGCCGAGGAAGAAGACCTGACCCTCGACGAGTACCACCCGGACGGCACCTATTACTGGTCGCTCAACGCGCCCATCGCTCCGCAATTCTTCCCCTACAACCGCTGCAGCCTCTGGGAATGCGTACTGTGCAGCCGCTGCTTCCTGCGCTACGCCGAAGCCGGTGCGTACCACATCGAACAACGTATTCGCAGTCTCGACCCGACGCTGATCGTCGACGCACCGTTTACCGGCGTGGGGCGTAGCTGAGGGCAATCCTTCGGGCTAAAACGGCTCCGTAGCAGTCCGGCTTGCCGGCGTCAGCGGTTGTGAGGACGCCGACGCTGGCAAGCCAGGCTGCTACGGACTGGTCGCGTTGTGTCAGTGGATAGAGCGTCGCCTGGTCTGACGCCATCGCGAGCAGAGCTCCCTCCCACAGAATTCGCGTCGGTCGCGGACCTGTAGGAGCCGGCTTGCTGGCGAATCGGGCGGTCTGCCAGCGCGATGTCACTGACCCGACGCCTTCGCCAGCAAGCCGGCTCCTACAGGTGCGTGACATCAGTGTGGCTAGCGCAAACCCCGTAGCAGTCCGGCTTGCCGGCGTCAGCGGTTGTGAGGACGCCGACGCTGGCAAGCCAGGCTGCTACGGGGGCGTCAGAAGTAGTAGCCGACGTTCACGTACACCTGGTTTTCCCACTGGTTGCTGCCGCCGGCGCCGAGGCTCTGGGCGTAGTCGCTGCCGCCGATGTATGGGTCGTTCTTGCCGAACAGCCATTCGGTCGCTACCCACAGTTTGCTCACCGAGAACGAGCTGCCGAGGATCACCCGCTGGGAGTCTTCGAAGCCGCTGGCGGATTTCTGGAAGGCACTGTAGTTGGCGTACAGCTTGACCCCGCTGATCTGGTTGAACAGGTATTTGCCGCTGACGTCGTAACTGAGGTCGGCGACGTACAGGTTGGCGCGGCTGGCGACGTTGTAGGTGCCGTCGTAGCCACCGAAGGTCACCACTTCACTGGTGCCCGGATTGCGCGGCGACATCTGCTGCCGCGCCGCCTGCAACTGCACGCCCCACGGGCCGTTCTTGCCGATGTAATGCACGCCGACCACGTTGCGCCGGCCATCGTTGTCGGTGTCGTTGTTCTTCAGGATGGAGGTCAGTCCGGAGATACCCACTTCCGAGACCCACGGCCCGACATCCAGCGCGCGGGCGACGCGCAGGGCGACGGTGTTGCGTTCCTGGTTGTCGCTGCCATCGGCCACATAGCTGTCGGCCTGGGAGACCACGCTGGAATAGGTGCGGCCCTCGCTGGTGCCTTTGCCTTGCCAGGCCGGGCGCAGGTAGTAGCCGGCCTGGATGTTCCAGGCGCCGCTCTGCTGGATGTATTTGGCGCCGACTTCTTCCACGTCTTCCAGGCCGACCACGTTGCCCAGGGTTTCAAAGAAAGTGCTGCCGAAATACGGTTGCAGGCCGAACGGCACCTGGTTCAGACCGACCTGGATCTGCTGGTCCGGGTTGAACTTGTAGCCGACCCAGGCGTATTCCGGGAACGACACGTCGCCCACGTGCTTGGTGTATTTGTACGGGTACGAGTGCCCGTAGAAACGGTACTTGGCCGCACCGATCCAGCTGTCGGAGGTGTATTTGGCGGTGAGGAACACGGTGTCGAAGTTGAACTTCTGGATATCGCGATCCGGGTCGTAATCCCAGCGTGCGCGGATGGCGCCGCCGAGGTCGAGATTGTCGGTGACCTGAACGGCCATGGCCGGAGCGGAACAGAGGCACAGCAGGGTGAAGCAGGAGGCGGGCAGACGCACGCGCAAGGACGCACAGTAAGACATGGAGGGCGCTCGATTGTTGTTTTTAGTAGGGGCGGCAGTCTTGTGATCCGCGCAACAATCGGCAAACGATTAAATGTCCGGCACAACATTCGTCAAATGCATGTTACCGGGCGGAATCTGCATCGAGATGCTGGCTGATCTGTGTGTCGGCATGGGATATTGGCGGCCTTTCACCGCCGTCGAGAGCTGTACATGAAACGCAAGATGCCCGGCCTCAATGCCCTCAAGGCTTTTGAAGTGGCCGGCAGCACCGGCAGTTTTACCCGCGCCGCCGAGTTGCTGAACGTCACCCAGAGCGCGGTCAGCCGCCAGGTGCGCCAGCTGGAGGAGCAACTGGGCGAAACCCTGCTCGAACGCCGCCATCATCATCTGGACCTGACCAGTGCCGGTCGCGTGCTGCTGCGGGCGCTGCACCAGTCGTTCGACAAGATCGAGATGACCGTGCGCAGCATCCAGCAGAAATCCCACTCCAACCGCTTGCGCATCAACGCGCCGCCGACCTTCACCCGACGCTGGCTGATGCCGCGTCTGGGGCGCCTGCGCGAGCAGTACCCGGAGCTGGAACTGAGCATCAGCACGCGCTTGCAGGACAGCCTGGCGGAAACCAGCACCCTGGATTGCGCCATTCGTTTCGGCAATGGCGAGTGGGACGGTCTGGACAGTTCGCTGCTGTTCCAGGAGCGGCATATCGCCGTGTGTTCGCCGTCGCTGTACGCCCGCGAATCCGGCGAGCAGGGCATCGACCTCAATCGTTTTACCCTGCTGCATGTGCTGGCCAGCGAAGACCAGCGCTACCTGACCTGGAAACACTGGCTGGACGCGGCGCGGATCCATGGCGTCGATACCCAGGGCGGCTATGAATTCGACCTGCTGGACCTGGCGATCCGTGCGGCCACCGACGGCCTGGGCATCACCATCGCCGACTGGCACATGGTCGCGGCGGAGCTTGGCAGCGGGCAGTTGACCCAGGTGCTCAACACCCACGTCGAAGGCCATCAGTCTTACTGGCTGGTGACCCGTCCGGAGCAGGATCTGCCGTCATTGCAGGCGTTCAGCCAGTGGTTGCAGGAAGAAATCTGGCTGGCCCAGCGACAGCTCGAACCGTCTACGGCGGCACTTACAGCGATTCCGTGAGGTGCCGGGCAGGGCGCTTGAATGTAACGTGCGTTTTTTGAATGTTTCACTGCGTAATAAATCGTTTGTCGCCACCGTTGCCGATGACAAGACTGATCGTCATTCGGATAAAAACAACGGTGGACGTCCCACATGCGACTCGAACGAAATTTTCTCAACGGCCAGTTTGTCGAGCCTGCCGACGCCGCGCTGATCGCCGTGTACAACCCGGCCAGCGAAGCGCTGGTCGGCCACGTTGCCGCAGCCACCCCCGGTGAAGCGCTGGCGGCGGTCGACGCTGCGGCCATCGCCCAGAAAAGCTGGGGCGGGCTGACCAGCATCGAGCGTGGCGAGCACCTGCGTGCGCTGGCCGATGCCCTGGAAGCCCGTGCCGAAGACATCGGCCAGGCGCTGGCCGCCGAATCCGGCAAAAGCGTCGCCGATGCCAGCAACGAAGCGCGTTATGCCGCGCAGATCACCCGTTACCACGCCGAGTGGGCGCGCCGTATCGAAGGCGAGATCATCCCCAGCGACACCCCAGGCGAAAACCTGTTGCTGCAGCGCCAGCCCATCGGTGTGGTGGCGGCACTGATCCCGTTCAACTACCCGGTCTATACCCTGCTGCGCAAGATCGCCCCGGCGCTGATCGCCGGCAACACCGTGGTGGTGCGGCCGAGCAACAACACGCCGATCTCCGCGTTTGAAATCGCCAGAGCAGTCGAGCAATCGGGCATTCCGGCCGGTGTGATCAACATCCTGACCATGGACCACGCCACCGCCGCCAGCCTGTGCACGCACAAGGCCGTAGGCATGATCACCCTGACCGGCAGCGTCAAGGCCGGGCGCATCGTGCTCGACTACTGCAAGGAAAACATCGCCAAGCCGTCGCTGGAACTGGGCGGCAAGACCCCGGCGATCATCGAGCCGGATGCCGACCTGGAAAAGGCCGCCAGCGATATCGTCGCCTCCAAGACCACCCATTGCGGCCAGCTGTGTACGGCAGTGGAGCGTGTCTATGTGCACGAAAGCATCCATGACCGTTTCCTCGCGCTGCTGAAAAGCAAGATCAGCGCCGTGGCCTTTGGCGACCGTGCCGATGACCCGTCGCGCATGGGCCCGTTGGTCAGCGCCAGTGCGCAGGAAAACATCCATGCCATGGTCGAGCGCGCGCTGGGTGAAGGCGCCGTGCTGGAAACCGGCGGCGTGCTGCCGGCAGGCAAGGGCCATTTCTATCCGCCGACCCTGCTGAGCCATTGCCGTCAGGACATGGAAATCGTCCAGGAAGAAATCTTCGGCCCGGTGCTGCCGGTCCTGAAGTACCGCGACATCGACGAAGCGCTGGCTCTGGCCAACGATCACCAGTTCGGCCTGTCCTCGGTGCTCTATACCGAGAATTACCGGACCACGATGAAAGTCGCCAATGCCATCGAGGCGGGTGAGCTGTACGTCAACCGAACCCCGGCGGACCCGTATCAGGGCTTCCACGCCGGTTGGAAACGCTCGGGCCTGGGCGGCGATGACGGCAAGCACGGCATGCTCGAATTCACCCAGACCCGACTCGTCGTTCTCAAGTATTGAGCAGCGGCAAGTAGCAAGCAGTTAGCTGCAAGCTGTAAGTGACAAGCTGCAAGAGAAAAGCCGACCGCGTACTGCTTTGACTTGTAGCTTGCCGCTTGAAGCTTGCCTCTGCGCCCATAACAACAACTATCAAGGTCCCCCGAAAGTCGGGGGCGCCTGAGGCCTTTAAAATGTCCAAGCCTGCCAATGTTGCGGCCGCTGTTCAGAGCCCCATCACCGCCGAGGTCGCCAAGAGCGACAAGGCCAGCCGCTATATCCAGTTGATGCTGCTGGTACTCGCCGCCGGTGCGATTTACCCGATTCTCTATCTGCGCCAGGTCTACCAGACCACCATGCTCGAAGTGTTCCAGATCAACCACAGCGAACTGGGTTATCTGTACTCGATGCTGGGCACCATTTTCCTGCTCAGCTACCTGCCCAGCGGTTGGCTGGCTGACCGCATCGCGCCACGCTTCCTGATTTTCTTCTCGCTGGTCGCCACCGGCGCACTGGGCCTGTGGTACTCGACCGTGCCGTCGATGACCGGGCTGATGATCATCTTCGGTTGCTGGGGCCTGACCACCGGCCTGACCTTCTGGGCCTCGGTGTTGAAGCGGGTCAAGATGATCGCCCACCACACCGAGCAGGGCCGTTTCTTCGGCATCCTCGACGGCGGTCGCGGCCTCGTTGAAGCCTTGCTGGCGACCATCGCTTTGGGCCTGTTCGCCTACGCCATCGGCACCGGCGGGCAGACCGCCGCCGACGGTTTCCGTCATGTGGTCTACCTGTACTCGTTCATCTGTATCGGCCTGGGTTGCCTGCTGGTGCTGGTCAAGGACCCGAAATCGGTGGCGGCGGAAAGCGCGGCCGGCGATGAAAAGCACAACCTGTTCAGCGACCTCGCCACGCTGATGAAGATCCCTGAACTGTGGCTGTGCACCGCCATCGTGTTCTGCGGCTACCACATCTTCTGGGCCACCTACAGCTTCTCCGATTACCTGCAGGGCAGCGGCATGACCGCAGTCATGGCCGGCACCATCACCACCATCAAATTGTGGATGCGTCCGGTGGGCGGCATCGGCGGCGGCTGGCTGGGTGACAAGTATTCGAACATTTCGGTGCTGATCGTCGCGCTCGCGCTGGCAACCCTGGCGATGGCCGGTCTGGTGGTGTTCCCGGCGTTCAACAACCTCGGCCTGCTGGTGGTGACGGTGATTTTCATTGGCCTGATGACCTACGCCATTCGCGGTCTGTACTGGGCGATCCTCGACACCTGCAACATTCCGCTGCGCATCACGGGCCTGGCCATCGGCATCGTCTCGGTGGTCGGTTACCTGCCCGACACCTTCATTCCGCTGATCAACGGCTACCTCACCGAGCAGTACCCGGGCGCCGCCGGTTACAAGCTGTATTTCAGCTACATCGCTTTCGTCGGCCTGATCGGCACCCTGGCAGCGCTGACGCTGCGGGCGCGGATTCGCCGCAGCTCTCCAATATCCAAGCCTTCCAACGTAAAAGGTGCCTGAGATGAAAGTCATCGCCCTGGAAACCCATATCGTCGCTGTTCCGCCACCGCACATCGGCGGCATGTACTGGCTGTTCGTCAAGCTCAAGACCGATTGCGGCATCGAAGGCGTCGGCGAAATCTACGCCGCGACCTTCGGCCCGAAAGCCATGCTGCCGATCATCGAGGACGTGTTCGAGCGCTATTTGCTCAATCAGGATCCGCACCACATCGAACGCTTCTTCCGGCAGGCGTATTCCAGCGGTTTTACCCAGCGTCCCGATCTGACCATGATGGGTGTGGTCAGCGGCCTGGAAATGGCCTGCTGGGACATCATCGGCAAGGCGGCGAACAAGCCGGTCTACGAACTGCTGGGCGGCAAGGTCAACGAGCGCCTGCGTTCCTACACCTACCTGTACCCGGTCAACAGCAAGGGCGAGTACGACTACGACGACCCGGACCTGGCGGCCGAGTGCGCCGTGGAGAACATGAACAAGGGCTTCACCGCCGTGAAGTTCGACCCGGCCGGTCCGTACACCGCGTACTCCGGGCACCAGATTTCCCTGGAAGTGCTGGAGCGCTGCGAAACCTTCTGCCGCAAGATCCGCGAAGCGGTGGGCAACAAGTGCGACCTGCTGTTCGGCACCCACGGGCAGATGGTGCCGTCGTCGGCGATCCGTCTGGCTCAGCGCCTGGAGAAATACGACCCGCTGTGGTTTGAAGAGCCGGTGCCGCCAGGCCAGGAAGAAGCCATGGCCCAGGTGGCGGCCAAGACCAGCATCCCGATTGCCACGGGTGAGCGTCTGACCACCAAGTACGAGTTCCACAAGCTGTTGCAGGCCGGCGGTGCGTCGATCCTGCAAATGAACGTGGGGCGCTGCGGCGGTCTGCTGGAAGCCAAGAAGATCGCCAGCATGGCCGAGGCCTACTACGCGCAGATCGCGCCGCACCTGTACAACGGCCCGATTGGCGCCGCTGCCAGTTTCCAGCTGGCCGCCTGCACGCCGAACTTCCTGATTCAGGAAAGCATCGAGACCTGGGGCGGCTTCCACGCCGAGGTGTTGAAGAAGCCGCTGCAGTGGGAAGACGGCTACATCATCCCGTCGAGCGAACCGGGCCTGGGCGTGGAGCTGGACATGGACGTGGTCCGTCGCCACACGCCGTACACCGGCGAACGCCTGCACCTGCAGATGGCGCCGACGCCAGCGGACGTGAAAGACACGTCGCCGGCCAAGGGCTGATTGAAACGGCGGGGTTGGCGCTGAACTGATGGGGATGCACTCAACCTGTAGGAGCCGGCTTGCTGGCGAACAGCGTCCTGTCAGGCGCCATCGTTGTCGCTGATCCGACGCAGTTCGCCAGCAAGCCGGCTCCCACAGGGAGAGGCCTCATTGCAGTTTGGTGTCCACATCAGGCAAACGCTTCTTTTGTATAACGACTTACGCGGTAACCGTGCATGACTTACGACTACATCATCGCTGGCGCTGGCGCCGCAGGCTGCGTGCTGGCCAACAGACTGTCCGCCTCCGGGCAGTATTCGGTATTGCTGCTGGAAGCCGGCGGCAAGGACAGCTCGCTCTGGTTCAAGATCCCGGTCGGCTTTGCCAAGATGTACTACAACCCGACCTTCAACTGGATGTACTACAGCCAGCCGCAGAAACAACTCGGCAACCGCGCCATCTATGCCCCGCGCGGCAAGGTGCAGGGCGGTTCCGGCTCGATCAACGCGATGATCTACGTGCGCGGTCAGGCCCACGATTTCGATGACTGGGCGGCCAACGGCAACGACGGCTGGGGCTTCAAGGACGTGCTGCCGTACTTCCGCAAGCTGGAAAACCACCCGCTGGGCGACACCGAATACCACGGCGGCAGCGGGCCGATCAGCATCACTCCGATGAAGGGTCAGACCCACCCGATCTGCGACGTGTTCCTCGAAGGCTGCGAGCAGCTGGGTTACCCGCTGAGCGACGATTTCAACGGGCCGAAATTCGAAGGCGCCGGGCTTTACGACGTCAACACCCGCAACGGCGAGCGCTGCTCCAGCAGCTTCGCTCACCTGCATCCGGCACTGGGCCGCAGCAACCTGCACGTGGAGCATTACGCGCTGGTCGACAAGGTGCTGTTCGACGAGACGGGCAGCCGCGCCGTGGGCGTCGAGGTCAGCCAGAACGGTGTGAAAGGCACGTTCATGGCGCGCAAGGAAGTGATCCTGTGCGCCGGTGCGGTGGACACGCCGAAGATCCTGCAATTGTCCGGCGTCGCCGACAAGGCGCTGCTGGCGAAACACGGCATCAAGCCGGTCAAACACCTGCCGGCGGTGGGGCAGAACCTGCAGGACCACCTGTGCGTCAGCTACTACTACAAGGCCAACATTCCGACCCTGAACGACCAGCTCAGCTCGTTGTTCGGCCAGGCCATGCTCGGCCTCAAATACCTGTTCACCCGCAAGGGCGCGCTGGCGATGAGCGTCAACCAGGCCGGCGGTTTCTTCCGTGGCAACGACGAGCAGAGCCATCCGAACCTGCAGCTGTATTTCAACCCGCTGTCGTACCAGATTCCGAAAAACAACAAGGCCAGCCTCAAACCCGAGCCGTATTCCGGCTTCCTGTTGTGCTTCAACCCGTGCCGACCAACCAGCCGTGGTCATGTCGAGATTGCCTCGAACAATCCTCGCGATGCCGCGCTGATCGACCCGAACTACCTGAGCACGCAGAAGGACATCGACGAGGTGATCCAGGGCAGTCGCCTGATGCGCAAGATCATGGCGGCACCGGCGCTCAAGGGCATCACTGTCGATGAAGTTTTGCCAGGCCCAGTGGTGGAGAGCGACGAGCAGATGCTGCAGTACTTCCGCGACAACAGCGGCTCGATCTATCACCTGTGCGGTTCCTGCGCCATGGGCGCCGACCCGCAGACCTCGGTGGTCGACAAGCGCCTGAAGGTGCATGGCCTGGCCGGCCTGCGCATCGTCGATGCCTCGATCTTCCCCAACGTGACCTCGGGTAATACCCACGCGGCGGTGCTGATGGTGGCAGAGAAGGGCGCCGACCTGATTCTGCAGGATGCCGAGTCGATGGCGTCGGTGATGGAACAGCCGGTCAACAGCGCCGCGTAAATCCCCTGTAGGAGCCGGCTTGCTGGCGAACCCGCCGGGTCAGTCGACACTTTTGTTGCTGACCCTGCGCATTCGCCAGCAAGCCGGCTCCCACAATGGGCATCTGCGTACGCCGGATGTGACCCACCTTCATTTGTACTCCCGTCCGGCACGCTTTACCCTCATCGGCATTCCGCACTGAACAACAAGGAAATGCCGATGAGCTGGTCTGCCAAGCAATATTCGATGTTCGAACAGCAGCGCACCCGTCCGGTCCGTGATCTGGTGGCTGCGATTCCTGTGCCGGTGGTGAAAACCGCCATCGACCTGGGTTGCGGTCCCGGCAACTCCACCGAAGTGCTGGCCGAAGCCTTTCCCGAGGCCCATGTCACCGGGCTGGACAGCTCCGAAGACATGCTCGCCGACGCCCGTCAGCGGCTGCCCAATCTGCATTTCGATCTGGCCGACATCGGCACCTGGAACCCTGAACAGACGTTCGACGTGATCCTCGCCAATGCGTCGTTGCAGTGGGTGCCCGATCACGCCGAGCTGTACCCGCGTCTGGTCAGCCGTCTGAACGCGGGCGGCTGTCTGGCGGTGCAGACCCCGGACAATCTGGAAGAACCGGCCCACCGTCTGGCCCGTGAAGTGGCGGCCAACGGTCCGTGGTCGGGCAAGATCGGTTCGGTCAAACACCCGGATCGGCATCCGGCGGCGTACTACTTCCAGTTGCTGCAACCGCACTGCGCCGAAGTGGATGTATGGCGCACCACCTATCATCATCCTTTGGCCGGCGGGCATCAGGCGGTCGTCGAGTGGTTCAAGGGTTCGGCGCTGCGGCCGTACCTGCAAAAGCTCGATGACGGCGAACAGAAGGCCTTCCTCGATGCCTACCTGAAAGCGATCAGCGAGGCCTACCCGGCGTTGGCAGACGGCACGGTGCTGCTGCCGTTTCCGCGGTTGTTTGTGGTGGCCACACGCTGAAGCTGTTGCGCGGCCTATCCCGCTTCTGGCCGAAGGCTGTGGGAGGGAGCCCTGCTCGCGAAAGCGTCAGATCAGGCACCACGGCATCGACTGACATGACGCATCATCTGTAGGAGCTGGCTTGTCCTGCGACCGGCTGCGAAGCAGTCGTAAAACCTGCGTACGCGGTATGTCTGACACTGCCAGTGCGTATGGATCTACGACTGCTTCGCAGCCGGTCGCAGGACAAGCCAGCTCCTACAGTGTCCGCGGAGGACTATATGAGCCACTGTAAAGATGATCTCGCCACACGCCTGATCCGCAATTTCAACGAGGTGCCGCTGGAGCACGAGCGCCGCGATCCGCTGTACGAAAGCCAGGCCGCGCGGCTGGGCACCGGCACGGCGGCGCAGAAGCTGGGGGCTTCGGTGGATATCGTCGCGCCGGGCAAACGCTCGTGCCCGTATCACTTCCATCACGCCCAGGAAGAGATGTTCGTCGTTATCGAAGGGCAGGGCACCTTGCGCGTGGCCGGGGAAATGCTGCCGATCAAGACCGGCGACGTGATCTTCATTCCGCCGGGGCCGGGGTACCCGCATCAGTTGATCAACACCTCCGACGCGCCGCTCAAATACCTGTCGATCAGCACTCGCGAAACCCCTGAGGTGTGCGAATACCCGGACTCGGGCAAATACCTGGCGATGGTCACCGTCAACGGCGAGCGCGTGTTCAGAGCGATCCAGCGCCCGGACAGCACGCTGGACTACTGGGACGGCGAGCCTTGATCGCGAATTCGGTTATAACGATAGATCGTTTAGATCTACGTTGTTTATAAGAAAACTGGCTATCCTGCGCGCCAGTTTTTTCCGCGTTTGCGCATCGGTCAGGCAGAACAATGGATTTTGGCAATATAGGTTTCGTCGTTGCAGGTTTGGTGGTCGGGTTCATCGTCGGCATGACCGGGGTCGGTGGTGGTTCGTTGATGACCCCGATCCTGCTGTGGTTCGGCATCAACCCGGCCACCGCCGTGGGCACCGATCTGTTGTACGCCGCCATCACCAAGAGCGGTGGTGTGCTGGTGCACAAGAAAAACGACAACATCGACTGGGGCATCACCGGCTGGCTGACCCTGGGCAGCGTACCGGCGGCGGGCCTGACCCTGTGGTTCCTCAGCACTCTGCACACCGCGCCCGAGGCGATGAACCTGGTGATCAAACAGGCGCTGGGCTTCGTGCTGTTGCTGACGGCGCTGGCGATTTTCTTCAAGAAACGCCTGCTGGCCTTCGCCCATCGGCACGCTGGCGATCACTATCGCCTCAGCGACAAGAGTCTCAACGCACTGACCGTGGTGACCGGCGTCATCCTCGGCGTGATGGTTGCACTGACGTCCATTGGCGCCGGCGCGCTGGGCACCGTGGCGCTGTTCATCCTCTATCCGTTCCTCGACACCCGCCGACTGGTGGGCACCGAGATCGCCCACGCCGTGCCGCTGACCCTGATCGCCGGTCTCGGTCACGCCAGCATGGGCAACATGAACTGGTCGATGCTGGGCTTTCTGCTGATGGGCTCGTTGCCGGGCATCTACATGGGCAGCCACCTCACCGGGCGCATCCCCGACGCCGTGCTGCGGCCATGCCTGGCGATCATGTTGATCGCCATCGGCTACAAGCTGGCGTTCTGATGCATGCGGCTCGTCAAACCGGCGAGCCGCTCTTACACTGGCGTCCTCGCCTGACCTGACTGAGGACTTGCCATGCTCGCGCTTTCCACTCTCGCTCTGTTTTCCGGCGCCTGCCTGGCACTGGCGGTGACGCCCGGTCCGGACATGTTGCTGATCGCCTCGCGCAGTGCCAGTCAGGGCAAGGCGGCGGGTTTCGCTTCGCTGGCCGGCATTCAACTGGGCACCTACTGTCATGCGCTGGCCGCCGCGCTCGGCCTGTCGCAACTGTTCGTCACGGTGCCGGTGGCTTACGACGTGGTGCGCTTCATCGGCGCGGCCTACCTGCTGTATCTGGCGTTCAAGACCTTCCGCTCCACCGGCACGGCGCTGTCGGCCAGCGTGTCGATGCCGCGCTATTCGCGCATGCAGATTTTCCGTCAGGGCCTGCTGACCAATGTGCTCAACCCGAAAATGGCGCTGTTCGTGCTGGCGCTGTTTCCGCAATTCATCGACCCGAAAGCCGGCTCCATCGTCGTGCAGATGCTGTTGCTGGCGACCGTGCTCAACGTGGTCGGCGTGATTGCCAATGGTGCGGTGATCGTCATGGCCAGCCGTCTCGGTCAGAAGGTCGGCGGCAGCGAGCGGGCGGCGCGCTGGATGCAGAAGATCCTCGGCACGGTGTTCCTCGGCCTGGCCTGCCGCCTGGCGCTGGTCGGGCGTGACTGATGGACATCGTTGCCGAGCCGCAACTGATCCGGCTGCTCAGTGAGCGGCTGATCCTGCGCCCGGCGCTGGCGGTCGATGCGGCGCAGATCCGTGCCTACAACCTGGGCAATCGTGAGCACCTGCAACCCTGGCAACCGCTCAGGCCGGCCGGTTTTTTCGACATCGAAGCCATCGTCACGCGCATCGCCAGCGTCGAGCGCGACCGCTTGGCCGGGCGCTGCCTGCACCTGCTGATCCTTGAGCGCGACAGCGGTGAAATGATCGGCGAATGCAACTTCAGCAACGTCGTACTGGGCGCCTTTCAGGCCTGTCATCTGGGCTATTCCCTGGCCGAGCGTGCGCAGGGTAGAGGGTTGATGAGCGAAGCGCTGCGGGTCGCCATCGCTTATGTGTTCGAAGTGCTGCAGCTGCACCGGATCATGGCCAATTACATCCCCGACAACGACCGCAGCGCCCGCGTGCTGGAACGGCTGGGTTTCGAGCGCGAAGGGTTTGCCAGGGCCTACCTGAAGATCAACGGGCAGTGGAGGGACCATGTGCTGACGGCGCTGATCAATCCGGCGCAAGGCGAAAAGGATGTCCGCCCATGATGAACCTGATGCACTGGCGCCTGATGGTGGCGGTAGCCGATGCTCAAAGCGTGACCCGTGCCGCCGAGGGGTATGGCATCACTCAGTCGGGCGCCAGTCAGGCCATTTCGCAGATGGAAGATGCGCTGGGGGTGAAGCTGTTTGTCCGCGACCGACGTACCACGACGCTCACGGCGATCGGGCAACAGGTCGTCGCTCACGCCAGACGGATGCTTGACGAGCTGGACTGCATTCAACGCCTGACCCGCGACAGTCGCGATGTTCAGCGCGGCACGCTGCGTCTGGCCTGTTTCCCGTCAGTGTTTGCCGAACTGTTGCCAGCGCAGTTGAATGCCTTCGCGCGCTTGTATCCGGGTATCGAAGTGGTGGTCGTGCAGGGCACCGATGAAGAGGTCGAGCACTGGCTGGAGGTCGGCAGTGTCGATGTCGGCGTGGTGATGAATCCAGCAGCCGACCGTGACGTGGTGCCGCTCGGGCAGGATCGCTGGGTGGCGGTCGCGGGGCGACAGCAGCGGATCGCAGGCAGCGGCGATGGCGGGCAGATTGCTCTGGCGGAGATTGTCGATCAGCCCTTCATCGTCGCCACTGGCGGCTGCTATCTGCACGGTCAGACGCTGGTGCGTGATGCCGGCATGCGCTTGAGCGACGTGCGCATGACGGTCAGTGACTGGGCCAGCGCTTACCGTCTGATCGAGCAGGGGCAGGGCATGGCCATCGTGCCGGAGTCGACCCTGCCGGCTGACCGCAGCCGGTTGCAGGTGTTGATGCTGGCGCCGCCGGTTTATCGAACCTTTGCCCTGGCGCGGTCTAGGCAGGCGGAGTCGTCGCCAGCTGTGGACGCATTGCTGGAGGTGGTCAGGCAAAGTCTTGATCCGGGCGATGGAGCACCTGCGTTCGCTAGGGATGCCGCTCAACCTGCATAAGCCGGGCTAATGACCGTTTCTGAGATCGTAAGTGTACGGCGGCGCTGACACGGGGCAGTCTGGAGCGATCATGTCCTGCCCGGAAACCTCAATGAAACTGTATTTCGCCCCCAACACCTGCTCGCTGTCGCCGCATATCGTACTGCGCGAACTGGGGTTGGATTTTCAGCTGGTGCGGGTCAACAACCAGAGCAAACGCACGGCGGACGGCGAGGATTTTCGCCAGATCAATCCCAAGGGCTATGTCGCTGCGCTGGCGCTGGACAACGGCGAGGTGCTGACCGAAGGCCCGGCGATCCTGCAGTACCTCGTCGATCTGGCGCCCGAGGCTGACATCGCACCGGAGCCCGGTAGCTGGCAGCGGGTGCGTTTCAACGAGTGGCTGAGTTTTATTGCGACGGAAATCCACGCTGGCTGTGCGCCGCTGTTCAACGCCGATATTCCCGATGCGGTGAAAGCGATCTTTCGTGCGCGCTTTTTCGCCCGGCTGGATTTTCTGCAACGCACCTTGTCCGACAGCCTGTTTTTGCTGGGTCGTTTCAGCGCAGCCGACGCTTATTTGTTCGCGGTGCTGGAGTGGTTACCGTTTTTCGCCATCGATATCGGCCAGTGGCCTGCGTTGGCCAGCTTTCAGGCGCGGGTGGCGGGGCGAGATTCGGTGCGTCAGGCGGTGGCGGCGGAGGCGGCGACTGAGAAGGTCTGATCGCCATACGCCCTACACCTGTGGGAGGGAGCCCTGCTCGCGAAAGCGTCGGTCCAGTCACTGTGGTGTTGTCTGGTCGGACGCCTTCGCGAGCAGGGCTCCCTCCCACAGGATCGATGTCAGCCACAAGTTTGTGGATTGCCGCCAAACCTGTAGGCCTTCGCTTGCTCGCGATTGGCTGTGTCAGTCACTGCGGTGTTGTCTGGTCTGACGCCTTCGCGAGCAGGGCTCCCTCCCACAAAAGCCAAAGCAATATGCGAAGCCAGCGGCGTGGAAATCACGCCGCTGACCCTTCACTCAGCAAAGCTTGTCGATGACCCGCACGCCGGTTTCTTGCTGCGCCGTGCCCCATTCGCTGCTCAGGGTTTCCAGCACCCGTCCCAGGAACTGCTTGTCGGCGGCGGCCTTCTTGCCGACGTAGCCCTGGCCTTTGCGGTACATCTTCAGCCGTGCACGCATATGCGGATGCTGATCGTCGAACTCCTGCTCTTCGGTGCAGGCACCCAGGCCGTCCATGTGGACATCGCCTTTTTCACAGACCCAGAGAATGTGGCTGTCGAGGGTGTCTTTCTGCGCCGCGAACAGTCGAGCCAGTTGGTCAATAGTCGGTTGATTGTTCAGATTCATGGTGGATGACCCCTTTTTTGCCTGCTCGTTAATCTATCTGGTTAGTTCACACGCATTGGCGAATCGCCCATCGATCCGCAGTCCTTCCCACGCTGACAAACAAGGTCCGTCGGTATGCACAGAGCCGGTACCGGGCGGATGGATGTAGTGATGATGAAGGGCTGCTACGGAAGGTGTCGAAACGTGGGGGAGAGAAACGGCGGACGCTACAAGGACACTGGCGACGATGCGTGGTCGACCACAAGTGTCATGAGGACGTTTCGCCAGCGCTCGGCCCTGTGGCTCGATACTGCCGGTTCAGCTTCATCAATCTGCCTTGTGGGCAGCCCACATCCAGAGGAGGTTCGACGGCTATGCCGAACGGGCCCGGAGTACTTTTGCCAGCTCTCCCGATCGGGGAGACGGCCTCACTATGCCGTCGCAAAAAAACTTCGTCAACACATTTGTAGTGATAATTTTCAAGCACTACAAATTTTGTAGTTCCAATACATGCAGGTCCGTTCGTGACTACAAAGTCAGTCAATCTGCGGGTTTGCGGGTGATCTGGATTTGACGGCGGAGAAACGTCAGAAAACAATTATGGACGTTATGAAGATATCTGGATACTTTGTCCAGGTGACTTCGATTCCTTCAGGACAGTGCGTCAGATGAAAAAACACGCCCACGACAACCAGCATTTGCTCGCGCAGATCCAGCAGATTGCCGCCGGCCTCGCCGAGACGTTTGCGCCGTTCTGTGAAGTGGTGGTGCACGACCTGCAGGACCGCGATCACTCGATCCAGGCGATCCACAACAACCTGTCCGGGCGCAAGGCGGGCGATCCGACCACCGAGCTGGGGCTGGCGCGCATCGCCGACCCGGACTATCCCGGCATCGTCGCCAATTACGCCAACCGTTTCCCCGATGGCCGCCAGGCCAAGAGCACGTCCATCGGCATCAAGGGCGAGGACGGCCAGTACGTGGCGGCGTTGTGCCTGAACATCGACCTGACCCTGTTCCAGAGTCTGCAGTCGGCCATCGGCCAGTTCGCCAGCGTCGAAAACAAGGTCAGCGAGTCCCTGGACAGCAGCGGCGCGGACGGCATTCGCGAGCGCATCGACCAGTTTGCCGCGCGGCTGGCGAGCACACCGCGTTCGCTCAAGGCCGAAGAACGCCGGCAGTTGCTGCGCGAACTGAAAGAATCGGGCTGCCTGGACATTCGCAAATCCATGGAGGTGGTGGCGCAACACCTCGGTGTGTCCCGCGCGGCCGCGTACAGCTACAGCAAATGAACGGTGAGGTGATTTCTGCCATGGCTCAGAACATTGTCTGCGGCAACAGCCCGCAATTACCGGTCCCGGCCGGGCATTACAGCCACGTGTGCCGGGCCGGCAATCTGCTGATGATTTCCGGGCAACTGCCGGTGACCTTCGACGGCCGCACCTTGCAGGACGAACCGTTCGAGACGCAGACCCGCCAGGTGCTGAGCAATCTGGATGCTTGCCTGGCCCATGCCGGCATCGACCGTACGCGGCTGGTGCAGGTGCGTGTCTACGTCACTGACATGCAGCACTGGCCGCTGTTCAACGCGCTCTACGCGCAGTGGCTGGGCGAACATCGCCCGGCCCGTGCGGTGGCCGGCGTCGCGCAGTTGCATTACGGGCTGGCGGTGGAAGTCGAAGCCATGGCGCTGCTGTCGGACTGAACGTCGAATTCTTGCGGCTGTGACCTGTCGGGGTCCGGCTCACTGCAACTCTGGAGGATGAAGATGGAAACGCTGGTACTGCCGACTTACGACGATGTGCTTGCCGCCGCGCAACGCATCGACGGTTATGCCCACAAGACCCCGGTGCTGACCTCGCGCACGGTGAACCGCGAGTTGGGCGCCGAGGTGTTTTTCAAATGCGAAAACTACCAGCGCATGGGCGCCTTCAAGTTTCGCGGTGCGTTCAACGCCTTGGCGAAGTTCGACGCCGGCCAGCGTCAGCGCGGTGTCGTGGCATTTTCGTCGGGCAACCACGCCCAGGGCATTGCCTTGTCGGCGCAACTGCTGGGCATTCCGGCGACCATCGTCATGCCCCACGACGCCCCGGCCGCCAAGGTCGCGGCCACCCGTGAATACGGCGCCAAGGTGGTGATCTACGACCGCTACAGCGAAGACCGCGAAGCCATTGGCCGGCAACTGGCCGAGCAGCATGGCCTGACCCTGATTCCGCCCTACGATCACCCGGACATCCTCGCCGGGCAGGGCACGGCGGCCAAGGAGCTGTTCGAAGAAGTGGGCGCGCTGGACAGCCTGTTCGTCTGCCTCGGAGGCGGCGGCTTGCTCAGCGGTTCGGCCTTGTCGACCCGCGCCCTGGCGCCGAACTGCAAGCTCTACGGTGTGGAGCCGGAAGCCGGCAACGACGGTCAGCAGTCGTTCCGCGCCGGGCACATCATCAAGATCGACACCCCGAAAACCATCGCCGACGGCGCGCAGACCCAGTACCTGGGCCAATACACCTTCGCCATCATTCAGCGTAATGTCGATGACATCCTCACCGCCACCGACGCGCAACTGGTCGATGGCATGCGCTTCTTTGCCGAGCGAATGAAGATGGTGGTCGAACCGACCGGTTGTCTCGGCTTTGCCGCCGCGCGCGAGAGGGCGAGTGAGCTGAAGGGCCAGCGTGTCGGGGTGATTGTCAGTGGCGGCAATATCGACCTGAGTGCCTATTCCCGACTGTTGGCTTGACCCGGATTCACGGTAGACGCAATACCCTGTGGGAGGGATCGGAGGTTACGACGGTCGCGAATGCAATTTGTCTGACACACCGCTTTCGCGACCGTCGTAACCTCCGATCCCTCCCACAAAAGCGGATGTGTTTCTGCGCGGGTCAGTACGGTCGACCAATCAAACCGACGTCACAGCCAGCGCCTTCTGCCGGCGATACAGCACCAGCGTCGCCGACAGTCCGCACAACGCCGCGAACATCAGCCAGTACGCCGGTGAGGCCTTGTCGCCGGTGCTCTGCACCAGAAAGGTCGACATCGCCGGGGTGAAGCCGCCGAAGATCGCCGTCGCCAGGCTGAACGCCAGCGAGAAGCCGACCACCCGCACGTTTGCCGGCATCACTTCAGTCAGCGCCGCGACCATCGCGCCGTTGTACATGCCGAAGAAAAACGAGAAGTACAGCAACACTGCCAACAACCGTTCGAAGCTGGCCGCTTCGGCCAGCCAGTGCATCGCCGGGTAGGCGGTGAGCAGGCACAGCACGGTGATGCCGAGCAGTTGTGGACGACGGCCGATGCGGTCCGACAGTGCGCCGCCCAAGGGCAGCCAGATGAAGTTGGTCAGCCCCACGAACAGGGTCACGATCAGGCTGTCGGTGGTGCTCAGGTGCAGCACCGATTTGCCGAAGGTCGGCGTGTACACGGTGATCAGGTAAAACGTCGTGGTGGTCATCGACGCCAGCAGCCCACCGGCCAGCACCGTGCGCCAGTTGTCACGCATCGAGCGGAACACTTCACTGGCGCTCGGGTGGTGACGACGGGCCTTGAACGCTTCGGTTTCCTGCAGGGTGCGACGGATCACGAAGATGAACGGGATGATCACGCAGCCGACGAAAAACGGAATGCGCCAGCCCCAGTCGGCGATCTCGCTGGCCGACAGCCAGGCGTTGATGCCGTAGCCCAGCGCGGCGGCGAGGATGATTGCGATCTGCTGACTGGCCGACTGCCAACTGGTGTAGAAGCCGGTGCGCCCCGGCGTGGCGATTTCCGCCAGATACACCGACACGCCGCCCAGTTCGGCCCCGGCGGAAAAGCCTTGCAGCAGCCGCCCGATCAGCACCAGCAGCGGCGCCATCAGGCCGATGCTGGCGTAACCCGGCACCAGCGCGATCAGCACGGTGCCGCAGGCCATGATCGACAGGGTGACGATCAGCCCTTTGCGCCGACCGACCTTGTCGATGTAGGCACCGAGCACGATGGCGCCCAGCGGCCGCATGAGAAAGCCTGAACCGAACACGGCGAAGGTCATCATCAGCGAGGCGAACTCGCTGGTGGCCGGGAAGAACGTCTGGGCGATGTAGGTGGCGTAGAAACCGAACAGAAAGAAATCGAACTGTTCGAGGAAGTTGCCGCTGGTCACGCGCACGATGGCGGCGAACTTGGCGGCCCGGGACTGGGCTGCCGGTTGAGTGGTGTCAATCATGGTTTCTGTGTGCTCGATATTGTTATTGGAATGGTGGGTGCGGCGGTCAGTCCGAGCCCGCGTTGATCGGGTTCGGCTGGCGTTTCTCGATGGACGATTTCAGCAACGCGGCGCTGCGGAAAATCCCGTGGGCGAACTTGCTGTAGGGCATGGTCAGGAAGAACGCCATGACGAAACCCAGATGGAGCGCCAGCATCAACCCCAGCGCGCTGGTTTCGCGCAGGGCCAGCAGGGCCAGGCCACTGGCGCTCACCGCCAGCAACAGGGCGATAAAGCCGCGGTCCATGGGTTTCTGCCGGGCGTCGCCGTGCTCGGGGTTGCGCCGCAGATTCAGCCACAGCAGGCCCGCGGGACCGATCAACAGGCCGATACCGCCGGCGATACCCAGCAGCACCGGCAGGCTGAACACCGGGTAGGGCGCGTGCCAGTTCAGCAGGAAGTGATACAGCGTGGCGACGCCGGTGGCGGCGAAGCAGAGCAGGAAGCCGTAGAAGGTCAGGTGGTGGAAGCGCCGACGCCACAGGGTGAAGCGGTCATCGTCGTTGTTGCAGCCGTGACCGTGGCCGCCGTCCAGATACTTGAGCTGGGCGACGTTGGCCGTGGCTTCCAGCGCGGCAGAGGTTTTCAGCGCAGCAGACACTTCGCCGGGTGTGACCTCTTTCCAGAACCGCCGCACGCCTAAGGTCAGCGCCAGCGCAGCAAAACCGAACACCGCACCGAACATCAGCGCCAGGGTGTTGTGCGGGAAAATGCCGTAGAAATTGCCACCGGGCATGGCCGTGAACAGGTTGCCCATCACCAGCAGCGTCAGGCACAGAAACAGCGCCAGGCCCGCGCCGCTGGCCAGCGCCAGGGTCAGGCCGTTGCGCTGATACAGGCTGCCGAGCGCCTTCGGCCAGGCGTATTCGCTGTAGGTCTGCAAGCGCACCTTGGCCATGGCCTTGGGTACGTTGACCGCGAATTCGTGGGGGGCTGCGTACTGGCAGGCGTGCAGGCAGGCGCCGCAGTTGTGGCACAGGTTCGCCAGATAATGGATATCGGCCTGGGCGAACTCCAGACGGCGGGTCATGGCCGGGAACACCGCACAGAAACCTTCGCAGTAGCGGCAAGCGTTGCAGATGGTCATCTGCCGCTGGACTTCGCTTTCGTCCAGATTCAGCACCGGGATCAGTTCGGCAGGTGCCTGGGGATCAAACAGTTGCATGTTTTTTATCCGAAATAGAATGACCGAAACCCGCCGCAGCGGCCGCCTGAACACCGGCAATGCGACCGAACGCCGTGCCGATGGCCATGCCGATGCCGGCGGTGTAGCCCTTGCCGAGGACATTGCCGGCCATCATCTCGCCGGCCACGAACAGGTTGCCGCTGGCCTTGCCGTTGAAACGCACGGCGGCGGTTTCGTCGGTGGCCAGACCCAGGTAGGTGAAGGTCACGCCGGGTTTGAGCGGGTAGGCGTAGAACGGCGGTTTGACCAGTGGCCGCGCCCAGTGGGTCTTGGCCGGGGTCAGGCCTTCGGTGTGGCAGTCGTCCAGCGCGGTGTGGTCGAAGGTGCCGACCTGGCAGGCGCGGTTGTAGCGCTCCACGGTGTCGACGAAGGTCGCTTCCGGCAGGCCGAGCTTGCGCGCCAGTTCGCCCAGGCTGTTGGCGCGGGTGCCGGGGAAGACCGG
The DNA here is from genome assembly GCF_044746785.1 of Pseudomonas sp. NPDC090208. Taxonomy (NCBI): domain Bacteria; kingdom Pseudomonadati; phylum Pseudomonadota; class Gammaproteobacteria; order Pseudomonadales; family Pseudomonadaceae; genus Pseudomonas; species Pseudomonas sp. NPDC090208. The sequence goes on from NZ_JBIVCU010000033.1 coordinate 31,580, forward strand.
CGGCATGAAGCGGCCGATGGCCTGCTGGTCGATGATCGAATAGGCCTGCTGGCCTGGCTGATCGGCCACCAGTCGGCCCCAGATCGCATAGCGCTTGGGCCAGAAGTCTTCGCCTTCGTCGTAGAAGCGTTCGCCGTCGCGATTGACCACCACGCCCAGCGACACGCAGTCGATGCGCGTGCAGATACCACCGTCGTACAGCGGCGCGCGGGCATCGATGGCGACCATGTGCGCCTGGGTCGGGTCGCCGATGATCTCGGCACCCAGGTCGATCATTCGCCGCAACAACACGCCGGTGTTGAAGCGCGTACCACGGATCAGGAAGTTGTCCGACGGCCACTCGCCGTGCTCGTTCTGTCCCCAGGCTTCGCGCAACCATTCGCGGTTGGACTCGAAACCGCCGGCGGCCAGCACACAGGTTTTCGCCTCGATGCGTTCGGCGGGCAGGCGCTGGCCGTCGACTTCGCGCTCGGCCAGGTGCGCAGCGACGAACTGGCCGTCACGCAGTTCGATGTCGCTGACCTGGGCGTTGTAGCGGACCTTCACGCCGAGCTGTTCGGCGCTGCGGAAGTAGGCGTTGACCAGCGCTTTGCCGCCGCCCATGAAGAATGCGTTGGTCCGTGCCACGTGCAGCGCGCCAGACAGTGGCGGCTGGAAATGCACGCCGTGGGAGCGCATCCAGTCACGGCAGGACGACGAGGCGCGGATGGCGATGCGCGCGAGTTTTTCGTTGGTCAGCCCGCCCGTCACTTTGAGCAGGTCCTGCCAGTATTCTTCTTCGGGATAGGCATCGACCAGCACGTCTTGCGGCGCATCGTGCATGCAGCGCAGGTTGCGCGTGTGCTGTGAGTTGCCACCGCGCCAGATCTTCGGCGAGCCTTCGAGCAGCAACACGCTGGCGCCGGCTTCGCGGGCCATCAGTGCTGCGCACAGTGCTGCGTTGCCGCCGCCTATGACTAGAACATCGAACATGATTTCTCCTCCAATCCCCGGCAGACGCCGCCGAAGAATGGGGTGAACAGTAGGGAAGCGGGGGGGTGTGTCGAAAGACCGGATTCGGTGTGGGGTGTTTAGTTTTGCTAAAGGGCAGCGATTGCGCCGTTGCTGAATGAACGCAATCCCCTGTAGGAGCGGGCTTGCCCTGCGAGCGGCGGCGGAGTCGTCGTAAAACCTGTGTCTGCGGTGTGTCTGATGGATTGCGGATCTGCTAACGCAGCCCTGTTTCGCCTACGGCGAGTTACGCGGTCCCCTGTAGGAGCTGGCTTGTCCTGCGACCGGCGACGAAGTCGTCGTAAAACCTGTGTCCTTGGCGTATCTGACACTCCGCCGAGTCTGCTAACGCAGCCTTATTTCGCCTCACGGCGAGTTACTTGGAAAAGCCCCAAGTAACCAAGGGCTCCTATCCCCACCATACGGTGCCTCGCCCAGGCTCGGCATGCCCTCACTCCGGCGACGCTCCGTGGGCCCGCCGCGAATGGGCCATCCATGGCCCACGCGGCTCTCGCGGCATCCATGCCGCT
>NZ_JBIVCU010000034.1:0-30051 GCF_044746785.1 Pseudomonas sp. NPDC090208
GTCTCCCAACGGTCTGTACTGGCTAGAGTCAGATTCGGCTTTCCGTCCTGCCCACCCCATCAAGTCTAAGCATACAAGCCGGCTTGCTGGCGAATGTGTCGACACATTCAATATAGAGGTGTCTGACCTGACGCTTTCGCGACCAGGGCTCCCTCCCACGGGGTTTTGCGGTGGATCTGCAGAGTGTGTGGCCCTGCCATGATTCGGCAAACACCACACACCTCTGTGGGTGGGCTTATGTGCGTTGCGCCACGCGGGTCGGGTCGATTGCGGCCTGTTGATCAGGACTGATCGACAGCGGCTCGATCTTGCCGACGATAAACAGGTAACTGAACGCCCCCAGCAACGCGAACGCACCGGCAGTCATCAATGGCGCGGTGAACGAACCATTGCCCATCACCAGCATGAACCCGGTGAAAGTAGTGATGAAAATCCCCGCCGTGTTGGAGGCAAAGTTCTGGATGCCGCCAATCGACGCCACGTGAGCCGGGGTCGGTGCGACGTCGGCGGGCAGGCACCAGATGCTCGCACCGGCAAAGGCCAGACTCGCATAGGCCAGGCTGAAGAACCCCAGCATCGCATAGGTGTTTTCAGTGAACACCGACAACGAAATGCTCGACGACATCAGCATGCCGCCGACGATGCAGGTCTTGCGCGCCGCCGTCAGGCTCCAGCCGCGCCGGTACAGCGCGTCGGAGGTCAGCCCGCCGATCCAGCCGCCGACAATGGAGGCAATCGCCGGCAAAGTGCCCAGCGTGCCGAGGGATTTCAGCGAGAAGCCGCGCTCGGTGACCAGATAGGTCGGGAACCAGGTGATGAAGAAATAGATCACGAAGTTCAGGCAGAAGAAGCCCAGCATCATCCCCCACAGGGTGCGATGGCGGAACAGCGACGCCCATTTGACCTTGGGCCGGGCCAGTGCCGCAGCCACCTTGCCAGCCTCATGTTGCTCGATGGCGGCAACGGCTTTCGGCTCCTTGTAGACCAGAAACCAGCCGACCACCCAGATAAAACCTACGGCGCCGGTGATGACGAATGAGGCGCGCCAGCCCCACAGCTCGATGATCAGCGCCACGACCGGGATCGACAGCGCCGAGCCCACCCGCGAGCCGCTGTCGAAGATGCTGGTGGCAAAACCGCGCTCCTTCACGTCGAACCACTGGCTGACGATCTTGGCGCAGGACGGATAGGCCCCCGCCTCCCCCACGCCCAACAATAGGCGGCAGCCAAACATCGCCGCCAGACTGCTGGCCGCTGCGGTCGCCGCAGTGAACAACGACCACCAGGCCACGGCGAGCGGCAGCGCGATCCTGGCGCCGACCTTGTCGACGAACCAGCCGAACGGCATTTGCATCAATGCGTAGGTCCAGAAAAAGCCGCTGAGCAGCAGGCCCATCTGGCCGGAGCCCAGGCCGAGTTCTTTCTGGATATAGGGAGCGGCCACCGCGAGGTTGGCCCTGTCGATGTAGTTGATGGCAACGGCCAGAAAGCAGAGAAAAATGACCAACCAACGACCTTTCTGCATAGCGAGTCCTCCTGTTTTATTTTTATGAGTAAGACGTCGTGCGCGCTTCGGTCAGCGCTCAGGCCCTTTGTCTGTTGGGGCTTCAGGGCGGATACAGCCCGCTGAAGCCCCGACAATTGGCCTGACCAAAAATCCGAATGCAGCCGATACTAGACCCGAAACCATCAGAACGAAAACCAAAAAAGCGCTTTTTTTGCCTTTTTCTTTCCGGACACTCAGGATTTTCACAATTTGGCCTGACCAATCTATACTCGCCCGGGCCTGCTTTCTGCGGCGCTTGAACACGCTTCGATAACAACAAGGACTCAGCGATGAAGATGACTTTCCGTTGGTACGGCGACAGCGATCCCGTGACCCTGCAGTACATCCGCCAGATCCCCGGCATGACCGGCATCGTCTCGGCGATCTACGACATTCCGGTCGGCGAGGTCTGGCCGCTGGAGAAGATCGCCGCACTCAAGGCTCGGGTGAACGAACACGGGCTGGACCTGGAAGTCATCGAAAGCGTGCCGGTGCATGAAGACATCAAGCGCGGCCTGCCCAGCCGTGACCGCCTGATCGACAACTACGCCCAGACCCTGCGCAACCTCGCCGCCTGCGGGATCAAGGTGGTCTGCTACAACTTCATGCCGGTGTTTGACTGGACCCGCTCGGTGCTGGACATGGAGCTACCGGACGGCTCCACCACTCTCGCCTTCGATGTCGCGGTGATCGAAGCCGCCAACCTCGACGACGGCATCAGCCTGCCGGGCTGGGACATCAGTTACGAACCGCAGACCCTGCGCGCGCTGATCGAGGAATACGCTCAGGTCGACGAGGACACCCTGCGCGAGCGGCTGGCGTATTTCCTTGAGCGGATCATTCCAGTGGCCCGCGATGCCGGAATCAAGATGGCGCTGCACCCGGACGACCCACCGCGTCCGATGTTCGGCATGCCACGTGTGGTGAAAAACCGCGCGGACCTGGCGCAGATCATGGCCATGGTCGACGACCCGGCCAACGGTCTGACACTGTGCTCCGGCTCATTGGGCGCGGATCTGGGTAACGACATTCCGTCGCTGGTCCGCGAATTTGGCGGCCAGGGGCGCATTCATTTCGCCCACCTGCGCAATGTGAAGGTCAATGCAGCGGGTGATTTTTACGAGACGGCGCACCGTTCCGAAGACGGCTCGCTGGACATGGCCGAGATCGTCCGGGCCTATGTCGAGACCGGCTTCAGCGGTTATTACCGACCCGACCACGGGCGCATGATCTGGGGCGAGACCGGCAAGCCGGGCTACGGCCTGTACGACCGGGCGCTGGGGGCGGTGTATCTGAACGGCTTGTGGGAAGGCGTTCGCAAGGGCATGACGCAAGCGGGTTGATACTTGCGCTGGCGGAGGTGTGGTGCTCAGCCCACCTCTGTCAGGCGACATCAGACCTGTGGGAGGGAGCCCTGCTCGCGAAATCGGTGCATCAGGCAATACGGCAATGACTGAACCGACGCCTTCGCGAGCAGAGCTCCCTCCCACAGGCTGTTTTATCTGAGGTCCCGTGTCGCAGCCGCAAGCTTCGGCTGCAACAACCCCGCCGGTGCCATCTGGATCACGGGCAGAAACCGCCGCTGTTTCTTCTGCTCATGGTTCTGCGCGATGTCGGCGATGCGGTGCTGCAGGAACGGGTTGAGAAAACGGTCGCGCACCGTCGCCAGATAATCCCGTGCCTGGGCCAGTTGCCCTCTGGCGGCAAACACCGGCAGGACTTCCTGCTCCCACAGCTCCTCCAGACTCTGCCGCAGAACCGGGTCGTTCATGGCCTGGAACACCGTTTCGTCCGGAGCTCGCCCATCCGCCAGCCAACGCTCGGCCAGCCAGCTGTGCCCCAGATTGAGCATGAACAGCTTGAAGTGTTCGTACTGCTGCAAATCATCGGTGACCACGATGCACGGGTGGGTACACGGCAAGATCAACCCGTCCTGACGCTCGATGGCCCAGATCGCGTAGGGCTCGGCCACCGCCCCCACCGGCTCGATGGGTTGCGAAACGATGCGATCGACCAGCGAATTGGCCCACCGGCAGTGATCACTCAAGTACCCGACAAACGCCGAATCCAGCTGCCAGTCCGCCGCCAGCCCGATCAGCAGGTCACGCAGCACGTCACCGTTGCGCGACACCAGCTCGCAGGGAAACAGCGACAGCGGCGCCGCAGGATTCTTCCGCCAGCGGTCGTGTAGCAACACCAGCAACTTGGCGGGAAAGCTGACTGGCGCTGCGGCGTTATCGGCCAGCGACGCCGCCGTGTCATGGCCGTCGAGCACGTAGCCTTTGTCGCCGGTATTGGAAATCACCACCTGCACGTCCTGCGCCATGGCCTGACGAATGCGCGCCCAGTCATGGCTGGCCTGCCAGGCGTTGCTGATCGCGGTGGACCAGTGCTCTTCGTCTATGGTGCGGCCATCTTCCATGCCCTGAACCCGCACCGGATACCCCGCGCCACTGGCCAGCGCCTGAACACGCCGGGCGCTGTCGGCGCTGGCCGTGGTTTGCACCACCGTCACCTGCCCCAGCGCTTCGCCTCGGGCCAGGGCCTGGGAAATGAACAGATCGGCATGGGCCTGCAAAAAGCGGCTGGTGCCGAATTGCAGGATGGGGGTGGCGGTTGGGTGGGTCATGGGGCTCACTCTCTCGAATACATAAGACTGGTGGCGTTTTTTGAAGGCGCAATCGCCGGGCATGCGCACTGCGACCCTGTAGGAGCCGGCTTGCTGGCGAACGGCGGCGAATCAGCCAATGCGGGGGTGACTGACACGATGCATTCGCCAGCAAGCCGGCTCCTACAAGGTATTCGCAGGCATGACCGGCGTCGGGTTCAACACTCGACAATCGCCTTGACCACGCCCTGCGCCGGGTCGAGCAGACTCGGGAAGCGTTCGCTGACTTCGCTCAGGGTCATGCGATGGGTGTTGAGCGCCGCATCCGGAATCAAACCGTCGCGCAGGCATTGCTCGACGTAGCGGAAGTCCTCGACCGTGGCATTGCGGCTGCCCATCAGCGTCGCTTCGCGCTTGTGGAACTCAGGATCGGAGAAGCTGATGGTGTCGCGCACGATGGACACCAGCACGTACTTGCCGCCATGGGCGATGAACTCGAAACCGCGTTCCATGGCCCGGGCGTTGCCGGTGGCGTCGAACACCACGTCGAAGAATTCGCCATGAGTCAGCTGTTCCAGTTGCTGCTTGTCGCTGTCGCCAATCAACACCGCCGCGTCCACCTGCAAGTGCTCGCGGCAGAATCCCAAGCGGTCCTCACGGGTGTCCAGCACGGTGACGTTGGCGCCACGCAGTCGCGAGAAGATCGCCACCGCCATGCCGATCGGCCCGGTGCCAACCACCAGCGCACGCTGCCCCGGCTGGATGTCGGAACGGCGCACGGCATGGGCGCCGATGGAGAGAAATTCGATCATCGCCGCCTGATCCAGGGTCACGCCGTCGGCTTTCAGCACGAAGGCATGGGGCAGGCTCAGGTATTCGGTGAAGGCGCCGTCGCGATGCACGCCCAGCACCTGAATGCGCACGCAACAGTTGGTCTTACCCTGACGGCAGGCGATGCAGTCGCCGCAGGACAGATACGGCATCACATACACCACGTCGCCCGGCGCAAGGCCGCTGCCCGCCTCGCTCTGTTCGACGATGCCGGAGAATTCGTGGCCCATGACCCGCGGGTATTCGAGAAACGGCTGGTTGCCGTTGAAGATATGCAGATCGGTGCCGCAGACGCCGACGCGCTTGATCCGCACCAGCGTCTCGCCAGGGGCGCGTTCAGGTTTCTGGCGTTGTTCGGCGAGCAGGGAACCGGGCTTTTCGCAGACCACTGTGAGCATGTCGTGTCTCCGGGCCCGGCAGGTGGTCGGGCCGATTATTGTTATGCGGATGCTGCGCGGACAGGCCGCAATGGCCGTCCGTGCGCTGGAAAAAAGCTACACAGCGATCCTGCAATTGGCAAGACCAATTATTATTTTATGAATTTTGGCCTTACCAGATTAAAAGCACCGACCACCCCTTGTCGCGCACCGACAGGCCGCTACAAATCCCGCTCCGCCCTCGCTATGATCAAGCTCATGACTGCCTCTCTGCCGATCCGCTCACCCTGCCCGCCCGGTGCCTGCATCTGCGACCGCGAACGCCTGCTGGAAACGCCGGGCACGGACATGCGCATCCTGTGCCTGACCCGGCAGGAAGAAAAAAAGCTGCTGGAGCGTCTGGAAAACATCGCCAGCCTCGGCGATCTGGAGCACATGCAGCGGCGCATGTACGAATTGCTCGGCATCCGCCTGGAGATTGCCCCCGGCTTCAACGAAGTGCGCAGCATGCGCGGTATCGTCATCGACATCGCCGACCTGCCCGGCATGTGCCGCAAGACCCGCCAGTCGATCCCGGCGGCGATTCGCCGGGGCCTTGAGAAACGCCCGGAAATCGCCTGGAGCCTGCTCAACGCCCATGACTTGTTGCGGGATGCTTGAAGCCTGAAGCAACGCAATACCTTGTAGGACCTGACTTGCCCTGCGACCGGCTGCGAAGCAGTCGTAAAATCCGCGAACACGGTGTATCAGACAGACCGCATGCACAGGTTTTACGACGGGTTCCCCGCCGGTCGCAGGGCAAGCCAGCTCCTACAAGGGTCAGCGTTGAATTTCACAACAGCGTCGAGTTACTTCTCCCACGCCGCCCGTTCGATTTTCAGCCCATGCAAGCCGTTGTACTCCGCACGCTTCGGCGACTCCCAGCCGTTCAACAGCGACGCCTCCAGATCATAGATCTCCACCCCCAAAGGCCGACAGACGCTGAGCGGGTCCTGCGCTTCCGGTCCCCACATCGGCAGCGACAGGTCGCCGCCCGGGCAGGTCGACAACGCACAGAGCAGATCGATTTCGGCGAAGAACTCCAGGTAGTCGCCCTGCTTCGCCGGGCAGGCTTTCATGAAGTACATGTCGTCGTGGTTCAGGCCGGTGCACTGGAAGATGTTCAGCACGTCGTGTACGTCGAATTCGGTCAGGCCGTGGGGCAGTACGGCGCGGGTCAGGTTGGAGTGGCAGTGATGGTGGAAGTCTTCGCCGGTGAGCATCTTGTTCACGTACGGATCGCAACGGGTGCCAAGCAGATCGTGCAAACGGCCGCCGTGTTCGTCGATGCCATAGGCGGCCAGACTGTCATCGGTGATGGTGACCATTGGCCGCAGGAACGGCAGGTTCGACCACAGGCGGTCATGGGTGGTGACATGGGCGCCCTGCAACTGGCGGGTGCGCGCCGCCCACATGCGCTCGCGCGGGTCGTTGGCGTTCCACACGTTGAAGTCGCCGACCTGCGGCCCGACCGGCGTAGTGACACGGAATACCTGCCCGGCCTTGACCTTCCAGGCCCGCCCGGTGCGGATCGGCACTTCGAACTGCTCGACCAGCGTGCGGCCGTCCTGTTGGGTGCGGATGCGCTCATAGAACGCAGTGTCGACCTGCAAGGCCGCGCCTTTGCTGACCTGATAAGCGGCTGGGTAGTCTTTGTACATGGCAATCTCCTGGCTCAGGGTCTGGCGACACTGGAGAGCAAATCCAGTGCCTGCTGTTCGGAATCGTTGAGGTAACTGTCCATGGCGTCGCCGGCTTCGGCCCGGTGACCGTCGATCAGCAGTTGATGGATATGGCGGTCTCGCTCTAGCCACGGCGCCTGATAGCGGGCTTCGTCGGGGGCGGCGGAAAACACCAGGCGCATCTGCGCAACGATATTGGTGAAAAACTCGTCGAACGACGGACTGTGCAGCAGCCCCACCACATGTTGGTGGAAGCGCAGGCTGTGGCTGCCGAAAGCGCGCCAGTCTTCCCGCTCACAGGCCAGGTCGGCAGCATCGAGGGCATCGGCCATGCGCTGCGAGTGCTGATCGGCCAGCGGCTTGCCGCCGAGAATGGCGCGCGACTCCAGCGTACGCCTGACCATGAACAGGTCGCGCACGTCATCGACGCTCAGGCGACGGACGATCACGCCCTTGTGTCGCACATAGGTCGTCAGCCCCTCGCGACCGAGCAGGTGTAACGCCTCGCGCACGGTGTTACGCGACGCGTTGTAACCGCGCACCAGCTCGCTTTCCACCAGCGGCATGCCGGACAACAAGCGACCGTCGATGATGTCTTCGCGCAGCTCGTGAGCGACCTGATCGGCCAGGGACAGGCCGTTTTGTTTGGCGATGGACACAATGAATTCCTGAATGGCATGGATTGTTCAACAACCCGCTTGCATTCAGGACAGCACAGGGCGTGCCAGAAGTACGTGTTTTTTGTAGGAGTGAGCTTGCTCGAGATTGCTGAGGGTCTGCTTGTGGTTATGTGACTGACACAACGCCATCGCGAGCAAGCTCACTCCTACACCGATTTGTGTCAACACGCCGATCTCCGCCACAGATCCCGGGCCATGTCCTTCATCAGCAACGCCTCCTCCCAGCGGTCGCTGACGTCCCGGCCGTTACGGTCGGTGATCGCGTACGGCGGCGGGCCCAGTTCGCAGGTAAACGACAGACTCCCCGCCGTATCCGGGCGCCTGAGCCAGTCCTCGATTCCGTACTGCCACCAGCCACGAAACAGCGCCAGCCACGGCTTGTGCTGTTCAAAGCTGATCGGCACCTGCACCTGTTCGCAACTGGCGACCCGTCCGTGAAAACCCCAGCTGTGGCGCAGAATGGCTTCGATCTGCGCGTGATCGTCGGCGTCCGGCGTCTGGGGAATCTCCCGACCGACCACGTAATGCGACAGATCCGCAAGCAGCTTGAGAGCGGGCAGTTCCCGCAGCAGGTCGAGGGTGAAATGCAGGTCGTTGGTCAGCCGGTAACGGTGGGTTTCCAGCAGCACCGGAAAGTCCACCTGCTCGGCCAGGCGCATCCAGCCTTCGGCCAAAGTGACTGCTTCCTTGAGCGTACGCGGGCGCACGTCGGCCTGAAGGGTCAGGTGATGACAGCCGAATTCACTCGCGATCTCCAGTGCCGGTTGCAACTCATCGACAGTTTTCGGAAACAACTGCCCTTCGATCTGCAAACCCAGGCTGCTGGCCAACGCCGCCAGCCGCCGCGCTGCACGCGGTTCGTAATAATGATCGGTGATGCCGTCGAAACCGGCTTCGGCGATCTTCGTCAGTTGCGCTTCCAGCGGGCCGGGCAACACACCGTGCTCGTTCTGCATCGCCCACATCGATTGAAACACCACCAGCTCTCTGCCGTTATGCATGCACACCTCGCAGCAAGCTCTTGAGCGACACGCCCACATCGGCCAGTTGTTCCAGCGGCAACGCCACCGCGCTTTCAATCAACCGTTCGCACAGCTTGATGTCTTTGGCCACGCGATTGCCCAGCCCCCAGCCGCTGGCACCCAGCAAGCGCTCTTGACCATCGACATACAGCAGCAGAAAACCGCCGTCGGCGTCGTCACGGGCGATCACCCGCGCATCCGCCGCCAGCATGCCCACCGTTTGCAGGCCATAGGCGTAGTGATCGGACCAGAAGCCCGGCACCCCGGCAAACGCCTGTTGCTGACCGAGCATGTTCAGCGCCGCCAGTCGCCCCTGAGTTTCGGCATTGCGCCAGGTTTCCTGGCGCTGCCACTGCCCCTCATGCCCCGCAAACTCGCAGACATCACCGGCGGCATAGATGTCGGCTGCACTGGTCTGCAAGAAGCGGTCAACCTTGATCCCGCTGCCGGTTGCCAGGCCGGCGTCTTGCGCCAATTGCAGATTCGGCTGCATACCGATACCCACCAGCAGCACGTCGCAGGGCAAAAGCTCGCCGCTCGCCAATTGCACCGCGCTCAGTCTGCCTTCTCCGTGAAAGGCTTCGATGCGCGCGCCAAGGTGAATTACCACGCCGTTGTCGCGATGCACCCGCAGCAGCGTTTCCGACAGTCGTTCCGGCAACGCCCGTGCCGCCAGTCGCATACCGGCTTCCAGCACCGTCACCGCACAGCCACGTTCCCGCGCTGTCGCCGCCACTTCCAGGCCGATAAAGCCCCCGCCAACCACCAGCAGACGCGCACCGGGCGTCAGGCTTTGTTCCAGCGCGACCGCTTCGTCGTACGTGCGCAGATAATGCACATTGGCGAACTCGCGCCCACCCACATCCAGACGCCGCGACTGGCCGCCAGTCGCCAGCAGCAACCTGGCGTATTCCAGTTGCGTGCCGTTATCCAGGCTCAGGCGATGACGCGCGGCGTCGATGGCCGTGACGCGCACGCAGCTCAGGTGCTCGATGCCCGAAGCGATAAACGCCGCCTCGCTGAATAGACTGCACTCCTCAAGGGTCGACTCACCCTTGAGCAGCGCCTTGGACAGCGGCGGTCGCTCGTAGGGCAAGTGCCCTTCATCACCGATCAGCACGATGCGCCCACTGAATCCGGCCTCACGCAGGGTCAGCGCCGCGCGCCCGCCCGCATGGCCAGCACCGACGATCACCATCGCGTCCTGGTTCATGCCTCGCCCTGCCCTTGCGGATTGAGCAGCACCCGGCCGGCTTCGACTTTCACCGGGTAGGTTTTCAGGTTGATGCAGGCCGGCGCGTTCAGCGCCTTGCCGTTGCGGTAGTCGAAACGGCCGTTGTGTTTGGGGCACTCGATCACGAAGTCCATGACCAAGCCATCGGCCAGGTGAATGCGTTCGTGGCTGCACAGACCGTCGGTGGCGAAGTATTCGCTGTTGGCCGAGCGGTACACCGCGTAGGTCTTTTGCTGATGATCGAAACGGATCACGTCTTCTTCATCGATATCGTCGACGTGGCACACCTCTACCCACTGATTGCTCATGGCAGTGTCCTTTTTATTCTTGAATGAAGGGGTGAAGGTTTCAGCTGAACGCTGATTCCTGTGTCGCAGGTACGGTTTCAGTGGCCGCGTCGTTGGCCGGTTCGCGCACCGGTCGCTTGATATAGAAAGACGGATCCTTGCGCTGTTTGAGCAGGGTCGGAATGATTTCCCGATACGCCTCGATCAGATTTTTATAAGGCGGCGGGCAGTCGTCTTTTATTTCTTCATGAAGTTTGGCCAGCGCGTGGTACGGCACCATCGGAAACATGTGATGTTCCAGGTGATAGTTCATGTCCGAATAAAAGAAGCGGAACACCGGATTCATATAGATGGTGCGGCAGTTCTTGCGGTGATCGAGTTCGTCTTCGGCCAGGCCGACATGCTGGGTCAGGCCGAAGACATAACTCAGCCAGCCACCGTACATCGTCGGCAACAGCACATACATCAGCGGTAGCCACGAATTGAGGTACAGCGCCGAAGCAATCACCAGGCCGTGCAACACCAGCCAGATCCGCGCGGTGCGGTAGACCTTGGGCCACTCTGACTCGGGCACGAAGACTTTCTCATCGGCACTCAACTGGCCCGACGCATGCTGGAACAACGATTTGAACGTGTTGACCACGTGGGGCAGCGAAAACAGCTTGAAGGCGATCATGCTCAGGCGCGGCGGACGCGGTTCGACGATTTCCGGGTCGCGGCCGACGATGATGGTGTCGGTGTGATGGCGAGCGTGGCTCCAGCGCCAGACCTGTGGTTCATACATGACCATGAAACAGGCCAGTTGATAGACCACCTCATTCATCCAGCGGGTCTTGAACGCCGTGCCATGGCCGGCTTCGTGCCAGCGCGAATTGGCGGCGGTGCCGTACAGCAGGCCGTAAACCAGAAAGAACGGCACGCAGGCCGCCGTTCCCCAGAACACGTAGCCGCCCCAGCCCGTCAACAGCAGCCCGCCGAGCCACAGAGCGGTGTCGCGCAGGGCACGGCCATTGCTGCGCTGCATGAGTTCCTTCATGCGTTTGCGCGGCACCGGGCACTGATACCAGACGGCCGAAGCAAGGCCGGCTTCTTCGGCACGCCGGGCCTGTTCGCCGGTCAGGCTGTAATCTTTTCCGCGTCGCGGATCATGGGGAATCTGGGACATTGTTATTGTTCTCCAACGATTGAAAAGCACGCCGTTCCAACGACGCCGCTGATTCAAAAATATAGAGAGCGACCGCTCTGCAACAAGGCCTTGAAAGTATTCTCTCTCAAGCTATCATCCAGCCTTGCCTGGCCTTGATAGTTTTCTATCAAGCACGCTGAAACAGCAAAACAGCCGACTGAAAAACAATTAATCAAGGTCGCATGAACAATAAAAAACGCCCGACCATCGCCACCGTGGCGCACTACGCCAACTTGAGTGTCGCCACCGTCGACCGCGTGCTTAACGCCCGTGCGCCGGTCAATCCTGAAACCGCGGAAAAGGTTCACCAGGCTGCCGAAGCCGTCGGCTATTTCGCCGCCCGCTTGATCTCGCAACGCATCAATGAAAAGAAGCCGGCGTATCACTTCGGCTTTCTGCTGTTGGGCACTTCACAGACGTTTTATAAAACCCTGAGCGACGCCATCGTCGAACAGGCGCGGGATTCGCGCACGGCGAATATCGTTTGCCATGTCGAATTGATCCACGACCGCACGCCGCAATCGATCGCCGGGCAGATCCGCCAGTTGGCCCAACGCTGTGACTGCCTGGCGCTGGTCAGTTTCGAGCACCCGCTGATCCTGGAAGCCATCGAGCAGGTGCGCCTTGAGGGGGTGCCGGTGGTGTCGCTGCTCACCGAATTGCCGACCCACGCGCCGGGCTCCTATGTCGGCACCGACAACCACGAGGTCGGTCGCACCGCCGGCTGGCTGATCGCCCACGGCTCGCACCCGGCGGGCGGCACGGTAGCGGTGATGCTCGGCGGCCATCGTTTTCTCGGGCATGAGCAGCGCGAAGCCGGAGTACGCAGTTTCTTCGAGGAAAAGGCCCCGCAGTTTCGCGTGCTGCCGCCCATCGTGACGCTGGACAACGGCGCGATCACCGAAGAAGCCACGCTGGAGCTGCTGGCGCGCCATCCCGACCTGCGCGGCATTTATGTGGCCGGTGGCGGTGTCGAGGGGGTGATCAGCGCGCTGGCGGCGACGCCTGAACGGCCGCCGCTGTGCGTGATCCTGCAGGAGCCGACGGTGGAATCGCGCCAGGCCATGCGCAAAGGGCTGGTGACTCTGGTGATCGACTCCCAGCCACGGCTGATCGCCAAGGAATTGATCGACGTGATGGTGGAATTGCCGAAGGGCGCCGAGATCGACCCGCAACGGCACCGGGTGCTGGTGCCGTTGCAGATCGTGACGCCGGAGAATATTTAGCAGCCCTGCACGGAGACCCAATTGTGGGAGCGAATTCATTCGCGAAAAATCGTTCATCCCCTACAAATGGGTCGACGATACTGGCCAATCGCGAATGAATTCGCTCCCACAAGGTGCGGCGTCAAGCGGTCACGCCAACCGCTTCACCCGCATCGCTTCCGCCGCCTCGACAAACCGTTGCACCGGCCAGCGTTCACGCAGCGCCTGCTCCAGCAACTGCTGCCCGGTCTGTGGCGCCATGCCGTGCAGCGGCGGGTCGGTGTCGAGGTTGGTGGGAAACGAATAGCCGTCGGCGCTCATGGCGATCACCGCCTGCATGCCCATTTCATCCAACTCGCCCTGCTCCACCCGTCTCAGCAACGACGGGTACAGCGCCAGCACCATGCGTTCACGGTTGACCGTTTCCATCGGCTTGCCGAACGCCGCCGAAATCTGCAGCAGGTTGGCCATGCGGTACTGATCGGTCGTGCGGTTGGTCCCCGCCGCATGAAACAGCGCCGGGTTGAAGAACAGCAGATCGCCCTTGTTCAGCGGCAGTTGCACGGCATGTTCGGCGAAATAATCGATGAAGCGCTGATCGCGCCACGCCAGATAGCCCAAATCGTACTGCTGGGAAAACGGCAACAGCAGCGTTGGCCCGGTTTCCAGCGGCATGTCGGTGTGGGCGACCGCGCCTTGCAGCGTCAGGTTCTGCGACAACCGATGCAGCGGCAGCGGGTAACTCGCCACCACCCCATCGCTCTGAAACCCCAGGTGATAGTCGCGGTGCGGCTGCTGCGCCTGGCCGCCGGGGGTGACCACATTGACCTGCGCCGTGGCCTGGAAATACGGCCCCAGCCAGGCTTCGGCGATCAGCCCCAACAGCGGATTGGCGTAATACTCGATGAACGAATCCGGCGAGTATTCGGCGGCCTTTTGCAGCGAGTTCCAGATGCGCTGATTGGCCCCGGCCTTGGCGAAATGGTCGGCGCGCACCACTTTCGCCGCTTCGTCGGCGATGATCTGGCGGAACACTTCGCTGTGACGGTCCACCACCGCCGCATCGGTGTAGGCGCCACGCACCACCATCACGCCGGGACCGTCACGAAACAGCCGGTGCAGTTCGCTCATCAGCGGCCGTGGATCGTGCTCAATGGCCGCGCGCAAGGTGTCCGCGTGATAGATCACCACGCGATCGACCACCTCCAGAGCATGGGGATACTCGGTGACATCGGCGTGCTGTTCACACAGCGCCGCGAACGCCTTGACGTCAATGTCGGCGGCGCCGGCGAACAGGCTCACTGCCCTGCTCCACCCAGCCCGTCCAGAGTCAGCGGCGCGTCAGGGCGCGGCGTCGAACCGTCACCGCAGCCCATGATGCCCTGTTCCATGTCGATCACCGAGCCGGTGGTCATGCCCGACTGATCCGAAAGCAGATAGGCCACGCTGTTGGCCACTTCCTGCGGCTTGAGCAGGCGACCAAACGGCGCCTGCGCTTCGGCACGGGCCAGCCAGCCATCGTCGGCGCCGTGGTACTGACGCTGGATCTGGTCTTCGTGGGGGGTGTCCATCCAGCCGATGTTCAGGCCGTTGACCCGGATACGGTTGCGCAAGGTGCTGAAGGCGACGTTCTTGGTGAGGATCGCCAGGGCGCCCTTGGACGCGGCATAGGCCGAGAGAAACGACTGGCCGCCATGACCGGAGACGCTGAGGATGCTGACGATCGAGCCTTCGACCTGGGTGGCGATCATCAGCTTGATGCATTCCTGCATGAGGAAGAACGGCGCCCTGACGTTGACCGCGAAGATGCGGTCGAACAGCTCTGGTGAGGTGTCGATGATGCTGCCGCGATCGGACATGCCGGCGCAGTTGACCAGCCCATGAACCGTGCCGAAGCGTTTTTTGGCCTCCGCGACCACCCGGCGACAATCGTCGACGTTTTCCATGTCGGCCTCAACGAAGTACGCCTGGCAATCCAGTTCGGCCAGTTGCCGGGCCTGCTGCTCACCCTTGTCGCGACTGCGCCCGCAAATGATCAGGCCAGCAGCGCCGCGCTCGGCGAGGGTGCGGGCGACGGCGGCGCCGAGGCCCTGGGTGCTTCCGGTGACGACGAAATAACGGCCGGTGAACGATTGAGTCAAATCCAGACCAGACATGCCCTTCTCCTGCATTTGTTGTTTTTGGGTGCGGGTGATTCGCCGAGACAAGATAGAATTTAATTTCCATCTGTACAACGAATGGAACTGAGACTAGCATTGCGATCACCTCATAGAGGCCCGGATCAACCTCAACAAGACCTCAAAAGACTCAAAGGCCAGGTGATTCCATGCTCGACCGTGCCAGACGCTTCTCCATCAAGCAGATCGCCGCCCATGCCGGCGTCAGCAAAGCCACGGTCGACCGTGTGCTGCACGAGCGCGGCAGCGTGCATTACCAGACCAACCGGCGCATCCAGCAAGCCCTGGAAGAACTCGAAGCCCAGGAAAAGTCCGGGCCTGCGGTCGGTCGCACCTTTCACATCGACATCATCCTGCACGTGCCGAAGCGCTTCAGCGACGCGGTGCAGGAAGCGATTCACGCGCAACTCGGCAGCCTGGCGCCGTTCCGCATCTTTCCGCGCTTCCACCTGTATCAGGAAATCGACACCCAGCAGATGCACGACCTGATCCTGCGTTGCATCGGCAAGGGCAGCCAGGGCCTGATTCTCAAGGCCGCCGACGAGCCGCAGATCAACGAGGCAGTGAATCAAGTGACCGCCGCCGGCATTCCAGTGGTGACGCTGGTGTCCGACCTGCCGCAAAGCGAGCGCATCGGCTACATCGGCATGGACAACCGCACCGCCGGCCAGACCGCCGCCTACCTGATGTCGCGCTGGCTGGACAACGCCGCGCAAGACGTCGCGGTGGTGATCAGCAGCGAACTGTTTCGCGGCGAAGAAGAACGCGAAATGGGCTTTCGCACCTGGCTGCGCAGCCGCGCACCGCACCTGCGGGTGGTCGATGTCAGCGGCGGCTTCGGTGTCTACGAACCGACCTTCGAGCGCATGACCCAGGCGCTGCGCGACAACCCGTCGATCAAGGCCATCTACAGCGTCGGCGGTGGCAATCGTGCCGTGGTCGACGCCTTCGCCGCGCTGGAAAGGCCGCTGGCGGTGTTCATCGGCCACGATCTGGATCAGGAAAACCGCCAGTTGCTCGCCGAAGAGAAGATCGCCGCGATCATCGACCACAACCTGCAAGTCGACGCACGCAACGCGTTCCTGCACATCCTGCAATTTCACCGCCTGTGGAAGGCCGACCCGATCCCTGCCTCGCCGGTACAGATCGTCACGCCGTTCAACCTGGCCCATTGAGTCTTGCCGTACCCACGCACCGATCGTTCCTGACAACAACAATCCAAGGAGATCCACCCATGCTTCGCATCGCAGTTCTCGGCGCAGGCCGCATCGCCAACATCCATGCCGCCAACGTCGCGGCCAACCCGGACGTGCAACTGTCGGTGATCGCCGACCCCTGGCGCGAAGGCGTCGACAAACTGGCCGCGAAGCTGGGTTGCGCGGCGGCCTACGACTGCGCCGAAGCGATTGCCCGCGACGACGTCGACGCCATCGTCATCGGCACCCCGACCGACACCCACATCGACCTGATGCTACGCGCGGTAAAACTGGGCAAGCCGGTGCTGTGCGAAAAGCCCATCGACCTGGATTTCGCCAAGGCAGCCAAGGCCGTGGAAGACATCGAGCGGCTGAACGGCAAGGTCATGCTCGGCTTCAACCGCCGTTTCGACCCGGACACCCTGCAGATGCGCAAGGCCATTGCCGACGGCAGCATCGGCGACGTGCGTCAGGTGGTGATCACCAGCCGCGATCCGGGGCTGGCGCCGGTGGAATACCTCAAGCATTCGGGCGGGATTTTCCGCGACATGACCATCCACGACTTCGACACCGCGCGCACCCTGCTCGGCGAGGAGCCGGTGGAAGTCATGGCCATCGCCAGCCGTCTGGTGGACCCGGCGCTGGCGCAGATCGACGACTACGACAGCGTGATGGTTTTGCTGCGCACCGCCTCCGGCAAACAATGCCACATCAACTGCTGCCGCGAAGCGGTGTACGGCTACGACCAGCGCCTGGAAGTGTTCGGCTCCAAAGGCATGGTCCTCAACGACAACCACCGCGCCACCAGCGTGCGCACCTACAGCGCCAGCCAGACCGAAGTGCTGGAGCCGCTGATGAACTTCTTCCTGGAGCGCTATGCCGATTCCTACCGCAACGAGTTGAACCAATTCATCGCCGCAGTAAAAGCCAACGAACCCCTGCCAACCAACGCCCGGGACGGCCTCAAAGCCCTGCACCTGGCCAACTGCGCGCTGGAATCTATCAAGACCGGCCGCGCGGTGAAAGTGGAAATCTGATAGCCGCCCGGTGGCCCATGTGGCCGGGAAACTCTGCTCACGAAGGCGGTTTGTCAGGCAACACAGCATCGACTGAACTGACGCCTTCGCGAGCAGGGCTCCCTCCCACGGGTTTTGGGTTGTCCGATGGATTTCCATGACCTGTGGGAGCGGGCTTGCCCGCGAAGGCGGTGGGTCAGGCAACACTGTATTGATTGAACTGAAGCGTTCGCCAGCAAGCTGGCCCCCACACATCGCATCTACCGGGCGGCACGCCTCAAAACGGTGCTGTCTGCACCATTCTTCCCTTCCGACCAATCCCGCCAATTGCTGCAGGATTCTGCTTTTTTTGTTCATACCAGCCGATCAAGCCACAGAAGCTGACCAATCGTGACAACTGTCTGTCCACCGCAGACAGGCGCCGCAAAGCGGACTGGAAATCGCACTTGTAGCCCCAACGCTGCCTGCTCCGGCAGCGCTTTTCCATGACTACAAAAGGTGCGAAATCATGGCGCTCGGCAAAATTCCCGTCACGGTCATTTCCGGTTTTCTCGGCGCGGGCAAGACCACGCTGGTCAACCATTTGCTCAACCACAACCGCCAGTACCGGATCGGCGTGGTGGTCAATGAGTTCGGTGAAGTCGGCATCGACGGCCAGTTGATCGTCGCCGAACAGGAAGCGCTGATCGAAATCAACAACGGCTGCGTCTGCTGCACGGTGCGCGCCGATCTGGTGGCCAGTGTCAGGCAGATGCTCGACCTGGCCGGCCACCGCCTGGACCGGCTGATCGTGGAAACCTCAGGCCTGGCCGATCCGGCACCGGTGTTACAGACGTTTCTTGCCGATCCCGACCTGCGCAGCCGGGTCGAGCTGGAATCGGTGATTACCGTGGTCGATGCCCTGCATCTGGACGGGCAACTGAATGACGAAATCGTCCGCGAGCAGATCGCCTTCGCCGACACCCTGATCCTCAACAAGACCGCACTGATCAACCCTGAGGCGCTGGCCAACATCGGTCGTCAGGTGCGTCTGCTCAACAGCACCGCCAGTGTCATCGCCACCAACCATTCCGAGGTCGCGGTCGACACCCTGCTCGGCAACAAGCGGTTCTCGCTGCCGAACCTGCTGATGATCGAGCCGGACATCCTTGAAGACGAAGGCCACGACCATGAGCACGACGCCTCGATTTCGTCCTGCTCGGTGGTCATCGAAGGGGCTCTGGATCCGGACCGCTTCAACCGCTGGATCAATCAACTGGTCAACGATCAGGGCCAGCGCCTGATGCGCATGAAAGGTCTGCTCAACTTCTCCAGCGAAGCCCGCCGCTTCCATTTCCACAGCGTTCACATGCTGCTGGAAGCCGTGCCGGGGCGACGCTGGGAGGCCCATGAATCCCGTGACAACCGCTTCGTGTTCATCGGTCGCGATCTGGACAGCGAACAGCTGCGCCAGGGCTTTCTCGAGTGCCTGATCGCGGCCTGATCTTCTGCCCCGACTTTTTCCGCTGCCCATACCTACCCGTCAATCACAGGAATGCCACCATGAAAAAGCAAGAAGCCTACACCGTCAGCATCGGCCTGCTCGCCGTGCTGGACACCTACCTCACTGCCACCGTATTGCCGGTGCCGGTCTGGGTCACGTTCATCGCCTGGGCCTCGTTCTTCATTGTCGGCGGCGGCAGTGCCGGCTTCGTTCGCAGCGTGGCCTCCAACCTCACCGGCCTTGTGATCAGTTCGCTGGTGCTGCTGGGCATCGCCACGGTCAGCGAGGCGCCGTTCTTCATCGCCATTCTGGTCGGTGCCGGCAGCGCGTTGATGGTCCAGGCCTCGAAAGTGCCGCTGCTGAGCATTCTGCCTGCCATCGTCTGGGGCTTCGCTTCCACGGTCGGCACCACGGCAGTCGGCGGCAAGCCGATGACCACGCCCGGCCTGGACAACCCGGCGCTGATCGCCGCCACCGCCCTGATCACCGGCGCCGTGTTCGGTTATGTCTCGGAACGCCTCGGCGATGCCCTGACCAGCAAGACACGCACGCAACTGGCCTGACGCCCTTCACCCCACATTTTTCATCTGAAACTGGAGCGCCCGATGAAATTACAACACAGCCTCGGCGGGCTGGAAAACCTCGGCCCTGTGG
Source organism: Pseudomonas sp. NPDC090208 (assembly GCF_044746785.1). Taxonomy (NCBI): domain Bacteria; kingdom Pseudomonadati; phylum Pseudomonadota; class Gammaproteobacteria; order Pseudomonadales; family Pseudomonadaceae; genus Pseudomonas; species Pseudomonas sp. NPDC090208. The sequence goes on from NZ_JBIVCU010000034.1 coordinate 19,224, forward strand.
CCTTCGAAAAACAAGTGTTCGTGCAGCCCTGGGAAAAACGCATCTTCGGCATTCACACGACCATGATGGCCGAGAGCGCACACCTGGCCGACGCCCTGCCCGGCTATCCCATGGCCACCCTGCCGACCACGTTCAAGAGCGACTGGACCTGGGCGTCACTGCGCACCGGCGCCGAAGGCATGCACCCGTTCGAATACTTCAAGTTCCGCTATTACGAAAAATGGCTGATGGGGATTTCCGGTTTCTTCGTCGATCAGGGCTACATCAGCCGCGATGAACTGGACAACAGGACCGCGCACTATCGCGAGCAGCCCGATGCCGCCCTGCCGGAGCAGCCCAGCGCACCGATTCGCGAACAGATCGTGCGCTACCTGCAGGAGGGCGATTCGGGGCTCAGGCCCTACGCCGGGCAACCGTTGTTCACCGATGGCGCCGAGGTCAGCGTGGCCGACCCCATGACCGTCGACCACACCCGTCTGCCCGGCTACCTGCGCAACAAGCCGGGGAAAATCGTCGAGGTCTACCCCGGCGCTTTCGCCTACTTCGTCAACACCGGCCCCGACGGCATCGGCGAGGCCATGCCGGTCTACCGGGTGGCGTTCGACGCGGCGGACATCTGGGGCGAAGACATGTGCGAGCCCAACACCACGATCTACGCCGACCTGTTCGAGGCCTATCTGCGCCCGCCGCTGCAGGCCTGATCCCCCGGGCATTCACTTTTCGATGGAGATGTTTCATGAGCCAACTGTTTGACTACGACAAGCAACGCGAGGCCGAGAGCGCGGCCAAGGTTCGCGCCCTGGAAGCCCTGCTGATCGAAAAAGGCGTGATCGGCAGCGACTCGGTGGACGCGGTGTTGAGCCACTTCGAAACCGTGGCAGGGCCGTTCAACGGCGCGAAAATCGTCGCCCGCGCCTGGGTCGATGCCGAGTACAAGGCGCGCCTGCTGGCCGACACGCCCAAGGCCATCGCCGAACTGGACCTGCCCCAGGGCATGGGCGGCGCCGAGGGCGAACACATGCTGGCGGTGGCCAACGGCCCGGACGTACACAACCTGATCATCTGCACGCTGTGCTCCTGCTACCCGTGGCCGATCCTCGGCCTGCCGCCCTACTGGTACAAGGACCCGGTCTTCCGCGCCCGTGGCGTGCGTGAACCGCGGGCGGTGCTGCGCGAATTCGGCGTGCCGGTCAGCGACGAGACGCGAGTGGACGTCTGGGACAGCAGCGCGCAGATCCGCTGGTTCGTGGTGCCGGAACGTCCGGCCAACTCTGCGCATCTGAACGAGGAACAACTGGCGGCACTGGTCACCCCTGAATCGATGATGGGTGTGGCGCTGGTCGAACTGCCTGCCTAGAGGATTGCGCCATGTTTACCCGATTCGAAGAGTTCGCCGCCAACAGCATGCTCGGCCACAAGGACTCGCCGCCGCGCGCTCAGGGCCGTCTGCACTTCAGCCAGGACTGGCAACGCAGCCTTTACGGCCTGGCGCTGGCCCTGTCCAAGGCCGGGCATTTCGAGTGGGAGGCGTTCCGGCAACAGCTGATCGGTTCGATCTCCCGCTGGGAAGAACTGCCCTGCGACAACCAACCGCCGTGGGACTACTACGAGCGTTATCTGGAAGCGCTGATCAAGGTGTTGCAGGAGCACTCGCTGCTCGACACCGATGAACTGCAGGCGCGGCTGAACGCCCTGCAACCCGACACGCTGTCCCACTGACTTTGCCCACTGATTCGAGGATTTCTTCATGAGCAGCACCGTTATCACCCAAACCGCCGGCCGTACTCTGGGCAATCGCCTGCTGATCAGCGTCGGCGCCCTGTTCATGGGCCTGTCGCTGGTGTACTTCGCCGGTTTCTCGCACCTGGAACTGGTCCACAACGCCGCCCACGACACCCGCCACAGTTCGGGTTTCCCCTGCCACTGATTCCGCTGCGGAGCACCCGAGCATGTTCAAACGCATCCTCACCACCGCCTGTTACAGCGGCGCCGTTGCCGCGCTGCTGTTGAGCCTGCTGCAAAGCCTGTGGGTCACGCCGCTGATCCTGCAGGCGGAAGTCTATGAAAACGCCGAAGCGGGCCATCAGCAGCAAGTCCCTGAGCAGCCGGTTCATGAGCACGCAGCCGGCGCTCATGAGCATGAACACAGCGCCGAAGCCTGGACGCCGGAAGATGGCTGGCAGCGCACGCTGTCGACCTTCGGCGGCGATCTGTTGGTGGCCGTGGGCTTCGCCCTGCTGCTGTCGGCGCTGTATAACCTGCGGGCACCGGGCAAGGCCTGGCACGGCGTGCTGTGGGGGCTGGCGGGCTATGCGACGTTCTGTCTGGCGCCGTCGGCCGGCCTGCCGCCGGAATTGCCCGGCACCGTGGCCGCCGAGCTGTCCCGGCGGCAGGACTGGTGGGGCGCCACGGCGCTGGCCACGGCGGTCGGGCTGGCCCTGCTGGCGTTCGGCCGGCACTGGCTGTGGCGGCTGCTGGCGGTGGCGCTGATCGTGGCACCGCATCTGATCGGTGCACCGCAACCGCCCGAGCACCACGCGCTGGCACCGGATACGTTGCAGGCGCAATTCCGCCTGGCGTCGCTGCTGGTCAACGGCGTGTTCTGGATGGCCCTGGGCGGTCTGAGCGGTTGGTGGTTCCAGCGGCAAGTGCCGGCATCGCAGGACATGAGTGCCCTGGCGTCGATGCGTTAGCCCGGGAATTGCATGGCCATCGACTCGGAAGCGATGGCCTTGACCTGTGGGAGCGAATTCATTCGCGAGGCGGTATATCAGGCGATGAATCTGTGTCGTTCGTGTGGGCCTCTCGCGAATGAATTCGCTCCCACAGGGCTCGTGTTCTCTACCTCCAAGGCGATTGCTTCACCTTCCAAAGGAAACCCTATGCGCAAGATCAGCGTGGGCATGGTGCTGTTCCCCGGCTTTCAACTGCTGGACATCGCCGGCCCCAAGGACGCTTTTGCTCAGGTCAAGGTCTTGAGCAACGGCGAATGCGAGTACGAGATGCTCACCGTCGGCACCACACGCAGCCCGCTGCTGTCGTCCAGCGGCCTGACGGTGATCCCCGACCGCACGATTTTCGACCCCTGCCCGCATTTCGACACCATCATCGTGCCCGGCGGGCTGGGGATTTTCGATGTGTACGCCGACTCGACCCTGTGCGACTGGCTCAAGGTCCAGGAAAAACGCTGTCGGCGTCTGGCGGCGATCTGCAATGGGGTGTTCGCGTTCGGCGCCGCCGGGTTGATCGAACGCAAGTCGGTGACCACCCACTGGATGGACGCCGCGCACCTGAGCGAGCTGTTTCCGTCGGCGCAGGTCGACCCGGACCATATCCACGTCAAGGACGGCACGATCTACACCACCGCCGGGGTGACGGCCGGGATCGACCTGTCGCTGCTGATGATCGAGGAAGACTTCGGCAAGCGCATGGCCATCGATGTCGCCAAATACCTGGTGGTCTACCTGCGCCGCGCCGGTGGGCAGTCGCAGTTCAGCCCGCTGCTGGATGTCCAGGGCGGTGTCGATTCGCATATCGAGGCGATTCAGGATTACATGCTCGCCCACCTGCATCTGGAACACAGCCTGGCGTCGCTGGCCGAACGGGTACACATGAGCCCGCGCAACCTGTCGCGGCTGTTCACCAAGGAAACCGGCACATCACCCATGGCCTTTCTCGCCGATGCGCGGATCGACGCGGTGCGGCGGTATCTGGAAACCACCGAACAATCGATGAAAGAAATTGCCCACCGCTGCGGCTTCGACAACGCCGATGCCCTGCGCCGGGTGTTCGTAAAACGTCTGGCCATCAGCCCGGTGGAATACCGCCAGCGCTTTCGCTCGGATGCAATGCACGCCCTGTAGCCGCCCGGCTTGCCGGCCCACATCTGCCAAACGACATATGACCTGTGGGAGCGGGCTTGCCCGCGAAAGCAGTGGGTCAGGCAATACTGCATCGACTGAACTGGCGCTTTCGCGAGCAGAGCTCCCTCCCACAGGTTTTGGGTTGTCCGACAGATCTCAGTACCCCCCGATCCCCGTAGCAGTCCGTCATTCCCGGCCCACATCCGCCAGACAACATCGGACCTGTGGGAGCGGGCTTGCCCGCGAAAGCGGTGGGTCAGGCAATACTGCATCGACTGAACTGGCGCTTTCGCGAGCAGAGCTCCTTCCCACAGGTTTTGGGTTGTCCGACAGATCTCAGTACACCCCGATCCCCGTAGCAGTCCGTCATTCCCGGCCCACTTCTGCCAGACAACATCTGACCTGTGGGAGGGAGCTCTGCTCGCGAAGGCGGTGGGTCAGGCAATACTGCATCGACTGAACTGGCGCTTTCGCGAGCAGGGCTCCCTCCCACGGGTTTTGGGTTGTCCGATGGATTTCAGTACACCCCGATCCCCGTTAGCAGTCCGTCATTCCCGGCCCACATCCGCCAGACAACATCGGACCTGTGGGAGGGAGCCCTGCTCGCGAAGGCGGTGGGTCAAACGGTACATAGGCATCAGACCCAGCGCATTCGCTGGCAAGCCAGGCGGCTACAGACCTGAGGTGCCAGTTGTTACCGCTTCAAGGCCAGTTCCTGGCTGTTCCAGCCGCCACCCAGCGCCTTGATCAGGCCGACGCTGGCGGTCAGTTGTTGGGTCTGCAAATCGAGCACGCTGCGTTGGGCTTGCAGCGATGCGGTCTGCGCCACCACCACGTCGAGGTAACCAACCGCGCCCTGTTTGTAGCGGGCCAGCGACAGATTTTCGGTGTCCTGCGCCGCCTGTGCCGCCGCTCGCTGGTCGTCCAGCGCTGAGCCAATGCCGTCGATGGTTGAGAGGTTGTCTTCGACCTGCTCGAACGCCGCCAGCACCTGCGCCCGGTATTTGCCGGCGGCTTCGTCGGTCGCCGCCCTGGCCGAATCGACCTGTGCCTCACGCAAGCCACCGTCGAACAAGGTGGTCACCAGCGACGGACCAATGGCCCAGAACAGGTTCGGCGCACTCAGCAGATGGGCAAATTCATCACTCTGATAGCCGCCTTGGGCGCTCAAGGTCAGTGTCGGGAACCACGCACTGCGCGCCACGCCAATCCGCGCATTGGCGGCAGCGACCCGTCGTTCGGCGGCGGCAATGTCAGGCCTGCGCTGCAACAGGGCCGACGGCACCGCCACAGGCACCGTCGGCACCGGCAAGTCAGCGGTCTGCGCTGGCAGGCTGAAACTCGACGCCGAAGCCCCGACCAATGCCGCGATGGCGTGCTCCAGCAAGGCCCGTTGCACCTGGTTCTGCTTGAGCTGCGACTTGGCCGAGGACAATTGCGAGTTGGCTCGCGACACGTCCAGCCCGGACACGATGCCGCCAGCATGCAGCCCCTGAGTCAATTCCACGGCCCTGGCGAACGCCACGCTGGTTTCCGTCAATAGACGGGTCTGCTGATCGAGCCCGCGCAGGCGGATATAGCTGTCAGCCAGTTGCGCCTGCAAGCTCAAGCGCACCGACGCCAGATCGGCGCGGGCGGCCTGTTCTTCATCGGTGCCGGCGGCGACCGAATCGCGCACACGGCCCCACAGGTCGACTTCGTAATCGATCTGCAGGCCCAGGGTGCCGGAATCGTAGACGTTCGCAGTGGTGCTGGAACGCAGCGGACGGGTGTCGGACTGGCGAATCCGCTGGGCGTTGCCGATGCCCTTGACCGTCGGCAGCAGGCCGGAACTGACCTGGCTGACGAAGGCCTGCGCTTGCACATAATGAGCAAGCGCCGCGCTGAGGCTGGGGTTGTTCGCCAGCAATTGCTGTTGCAGGGCGTCCAGTTGCGGGTCCTGGTACACGCGCCACCAGCCGTCACGGTCGAGTTGATCGCTTGGCGTCGCGGTCGTCCAGATGCCCTGGGTCTTGAACTGCTCGGGAGTTGCTACCGGTGGCACCTTGTACTCCGGTGCCAGCGAGCAGGCGCCGACGGCCAGCAGCGCCGCAAACAGCAGGCTGTGCTTAACCATGGGGTTTGCCCTCGGCCACCACTGCCGCCCCGCTCGACACCTGCACGGCATCGTTGTCGTTCAGGCCATCGGGCGGCGTGTCGATGATGCGATCAGAAGACGTCAGGCCGGAACCGATCTCGACCACATCACCGAAATCGCGAGCAATGGTCACGGTCTTGAAATGCACGTGGTCCTGCCCATCGAGGGTCGCCACGCGCATGCCGTGGTCATCGAATAGCAACGCCGTCGCCGGCAGGCGCACGATATCGGCCTGCAACGGCAGATCGAAACGCACGCTGGTGTAGGCGCCCGGCAGCAAACGCCCAGCCTGGTTGTCGACTTGCAGCTGCACCAGGGTCGTGCCCGATGCCGCCGCCACCGCATCGGCCGAAGCGATCACCGTGGCAGTGAACGGCTCTTTCGGATACTCCGGCACGCTGATCTTCGCGCTGCTGCCGACCTTGATCTGCGCCGCGTAGGCCTGCGGCACCTGCACATACACGCGCAGGTGGCTGACGTCCGACACCGCGAACAGCTCCTGGCCGCCGCCGGTGCTGCCGGCATTGATCAACGCCCCGACATCGGTGCTGCGCGCAGTGACCACGCCATCGAACGGCGCGGTCAGGCGCTGGAAGCCCTTGGTCGCCACCAGACGCTCGACGTTGGCCTGGGCCGCCATCATCTGCGCCTGTTTCGCCGCCAGATCACCGTTGCGCTCATCGACTTCCTGTTTCGACACCGAGTCCGACGCGAGCATCGCCTGCCAGCGTTTGGCGCTGGTGCTGGCCAGCCCGGCGTTGGCTTTGGCGGTGGCCAGATCGGCGCGGGCCTGCAGCAGTTGTTGATCCAGTTCTGGCGTGTCGATTTCCGCCAGCAACTGACCGGCCTTGACCCGCGTGCCGATGTCGGCTTTCCACGATTTCAGGTAACCGCCGACCCGGGCGAAGATCGCCGCCCGCGACCAGGCTTCCAGACGGCCCGGCAGAATCACCGTGGCGCCTTGAGCAGCAGCCAGCGGCTTGACCAGCAGCACGCTGGGCAGTGCCTGTTTTTCTGTCCATGTCTGCAAGGCTTTCGATTCACTGGCGCGACCGGTGATGCCGAAGAACACCACGGCGATCAGCACGATCAGTGCCAGCAACAGGCCGAAACGCGCGCGACCGTTGCGGCGGCGTGGTGTCAGGGATGGAGTAGCGTCGGTATGCATGTCAAAACCCTTGGGTAGCGGTGGTCGGTACGCGGGCACGACCCTGGCGCGCGTGGACAAGGCTGAAGATCAGCGGAACGAGAAACAGTGTCGCGGCGGTGGCGAAGCCCAGACCGCCGATCACGGCGCGGCCCAGCGGGGCATTCTGCTCGCCGCCCTCGCCGAGGCTCAGGGCCATTGGCGCCATGCCGATGATCATCGAGATGGCCGTCATCAACACTGGACGGAAACGGGTGAAACCGGCTTCCAGCGCCGCTTGCAGCGGATCGCCGTGTTCGGCCAGGCGCTCGCGGCAGAAGCTCACCACCAGAATGGCGTTGGCCGTCGCCACCCCCATGCACATGATCGCGCCGGTGAGAGCCGGCACCGACAACGGCGTGTGGGTGACGAACAGCATCCAGACGATACCGGCCAGCGCGGCCGGCAGCGCGGTGATGATCACGAACGGGTCGCTCCACGACTGGAAGTTGACCACGATCAGCAGATAGATCAGCACCACCGCGCCCAACAGGCCGAAGAGCATGCCGCTGAAGGCACTGTTCATGGTCGTCACCTGGCCTTGCAGCGCGACTTTCGAGCCCTTCGGCACGTCACCGGCGTGGGCCGCGATGATTTTCTGGATGTCGGCGGAGACACCGCCCAGATCGCGATCCTGCACCGAGGTGAGGATCTCCACCACCGGCTGGATGTCCGACTGAGTCACCACCGAGTTGCTGTGGGTGCGCTCCACCGACGCCAGGCCGCCGAGCACCTGACCGTTGCCGTTGGCTGTGGTGGCCGAAGTCAGCGGCAGGTTGTGCAGCGCCGCCAGGCTGTCGAGACTGGCCTGCGGTGTCTGCAACACGATCGGGTACGACACGCCGTTGGCGGTGTTCAACCAGAACGTCGGCGCCACCTGGCTGGAACCGGCGAGGTTGACCACCAGGCTGTTGGTGATGTCGCGCTCGCTGATGCCCACCAGTTGCGCACGGGTGCGGTCGACGTTGATGTTGAAGGTCGGCAATTGCTGCGACTGCTGGATGCGTGCATCGACCACGCCCGGCACGCGGCGGATTTCCCGCAGCAGGTTGTTGGCGAAGGCAAAGTTGGCCGGCAGGTTGCCGCCGCTGATTTGCAGGTCGATCGGCGCCGACGAGCCGAAGTTGAGGATCTGCCCGACGATGTCCGGCGGCGGGAACGAGAACACCGCGTCGGGGAATTCCCGTGGCAGTTGTTCACGCAACTGACGCACGTATTCGGCGGTCGGCTTGTGTTCTTCTTTCAGGCTGATCTGGATATCGCCATCCTGGGAGCCGATGGTGCCGGTGTTGTTGTAGGCCATGTTGATGCCGCTGATCGGCTGGCCGATGTTGTCCACCACCGCATTCAGCTCGTTCGGATCGATGATCCGCCGAATGGAATTTTCCACGTCGAAGATCAGCCGCGCCGTGCTTTCAACGCGCATGCCCACCGGCGCACGAACGTGCATCAGGATCTGCCCGGAGTCGACCGCCGGGAAGAAGTTGCGCCCCAGAAACGGCACCAGCGCAAACGAGGCAATGACAAAGGCGAAGATGGTGACCATCACCACTTTGCGGTGCTCCAGCGCTGTCTGCAACAAGCCGTGGTAACCATTGCGAATACGCTCGAAACGCGCCTCGAACCCCTGCTGGAAACGCACCAGCGGGTTACGACTCGGCGCCTTGTGCTCACCCTCCTCACCCGGCATGTGCGGCTTGAGCAGGAAGTTGGCCATGGTCGGCACCAGCGTCCGTGAAAGGATGAACGAGGCGATCATGGCGAAGATCACCGCTTCGGCCATCGGCACGAACAGGAAGCGCGCCACGCCTTCGAGGAAGAACATCGGCACGAACACGATGCAGATACACAGCAGCGAGACGAACGCCGGGGTCACGATCTGCGCCGCGCCGTCCATGATCGCGGTTTCCACCGACTTGCCCTGCTCCAGGTGCCAGTTGATGTTCTCGATGGTCACCGTGGCATCGTCGACCAGGATACCGACGGCCAGCGCGAGCCCTCCCAGGGTCATGATGTTGAGCGTCTCGCCCAGCGCCGAGAGCGCGGCAATCGAGGCCAGAATCGCCAGCGGGATCGACACCGCGATGATCACCGTCGAACGCCAACTGCCGAGGAACAGCAGAATCATCAGGCTGGTCAGGCCGGCCGCGATCAGGCCTTCGCGAGCCACGCCGCTGATGGCGGCGCGCACGAACAGCGACTGGTCGCCGATCATGTCGATGTTGAGGTTTTCCGGGAACTGCGACTTGGCCTCGGCCAGTTTGTCCTTGACCCCGGCAATCACCCCCAGGGTCGAGGCCGAACCGGTCTTGAGCACCGGGATCAGCACCGAGCGGTTGCCGTTGACGTGGACGATGTTGGTCTGCGGCGGGTTGCCGTCCTTGACCGTGCCGACATCGCGAATCAGCACGGTGGTGCCGTTGGCGGTCTTGATCGGCAGGTCTTCGAGGTCCTTGAACGCCACCGGCGAGTTGTTCAGTTGCAGGCTGTATTCGTAGCTGCCGATTTTTTCGGTGCCCACCGGGGTGATCTGGTTCTGTGTCGCCAGCGCGTTGGCGACGTCCTGCGCCGACAGCCCACGCGCCTGCATCTGCGCCGGATCAAGGTCGATCTGCACTTGTCGGGTCTTGCCACCGAACGGATACGGCACCGAGGCGCCGGGCACGGTGGTCAGTTGCAGACGCACGTTGTTCAGGCCCAGGTCGCCGAGTTTCTGCTCGCTGAGGTTCTTGCCAGACAACGCCAGTTGCACGATGGGCACAGTCGACGCGCTGTAGCTGAGGATCAGCGGCGGCACCGTGCCGGGCGGCAGGTTGCGCAGGATCGCCTGGGATACGGAGGTCAACTGGGCGTTAGCCGTGGCGATGTTGACGCCTGGCTGGAAGAACACCTTGACGATGCCGAAGCCGTTGAGCGACTGCGCTTCGATATGGCGAATGTCGTTGACCGTTGTGGTCAGCACGCGCTCGAACGGTGACGTGATACGCCCCGCCATCTGGTCCGGCGACAGCCCGGTGTACTGCCAGATGACCGCGATCACCGGGATGCGGATTTCCGGGAAGATGTCCGTGGGTGTCCGCAGGGCCGCCAGCGGCCCGACGATGAGGATCAGAATTGCGAGCACGACGAAGGTATACGGCCGTCTCAAAGCAACGCGCACGAGGCCAAGCATGGGGAGTATCCAGACAAGCGTTATTCATAAAAAAATCGAGGACGGAGTGGGGTTCCGTGCCTCGACATCCAGGTCGATATGATCGACAGCGCTCATCCTTAAGGTGGCATATGCCACTTTATTCATACTTAATGGTATATGCCACTTAAATTTTACGCAGGGTGGGTATTTTTATACAACAACGAATTAAAATAGTCCGTATCTGACGAGGTGCGCGTACCCCTGCAGGAGCTGGCTTGCCCTGCGAGCGGCGACGCAGTCGTCGTAAAACCTGTGCCTGCGGTGTGTCATTTTGATTGCTGAGTCTGCTAACGCAGCCCTGTTTCGCCTGGCGGCGAGTTACTTGGAAAAGCCCCAAGTAACCAAGGGCTTCTTTCCCCGCCATACGGCACCTCGCTAATGCTCGGTGTACCCTCACTCCGGCAATGCTCCGTGGGCACGCCGCGAATGGGCCATCCATGGCCCACGCG
>NZ_JBIVCU010000035.1:0-14545 GCF_044746785.1 Pseudomonas sp. NPDC090208
GGTAGTGTGGGGTTTCCCCATGTGAGAGTAGGTCATCGTCAAGATTAAATTGCAGAACCCCGTTTGCGTAAGCAGACGGGGTTTTGTCTTTGCGCTCGTGAAAAATACCTTCTTGCTATCCCGTTTGCCGCGATACGGTTCCTGTCTCCTATGCACTCATACCTTCGGTGGCTATCATGCTGTCCTCATTATCAGGCGTGTCATGAATGCGAACCTTGTTAGAGCTGCTTGGGGATGGTGAATTTCACTCAGGCGAATATTTGGGGCGCGCGCTCGGCGTCAGCCGTAGTGCTGTGTGGAAGAAGCTGCAGCAGCTCGAGGCTGAGCTGGGTGTAGAGGTCTACAAGGTGCGGGGCAGGGGCTACCGCCTTGCTAACTCCCTCGTACTGCTCAATAGCGAATCGCTCAATCGTCTTCCGGGGTGCGAGACCTGGTCGGTCCGTACCCTGGATACAGTCGATTCGACGAATGCGGAGGCGATGCGCTTGGTTGAGGCCGGTTTCGCGCTGCCTGTGCTGGTGCTTGCCGAGCAGCAGACAGCCGGCAGAGGGCGACGAGGGCGGAAGTGGGTAAGTCCTTTTGCCGAGAACGTCTATTACAGCCTCGCATTGCGCATAGAAGGCGGCATGCGCCAGCTTGAAGGCTTAAGCCTTCTGGTTGGGCTTGCTGTGGCGGCGATGCTCAAGGAGATGGGGATCGCAGGTGCCGGGCTCAAATGGCCAAACGATATTCTGGTTGGGCGACGAAAGCTGGCGGGCGTGTTGCTGGAGCTGTCTGGCGACCCTGCTGACGTCTGTCATGTCGTGATCGGGATCGGGATTAACGTCAACATGCGCGAGGCTGCGGAGGTGGATCAATCCTGGACCTCTATGGCGCTGGAAACGGGCGCCCAGCTTGATAGAAACGGCGTGATAGCGGCATTGAGTCGTCACCTGCTTGCTTACCTGAGTGCGCATCAGGAGAAGGGTTTTGGTGCTTTTAGAGAAGAGTGGGAGCGCAGCCATCTGTGGCAGGGGGAGCCCGTGACGTTGCTCGCGGGAAATAGCGCGATTGAAGGGATTGTCCTGGGGGTGGATGCGGTGGGGGCACTGCGTCTTCAGGTGAACGGCGAAGAGCGTCTCTTCAGTGGTGGCGAGCTGAGCCTGCGATTGCGCCAGGGTGCCTGAGCGGCCTGTCAGGGTGTCGAGCGCCGCTCCGGCCTGATGGGAAGCTGCTTGTCCGCAGGGCGCACGATTCAGTGTTGTGATGGCGAGGGTGTTATGCGTTGGGTGTTTTTACTGTTATTGATGCTGAATGCCTTCTACTACGTATGGCATCAGCAGGAGGCTCCCTTGCGGCCGAAGGAGGTCGCTCCGTTGTCACTTTATCGAGGGACGCAGCAGGATATTCGTTTGCTGAGCGAATCGCATCCTGGTCAGGTGTCGTCGCCAGAGATCGTCAAGCAATGTCTTTATTTGGGTGGTGGGATCTCTCAAGGTGACGCCAGAACCCTTGAGCAGCGCCTGACCAGTCTCGATATCCAGACGCAGTTTGGCAGGACTGTAGATAGTGCCGGGGGTGTCTATTGGTTGAAAGTTGCCCCTGAAAGTAGGCGGTTGGTAGACGATGTTTTGCTTGCTGGGTTGGCTCAAGACTTCCCTGAATTAAAAAATAAAATAATGTCTTGTGAAAGTGTTGCAACCTCCGATTAGTTTGCATAGAATGGCGCCCGCTTCACAGTGCAGAGCAAATTGCTAAGCCGGTGATGCAAGAGTCAACGTTTGTAACCTCAAGATTTTATTGAGAAAAAGGTTGACAGAAGGGTGGCATGATGTAAGATGTCGCCTCGCTTAGGAGGGGTTCCCGAGCGGCCAAAGGGATCAGACTGTAAATCTGACGTCTACGACTTCGAAGGTTCGAATCCTTCCCCCTCCACCAAATTTCGAGCGTAAGCAGCATGCTCGGCGGGTATAGTTTAGTGGTAGAACCTCAGCCTTCCAAGCTGATGATGCGGGTTCGATTCCCGCTACCCGCTCCAAGTTTTGCTGGTTGTGCAAAGTGTTTCGCTCTTGTAGCTCAGTTGGTAGAGCACACCCTTGGTAAGGGTGAGGTCAGCGGTTCAAATCCGCTCAAGAGCTCCATTACTCAGGCAGATATGAAAGTATCTGCCTTTGTTTTAGGTGCTGTGAGGTCTGGTGCCATCGTTGGCGCCAGGTGTGAGCAGAGCCTGCAGTGGCTTGATTCAGGCTGTATGGTCGAGTAGCTGTTGAAATCTTTCTGTCGGGTCCGCATAATGGTCGGCCTGATTTCGCTTTTAGGTCAGTAGCTCAATTGGCAGAGCGACGGTCTCCAAAACCGTAGGTTGGGGGTTCGATTCCCTCCTGACCTGCCAGATTCGCCTGGTGCGTCTGGCTTTCTTTTCACAGGATTTTAGTAGATGAATCCAAAGGCCGAAGCCCAAGACTCCCGTTTAGATCTCGTGAAGTGGCTTGTAGTGGCCCTTTTGGTCGTCGTGGGTGTTGTCGGAAATCAATACTACTCCGCGCAGCCAATCCTGTATCGCGTTCTTGCCCTGGTTGTGATTGCTGCTGCCGCCGCTTATGTCGGGCTGCAGACTGGCAAGGGTAAGGCTTTCTTTGTGCTTGCAAAGGAAGCTCGTGCGGAGATTCGTAAAGTCGTATGGCCTACCCGTCAGGAAACCACTCAGACCACTTTGATCGTGGTTGCTGTGGTCCTGGTTATGGCGCTGCTGTTGTGGGGTCTTGATTCCCTACTCGGCTGGCTTGTTTCCTTGATTGTTGGCTAAGGGTGTCCCGTGGCTAAGCGTTGGTACGTAGTTCATGCCTACTCGGGTTACGAGAAGCATGTCATGCGCTCGCTCATCGAGCGCGTAAAGCTGGCTGGCATGGAAGATGGTTTTGGCGAGATTCTGGTCCCTACCGAAGAGGTAGTCGAGATGCGGAACGGTCAGAAGCGCAAGAGTGAGCGCAAGTTCTTTCCAGGCTACGTGCTGGTTCAGATGGAAATGAATGAGGGTACCTGGCACTTGGTCAAGGATACTCCTCGTGTCATGGGTTTCATTGGTGGTACCGCAGACAAGCCTGCTCCCATCACTGACAAGGAAGCTGAGGCTATCCTGCGTCGTGTTGCGGATGGTAGTGACAAGCCGAAGCCCAAGACCCTGTTCGAGCCGGGTGAGGTTGTTCGCGTCATTGATGGTCCGTTCGCTGACTTCAATGGCACGGTCGAAGAAGTTAACTACGAAAAGAGTCGCATCCAGGTGGCTGTGCTCATTTTCGGTCGCTCTACTCCAGTAGAGCTCGAGTTCAGTCAGGTCGAAAAGGCATAACTGAGCTGAGAATCCCATACCCCGCAGCCCTGGGCTGTGGGGTTTTGTCGTCACTGGGATAAACGCGCAAGTAACCGGGGAGCCTCTCGAGGCGTCTGAACCCGTAATTGGAGTGCCACATGGCCAAGAAGATTACCGCTTACATCAAGCTTCAAGTGAAGGCCGCTCAGGCTAACCCAAGCCCGCCCGTTGGTCCTGCTCTGGGTCAGCACGGCGTGAACATCATGGAGTTCTGCAAGGCTTTCAACGCCCGTACTCAGGGTATGGAACCAGGCCTGCCGACTCCTGTGATCATCACTGTTTACAGTGACCGCAGCTTCACTTTCGAAACCAAGAGCACCCCTGCTTCGGTACTGCTGAAAAAAGCAGCTGGCCTGACCAGCGGCTCGGCTCGTCCGAACACCGTTAAAGTTGGCACCGTTACCCGTGCTCAGCTGGAAGAGATCGCCAAGGTAAAAAATGCCGATCTGACCGCAGCTGACCTGGATGCGGCCGTGCGTACCATCGCCGGTTCCGCTCGTAGCATGGGCCTTAACGTGGAGGGTGTGTAATGGCTAAGCTGACTAAGCGCCAAAAGGCAATCGCCGCCAAGGTTGAGCCGGGCAAGTCCTACAGCTTCAACGACGCCGCAGTTCTGCTGGCTGAGCTGTCGACTGTAAAATTCAGCGAGTCGTTTGACGTCGCTGTAAACCTGGGCGTTGACCCACGTAAATCCGACCAGGTCGTACGTAGCGCAACTGTGCTGCCACACGGCACTGGCAAGACCGTTCGCGTTGCCGTCTTCACCCAGGGTCCAGCTGCTGAAGCTGCTCTGGCTGCCGGCGCTGATCGCGTAGGTATGGATGACCTGGCTGCCGAAATGAAAGGCGGCGACCTGAACTATGACGTCGTCATCGCTTCCCCGGATGCCATGCGCGTTGTAGGTCAACTGGGTCAGGTTCTGGGTCCTCGCGGCCTGATGCCTAACCCGAAAGTCGGTACCGTTACTCCGGACGTAGCTGGCGCGGTCAAGAACGCCAAGGCTGGTCAGGTTCGCTACCGCACCGACAAAAACGGCATTATCCACACCTCCGTTGGCAAAGTAGGCTTCGAAGCCGACAAGCTGCGTGAGAACGTTGAAGCACTGATCGCTGATCTGAAGCGTATCAAGCCAGCTTCTTCGAAAGGTATTTACGTCAAGCGCGTTACCCTGAGCACCACTATGGGCCCAGGTCTGGTCATCGATCAGAGCTCGCTGAACGCGTAAGACGGGAATGGCGCGGCTTGCCGCGCCATTGCAAAAATTGGGGTCCCTGCCTGGCGGGGGCTATCCAAGACCGTAGGCGGCGCAAGTCTTAAAACATAAGCCTACGCAGATGGTGCTCCCGGTTCCTTACCGAATCAGACACCAAAACGACATCCGGCTCCGGCCAGATGAAACGGTAACAAGCAGGAGTTAAACCCGTGGCAATTAAACTCGAAGACAAGAAGGCCATCGTCGCTGAAGTCAACGAGGCTGCCAAAGTCGCTCTGTCTGCTGTTGTGGCTGATGCCCGCGGTGTGACAGTAAGCGCGATGACCGGACTCCGTAAAGAGGCTCGTGAAGCTGGCGTATACGTACGTGTCGTACGTAACACCCTGCTCAAGCGTGCTGTTGCCGACACTGAATTCAGTGTCC
The DNA here is from genome assembly GCF_044746785.1 of Pseudomonas sp. NPDC090208. Classification (NCBI taxonomy): domain Bacteria; kingdom Pseudomonadati; phylum Pseudomonadota; class Gammaproteobacteria; order Pseudomonadales; family Pseudomonadaceae; genus Pseudomonas; species Pseudomonas sp. NPDC090208. The sequence continues at coordinate 4,986 of NZ_JBIVCU010000035.1, forward strand.
TCAACGACGCTTTCACTGGCCCTACCTTGATCGCTTTCTCCAACGAACACCCGGGCGCTGCTGCTCGTCTGTTCAAGGAGTTCGCGAAAGGTCAGGACAAGTTCGAGATCAAGGCAGCTGCGTTCGACGGCAAGTTCCTTGCCGCGAAAGAAATCGACGTGTTGGCTACCCTGCCGACCCGCGACGAAGCTATTGCGAAGCTGATGAGCGTGATTCAAGGCGCTACCAGCAAGCTGGCTCGTACTTTGGCAGCTATTCGCGACCAGAAAGAAGCTTCTGCTGCCTAAGGCACTGCAAGCCCTTTCGAAATCATATGTTTAATTTGATGGTCGCGTAGGCCGTCACCCCCAATACAGGAATATAGTCATGTCTCTGACTAACGAACAAATCATCGAAGCAATCGGCCAGAAAACCGTTCTGGAAGTTGTTGAGCTGATCAAAGCGATGGAAGAAACCTTCGGCGTGACCGCTGCTGTTGCTGCTGCTGGTCCAGCTGCTGCTGCCGCTGTTGTTGAAGAGCAAACCGAGTTCAACGTTGTTCTGGCCACCGCTGGCGAGAAGAAAGTCAACGTGATCAAGGCAGTTCGCGAACTGACCGGTCTGGGCCTGAAAGAAGCCAAAGAGAAAGTCGACGGCGCTCCTCAGACTCTGCTGGAAGGCGTTTCGAAAGAAGCCGCAGAAGACGCGAAGAAGAAGCTGGAAGAAGCAGGCGCTACCGTCGAGCTCAAGTAAGCATCGACCTTGCGTCTCCAGCCCAAGCGTTGAGCGACAGGCTGATGGCTGGTGGCTTATGCCACCGGCCTTTTTCCGTTATTGGCGACCGACCAGGTCGGCGCCACTAACGTGCTTCAACCACCTCGAAACGGTGGCGCGAACCATGGGGTTCGCAAGATTTTCTGGCTGCTTCCGTCGGGAGGAGCCAAACAAGCAGGTGACCAAGCTGGGGAACGCTGATGGCTTACTCATACACTGAGAAAAAACGTATCCGCAAGGACTTTAGCAAGTTGCCGGACGTCATGGATGATAATTACCTCATGGCCATCCATCTGGATTCGTATCGTGAATAATTGCAAGCGTGAGCCACTAAAGATCAGTTAAGCGACGTGGGCCTGCATGCGGCCTTCAAATCCGTTTTCCCGATCATCAGCTACTCCGGCAATGCTGCTCTGGAGTATGTCGGTTATCGCCTGGGCGAACCGGCTTTTGATGTCAAGGAATGCGTGCTGCGCGGCGTGACGTACGCCGTACCTTTGCGGGTAAAAGTGCGCCTGATCATTTTCGACAAAGAATCGTCGAACAAAGCGATCAAGGACATCAAAGAGCAAGAAGTCTACATGGGTGAAATCCCCCTGATGACTGAAAACGGTACCTTCGTTATCAACGGTACCGAGCGTGTTATCGTTTCCCAGCTGCACCGTTCGCCAGGCGTGTTCTTCGACCACGACCGTGGCAAGACGCACAGCTCCGGCAAGCTGCTGTACTCGGCTCGCATCATTCCTTACCGTGGTTCGTGGCTGGACTTCGAGTTCGATCCGAAGGACTGCGTATTCGTCCGTATCGACCGTCGTCGCAAACTGCCTGCATCGGTTCTGCTCCGCGCGCTGGGTTACACCACCGAGGAAGTGCTGGACGCGTTCTACACCACCAACGTTTTCCACGTTCAGGGCGAAACTCTGAGCCTGGAGCTGGTGCCTCAGCGCCTGCGTGGTGAAGTTGCCGTTCTGGACATCCAGGACGACAAGGGCAAGGTCATCGTCGAGCAAGGCCGTCGTATCACCGCCCGTCACATCAACCAGTTGGAAAAGGCCGGCATCAAGGCCCTGGACGTTCCACTGGACTACGTCATTGGCCGCACTACCGCCAAGGCGATCGTGCACCCGGCTACTGGCGAAATCATTGCCGAGTGCAACACCGAGCTGAACACCGAGATCCTGGCCAAGATTGCCAAGGCTCAGGTCGTCCGTATCGAAACGCTGTACACCAACGATATCGATTGCGGTCCGTTCATCTCCGACACCCTGAAGATCGATTCGACCGGCAACCAGCTGGAAGCCCTGGTCGAAATCTATCGCATGATGCGTCCTGGCGAGCCGCCAACCAAGGATGCTGCCGAGACCCTGTTCAACAACCTGTTCTTCAGCCCAGAGCGCTATGATCTGTCGGCTGTTGGCCGGATGAAGTTCAACCGTCGTATCGGTCGTACCGAGATCGAAGGTTCGGGCGTGCTGTGCAAGGAAGATATCGTCGCGGTCCTCAAGACCCTGGTCGACATCCGTAACGGCAAAGGCATCGTCGACGACATCGACCACTTGGGTAACCGTCGCGTCCGTTGTGTCGGCGAGATGGCCGAGAACCAGTTCCGCGTTGGCCTGGTGCGTGTAGAGCGCGCGGTCAAAGAGCGTCTGTCGATGGCGGAAAGCGAAGGCCTGATGCCTCAGGACCTGATCAACGCCAAGCCGGTTGCTGCAGCGGTCAAGGAATTCTTCGGTTCCAGCCAGCTGTCGCAGTTCATGGACCAGAACAACCCGCTCTCCGAGATTACCCACAAGCGCCGTGTTTCCGCACTCGGCCCAGGTGGTCTGACCCGTGAGCGCGCAGGCTTCGAAGTCCGTGACGTACACCCGACGCACTACGGTCGTGTTTGCCCGATCGAAACGCCGGAAGGCCCGAACATCGGTCTGATCAACTCGCTGGCTGCCTATGCCCGCACCAACCAGTACGGCTTCCTGGAAAGCCCGTACCGCGTGGTGAAAGAAGGTCTGGTAACCGACGAGATCGTCTTCCTGTCCGCAATTGAAGAAGCCGATCACGTGATCGCGCAGGCTTCGGCGACCATGAACGACAAAGGTCATCTGATCGACGAGCTGGTAGCCGTACGTCACCTGAACGAATTCACCGTCAAGGCGCCGGAAGACGTCACCCTGATGGACGTTTCGCCGAAGCAGGTTGTTTCGGTTGCAGCGTCGCTGATTCCGTTCCTCGAGCACGACGACGCCAACCGTGCGTTGATGGGTTCCAACATGCAGCGTCAGGCTGTACCAACTCTGCGCGCCGACAAGCCGCTGGTGGGTACCGGCATGGAGCGCAACGTTGCCCGTGACTCTGGTGTCTGCGTTGTTGCACGTCGTGGTGGTGTGATCGATTCGGTCGACGCCAGCCGTATCGTCGTTCGCGTAGCCGATGACGAAGTCGAGCCAGGCGAAGCCGGTGTAGATATCTACAACCTGACCAAATACACCCGCTCGAACCAGAACACCTGCATCAACCAGCGTCCGCTGGTGAGCAAGGGTGATCGCGTTCAGCGTAGCGACATCATGGCCGACGGTCCGTCCACCGACATGGGTGAACTGGCTCTGGGTCAGAACATGCGCATCGCGTTCATGGCGTGGAACGGCTTCAACTTCGAAGACTCCATCTGCCTGTCCGAGCGTGTTGTTCAGGAAGACCGTTTCACCACGATCCACATTCAGGAACTGACCTGTGTGGCGCGTGATACCAAGCTGGGCCCTGAAGAGATCACTGCTGACATCCCGAACGTGGGCGAGGCAGCGCTGAACAAACTGGACGAAGCCGGTATCGTTTACGTCGGTGCTGAAGTCGGCCCTGGCGACATCCTGGTCGGTAAGGTCACTCCGAAAGGCGAGACCCAGCTGACTCCGGAAGAGAAACTGCTGCGCGCAATCTTCGGTGAGAAGGCCAGCGACGTTAAAGACACCTCCCTGCGTGTGCCAACCGGCACCAAAGGTACTGTCATCGACGTACAGGTATTCACCCGTGACGGCGTTGAGCGTGACTCCCGTGCTCTGTCCATCGAGAAGAGCCAACTGGACGAGATCCGCAAGGATCTGAACGAAGAGTTCCGCATCGTCGAAGGCGCAACCTTCGAACGTCTGCGCTCCGCTCTGGTCGGTCAGATTGTCGAAGGTGGTGCTGGCCTGAAGAAAGGTCAGGAAATCACCAACGAAGTCCTCGACGGTCTGGAACACGGTCAGTGGTTCAAACTGCGCATGGTCGAAGACGCGCTGAACGAGCAACTCGAGAAAGCTCAGGCTTACATCGTTGATCGTCGCCGTCTGCTGGACGACAAGTTCGAAGACAAGAAGCGCAAACTGCAGCAAGGCGATGACCTGGCTCCAGGCGTGCTGAAAATCGTCAAGGTCTACCTGGCAATCCGTCGTCGCATCCAGCCGGGCGACAAGATGGCCGGTCGTCACGGTAACAAGGGTGTGGTCTCCGTGATCATGCCGGTTGAAGACATGCCACACGATGCCAACGGCACACCTGTGGATATCGTCCTCAACCCGTTGGGTGTACCTTCGCGTATGAACGTTGGTCAGATTCTCGAAACCCACCTGGGCCTGGCGGCCAAAGGTCTGGGCGAGAAGATCAACCGCATGCTCGAAGAGCAGCGCAAAGTCGTTGAGCTGCGCAAGTTCCTGAACGAGATCTACAACGAGATCGGCGGCCGTCAGGAAAGCCTTGACGACCTGTCCGACCAGGAAGTTCTGGATCTGGCGAAGAACCTGCGTGGCGGCGTTCCAATGGCTACCCCGGTATTCGACGGTGCCAAGGAAAGCGAAATCAAGGCGATGCTGCGCCTGGCGGACATGCCGGACAGTGGCCAGATGCAACTGTTCGACGGTCGTACCGGCAACAAGTTCGAGCGTCCGGTTACCGTTGGCTACATGTACATGCTGAAACTGAACCACTTGGTGGACGACAAGATGCACGCGCGTTCCACTGGTTCCTACAGCCTGGTTACCCAGCAGCCGCTGGGTGGTAAGGCGCAGTTCGGTGGTCAGCGTTTCGGGGAGATGGAGGTCTGGGCGCTGGAAGCATACGGCGCGGCATACACTCTGCAAGAAATGCTCACAGTGAAGTCGGACGATGTGAACGGTCGTACCAAGATGTACAAAAACATCGTGGACGGCGATCACCGTATGGAGCCGGGCATGCCCGAGTCCTTCAACGTGTTGATCAAAGAAATCCGTTCGCTCGGTATCGATATCGATCTGGAAACCGAATAACACGTGACGCGATCGAGAGTGGGTCGGTTTGACCACTCTCTGCTCCGCCAGGAGGAAAGGCCTTGAAAGACCTACTGAATTTGCTGAAAAACCAGGGTCAAGTCGAAGAGTTCGACGCCATCCGTATCGGATTGGCCTCGCCTGAGATGATCCGTTCGTGGTCGTCGGTGAAGTTAAAAAGCCGGAAACCATCAACTACCGTACGTTCAAGCCTGAGCGTGACGGCCTGTTCTGCGCCAAGATCTTTGGCCCGGTCAAGGATTACGAGTGCCTGTGCGGTAAGTACAAGCGCTTGAAACACCGCGGTGTGATCTGCGAGAAGTGCGGCGTTGAAGTCGCGCTGGCCAAGGTCCGTCGTGAGCGTATGGCTCACATCGAACTGGCTTCGCCGGTTGCCCACATCTGGTTCCTGAAATCGCTGCCGTCCCGTATCGGCCTGCTGATGGACATGACCCTGCGTGATATCGAACGCGTTCTCTACTTCGAGAGCTATGTCGTTATCGATCCAGGCATGACCACCCTTGAAAAAGGTCAGCTGCTGAACGACGAGCAGTACTTCGAAGCCCTCGAAGAGTTCGGTGACGACTTCGACGCCCGCATGGGTGCTGAAGCTGTCCGTGAACTGCTGCACGCTATCGATCTGGAGCACGAGATTGGCCGTCTGCGTGAAGAAATTCCGCAAACCAACTCGGAAACCAAGATCAAGAAGCTGTCCAAGCGCCTGAAGTTGATGGAAGCCTTCCAGGGCTCCGGCAACCTGCCTGAGTGGATGGTGTTGACCGTTCTGCCGGTTCTGCCGCCAGATCTGCGTCCACTGGTCCCACTGGATGGCGGTCGCTTTGCGACTTCTGACCTCAACGATCTGTATCGTCGGGTCATCAACCGTAACAACCGTCTGAAGCGCCTGCTGGATCTGTCCGCACCGGACATCATCGTGCGCAACGAAAAGCGCATGCTGCAGGAAGCTGTGGATGCGCTGCTCGACAACGGTCGTCGCGGTCGTGCCATTACCGGTTCGAACAAGCGTCCTCTGAAGTCCCTGGCTGACATGATCAAGGGTAAGCAAGGTCGTTTCCGTCAGAACTTGCTCGGTAAGCGCGTTGACTACTCCGGCCGTTCGGTAATTACCGTAGGTCCGACCCTGCGTCTGCATCAGTGCGGTCTGCCGAAAAAGATGGCACTGGAACTGTTCAAGCCGTTCATCTTCGGCAAGCTGGAAATGCGTGGTCTGGCGACCACCATCAAAGCGGCCAAGAAGATGGTCGAGCGTGAACTGCCAGAGGTCTGGGACGTTCTCGCTGAAGTGATTCGCGAACACCCGGTACTGCTCAACCGTGCACCGACTCTTCACCGTCTGGGTATCCAGGCGTTTGAACCGGTGCTGATCGAAGGCAAGGCAATCCAGCTGCACCCACTGGTGTGTGCTGCGTACAACGCCGACTTCGACGGTGACCAGATGGCCGTTCACGTGCCGCTGACGCTGGAAGCCCAGCTGGAAGCGCGCGCGCTGATGATGTCGACCAACAACATTCTGTCGCCAGCCAACGGTGAGCCAATCATCGTTCCGTCGCAGGACGTTGTACTGGGTCTGTACTACATGACCCGTGAAGCGATCAATGCCAAGGGCGAAGGCCGCGTATTCGCGGACCTGCAGGAAGTCGACCGCGTATTCCGCGCCGGCGAAGCTGCCCTGCACGCGAAAATCAAGGTTCGTATCAACGAGACCGTGAACGATCGTGACGGCAACAGCGTCAAGAACACGCGTATCGTCGACACCACTGTCGGCCGTGCGCTGCTGTTCCAGGTGGTCCCGGCCGGCCTGTCTTACGACGTGGTCAATCAGCCGATGAAGAAGAAGGCGATCTCCAAGCTGATCAACCAGTGCTACCGCGTGGTTGGTCTGAAAGAGACCGTCATTTTCGCTGACCAACTGATGTATACCGGTTTTGCCTACTCGACCATTTCGGGTGTTTCCATCGGCGTTAACGACTTCGTTATCCCGGATGAGAAAGCTCGCATCATCGATACCGCGACCGAAGAAGTGAAAGAGATCGAAAGCCAGTATGCGTCCGGCCTGGTAACCCAGGGCGAGAAGTACAACAAGGTGATCGACCTCTGGTCCAAGGCCAACGATGAAGTTTCCAAGGCGATGATGTCCAACCTCTCGAAAGAGAAGGTTGTCGACCGTCACGGCGAAACCGTTGACCAGGAATCCTTCAACTCGATGTACATGATGGCTGACTCGGGTGCGCGGGGTTCCGCAGCACAGATTCGTCAGCTGGCCGGTATGCGTGGTCTGATGGCCAAGCCGGACGGTTCCATCATTGAAACGCCGATCACGGCGAACTTCCGTGAAGGTCTGAGCGTACTTCAGTACTTCATCTCGACTCACGGTGCTCGTAAGGGTCTGGCGGATACCGCACTGAAGACTGCGAACTCCGGTTACCTGACTCGTCGTCTGGTAGACGTGGCGCAAGACCTGGTCGTGACCGAAGTCGATTGCGGCACCGAACAGGGCCTGCTGATGACTCCGCACATCGAAGGCGGTGACGTCGTCGAGCCGCTGGGTGAGCGCGTACTGGGTCGTGTGATCGCACGTGACGTATTCAAGCCGGGCACCGAGGACGTCATCGTTCCTGCTGGCACACTGGTAGACGAGAAGTGGGTCGAGTTCATCGAGCTGAACAGCATCGACGAAGTCGTCGTGCGTTCGCCGATCAGCTGTGAAACCCGCTACGGCATCTGCGCCAAGTGCTACGGTCGCGATCTGGCCCGTGGTCACCAGGTGAACATCGGTGAAGCTGTCGGCGTTATCGCTGCTCAGTCGATCGGTGAGCCGGGTACCCAGCTGACCATGCGTACGTTCCACATCGGTGGTGCGGCAAGCCGTACTTCCGCAGCCGACAGCGTTCAGGTCAAGAACGGCGGTGTTGTTCGCCTGCACAACCTGAAGCAGGTTGAGCGTGTCGACGGCAACCTGGTGGCGGTATCGCGTTCCGGTGAGCTGGCAATTGCCGACGAATTCGGTCGTGAGCGTGAGCGTTACAAACTGCCTTACGGTGCCGTGATTTCGGTGAAAGAAGGTGACAAGGTCGACGCTGGCTCCATCGTGGCCAAGTGGGACCCGCACACTCACCCGATCGTTACCGAAATGAAAGGTACCGTGACCTACGTGGGCATGGAAGAAGGTATTACGATCAAGCGCCAGACCGACGAACTGACCGGTCTGACCAACATCGAAGTACTGGACCCGAAAGATCGTCCTGCCGCAGGCAAGGACATCCGTCCAGCGGTCAAGATGGTGGGTGTCGATGGCAAGGATCTGCTGCTGCCAGGTACCGACGTACCGGCTCAGTACTTCCTGCCGGCGAACGCCCTGGTCGGTATCGCGGACGGTGCACAAGTGGGTGTGGGTGACGTTCTTGCCCGTATTCCGCAAGAAACCTCCAAGACCCGTGACATCACCGGTGGTCTGCCACGCGTTGCCGACTTGTTCGAAGCGCGTCGTCCGAAAGAAGCGTCGATTCTGGCGGAAGTCAGCGGCACCATCGCTTTCGGTAAAGAGACCAAAGGCAAGCGTCGTCTGGTGATCACGCCGAACGACGGCAGCGATCCGTACGAAGAGCTGATTCCGAAGTGGCGTCACCTGAACGTCTTCGAGGGTGAGCAAGTGAACCGCGGTGAGGTTATCTCCGACGGTCCTAGCGACCCGCATGACATTCTGCGTCTGCTGGGTGTCAGCGCGCTGGCGAAATACATCGTCAACGAGATTCAGGACGTTTACCGTCTGCAGGGCGTGAAGATCAACGACAAGCACATCGAGACGATCCTTCGTCAGATGCTGCGCAAGGTCGAGATCAGCGAGTCGGGCGATTCCAGCTTCATCAAGGGCGACCAGATGGAACTGACTCACGTATTGGTCGAGAACGAGCGTCTGGCGCAGGAGGAGAAGTTTGTCTCCAAATTCACCCGCGTTCTGCTCGGTATCACCAAGGCGTCGCTGTCCACCGAATCGTTCATCTCGGCGGCTTCCTTCCAGGAAACCACTCGCGTTCTGACCGAAGCGGCGGTAACCGGCAAGCGCGACTACCTGCGCGGCCTGAAAGAAAACGTGGTCGTGGGTCGTTTGATCCCGGCTGGTACCGGCCTGGCCTATCACAGCGAGCGCAAGCGTCGCCGTGATGCCGACAAGCCTCTGCGCGTGAGCGCAAGCGAAGTCGAAGCCGCGCTGACCGAAGCGTTGAACTCGAGCAGTAATTGAGAGTAGGGCTCTGGTCTTCATGTCCACCATCGTTCGCAGGCCGTTCGCTGCTGATGGGTGGGCATGGAGGCCGGGGCACTGCCTTGACTGGGGGCAGGATCCTCTTTAGACTCTTGTACCCCAAAATCTGGCGGGACTTACGTCCTGCCATTTTGCTTTTCTTGCAAGACAATAGCGTCGCAAGACAACAGTGGAGCTAGTAGATGGCAACTATCAACCAGCTGGTACGTCAGCCGCGCAAGCGTATCGTCGAGAAATCCGACGTTCCTGCG
>NZ_JBIVCU010000035.1:14555-19065 GCF_044746785.1 Pseudomonas sp. NPDC090208
ACCCGTGTGTACACCACCACGCCGAAAAAACCTAACTCGGCACTGCGTAAAGTATGCCGTGTGCGTCTGACCAACGGTTTCGAGGTTTCCTCGTACATCGGTGGTGAAGGCCACAACCTGCAAGAGCACAGCGTCGTTCTGATTCGTGGCGGCCGTGTAAAAGACTTGCCAGGTGTTCGTTACCACACCGTTCGCGGCTCTCTGGATACCTCCGGCGTTAAAGGCCGTAACCAGGGTCGTTCGAAGTACGGTACCAAGCGTCCGAAGTAATTCGGTCGTTTTGCAGTCGTTTTTTAAATTTATTGAGTCGATAAGAGTAAGGTCGGGCACTGCATTTCGATATGCGCTGTCCCGAGCGAACCTGAAGACCGTTTGAGGGCTTATCAATGCCAAGACGTCGCGTAGCAGCCAAACGTGAGATCCTGGACGATCCGAAGTACGGATCCCAGATCCTCGCCAAGTTCATGAACCACGTAATGGAAAGCGGCAAGAAAGCCGTTGCCGAGCGTATTGTTTACGGTGCTCTGGATACCGTTAAAGCACGCAAGGCGGGTACCGACCCCCTGGAACTCTTCGAAAAAGCACTCGACGCCATCGCTCCGCTGGTCGAAGTGAAGTCGCGCCGCGTTGGTGGTGCTACTTACCAGGTTCCGGTTGAAGTACGTCCTTCCCGTCGTAATGCTCTGGCAATGCGCTGGCTGGTAGACTTCGCGCGCAAGCGCGGTGAGAAGTCCATGGCTCTGCGTTTGGCTGGCGAACTGCTGGACGCCGCTGAAGGCAAAGGTGCTGCAGTCAAGAAGCGTGAAGACGTGCACCGTATGGCTGAAGCCAACAAGGCTTTCTCGCACTACCGCTTCTAATTTCAGCGTCACTATTTTTGCGAGGGCTTTATGGCTCGTACTACTCCGATTAATCGCTACCGTAACATCGGTATCGTTGCTCACGTGGATGCTGGTAAAACCACCACCACCGAGCGCGTCCTTTTTTACACAGGCGTAAACCACAAAATGGGCGAGGTGCATGACGGCGCCGCGACCATGGACTGGATGGTGCAGGAGCAGGAGCGTGGTATTACCATTACTTCTGCTGCGACCACCGCTTTTTGGCAGGGTTCTGTCAAGCAGCACAAGGACAAGTATCGTTTCAACATCATCGATACCCCCGGCCACGTTGACTTCACCATCGAAGTAGAGCGCTCCCTGCGCGTACTCGACGGCGCAGTCGTTGTGTTCTGTGGTACCTCGGGTGTTGAGCCGCAATCGGAAACCGTATGGCGTCAGGCCAACAAATACGGCGTTCCTCGTCTTGTTTACGTAAACAAGATGGACCGTGCCGGTGCGAACTTCCTGCGTGTAGTCGACCAGATCAAAAAGCGTCTGGGTCACACCCCAGTGCCGATTCAGCTGGCTATCGGTTCGGAAGATAACTTCCAGGGCCAGATCGACCTGATGACCATGGAAGCTGTTTACTGGAACGATGCCGACAAAGGCATGGAGCCTGTTCGCAAGGCCATTCCAGAAGACATGCAAGAGCTGGCCGAAGAGTGGCGCAGCAACATGGTTGAGGCAGCTGCCGAAGCCAACGAAGAGCTGATGAACAAGTACCTGGAAGGCGAAGAGCTGTCGATCGAAGAGATCAAGGCTGCTCTGCGTCAGCGTACTATCGCCGGCGAAATCGTTCTGGCGGTCTGCGGTTCGTCGTTCAAGAACAAGGGTGTTCCTCTGGTTCTCGACGCCGTTATCGACTACCTGCCAGCGCCTGTCGAGATTCCTGCGATCAAGGGTATCAACCCTGACGACAAGGAACTGGACAAGGACGATCCGGCTGTTCGTCACGACGAGCGTCATGCAGACGACAACGAGCCGTTCTCGGCTCTGGCGTTCAAGATCGCGACCGACCCGTTCGTGGGTTCGATCACTTTCGTGCGCGTCTACTCGGGTGCTCTGAACTCCGGTGACTCGGTACTCAACTCGGTAAAAGGCAAGAAAGAGCGTGTGGGCCGTATGGTTCAGATGCATGCCAACAGCCGCGAAGAGATCAAAGAAGTACTGGCTGGTGACATTGCTGCCCTGATCGGCATGAAAGATGTGACCACTGGTGAAACTCTGTGCGCCCTGGATAAGCCAATCATCCTCGAGCGTATGGACTTCCCAGAGCCGGTTATTTCGGTTGCCGTTGAGCCGAAGACCAAAGATGACCAGGAAAAAATGGGTATCGCTCTGAGCAAGCTGGCTCAGGAAGACCCGTCGTTCCGCGTCAAGACTGATGAAGAGACTGGTCAGACGATCATCTCCGGTATGGGCGAATTGCACCTGGACATCCTGGTTGACCGGATGCGCCGTGAGTTCAACGTCGAAGCCAACATCGGTAAACCGCAGGTTTCTTATCGTGAGAAGATCACTAAGAACTGCGAGATCGAAGGCAAGTTCGTTCGCCAGTCCGGTGGTCGTGGTCAATTCGGTCACTGCTGGATCCGTTTTGCGCCTGCTGACGAAGGTCAGGAAGGTCTGCAATTCGTGAACGAAGTGGTTGGTGGTGTTGTTCCTAAGGAATACATTCCTGCCATCCAGAAAGGCATTGAAGAGCAGATGAAGAACGGTGTTGTTGCCGGCTATCCGCTCATCGGCCTGAAGGCTACCGTCTTTGACGGTTCTTACCACGACGTCGACTCCAACGAGATGGCGTTCAAGGTGGCTGCCTCCATGGCGACCAAGCAGCTGGCCCAGAAGGGCGGCGGTGTTGTGCTTGAGCCGATCATGAAGGTAGAAGTTGTAACACCTGAGGACTACATGGGTGACGTGATGGGTGACCTGAACCGTCGTCGTGGTCTGATCCAGGGTATGGAAGATACGGTTTCCGGCAAGGTTATCCGTGCCGAGGTTCCGTTGGGTGAGATGTTCGGTTACGCAACCGACGTCCGTTCCATGTCTCAGGGTCGCGCGAGCTACTCTATGGAATTCTCCAAATACTCCGAAGCTCCGTCGAACATCGTCGAAGCTCTCGTTAAAAAACAAGGCTGATTCAGCCCCTTTAGGCTAGGAGTTCACTGTCGTGGCTAAAGAAAAATTTGAACGTAACAAACCGCACGTCAACGTCGGCACCATCGGTCACGTTGACCACGGTAAAACCACTCTGACCGCTGCTCTGACTCGCGTCTGCTCCGAAGTTTTCGGTTCGGCCAAAGTCGACTTCGACAAAATCGACAGCGCGCCAGAAGAAAAGGCTCGTGGTATCACCATCAACACTGCGCACGTTGAATACGATTCGTCGGTTCGTCACTACGCGCACGTTGACTGCCCAGGCCACGCCGACTACGTCAAAAACATGATCACCGGTGCTGCCCAGATGGATGGCGCGATCCTGGTTTGCTCGGCTGCCGATGGTCCGATGCCACAAACTCGTGAGCACATCCTGCTGTCCCGTCAGGTTGGCGTACCGTACATCGTTGTCTTCCTGAACAAGGCTGACATGGTTGACGACGCTGAGCTGCTGGAACTGGTCGAAATGGAAGTTCGCGATCTGCTGAGCACCTACGACTTCCCAGGTGATGACACCCCGATCATCATCGGTTCGGCTCTGATGGCTCTGAACGGCCAAGACGACAACGAAATGGGCACCAGCGCTGTCAAGAAGCTGGTTGAAACTCTGGACAGCTACATCCCAGAGCCAGAGCGCGCTATCGACAAGCCGTTCCTGATGCCAATCGAAGACGTATTCTCGATCTCGGGTCGCGGTACTGTTGTAACTGGCCGTGTTGAGCGTGGCATCGTTCGCATCCAGGAAGAAGTTGAGATCGTTGGTCTGCGTCCAACCACCAAAACTACCTGCACCGGCGTTGAGATGTTCCGCAAGCTGCTGGACGAAGGTCGTGCTGGCGAGAACTGCGGCGTTCTGCTGCGTGGCACCAAGCGTGACGACGTTGAGCGTGGTCAGGTTCTGGCCAAGCCAGGTTCGGTCAAGCCGCACACCAAGTTCACCGCAGAAGTCTACGTTCTGTCGAAAGAAGAAGGCGGTCGCCACACTCCTTTCTTCAAAGGCTACCGTCCACAGTTCTACTTCCGTACTACTGACGTGACTGGTTCCTGCGAACTGCCAGAAGGCGTTGAAATGGTAATGCCAGGTGACAACATCCAGATGGAAGTCACCCTGATCAAGACCATCGCTATGGAAGACGGTCTGCGCTTCGCCATCCGTGAAGGCGGTCGTACCGTCGGCGCCGGCGTCGTAGCCAAAATCATCGAGTAATTTTCGATGGATTGAAAAAGCCCCCGCTTAGCGGGGGCTTTTTTATTGGGTTGACACCCTGTTGGCCCGTCTATAGAATTGCGCCTCCTTTTAACGGGCGTATTGCGCCCGGTGGGAAGTAGCCTGGAGTCTGAAATCCAATGCAAAATCAGCAAATCCGTATCAGGTTGAAGGCTTTTGACCATCGCCTGATCGACCAATCCACCCAGGAAATCGTGGAAACCGCGAAACGTACTGGTGCTCAAGTGCGTGGTCCTATTCCACT
>NZ_JBIVCU010000036.1:0-11986 GCF_044746785.1 Pseudomonas sp. NPDC090208
AGGCCGAACGCAGGCGATGTGGAGTGGGTTGAGCGACAGGATGTCGCGAGAGCCGCGTGGGCCATGGATGGCCCATTCGCGGCGGGCCCACGGAGTATTGCCGGAGTGAGGGAATGCCGAGCCTGGGCGAGGCACCGTATGGCGGGGTAAGAAGCCCTTGGTTACTTGGGGCTTTTCCAAGTAACTCGCCGCCAGGCGAAACAAGGCTGCGTTAGCAGACTCGGCGGAGTAACTGACACACCGAGTGCACAGGATTTACGACGACTTCGTCGCCGGTCGCAGGGCAAGCCAGCTCCTACAAGGTCCGCGTAACGTTCCGAGGGCGAAAGAGCGCCGCGTTAGCAGGCCGGCAACTGCCCCCGCGGCACCATCTGCATTGCCAGATAAAGACGCAACAGATCATCCGTCCGGTAAGGATCACAGCCACTGATCTCGGCAATCTTCTCCAGCCGATAACGCAAGCTGTTGCGATGAATCCCCAAGGCATCAGCACACGCCTGACTCTCCCCGCTGTAATCGAACCAGGCACGCAACGTGTCGAGCAACTGCCCGTGATCCTGCAGACGGCCGAGCGGCTCGGCGACCCCCTCGGCCAGCCAGTCATGCCGGTTGCGCCAGAACAACACCGCCAGACGATAGGTCGCCAGCCGCAACAGACGCTGCCGGGGCTGGATCTGCCGGGCGTAATCGATCAAGTCCCGCGCCGCAGCGCATGCCTCACGCAAGGCCGCCAGATTCGCCGACGGCTCGACCGTCGCCATGCGTTGCACCGGCCAACCCTGCTCGTCGAATTGCTCCAGCAACAGCGCATCGTCACGGTCCTTGCCCACCGCGCGACACCAGTAGATCAGCCCCGGATCGCAGGACACGCACCAGCTGTTGGCGTAACGGCCATTGAGCCAGGCCGCCAGTTGTCCACCCCACTGCGCGTCAGCGGGCAGACCGAGCAATACGGCCTGACGCGGCAATTGCGGCTGCAACCCGAGCTGCTCGGCTTCATCGACCAGATGAGTCGCCGTCTCGCCCAGCAACAGCCGCGCCAGCAGGTCCTCGCTGCGTTGATGCCGCCACTGCTGATCGGCCTGCTGACGGCGATGTTCCATCAGCATTTCCGCCGTCATCTTCACCAGTTCGGCGTAGACCCGCACCTGCTCCGGCTCGCCGGTGATGCCCAGCACGCCGACCAGCTTGTCATCGAGCATCAGCGGCAGGTTCACCCCCGGCCGCACGCCGCTGAGCTGTTTGGCGGTGTGCGAATCGATCTCCACCACCCGGCTGTTGGCGAGCACCAGTTGCGCGCCTTCATGGCGGGTGTAGAGACGTTCGGCCTCGCCGCTGCCGATGATGATGCCCAGGTAATCCATGACATTGACGTTGCATGGCAGGATCGCCATGGCCCGATCGACGATGTCCTGAGCCAGGGCGTGATCAAGGGCAAACATGGGCAATATCCAGCGAATGAAGCGGTTGGCGGTTCATACACATCACGACATGTCTTTTTATAAGTGGATGGAGTCTGCCTGATTTTTTGCGGCGATGGCGCAGATTTGCACCAGCCACATGGACAGCTGATCACTCCACCGGCGCCAGCCGCTCACGGCTGTTGCTCAAGTGCGTCCACATCGCCGCCCTCGCCGCATCGGGGTCCTGGCGGCGGATGGCGGCGAGGATCGCCTCATGTTCCAGGTTCGCCAGATAGGCATGGTGAGTCAGGCTGGTACCGGCGCGCTCGCTGGTGGCGATACGGCTTCGCGGGATCACCGCATTGCCGAGGTTGTGCAGGATTTCGACGAAATACGGGTTGCCGGTGGCCTCGGCGATCAGCAGGTGGAAGCGCCGGTCGGCCTCGATGCAACTGTCTTCCTTGGCGAGCAGGTCCTGGTAGTCATCCAGCGCCAGACGCATCGCCAGCAGCTGTTCGGCGCTGCGCCGTTGCGCCGCCAGCGCCACCGCCTGGGTTTCCAGGCCCATGCGCAGCTCGATGATGTGACGCACGCTGAACGCCGTCTCGACTTTCAGGTGCAGGCCACTCTGGGGCGAGCGCGGCAGGACGAAGGTGCCCTTGCCCTGATGGGTTTCCACCAGCCCCGAGGCTTGCAGTTTGGAAATGGCCTCGCGGACCACGGTGCGGCTGACCCCGTGCTGACGGACGATTTCGCTTTCCGACGGCAGTTTGTCCCCCGGCTTGATGGTGCCCATGAGAATGCGCTGGCTCAGGTCCGTGACCAGATCAGTGGCCAGGCTGTGTTGCCGGCGTTTCGGCAGGACCGGTTCAGGTGGTTGCATGTGACGTTGTCCGAACAGTTGTCTTGTAGGCACCGGGAGCAGCCCCCGACGGCACTTGTATTTTTCTGCGGCGACAAGCGTGGCAAATCGACGCACCCGCGTCGACCAAAACCCTTTCCAGACGCCTGAAACCTCGATGCTTTCGGGATTCCATGACGCCCGGATCACTCATCCAACTTGTCATACAGGAAAGACTATCCCGATAAAAATATCTCCACAACCCCAATAAAACCGGTTGCGAAGCGATCTTTTACTTGTATGATGACTGGCAACAAGGGACACACCTTGTCACACACATAGCTACAACCCGCATAAAAATAATCAGTGGGAGTCATCAGAGTGAACACATCCTCATCACGGGTGCATGACGCCAGCGATTCCGCCCTGCAATCGGCGGTCTCCAAGATCAAGCGCCATATCCTGCCGCTGTTCGTCATCATGTTCATCGTCAACTACATCGACCGGGTCAACATCGGTTTCGTTCGTAGTCACATGGAACACGATCTGGGCATCGGTGCAGCCGCCTACGGTTTCGGTGCCGGCCTGTTCTTCATCGCTTACGCGCTGTTCGAAGTCCCCTCCAACATCCTCCTGCAGAAAGTCGGCGCACGCATCTGGCTGACCCGGATCATGCTGACCTGGGGTCTGGTGGCCGCCGGCATGGCGTTCATCCAGAACGAAACCCACTTCTACATCCTGCGTTTTCTGCTGGGCGTGGCCGAAGCCGGCTTCTTCCCGGGCGTCATCTACTACTTCACCCGCTGGCTGCCAAGTGCCGAACGCGGCAAGGCAATCGCCATCTTCCTCAGCGGTTCGGCCTTCGCTTCGCTGATTTCCGGTCCGCTGTCCGGCCTGCTGCTGCAGATCGAAGGCCTGGGCCTGCACGGCTGGCAGTGGATGTACTTCATCGAAGGCATGTTCTCGGTGGGTCTGTGCTTCTTCGTCTGGTTCTGGCTGGACTCCACGCCGCAGGACGCCAAATGGCTGACCCAGGCGGAAAAGGACGCTCTGAGCGAGACCATCGACGCCGAACAGCGTGCCCGTGAAGCCGCCAACCCGGTGAAGATGTCGATCGGCAAGCTGCTTAAAGACCCGCAGATCCTGCTGTTCTGCCTGATGTACTTCTTCATCCAGCTGACCATCTACGCCGCCACCTTCTGGCTGCCGAGCATCATCAAGAAGATGGGCGATCTGACCGACTTCCAGGTCGGCCTGTTCAACTCGATCCCGTGGTTCATCGCCATCGTCGCCATGTACGGTTTCGCCTCGGTCTCGGCCAAGTGGAAACACCAGCAAGCCTGGGTCGCCACGGCCCTGCTGATCGCCGCTGCCGGCATGTTCATGTCGACCACCGGCGGGCCGGTGTTCGCCTTCGTCGCCATCTGTTTCGCGGCACTGGGCTTCAAATCGGCATCGTCGCTGTTCTGGCCGATCCCGCAAGGCTACCTGGATGCCCGCATCGCGGCCGGCGTGATCGCGCTGATCAACTCGGTGGGCAACCTCGGCGGCTTCGTCGCGCCGACGACCTTCGGCATCCTCGAACAGCAGACCGGCTCGATCCAGGGCGGCCTGTACGGCCTGACCGCGACCTCGATCATCGCCGCGATCCTGGTGTTCACCGTGCGCACCACGCCCAAGCCGGGTGCCGTGCCGGTGGCCAAGGCCGATGCCTCGCCCAGCCACTCCTGATGTCCTGAACGTTTGAAACGACGTTGAAAGCTCTGAACCTCATTTATTAAGGCGCTGCATGGCGGCGCCCTGTAACCGCAAGGAATTGAGTCATGACCAACCAGAATTTCGGCAGCACCCCCGTCATCACTGACATGCAGGTCATCCCGGTGGCCGGCCACGACGACATGCTGCTCAACCTCAGCGGCGCCCACGGCCCGTACTTCACCCGCAACATCGTGATCCTCAAGGACAACGCCGGCCACGTCGGCCTCGGCGAGATCCCGGGTGGCGAGAAAATCCGCCAGACCCTGGAAGACGCCCGCTCGCTGGTGGTCGGCAGCACCGTCGGCAACTACCAGAAGATCCTCAACGACGTGCGCCGCACCTTCGCCGACCGTGATGCCGGCGGCCGTGGTCTGCAAACCTTCGACCTGCGCATCACCATCCACGCGGTCACCGGCATCGAAGCCGCCGTGCTCGACCTGCTCGGCCAGCACCTGGAAGTGCCGGTGACGGCTCTGCTCGGCGAAGGCCAGCAGCGTGACGAAGTGAAGATGCTCGGTTACCTGTTCTACGTCGGCGACCAGCACAAGACCAACCTGCCCTACCGCACCGAAAACGACGCCGACAACGAGTGGTTCCGCGTGCGTCACGAAGAAGCCCTGACCCCGGAGCGCGTGGTGCGCCTGGCGGAAGCGGCCTACGCTCAGTACGGTTTTGAAGACTTCAAACTCAAGGGCGGCGTGCTCAACGGCGACGCGGAAATCGAAGCCGTCACCGCGCTGGCCGAGCGTTTCCCGAAAGCCCGTATCACCCTGGACCCGAACGGCGCCTGGTCGCTGAAAGAAGCCATCCGCCTGTGCCGCGACCAGCACAAGGTGCTGGCTTACGCCGAAGACCCGTGCGGCGCCGAAAACGGCTACTCGGGCCGTGAAGTGATGGCCGAGTTCCGTCGTGCCACCGGCCTGCGCACCGCCACCAACATGATCGCCACCGACTGGCGTGAAATGGGCCACGCGATCCAGCTGCAATCGGTGGACATCCCGCTGGCCGACCCGCACTTCTGGACCATGCAGGGTTCGGTGCGCGTGGCGCAGATGTGCAACGAGTGGGGCCTGACCTGGGGTTCGCATTCCAACAACCACTTCGACATCTCCCTGGCGATGTTCACCCACGCTGCTGCGGCCGCACCGGGCAACATCACTGCCATCGACACCCACTGGATCTGGCAGGACGGCCAACGCCTGACCAAGGCGCCGCTGCAGATCGTCGGCGGCAACGTGCAGGTGCCGAAGAAGCCGGGTCTGGGTATCGAAATCGACATGGACCAGGTCGCCAAGGCCCACGAACTGTACAAAGGCATGGGCCTGGGTGCCCGCGACGACAGCGTCGCCATGCAGTTCTTGGTGCCGAACTGGAAGTTCAACAACAAGCAGCCTTGCCTGGTGCGCTGAGGGCGCAGGCTGCTTGAACCGATCCACGTAAATTGCCAACTGGCGACCGGCGCGTAACCCCTTGCGCGCCGTTTTTCTTTCTGCCGCTGCCTGCGCGATCTTTGTGGGAGGGAGCCCTGCTCGCGAATGCAGGCTGGCCTGCACCACAGCAGTGACTGATCTGACGCCTTCGCGAGCAGGGCTCCCTCCCACTTTGATTGCGGGCTGCCGTGAGGACAGCGCAACGCCTCCCCCTTGCCCCACACGGTCCCGTGCTAAGGTTTCAGCACATCGCCCGCCGTGAAGTCATCCATGACCCACCTCACCCGTACCCATCCGCGCCTGATCATCGCCATCCTGCTGGGCGTTGCGGCCGGCATCGCTTCGATCTTCATCGCCCCCGCCACCAGCCTGACCAGTCGCTGCCTGATCGCCTGGAACGTCGCCGCCTGGCTGTACATGCTGTTGATCATGCTGCGCACCTGCAATTCCAACGCCGAAGACGTGCGACGCATCGCCGAGGTCGAGGACGAAAACGCCGGGCTGGTCTTGATGTTGGTCTGCATCGCGGCGCTGGCCAGCCTGGCCGCCATCGTGCTGGAGTTGACCGGGATCAAGGACATGAGCGACGGCGACAAGGCGCTGCATTACGCCTTTACCGGGGTGACCATCGTCGGCTCCTGGCTGTTGACCGGGGTGATCTTCAGCCTGCATTACGCCCGGCTGTTCTACACCTGGGACGGCGAAGACGCCGCGCTGCGTTTCGCCGATGGCGAGCAGAACCCGGATTACTGGGACTTTCTGTATTTCTCCTTCACCCTCAGTGTGGCCGTGCAGACCTCCGACGTCGGCGTCGCCACCCGCGCCATGCGCAGGGTGGTACTGGCGCAGTCGCTGATCGGCTTTCTGTTCAACACCTCGATTCTGGGGTTCTCGATCAATATCGCGGCGGGGTTGTTCAATTGAAGCCAGGCATGCCCCCTCCCCTGTAGGAGCTGGCTTGTCCTGCGACCTGCCGGGAACCGGCAGCAACCCATCCACATTGGCCGTGCCAGACAGACAGCATGTACAGGTTTTACGACTGCTACGCAGCCGGTCGCAGGACAAGCCAGCTCCTACAGGTTTAGCGTCTGCCTGGGGTTCCACTCACTGTTGCGCAGGCGTATGTTGGCGCCCACAAATCCAACGTACTCGCTGAAAGAGGCTTGACCGAAATGACCCAGGGTTCCGCGCTGCGCATTGCCGTGCTCGATGACTGGCAGTCCATCGCCCAGGATGTGGTGGACTGGACCGCGCTCGACTCCATCGGCAGCGTCAGTTTCCTCCATGAATACCCCGCCGACACCGCAACCATGGCCGCGCGCCTGAAAGACTTCGACGTGCTCTGCGTGATGCGCGAACGCACGCTGTTCGACGACGCCCTGCTCAGCCAGTTGCCCAACCTCAAGCTGCTGGTCACCGGCGGCATGCGCAACGCCGCGCTGGACCTCAAGGCCGCCGCCCGCCTGGGCATCACCGTGGTCGGCACCGACAGCTACAAATACGCCGCACCGGAACTGACCTGGGCGCTGATCATGGGCGTCACCCGCAATCTGGTGGACGAAGCCAACTCCCTGCGCGCCGGCAACTGGCAGATCGGCATCGGCAGCGACCTGTACGGCAAGACACTGGGCATCGTCGGCCTGGGCAGCATCGGCCAGAAGATCGCCCGCTACGCGCTGGCCTTCGACATGAAAGTCATCGCCTGGAGCGAAAACCTGACCGCCGAGCGCGCCGCCGAACACGGTGTGACTTATGTCAGCAAGCAGGAGCTGTTCGAACAGTCGGACATCATCTCGGTCAACCTGGTGCTCAGCGACCGCAGCCGCGGGCTGGTGGACGCCGATTCGCTGAACCGGATGAAGCCGACCGCCTATCTGGTCAACACCGCCCGTGGGCCGATCGTGGATGAGGCGGCGCTGATCGACGTGCTGCAACGGAAGAAAATCGCCGGTGCGGCGCTGGACGTCTACAGCGTCGAGCCACTGCCGACCGACCACCCGTTCCGCAGCCTGCCGAACCTGCTGGCCACGCCGCACATCGGCTATGTCACACAGAACAACTACGGCATGTTCTACAGCCAGATGATCGAAGACATCCAGGCCTGGCATGCCGGCAAGCCGATTCGGGTGTTTGCCTGACGGACATTGCTTGACCTGTGGGAGCCGGCTTGCTGGCGAAGGCGTCCGGTCAGCGACATCCTGGTTGCCTGACCGAACGCTTTCGCCAGCAAGCCGGCTCCTACAAGGTTTTTCATCCGATCAAATATTTCATCAAGGAGCCAGATGAATGACCACCTCCCTTTCCCGCTTGCCCTCCGACCCACGTGCCGCGCTGCTGGTCATCGACATGCAGTACGACTTCATGCCCGGCGGCGCGCTGGCGGTGGCCGAGGGCGACGCCCTGGTGCCGCTGATCAATCGCCTCGGCGCGCAGTTTCGTAACGTGGTCATCACCCAGGACTGGCACCCGGCCGGCCACATTTCCTTCGCCTCCAGCCATGCCGGGCGCGCACCGTTCGACAGCATCACCCTGCCCTACGGTGCGCAGACCCTGTGGCCGGACCACTGCGTGCAAGGCAGCCACGGCGCGCAACTGCACGCCGAGCTGCAGATTGCCCACGCGCAACTGATCCTGCGCAAAGGCTGCAACCCCGGTATCGACAGCTACTCGGCGTTCGTCGAAGCCGACCGCACCACCCAGACCGGCCTGGCCGGCTATCTGAAAGAGCGCGGCATCGACAGCGTATTCGTGGTCGGCCTGGCGCTGGACTTCTGCGTCGCCTGGTCAGCACTGGATGCCCGCGCGGCCGGTTTCAACACCTGGCTGATCGCCGACGCGTGCAAGGCCATCGACCTGAACGGCTCGCTGGACAAAGCCTGGAAGGACCTGACGGCGGCAGGCGTAATCCGCATCGACAGCGCCGATCTACCGACATGAACACCAATTTGTAGGCGCTGGCCTGCCCTGCGAGCGGCGGGGAACCCGTCGTAAAACCTGAGAGCGCGCTTTACCTGACCCACCGCGTTCAACGGATTTACGACTGCTCCGCAGCCGCTCGCAGGACAAGCCAGCTCCTACAGGTTTTGTGATTTCTCCCGATCGCGAACGACCGCCAGCGCCGTGTGTCTCAAGCAACAGCACGGCACACTGCGAGATTCGGCCATGACACAAGAACAAGACGGCAAGACCCCTGGCCTGACACCGGAGGAAGAACGCGATATCGACGAAAACCAGCCGCCCCGCGCTGCCGTTCTGCACGAGACGATCCGAATCCAGGGCGATCAGGAGCTGGAGCGCAACGTCGCCGCGCTGTTCTGGTCGGCGCTCGCGGCAGGGTTGACCATGGGCCTGTCGCTGATGGCGATGGGGCTGCTCAACGCCCGGCTTCCCGACGGCGATGCCTTCAAGGTGATCGCCAGCGTCGGTTACAGCGCAGGCTTCCTTGCGGTGATCCTCGCCCGCCAGCAACTGTTCACCGAAAACACCCTGACCGCCGTGCTGCCGGTGATGACCAAGCCGACGCTGAACAATTTCGGCCGACTGTTGCGGCTGTGGACGGTGGTGCTGGTGGGCAACCTGTGCGGCACGCTGCTGGTGGCCTACGTGATGCTGGAACTGCCGATTTTCGACAGCAAGACCGACGAAGCCTTTCTGGCCATCGGGCGCAAGGTGATGGAAAACGACGCCTCGTCGATGTTCGCCAAGGGCATCGTCTCCGGCTGGATGATCGCCACCATGGTCTGGATGATCCCGTCCATGGAAAACGCCAAGATGTGGATCATCCTGATGATCACCTACCTGATGGCGCTGGGCGACTTCACCCATATCGTGGTCGGCTCGGCGGAGGTGTCCTATCTGGTATTTGCCGGTGAGCTGTCATGGCACGAATTCTGGACCGTGTTCGCCGGGCCGACCCTGGGTGGCAACATCATCGGCGGCAGTTTTATCTTCGCGCTGATCAGCCATGCGCAGATCAGGAGCGAGAGCGGTGCGCCTCCCGGGAAGCAGGCCTCAGACCGCCCTCGCAAAGCCGATACAAAAATGTAGGAGCGTGGCTTGTCCCGCGACCGGCTGCGGAGCAGTCGTAAATCCAGTGAATGCGGTGTATCAGATATATCGCACGGGCAGGTTTTACGACGGGTTCCCCGCCGGTCGCGGGACAAGCCACGCTGCTACAGGGCCAACCTAGGGCCAACCTAAATAATTTTTAAGAAATCCCGACTACGTTTAAAGGCAAACTACAGCCTTCTGTCGCAACATGGTTCAGGCAATCCAATGACCCGAATTCTGACAATCGAAGACGATGCCGTCACCGCCAAGGAAATCGTCGCCGAACTGAGCAGCCACGGCCTGCAGGTGGACTGGGTCGACAACGGTCGCGAAGGCTTGGTGCGCGCGGTCAGCGGCGACTATGACCTGATCACCCTCGACCGCATGCTGCCGGAAGTCGACGGTCTGGCGATTGTCACCACCATGCGCGCACTGGGCATCGCCACGCCGATCCTGATGATCAGCGCCCTGTCCGATGTCGACGAACGCGTGCGCGGCCTGCGCGCCGGCGGGGATGACTACCTGTCCAAACCTTTCGCCTCCGACGAAATGGCCGCCCGCGTCGAAGTGCTGCTGCGCCGCAGCAACCCGGTGACCCAGGCGGAAACCATGCTCAAGGTCGCCGATCTGGAGCTGAACCTGATCACCCGCGAAGCGACCCGCGCCGGCCAGCCACTGAACCTGTTGCCGACCGAATACAAGCTGCTGGAATTTCTGATGCGCAACAGCGGCCAGATCATCACCCGCATGATGATTTTCGAAGAAGTCTGGGGTTATCACTTCGACCCCGGCACCAACCTGATCGATGTCCATATCGGTCGCTTGCGCAAGAAAATCGATCCCCCTACCCTGACGCCGCTGATACGTACCGTTCGAGGCTCAGGTTATGTCATTGCCGAACCCGTCTAAGGGCTGGCGCTCCTCCAGCAGCCGGCTGCTGGCGCTGTACAGTTTTCTGTTTGTCGCCTGGAGCAGCATCCTGCTGGGGGTGCTGTACTGGGAAGTCACCAGCTACCTGAACACCCTCGCCCGCCACTCGCTGATGCAGCGCCAGCAACTGTTCTCGCGCTTCGAAGGCGCGCAGCTGGATGACGCCCTGACCACCAGCGACAAGTTCGACATCCGCACCGTGGACGCCTACGGCCTGTTCGACAAGAACCTCAAACCGATCAGCGGGCCGGTGCGGGCGATCCCCGAAGGCCTGACCCTGGACGGGCAGATCCAGGAACTGGACACCTGCATCCAGTCCGACGACCCGAACCTGCCGCCTGCCAGCTGCGATGCCGTGGCCGTTCATACCCTGGATGACCGCTGGCTGGTGCTGGTGCGTGACAACGGCTCGCTGTTCGCCGTGACCACGCTGATTCTGCGCGCGCTGCTGTGGGGCATTTCGCTGACCATCATTCCCGGCATCGCCGGCTGGCACTTGCTGAGAAGACGCCCCTTGCAACGGATCAGGGCGATTCAGGCCAGCGCCGAAGCCATCGTCACCGGCGACCTGACCCGCCGCCTGCCGGTGTCCAACCGCCGCGACGAACTGGACATGCTGGCCGACATCGTCAACGCCATGCTCGACCGTATCGAACGGCTGATGAACGAGGTCAAGGGTGTCTGCGACAACATCGCCCACGATCTGCGCACGCCGCTGACCCGCCTGCGTGCGCAGCTTTATCGCATTCAGCAGCAGTCACCGGAAGATTCGGCCCAGGGCGAGCAGATGGCACAGGTGATTGCCGATGCCGACACGCTGATGGCACGTTTCCGCGGCCTGCTGCGCATCTCCGAACTGGAGGACCACCAGCGTCGTTCGGCCTTCGGCCAGCTCGATCCGCGGCCTCTGCTGCAGGAGTTGCATGATTTCTATCTGCCGCTGGCGGAAGAAGGCGGCGTCTCGCTGCAACTGAAAATCGCCGAGCATCTGCCCCCCGTCGTGGCAGACCGGGCGCTGCTGTTCGAGGCATTGTCGAACCTGCTGAGCAACTCGATCAAATTCACCCCGCCCGGCGGCCAGGTCCTGCTGATCGCCCGCGCCGAAGGCGACACTACCTTCCTCGAAGTGCAAGACACCGGCCCCGGCATCCCCGACGCGGAACGTGAAGCAGTGTTCAAGCGTTTCTACCGCAGCGAGAGCGGCAACCAGCAGAGCGGCTTCGGCCTGGGCCTGTCCATCGTCGCTGCCATCGTCAACCTGCACGGCTTCAAACTGCGCATCGGCAGCAGCCCCTCAGGTGGCGCGAGCCTGGTGCTGGAGTGTCGGCAGGTGTTGGCGTTGGGGTGATCCCTCCTCTGTCTGATCTCTCCCCGTAGCAGTCCGGCTTGCCGGCGGCGGCATTTTCAAGATCGCTACCGCCGGCAAGCCGGACTGCTACGGATCAGCGCCCCCCATCTGCTTTTGCTTCTGGCCGAAGGCCGTGGGAGGGAGCCAACTGTCTTAAGCCTCCCACCCGACTAACGGCTGGCAGGCGAGTCTTGCCATGGTTTTCCATCCCGAACCATGGCGTTCA
>NZ_JBIVCU010000037.1:0-6547 GCF_044746785.1 Pseudomonas sp. NPDC090208
TGAATGCCATGGTTCGGGATGGAAAACCATGGCAAGACTCGCCTGCCAGCCGTTAGTCGGGTGGGAGGCTTAAGACAGTTGGCTCCCTCCCACGGGTCATGTGTCGTTCAGATGATTTCTGCATGACACCAAATCCCGTAGCAGTCCGTCTTGCCGGCGTCAGCACACTCAAGGACGCCACCGCTGGCAAGCCATGCTGCTACGGGTTTGGATTGCTCATCCGTCAGACGGCAAACACAGCATTTTGTGGGAGGGAGCCCTGCTCGCGAAGGCGATGGGTCAGATATCACGATGTCGACTGATACGACGCTTTCGCGAGCAGAGCTCCCTCCCACAGGTTTTGTGTTGTCAGCAAAATTCAGGCAGGAAACCACCACCCTGTAGCAGTCCGGCTTGCCGGCGTCAGCGCACTCAAGGACGCCACCGCTGGCAAGCCATGCTGCTACAGGTTTTGGATTGCTCACCCGTCGGGCGGTAAACACAGCATTTTGTGGGAGGGAGCCCTGCTCGCGAATGCGGTAGGTCAGATACCACGATGTCGACTGACACGACGCTTTCGCGAGCAGGGCTCCCTCACGGGTCATTCGCCTGGCCTGCCTTGGGAATAAACCCCGCGCAGCTTCGTCATACGGGCTCAAAAAGTCATTTACCCTGATGAAGGAAGCCCGCCATGAAATCCCTCCTGATCGCCCTGAGCCTGACCGCACTGAGCAGCGTTGCCCTGACCGCCCATGCCGGCAGCAAGGACATGCCGCAAGTGCAGGAATACACCTACGGCAGCAAAGTCGACATCGCCACCGTGACCAAACGCCCGAACCTGAGCTTCTGCGGCGTGCGCCCGGTAGATCTGGGCTACGTCGACCACATGGGCAAAGCCCACACCCTGCGCTACGAAACCAGCGGCAATGCCTGCCTGGGCGACAACTGATTGCGCCGCGATTCAAACCTGCACCGTTACAGGTCGCCGGCCCACGGCCACGGCGACCTCCGGCATTCGTGACCTGAACGCAAAATTCTTGTGCCTGGCACGGCATTTTTCTCATGAGTCTGTCTCTGGATACTGGCGCCATTCCCTGACGCCCCTCCTGTGGAGATTGACTCATGCCCCTTGCCCTGCTGGCACTGACCCTCAGTGCCTTTGCCATTGGCACCACCGAATTTGTCATCGTCGGCCTGATCCCGACCATCGGCGCCGACCTCAATGTCAGCCTGCCATCGGCCGGTCTGCTGGTCAGTCTGTACGCCCTCAGCGTCGCCATCGGCGCGCCGCTGCTGACGGCTCTGACCGGCCGTGTGCCGCGCAAACTGCTGCTGGTCGGCCTGATGGCGCTGTTCACCGTCGGCAATCTGGTGGCCTGGCAAGCACCCACCTATGAATCGCTGATCGTGGCGCGGATCCTGACCGGTCTGGCCCACGGCGTGTTCTTCTCGGTCGGTTCGATCATCGCCACCAACCTCGTCGCCAAGGACAAGGCTGCCAGCGCCATCGCCACCATGTTCAGCGGCATGACCGTGGCCTTCGTGACCGGCATCCCGTTGGGCACCTTCATCGGCCAGCACTTCGGCTGGCGCACCACGTTTCTGGTGGTGTCGGCATTCGGCCTGATCGCCCTGCTCGGCAGCTTGCTGTTCGTGCCCCGGCACATCCAGCACAGTGAACCTGCGCCGCTGCTCAGCCAGGCCAAAGTGCTGATGCAGCCACGCCTGCTGCTGGTCTATGCGATGACGGCGGTCGGCTACGGCGGCTCGCTGATCGCCTTCACCTATCTGGCGCCGATCCTTGAACAGCTCGCCGGTTTCAGCCCGAACATGGTCGGCGTGGTGCTGCTGGCCTACGGCGTCTCGGTCGCCTTCGGCAACATCTGGGGCGGCAGGATGGCGGACGCCAAAGGCCCGGTGAAAACCCTGAAAACCATCTTCCTGCTGCTGGCGCTGGTCTTGCTGGTGCTGACCTTCACCGCACCGAACCCGTGGCTGGTGGTGCTGACCGTGCTGGCCTGGGGTGCAGTGGCCTTTGGCAACGTGCCGGCGCTGCAGGTCTACGTGGTCAAGCAGGCCGAGCACTTCGCCCCCGGTGCGGTGGACGTCGCCGCCGGCTTCAACATTGCCGCCTTCAACCTCGGCGTGGCCGGCGGTTCGTGGGGTGGCGGCCTGGTGGTCGAGCACATGGGTCTGGCCCACACGCCGTGGATCGCCGCGCTGGTGGTGCTGTTCGCCTACGGCCTGACCGTCCTCAGCGGTCGCCTGGATCGCCGGGCCGGCCTGAGCGAGCGCAGCGACAGCAACGTGGTCGTCGGCCACTGATTCCTTCCCTTTCACTACAGCCCCGCTTTGGCGGGGCTTCGAGGTTTGTCATGCACCCGAGATTCAACAAACTGATCGGCCACACCGGCTTTTCCATCGGTCTGGAACTGCCACTGGACAACGACTGGTCCAGCAGCGGCCGGCGTCTGGCCGAACAACAGCAGCGCCCGTTCGGCATCCCCGACATCCGCCGCCACGCCGAGCTGGCGCGGCAGGCTGATCAGTCCGGCTTCCGCGCCCTGTGGATTCGCGACGTGCCGCTGTACGACCCGGCGTTCGGCGACGCGGCGCAGGTCTATGAAACCTTTTCCTATCTGGGTTACCTGGCCGGCATCACCGACAACATTCTGCTCGGTACCGCCGCCGTGGTGCTGCCCTTGCGTCAGCCCTGGTTGACCCTCAAGGCAGCCAACAGCATCGATGAACTGAGCGGCGGGCGCCTGTTGCTGGGCGTGGCCAGCGGCGACCGGCCGATCGAATACCCACTGTTCGGTGAAGACTTCCAGCAACGGGGTGCGGCGTTTCGCGACGCGGTGGAATTGATCAAGACCCAGGGCGCGGCGCTGTTGCCACAAGGCACTCGCCTGCTGCCGGAACTCGAACAGGCGCCACCGATGCTGGTGGCGGGGCTGTCCCAGCAATCACCGGCCTGGGTCGGCCAGCACATGGACGGCTGGCTGAGCTACCCCGGCACCCCGGACGAACACCGCCGCCGCGTCGGTCTGTGGCGCGAGGTGGCGGGCGACAAGCCGTACATCAGCTTCATCCATCTGGATCTGGACGCCGATCCCCACGCGCCCATGCAGCGCGTGCATTTCGGCGGTCATTGCGGGCGACTGGCGTTGATCGATGAGCTACAGACCCTGCGCGAGGCTGGCGTGCAGCACATCGGCCTGCACCTGCGCCGCAGCGAACGGGACGTCGGCGAAGTGATCGCCGAACTGGCCGAGCATGTGTTGCCGATGTTTCATTGACGCGGCGCTATCGCGGGTGATCTTCGTAGGAGCCGGCTTGCTGGCGAACCGCTGAGTGTCAGACCCCATCGATGACTCTGAACTGACGCTTTCGCCAGCAAGCCGGCTCCTACGGAACGTGTCGCTATAACAAATCAACGCGCCGCCAGTTGCCACACCCGCGCCAGATCCCGTGCGCGGTCATGCAGCAGGGTCGCGGCATTGGCGCAAGCCTGCTCCAGGGTCATCGGCCCGCTGGTCAGGGCAAAGGCAGCGCTGATGCCGTGCTCGTACAGATCGGCGTAACCGTCGCCCAAGGTGCCGGCCAGCACGATCACCGGCACGTTCTGCCGCCGGGCGATCTTCGCCACACCAAACGGCGTCTTGCCGCGCAGGGTCTGCGCATCAAAGCGGCCTTCGCCGGTGATCACCAGATCGGCGCCCTGCAGGGCCTGTTCCAGCCCGGTGAGATCGGCCACCACCTCGACACCGGGACGGAACGACGCATTCAGGTAAGCCCGAGCGGCAAAGCCCATGCCACCCGCTGCGCCGCTGCCGGGGTGCTCGCTGTCGTCCTTGCCCAACACCTGCGCCGACTGTTCAGCAAAATGTTTGAGGGCTGCGTCCAGCGCCAGCACCTGCTCGGGCGATGCGCCCTTCTGCGGGCCGAAGATATGCGAGGCACCTTGCGGGCCGCACAGAGGGTTGTTGACGTCGGCTGCGACTTCGAACTGCACGTCCTTCAGACGCCGATCCAGACCACTGAGGTCGATGCGCGCCACATTCGCCAACGCCAGACCGCCCGGCGGCAAAGGTTCACCGGTGCCGTCGAGGAAACGCGCACCGAGGGCGGCGAGCATGCCGGTGCCAGCATCGTTGGTGGCGCTGCCGCCAATGGCGAGAATGATCCGTTGCGCACCGGCCTCCAGCGCAGCGGCGATCAGCTCGCCGGTGCCGTAAGTGCTGGTCACCGTGGCGTCGCGTTGCGCCAGGCTGAGCAATTGCAGACCGCTGGCCATGGCCATTTCGATGATCGCCGTACGCGACTCCGCCAGCCAGCCCCACTGCGCCTGCACAGACTCGCCCAGCGGGCCGCTGACCCGATTGCTCATCCATTGCCCGTCGCAGGCGGCCAGCACCGCCTCGATAGTGCCCTCGCCGCCATCGGCCATTGGGCATTCGACCAGACGGGCATCGGGCCAGACCTCGCGCAAACCGCTGGCGATGGCCTGCGCCACGCCCTGGGCGCTGAGGCTGTCCTTGAAGGAATCCGGGGCAATGACGATGTTCATGGTGTTCTCCTTGTTCGATAGCGGCGATCTTCTCATTCCCGCCGATATTTTCCGCCTGACCTTGGCACAACAACGACGCAGCAGCGTTGTTCATCCGAACAAAACGCCGTGCAGCGACGACTGCCAATCGACGCTTTATCGGTTCTTCTCTATAAAGACAGCTGTAACGCGGGTGAATCAGTCACAACACTTGGCAGATGTGACACTATATAGCCACTACTTATTTAAGGTTTTTGCCGGGCCCTGTTGCCGGACCTGTGCATCCATGATGAAAGCTGCCGTCTTATGCTGCTGAACGATCCGGTCACTCTGCTTCTCATCATCATTCCCTTCGGTCTCATGACCACGCTGATGCTGTGCCTGTCTTACGTCGGCAGCGGCAACCACCGTGCGCCGTTGCACTGGTGGATTGCCGGCGATCTGGTGCTGGCGGCCTATCGCGCAGCGGACCTGCTGCAACCCGGCGTGGTCAGCGGCGATTACGCCTGGCTGGGCATACTGTCGCCGCAGACGGCGTTCTTCGCCAATACTGCCTTGCTGCTCGCCGCCATCGGTTGCCACACCCTGGCCCTGCACCATTTGTCCGAACAACGGCGCGACGACCTGTGGCACCTGCGCCTGCTGCTGACGCCGGTGTTGCTGTACGGCCTGGGCACCTTCGTGCTGTTGCGCACGCCGTACATGCTGTCGTGGTTTTTCCTGTTCTGCGTGATCACCATCGGCATCCAGTTTCGGGTGACCTTGCCGTTGCGCAAACATTTTCGCGGCGCCTGGGCGCTGCTCGCGGGGCATGTCGCGCTGCTCTTGTTCCACGGCCACTCGACCGTGACCTTGACCCTCGACCCGCCGCCCCCGCTGGCCTTCGACGAGCCGGACATGTTCTCGCTGCCGGCGCTGGGCATGGACTTCATGGTGTCGTTCCTGTTCACCCTCAGCTTCGCCCTGATGCTGCAGGAACAGTTGCGCCAACAGGTGGTGCGACTGAGCGTCACCGACACCCTGACCGGTGCCCTCAACCGTCGCGGCGCGATGGCGACCATCCTCTGCCAGGAATGGCAGCAACCCGTGGTACATCACTACCCACTGGCGGTGGCGATGATCGACCTGGACAACTTCAAACGCATCAACGACCAGTACGGACACACCGCTGGCGACGCGGCCCTGCAAACCTTCGCCAGCACCGTGACCCGACTCAAGCGCAAGGACGACGTGTTCGTGCGCTGGGGTGGTGAAGAATTCCTGCTGGTGTTCCCCGGCACCAGCATCGGCCAGGCCCAGGCCTTCCTGACCCGCCTGCGTGATGCCCTGAGCGGCGAACAACAGACATCGCCACTGCCCTTCCCCATCGGCTTCAGCGCCGGACTGGCCCAGAGCGAAGCACTGAACAGCCAGGCCGACTTCGAAGCCCTGCTGCGCTCGGTCGACAAAGCCCTGTACCGCGCCAAACAGGTCAGAGGCAGGGTCGAAGTGGTTGAAGCGATGGATTTGTGAGTTGCAATGCTCATGGGAGCGCTTGCACGCGAAGGTGGTGTGTCACTTACCACAGAGGCATCTGAACCGACGTCATCGCGAGCAGAGCTCCCTCCCACGGGAGAGGTGGTGTTTGGTAGATCTGGGCAAACCGCCGCAATTGGCTGGAAAACACATAACCCCGTGGGAGGGATCCGAGGTCACGAGGGTCGCGAATGCAATCTGTCTGACCCACCGCCTTCGCGACCCTCGCAAACTCGGATCCCTCCCACGGCCTTCGGCCAGAAGCAAAAGCAGGTGGCATGCGCTGATCCGTAGCAGTCCGGCTTGCCGGCGGTGGCGATCTTGAGGACACCTTCGCGGGCGAGCCCGCTCCCACAGGAAGTGTGTGTTTCGCCCGCTTTTGATCTGGCTTTTGATTTGTTTTTTGATCTTGGGGCCCCGTTCCAGAAGGCCGAACGCAGGCGATGCGCAGTGGGCCGAGCGACAGGATGTCGCGAGAGCCGCGTGGGCCATGGATGGCCCATT
>NZ_JBIVCU010000038.1:0-5642 GCF_044746785.1 Pseudomonas sp. NPDC090208
AAAGACAAAACCCCGTCTGCTTACGCAAACGGGGTTCTGCAATTTAATCTTGACGATGACCTACTCTCACATGGGGAAACCCCACACTACCATCGGCGATGCATCGTTTCACTTCTGAGTTCGGGATGGGATCAGGTGGTTCCAATGCTCTATGGTCGTCAAGAAATTCGGTTGCCGATTCGTCCGGTTGGACGCCTCAGCCTATCGGGTATGTGATCAGGTTGTTCGTGACGCAAACTCTCGGTTCGTGTCGTCTTCACAGTCACCGCAATCTGGCTGCCTTCAGGCTTCGCAAATTGCTTGGGTGTTATATGGTCAAGCCTCACGGGCAATTAGTATGGGTTAGCTCAACGCCTCACAGCGCTTACACACCCCACCTATCAACGTCGTAGTCTTCGACGGCCCTTCAGGGAACTCAAGGTTCCAGTGAGATCTCATCTTGAGGCAAGTTTCCCGCTTAGATGCTTTCAGCGGTTATCTTTTCCGAACATAGCTACCCGGCAATGCCACTGGCGTGACAACCGGAACACCAGAGGTTCGTCCACTCCGGTCCTCTCGTACTAGGAGCAGCCCCTCTCAAATCTCAAACGTCCACGGCAGATAGGGACCGAACTGTCTCACGACGTTCTAAACCCAGCTCGCGTACCACTTTAAATGGCGAACAGCCATACCCTTGGGACCGGCTTCAGCCCCAGGATGTGATGAGCCGACATCGAGGTGCCAAACACCGCCGTCGATATGAACTCTTGGGCGGTATCAGCCTGTTATCCCCGGAGTACCTTTTATCCGTTGAGCGATGGCCCTTCCATACAGAACCACCGGATCACTAAGACCTACTTTCGTACCTGCTCGACGTGTCTGTCTCGCAGTCAAGCGCGCTTTTGCCTTTATACTCTGCGACCGATTTCCGACCGGTCTGAGCGCACCTTCGTACTCCTCCGTTACTCTTTAGGAGGAGACCGCCCCAGTCAAACTACCCACCATACACTGTCCTCGATCCGGATAACGGACCTGAGTTAGAACCTCAAAGTTGCCAGGGTGGTATTTCAAGGATGGCTCCACGCAGACTGGCGTCCACGCTTCAAAGCCTCCCACCTATCCTACACAAGCAAATTCAAAGTCCAGTGCAAAGCTATAGTAAAGGTTCACGGGGTCTTTCCGTCTAGCCGCGGATACACTGCATCTTCACAGCGATTTCAATTTCACTGAGTCTCGGGTGGAGACAGCGCCGCCATCGTTACGCCATTCGTGCAGGTCGGAACTTACCCGACAAGGAATTTCGCTACCTTAGGACCGTTATAGTTACGGCCGCCGTTTACCGGGGCTTCGATCAAGAGCTTCGCGTTAGCTAACCCCATCAATTAACCTTCCGGCACCGGGCAGGCGTCACACCCTATACGTCCACTTTCGTGTTTGCAGAGTGCTGTGTTTTTAATAAACAGTCGCAGCGGCCTGGTATCTTCGACCGGCATGGGCTTACGGAGCAAGTCCTTCACCCTCACCGGCGCACCTTCTCCCGAAGTTACGGTGCCATTTTGCCTAGTTCCTTCACCCGAGTTCTCTCAAGCGCCTTGGTATTCTCTACCTAACCACCTGTGTCGGTTTGGGGTACGGTTCCTGGTTATCTGAAGCTTAGAAGCTTTTCTTGGAAGCATGGCATCAACCACTTCGTGTTCTAAAGAACACTCGTCATCAGCTCTCGGTCTTGAGATCCCGGATTTGCCTAAGATCTCGACCTACCACCTTAAACCTGGACTACCAACGCCAGGCTGGCCTAGCCTTCTCCGTCCCTCCATCGCAATAACCAGAAGTACAGGAATATTAACCTGTTTTCCATCGACTACGCTTTTCAGCCTCGCCTTAGGGACCGACTAACCCTGCGTCGATTAACGTTGCGCAGGAAACCTTGGTCTTTCGGCGTGGGTGTTTTTCACACCCATTGTCGTTACTCATGTCAGCATTCGCACTTCTGATACCTCCAGCAAGCTTCTCAACTCACCTTCACAGGCTTACAGAACGCTCCTCTACCGCATCACCTAAGTGATACCCGTAGCTTCGGTGCATGGTTTGAGCCCCGTTACATCTTCCGCGCAGGCCGACTCGACTAGTGAGCTATTACGCTTTCTTTAAAGGGTGGCTGCTTCTAAGCCAACCTCCTAGCTGTCTAAGCCTTCCCACATCGTTTCCCACTTAACCATGACTTTGGGACCTTAGCTGACGGTCTGGGTTGTTTCCCTTTTCACGACGGACGTTAGCACCCGCCGTGTGTCTCCCATGCTCGGCACTTGTAGGTATTCGGAGTTTGCATCGGTTTGGTAAGTCGGGATGACCCCCTAGCCGAAACAGTGCTCTACCCCCTACAGTGATACATGAGGCGCTACCTAAATAGCTTTCGAGGAGAACCAGCTATCTCCGAGCTTGATTAGCCTTTCACTCCGATCCACAGGTCATCCGCTAACTTTTCAACGGTAGTCGGTTCGGTCCTCCAGTCAGTGTTACCTAACCTTCAACCTGCCCATGGATAGATCGCCCGGTTTCGGGTCTATTCCCAGCGACTAGACGCCCTATTAAGACTCGCTTTCGCTACGCCTCCCCTATTCGGTTAAGCTCGCCACTGAAAATAAGTCGCTGACCCATTATACAAAAGGTACGCAGTCACCTAACAAAGTAGGCTCCCACTGCTTGTACGCATACGGTTTCAGGATCTATTTCACTCCGCTCTCCGCGGTTCTTTTCGCCTTTCCCTCACGGTACTGGTTCACTATCGGTCAGTCAGTAGTATTTAGCCTTGGAGGATGGTCCCCCCATGTTCAGACAAGGTTTCTCGTGCCCCGTCCTACTCGATTTCATTGACAAGAGATTTTCGCGTACAGGGCTATCACCCACTATGGCCGCACTTTCCAGAGCGTTCCGCTAATCTCAAATCAACTTAAGGGCTGGTCCCCGTTCGCTCGCCACTACTAAGGGAATCTCGGTTGATTTCTTTTCCTCAGGGTACTTAGATGTTTCAGTTCCCCTGGTTCGCCTCTTGCACCTATGTATTCAGTGCAAGATAACGGTCTTAGGACCGCTGGGTTCCCCCATTCAGACATCTCCGGATCACAGTCTGTTTGCCGACTCCCCGAAGCTTTTCGCAGGCTACCACGTCTTTCATCGCCTCTGACTGCCAAGGCATCCACCGTATGCGCTTCTTCACTTGACCATATAACCCCAAGCAATCTGGTTATACTGTGAAGACGACATTCGCCGAAAGTTTGCATTCACAAACTTTACCTTAGCCTGAAGGTCCACCAGTGAAAGTGGTCTTCAGTCTATCTTTCTATCACATACCCGAATTTTTAAAGAACGATCTAATCAAAGACTAGAAATCAACATTCCTCACCGGACCGGTGGAATGCTCATTTCTAAGCTTTAACGGCAAAAGCAGCAGCAAAACCAGTAAATGGTGGAGCCAAGCGGGATCGAACCGCTGACCTCCTGCGTGCAAGGCAGGCGCTCTCCCAGCTGAGCTATGGCCCCAGGGAACTGGTAGGTCTGGGCAGATTTGAACTGCCGACCTCACCCTTATCAGGGGTGCGCTCTAACCAACTGAGCTACAGACCTATGACAGGCTCTGCTTATCGTCTTCTTCAATGAATCAAGCAATTCGTGTGGGAACTTGCGAAGAAGCTGAGTCTTCGATTAAGGAGGTGATCCAGCCGCAGGTTCCCCTACGGCTACCTTGTTACGACTTCACCCCAGTCATGAATCACACCGTGGTAACCGTCCTCCCGAAGGTTAGACTAGCTACTTCTGGTGCAACCCACTCCCATGGTGTGACGGGCGGTGTGTACAAGGCCCGGGAACGTATTCACCGCGACATTCTGATTCGCGATTACTAGCGATTCCGACTTCACGCAGTCGAGTTGCAGACTGCGATCCGGACTACGATCGGTTTTGTGGGATTAGCTCCACCTCGCGGCTTGGCAACCCTCTGTACCGACCATTGTAGCACGTGTGTAGCCCAGGCCGTAAGGGCCATGATGACTTGACGTCATCCCCACCTTCCTCCGGTTTGTCACCGGCAGTCTCCTTAGAGTGCCCACCATAACGTGCTGGTAACTAAGGACAAGGGTTGCGCTCGTTACGGGACTTAACCCAACATCTCACGACACGAGCTGACGACAGCCATGCAGCACCTGTCTCAATGTTCCCGAAGGCACCAATCCATCTCTGGAAAGTTCATTGGATGTCAAGGCCTGGTAAGGTTCTTCGCGTTGCTTCGAATTAAACCACATGCTCCACCGCTTGTGCGGGCCCCCGTCAATTCATTTGAGTTTTAACCTTGCGGCCGTACTCCCCAGGCGGTCAACTTAATGCGTTAGCTGCGCCACTAAAATCTCAAGGATTCCAACGGCTAGTTGACATCGTTTACGGCGTGGACTACCAGGGTATCTAATCCTGTTTGCTCCCCACGCTTTCGCACCTCAGTGTCAGTATGAGCCCAGGTGGTCGCCTTCGCCACTGGTGTTCCTTCCTATATCTACGCATTTCACCGCTACACAGGAAATTCCACCACCCTCTGCCCTACTCTAGCTTGCCAGTTTTGGATGCAGTTCCCAGGTTGAGCCCGGGGCTTTCACATCCAACTTAACAAACCACCTACGCGCGCTTTACGCCCAGTAATTCCGATTAACGCTTGCACCCTCTGTATTACCGCGGCTGCTGGCACAGAGTTAGCCGGTGCTTATTCTGTCGGTAACGTCAAAACAGCAAGGTATTAACTTACTGCCCTTCCTCCCAACTTAAAGTGCTTTACAATCCGAAGACCTTCTTCACACACGCGGCATGGCTGGATCAGGCTTTCGCCCATTGTCCAATATTCCCCACTGCTGCCTCCCGTAGGAGTCTGGACCGTGTCTCAGTTCCAGTGTGACTGATCATCCTCTCAGACCAGTTACGGATCGTCGCCTTGGTGAGCCATTACCTCACCAACTAGCTAATCCGACCTAGGCTCATCTGATAGCGTGAGGTCCGAAGAGCCCCCACTTTCTCCCGTAGGACGTATGCGGTATTAGCGTCCCTTTCGAGACGTTGTCCCCCACTACCAGGCAGATTCCTAGGCATTACTCACCCGTCCGCCGCTGAATTCAGGAGCAAGCTCCTGTCATCCGCTCGACTTGCATGTGTTAGGCCTGCCGCCAGCGTTCAATCTGAGCCATGATCAAACTCTTCAGTTCAATACTGCAATCGGGTTTTGAGAAAACCCTCTAAACTTGGCTCAGCAATCGTTGGTTAAACCATGATTTCTCGTGGAGTAACTTGCGTTGCTGATAATCTTGCGACTTCAGTCTTACGACACAAGCACCCACACGAATTGCTTGATTCAGTTGTTAAAGAGCGGTTGGTTAAGAGCTTTCGTCTCAACCGAGGCGCGCATTCTACAGCAGCGTCTCAATCTGTCAAGCGATTATTTTGCGAAGTTTTCAAAATTTCTTTATCAACTTCAATCACTTGCGCTTCGTTCGATTCAGCATCTCACGTTAGCGGGAGGCGAATTCTACAGCGTTACAACCTGCTGTCAACCACCTTTTTCACCGCTGTCGATTCGAACATCTAAACCGAAGCACTTCCTCGCTGACTTATCGTCTAACTCGTTGATA
>NZ_JBIVCU010000039.1:0-779 GCF_044746785.1 Pseudomonas sp. NPDC090208
GAACTGACCTATATTGTCTGCCAGAACCGTAGCCTTCTCCGAAACGCGCGGGCCAAGCAGAACTTTAAATACGCGTTCCTGGTTCATCCCAGCAGCTCCTCGAATTTCTTCACGGCCGACACAGTGATCAACACTTTGTCGTATGCGATCAGACTGACCGGATCGGAACCTTGAACGTCACGTACATCGACGTGCGGCAGGTTGCGAGCAGCCAGGTACAGGTTCTGGTCAACAGCATCAGACACGATCAGGACGTCAGTCAGACCCATGCCATTCAGCTTGCCCAGCAGGTCTTTGGTTTTCGGTGCTTCGACAGCGAAGTCCTGAACCACAACCAGACGATCGGTACGAACCAGCTCAGCAAGGATGGAACGCAGAGCAGCGCGATACATCTTCTTGTTCAGCTTCTGGGAGTGATCCTGAGGACGCGCTGCGAAAGTGGTACCGCCGCCACGCCAGATTGGGCTACGGATAGTACCGGCACGAGCACGGCCAGTACCCTTCTGACGCCATGGGCGCTTACCGCCACCAGCTACGTCAGAACGGGTCTTTTGCTGCTTGGTACCCTGACGGCCGCCGGCCATGTAGGCCACGACTGCTTGGTGAACCAGCGTCTCGTTGAATTCGCCACCGAAAGTCAGTTCAGAAACTTCGATCGCTTGAGCGCCATTTACATTTAATTGCATGTCAGCTTCCCCTTAACCGCGAGCCTTGGCTGCTGGACGTACAACCACGTTGCCGCCAGTAGCGCCAGGAACAGCGCCCTTGACCAACAACAG
>NZ_JBIVCU010000039.1:789-1280 GCF_044746785.1 Pseudomonas sp. NPDC090208
AGATTGGGGTCAGCGTCCAGGCGCACTACTTCGAGGGACTGTACGGTCACGCGCTCAGCGCCCATGTGACCGGACATTTTTTTGCCCTTGAATACACGACCAGGAGTCTGGCACTGGCCGATAGAGCCCGGGACGCGGTGGGAGACGGAGTTACCGTGGGTGTTGTCCTGACCGCGGAAGTTCCAGCGCTTGATGGTACCGGCGAAGCCTTTACCCTTCGACTGACCGGTAACATCTACCAGTTGGCCAGCGGCGAAAATTTCTGCATTGATCAGATCGCCAGCCTTGTATTCGCCTTCTTCAAGACGGAATTCCAGGACGGTACGACCAGCGGCAACGTTCGCTTTAGCGAAGTGACCTGCCTGAGCAGCAGTCA
Source organism: Pseudomonas sp. NPDC090208 (assembly GCF_044746785.1). Lineage (NCBI taxonomy): Bacteria > Pseudomonadati > Pseudomonadota > Gammaproteobacteria > Pseudomonadales > Pseudomonadaceae > Pseudomonas > Pseudomonas sp. NPDC090208. Next base: position 1,166 of record NZ_JBIVCU010000039.1, read on the forward strand.
CGCGCGAAGCACGACGCTCACCGACAGTGACTTGCACTGCACGATAGCCATCGCTTTCTTCGGTTTTGAACTGGGTGACGCGATTCGGCTCGATCTCAATGACCGTGACCGGAAT
>NZ_JBIVCU010000040.1:0-1147 GCF_044746785.1 Pseudomonas sp. NPDC090208
GCTTGTATGCTTAGACTTGATGGGGTGGGCAGGACGGAAAGCCGAATCTGACTCTAGCCAGTACAGACCGTTGGGAGACTTCCATCTCACCCTGTCACCTGAAGCGCCGATAAGGAATGCATCGGCCACTGGACCGACGATAGAAGCAAGCCAGCGCTACGGTGCCCCCCATCAAGCACTTAAACCCTAGCTCGGAGGGTAAGTCATGGCAATTGTTGATGCGTCGGCGATTGTGGGTGTCGATGTGGCGATGGCGGAGCTTGTCATTGCTCGCCGTGGTAGCGACAAAACGGCCTGCATTGCCAATGAGCGGGCCTCCATCTGCCGTTGGCTGAAAATGCTGCCTGCTGGCAGCGCCATTGCGCTTGAGGCGACAAACACTTACCACCTGGATTTGGCCGGGTTGGCCCACGAGAGCGGGCATAGAGTCTTTGTGGTGGATGCTGCCCGGGTGAGTAAATATCGAGATAGCCTGGGCAAGCGGGCCAAGACGGACGCCTGTGACGCGCAGCTGCTGGCCCGATATCTGGAAAAAGAAGGCGACGAATTACGCCAGTGGAACCCGCCACCCAAGCTATATAACCAGCTAAAGCACCTGCTGCATCGCCGGGCGAAGCTCGTTGCCACTCAGACGGCGCTCCGACAAAGCTGGGGAAAGGAATCGTTGTTCGAAAGCGGTTTCGAACGCTTGATGCATGACTTCGACGCGTTGGAAAAGAGCATCGAAAAACAGCTCAAGACGCTGCTGAACGAAGCGGGCCAGATGCCCCAGGTCAAGCGCTGCCAGAAAATCGAAGGTATCGGCTTTCTGACGGCTACCGGATTATTTGCTGCATTTCTGCGCGGAGAGTTCAAAAACGCAGATGCCTACATTGCTTATCTGGGTCTGGATTTGCGGGTGTCGGATTCAGGAAACAAATCAGGGCGCCGCCGATTGAGCAAAAAAGGCGACCCTGAAATACGACGCCTGGGGCATAACGCGTCAATGGCGGCTTGCCGATCGGCCAGTTGGGCGCCGTTTTATGAAAAGAAACTGAATGAAGGTAAGGCCAAAACCGAAGCGTTGACGATCCTGACCAGAAAGCTGGCGCAGGTTGCATTTTCGCTGATGCGCAATCAGAGCGAATACGTTCCTGGGAGATGTTTG